>NZ_JAUEXY010000002.1:0-866914 GCF_032489375.1 Bradyrhizobium sp. SZCCHNR1098
GTTTGCCGAGACCCTCGGGCTCGAGCGCGTCGGGATCCATGACAACTTCTTCGATCTCGGCGGCCATTCGCTGCTCGCCATCCGTCTTGGCCGCCGCATCCGCGACGAGATCCAGCCGGACTTCCCGATCACGGCGGTCTATGCGACGCCCATCGTCCGGGACCTCGCAGCGCAGCTCGATCTCGACGGACCTTCGGAGGGGCCGCTGGACTTGTCCCGCGACATTCTCCTGCCGACGCACATCAGGCTGATCGGCGGGCGCGCGCCGCAGAAGCCCAAACGCATTTTCCTGACGGGCGCCACCGGCTTCGTCGGCAGTCATCTTCTCTCCACGCTGATCCAGGAGACGGACGCGCAAATCGCCTGCCACGTTCGCGCCCCAGATCGGCAATCGGCCGAAGCCCGTTTGCGGCAGGCGCTCGATAAGCGAAAGCTTTCGGCGTGTTGGGACGAGGATCGTATCGAGGTTCTGACCGGAAATCTCGGACATCCGGCTCTCGGACTCGATGAGAGGGGTGTCCGCATTGTGCGAGACGAGTGCGAAGCGATCTATCATTGCGGCGCGAGCGTCGAATTCCTCCATCACTATGCTGCGATAAAACCCGCCAATGTGGACAGCGTCCTCACGCTGCTCGATTGGACCGTGAGTGGACGACCAAAGCGGCTGCACTACGTTTCCACCCTTGCGGTGATCGACAAATATCAGTCTGGGCCGGTGTCGGAGCAGACTGATCTGACCTCGTGGCAGGGTCTCGCGAGCGGCTATAGCCAAAGCAAGTGGGTCGGCGACACGCT
Source organism: Bradyrhizobium sp. SZCCHNR1098 (assembly GCF_032489375.1). Lineage (NCBI taxonomy): Bacteria > Pseudomonadati > Pseudomonadota > Alphaproteobacteria > Hyphomicrobiales > Nitrobacteraceae > Bradyrhizobium > Bradyrhizobium sp. SZCCHNR1098. Next base: position 796 of record NZ_JAUEXY010000002.1, read on the forward strand.
CGTCCGGCAGGCGCAGCTTCGCGGCCTGCCGCTGTCGATCTATCGCCTCAGCAGCGTCACTGGTGATCGCGCGAACGGAATCTGCAACGAAACGGATCTGATCTGGCGCCTTGTCCGGCTCTATGCGGAACTTGGCGCGATTCCCGACCTGGACCTGATGTTGAACATGACGCCGGCCGATGACGTCGCGCGAGCGATCGTCCGGCTCGCGGGCAGGGAAGCGTCCTGGGGAAGCGTCTATCATCTCATGAACCGTGAGCCAATTGATGTGCGGGAGGTCCCACGGATCTTTCGCCGGCTCGGCCTTCGGCTCGACCTCGTGCCGCTCGATCAATGGATCGACATTGGACGACGGCGGCTTGCCGAAACACAGGACGATGATCTCGCAGCCGTCCTGTCGATCGTGTCAAAGGAGGACACGTCGCGATCGCACCCGGAAATTACCTCGGACTTCACGCAGGAACACTTGGCTGCGGTGGGCGCGGCGATCGCTCCGGTCAGCGCGGCCCTTCTCGAACGCTATTTTGTCAATCTGCGGCTCGCAGGAACTGTGTCCGATGCGGTTGCCAGAAACGGCGAAATGAACAGCGATCGGTTGGTGGGTTAGGATAGGAGAGCACAACATGGCGCGGTTTCTCATCGCGGTCACCGCGCTACCCGGTCACGTATTTCCCTTGTTGGCCGTTGCCCAACTCCTCGTTGGTCGCGGCCACGAGGTCGTCGTATATAGCGGGAGCCTGTTCAGAGAGCGAGTGGAGGCGACCGGCGCGCGCTTCGTCGCGTTTCGCCCGGAAATCGACGTCGATTATCGGAAGCTCGACGAGCGCTTTCCCGAACGCCGCAAGATTGCACCTGGCCCCGCTCAGCTCTGCTTCGGATTGAAGCACATCTTTGCGGATGCAATGCCGCATCAGGCCGCCGGGATACGCGACTTGCGCCGCGACTTTCCTTTCGATGCGATCATCACCGATACGATGTTCTGCGGGACCTTTCCGCTCGTGCTCGGGCCGCCGGAAAAAAGAGCCCCGATCGTCGCGCTCGGGATCACCGCTCTCGCCTTGTCGAGCGCGGACACCGCATTCTTCGGCACCGCGCTCCCGCCATCCATCACGCCAGCCGATCGCGCGCGCAATGCTGCAATGAACAGCCACCTGCAACAAGCGATCTTCGGCTCGGTGCAGCAATACTTCAACGATGTCCTGGTGAAGAACGGGGCGCGCCCTCTGCCGGCATTTCTGTTCGATAGCATGATCACGCTGCCGGATCTGTATTTGCAGCTTACGGCCAAGGAGTTCGAATATTCGCGTGGCAAGATGCCAGACAGCATCCGCTTCGTCGGACCGCTGCTGCCACCGCCATCGATCGGCTTCCACCCGCCGCCTTGGTGGGACGACGTCGACAAAGCGGGTCCGATCGTACTCGTCACGCAAGGCACTCTCGCAAACGGCGATCTTGGGCAGCTTGTCGGACCAACTCTGACGGCCCTGGCGAACGAGGAACTGACGGTGATCGCATGCACCGGCGGCCCACCAGTCGAATCGATCCCGGTGGTGTTGCAGCCCAATGCGAAGGCGGTGACATTCCTGCCGTTCGACCGCCTGCTCCCGAAGGTGAGCGTCATGGTGACCAATGGCGGTTATGGCGCCGTCAATCACGCGCTCAGTCTCGGTGTGCCGTTGGTGGTTGCCGGGGATAGTGAGGAAAAACCGGAAATCGCTGCGCGGGTCGCGTGGGCAGGCGCCGGCATCAATCTTGGAACCGGCCGGCCATCCGCCTCGCAGATTCGCGAGGCGGTCCGCGCCGTGCTCACCAAGCCGCAATACCGACGCGGTGCGCAAGCGTTACGCACCGCGTTCGTCCGCCACAACGCTCGTGACGAGATTGCGGAACTGGTCGAACGGCTTGCGGCGGGCGGATCGTCGGCCAGCTCTCAGGGAAATCCGCGTCACAGGTTCGACCCTGTCGGTACTCCTGCGGAGGCCGCCAGCCGCCGGACGATCGACGTCGACGCTGGTTTGATACGCGGGACGTTGGGAACGGTTTGATCCGTCCTGATCCTCGAACGGCGTACGCCATACTCATTCGAAAAGCGGTCGATCGCGGATGCTGACGCCGGCCGTCGGATTCACATCATGCCGGCTTCGCGGTCGGATCCAAAGGAAGGTAGTCGGGTGAAAAGGCCGGTGTTAAGGTTCGCTTGGATCGCCCTCCTAGTGCTCGCCGTCACGGTCTGCGTCTACATCTTCGCTGTGATCGGCGCGGGGCGCCAGCAGGCCGAAGCGGTCGCAACGCAAATCTCCGATCCGCGACGGGACGCAGCCGAGCGCCCGGGGGCCGCACCGATCGCCACGACGCTCGCCCGAGCCGTACGGCATTCGATCACCGAGACACTCGCGGTGACCGGATCCCTCGTGGCCCGAGAGGAGGATGTTGTCGGTGCGGAAGTCGACGGGTTACGTATCGTCGAGATGCTGGCCGACGTCGGCGATCGCGTCGAAGAAGGGCAGGTGCTCGCTCGCCTCGACAGCACGATGCTCCGGACACAGCTCGCGCAAAACACCGCGATGATCGCGATAACCCAAGCGTCGGTCGCGCAGATGAACGCGTCGTTGACGGAGATGCAAGCCAACGAAGCGGAAGCGGCGGAGACGTTGAAACGCACGCAAACCTTGAACGCGACCGGCGCGATATCTCCAGCGCAACTCCTGACGCGTGAGACCCAGGCCAAGGTCGCCGCGGCAAAGTCCGCTGCCGCTGCGGAGAATTTGCGCATGGCCGAAGCCCAGGAAGCGTTTGCGGAGGCGCAGCGTGGCGAGATCGAGCTGAAAATCGCGCGAACCGAACTGAAGGCGCCGTCTGCGGGGATTATCTCGCACCGCGCCGCCCGCCTGGGCGCGGTGGCCGGCACGGGGGGCGAACCTCTATTCCGGCTCGTCCGCAACGGTCAAATCGAATTCGATGCCGAGGTTCCGGAAACGGTGCTCCCACAGATCGAGCCAAGCCAAGACGTCGAGGTTTGGCTGCCCGGCGTCAGCGAGGCCGTCATCGGCCATGTGCGGCTGGTCGATCCCACTGTAGACAAATCGAGCCGTCTCGGCCGCGTCGCGGTCGCGCTCCCGCCGCATACGGCCATGAGGGCCGGTGTTTTTGCCCGCGGCAGCATTACAATCGGCAAGCGACAAGCCATCACTGTGCCGTTGTCCGCCGTGAGCTTCAGCAAGAATGGCACCTATGTTCAGCTTGCGACCAACGATGTCGTCGAAATCCGCAATGTCCAGACCGGCCTCAAACGCGGCACCCGTGTCGAAATTGTCGACGGGCTGATCGAAGGTCAGGAGGTCGTCGTTCGAGCCGCCGCTTTTGTCAGGCCAGGCGAACGGATCTTGCCGGTCCGCAGCGATGCCGGACCAGGGCGGGCAGATTGATATGGCCCTCAACATCTCCGCCTGGTCGATTCGTAAGCCTATTCCGTCATTGGTGTTGTTTGGCGTCCTGATCGTGCTCGGCGCGGTCAGCCTGAAGACCCTGCCGATAACGCAGATGCCCAACATCGACATCCCCATCGTGACCGTCACGATCGCCCAGACCGGCGCTGCGCCGAGTGAGCTGGAAACGCAGGTCACTAAGAACGTAGAGAATGCGGCGACCGGGGTCGTCGGGGTCAAGCACGTCACGTCGAGCATCTCTGACGGGGTCTCCGTGACGACCGTCGAGTTTCAACTGGGGACGCCGGCGGACCGTGCGGTCAACGACGTCCGCAATGCGATGGCTAACATCCGGTCGGAGTTGCCGCAGAGCATCGAGGAACCCTCGATACAGCGGGTGGAGGTCGAAGGGATGGCAATCGTTACCTATGCCGTGTCGATTCCCTCTTGGACGACCGAGCAGGTGTCCTGGTTCGTCGATGACGTCATCACGGGGGCGCTTCAGGGCGTTCGGGGCGTCGCGCAGGTCAAGCGTGCGGGCGGCGCCGATCGTGAAATCCGGGTGTCGCTGCTGCCCGACCGGCTGATCGCACTTGGCATCACCGCGGCGGACGTGAACTCGCAACTGCGAGCGACCAATGTCGATCTCACCGGCGGGCGCGGTGAAGTGGGGTCGGGAGAGCAAACCATACGGATGCTCGCGGGGGCCGCGACGATCGACGGACTGACCAATAGCGCGATCGTGCTGCCGGGCGGTCGAAGGGCTGCGTTGAAGGAGATTGCCACGGTCACCGATGGCGCAGCCGAAGCACGCAGCTTTGCTCGCCTCAATGGGAGTCCGGTGGTCGCCTTCGGTGTCTTTCGTGCAAAGGGCTTCTCCGACGTGGCCGTCGCGGAGGCGGTCGCGAAGAAGTTGCAGGCGCTCACCAACGAGCATCCCGACCTGTCTGTGTCCGAGATCGACAGCACGGTGCGCTATACCAAGTCCGATTATAGAGCCACCATGCAGACGTTGGCCGAAGGCGCAATCCTCGCGGTCATCGTCGTATTGATTTTTCTGCGCGACCTTCGAGCGACGGCGATTTCCGTGCTCGCGATACCACTGTCAATACTTCCGACCTTCTGGGCGATGGACCTCATCGGGTTTTCGCTGAACGCCGTTAGTCTGCTTGCGATCACGCTGGTCACCGGCATCCTGGTCGATGATGCGATCGTCGAGATCGAGAACATCGTCCGGCACATCCGGATGGGCAAATCACCCTATCGCGCCGCGCTCCAGGCGGCCGACGAGATCGGGCTCGCGGTCGTCGCGACGACCATGACCATCGTCGCCATGTTCGTGCCGGTCAGCTTCATGGGCGGCATCGCCGGTCAATACTTCAAGCAGTTCGGCCTCACGGTCGCAATTGCAGTGGCGTTTTCTCTGCTGGTCGCAAGGCTGATAACGCCGCTACTGGCGGCATATTTCCTTCGCGACCGTCAGCACCATGCCGAAGGGCACGGAGTGATCATGCGGCACTATCTTCGCATGCTCGAATGGTCGCTTCGCCACCGCTTCGTCACGCTCGCGCTTGCGGCGCTGGTCTTCCTGGGCTCGCTAATGGTCGCAGGATCCTTACCGCTTGGCTTTCTGCCGACCAATGACCTGTCGCGTTCGGTTCTCCAGATCGAGCTGCCACCGGGCTCGACGATCGCGGATACCGCGGCCGCCGCGGACCGCATCACGGCCCTGCTCGCGAAACGGCCAGAAGTCAGGAGCGTCTATGTCACCGGCGGCGCCGCCGGCGCCAACGGGCTGAGCGTCACCGCCGGTGACGTCCGCAAGGCCACCATCATCGTCGAGCTCGTTGCGCGCAGGAACCGGTCGCACGACCAGAAGGCATTCGAGCACGACATGCGCGCGACGCTCAGCGCGATCGCGGACATACGTTACAGCTTCGGCAATGGCGGCGGCGGACGCGAGTTCACGCTGATCCTTTCCGGACCCGATGGCGCCGCAGTTGAGCAGGCGGCGCTCGCGGTGGAGCGGGACGTCCGGCAGAACGTCTCCGTTCTCGCGAATGTCGTCTCGACTGTGGCTCTTGCCCGGCCGGAGATTCGCATCTTGCCAAGGCTGGAGGAGGCTGCCGATCTCGGAATCTCCGGGACGCAGATCGCCGAAGTTGCACGGATTGCGATGATCGGAGATACATCCGCAAATCTGGCGAAGTTCTCGGCCATCGACCGGCAAGTACCGATCCGCGTGCAACTCGACGAGCGGGCGCGGGGCGATCTATCGACCCTCGATATGCTGCGAATCAGGGCCAAGAACGGCACCGTACCGTTGGCCACGGTCGCCGACGTCGGCTTCGGCGAGGGGCCGACGACCATCGAACGCTATGACAGCAGGCGTCGCGTCGCGATCCAGGCCGATCTCGTCGGAAACACCCCGCTCGGCGAGGCGATCGAGCAGGTTATGGCGCTGCCCTCGGCGCGAAACTTGCCAGCCGGTGTGACGATCGCAAGGTTCGGCGATTCAGAGATCATGGAAGAAGTTTTTTCGAGTTTTTCGCTCGCGATCGCTGCAGGCGTACTCATGGTGCTCTCCGTCCTCGTTCTTCTCTTCGCCGACGCGATGCATCCGATCACCATTATCTTCTCCATGCCGCTTTCGATCGGCGGAGCGTTCCTTGCGCTGCTTCTGACCGGCAATGCCATCAACCTCTCGGCCATTATCGGCTTCCTCATGCTGATGGGAATCGTAACGAAGAACGCGATCCTGCTGGTGGACCTCGCAATCACCGAGGTGGCGAGCGGTGTGGAGCGCACGAAGGCGTTGATCGAAGCCGGCCGCAAGCGCGCTCAGCCCGTGATCATGACCACAGCGGCTATGACCGCAGGCATGGTCCCTTCTGCATTGGGAGTCGGCGAAGGCGGCGCATTCCGTTCCCCCATGGCGGTCGCATTGATTGGCGGGCTGCTCGCCTCGACCTTTCTCAGCCTCGTATTCGTGCCGGCCGCCTTTACGATCATGGACGACGTCGGCCGGATTTTAAGCAGAAAGCTTTCGCGCTTTGTCGGGCCGAAGGATGAAATGAAGCTCGACGAGGGTGACCCGGCCTCACCACGCAGATCGTCTGCACGGCATTGATCGGCTTGAACTCGTTGCCGCCGTTGTGCAGATCGCCGGCAATGGCACCGGTGACACACGATGGAAAGTGCCGGGCGTGCTGGACTGGTCGAGCATGAGCCATAATCCCTTCGTGGACGTGACCAAGGATACGACCACGCTCTATGCCAGTGATCGCGACGTGTTCCTGTTTCTGGTCGACGACACCAATCCAATCGAGGCGGGACGGCTGCCGGACGGCTCGCCCGATGTCTATTTCCGGGGCTTCTACTGTTGGAACAGTGAGGTCGGGAGCAAGACGCTTGGCATAGCGAGCTTCTATCTGCGCGCCGTCTGCATGAAACGCAATCTCTGGGGCGTGGAGAACTTTGATCACCATCCGGCATTCGAAGTTCGCCGCGCAGCGGTTTGCGCATGAAGCTGCACCGGCATTGACGAGTTTTGCCAATTCCTCGCCCGCGCCGTTTGTCGCTGGTATTGCAGCCGCACGGCAGCGGATCGTTGCTCGCACGGATGAGGACCGGGAGAGCTTTCTGCGCAAGAATGGCTTTTCCAAAGCCGAGACATCGAAGGTCATTGAAGCCGTTCTTGGCGAGGAGAACCGCAAGCCGGAGAGCATCTTCGACTTCGTGCAGGGCATCACCGCCGTGGCCCGAAGCAAGGCGCATCAGGACGGAAGACTCGAGCTCGAAAGCAAGGCCAGGCGCCTGATGGAGCGTGCCGCCTGAGCACAAGCCGCGCAACCGGTTGACACCGGTTGCGCGGCCGTCTGCACGCACGGTCTTCAGCGCTGCCGCTCCCGCAAGCCGAACCGGCGGCGCGGCCGCGTGCACACGGCCGGGGGCTCGCCGGTCCTTCAGCCCGGCTCGCGAGAGCATAAATCGAACAGTCGATCACAGATACGACTTCCAGGCGGACGAACGATTCGTCCGACGTTTCTGGATCGCGCTGGTTTGCCAATTTCGCGAGATCATGGGCTTAGTGCGCATCCTGCACGGAACAATATCGCCAACGACGTCGGCATGCAGTGGCGAGCTTGGTGCTGACGTCTGGCCGAAAATCGACTGACAACCGACATCTGATTTGCCGTGGGTGGGCAGAAAGTCAGGCGGCGTGCGTCAGTTGCCACGCGTTGGAAGCGGCTTCATCCTTGGCCCCGCGGCGCCGAATCGTCTTGGTCCAATTTATCAGGCTGACGATTCCCAGGATCGATCGGCCGCTGCGAGCCGCGATCGGTCTGCAGCGGGACTGCCGAGATAGTCTCATTGCTATACGGGGGTAGGAATATGCTCGCCCGATCGTAATGCAAAGAGCCTCCACGAACGTCGCACTCGGAAGGCAGTTTGTTGGCAGCGCAACTGTAGCCATATCGACTTGCCGACCGCAGGACTTAAGCGATTTGTCCGCTGAGATCTGGCTGATCCACAAGCCCCGGAAGAGGACGAGAAGCCAAGCCAAGGATCAAGGAAGGAAGGGAAGGGAGATTTCACACCCTATGCACCCCTGGTGCAGGTCTGAAGCGAGATGATAGTCGCAATTGAACGATATCACCCGCCAACCGATGATGGTGCGCTCTCGCCACGGAAATCGATCTGCCTGCTAACTCTTTGCGGCTCGACCGTAAGCCTCTTAGCAATGATCTGACAGAAATCTTTGCCGAAAGATCAGGTGAGAAGAGGGCAGGGTCTGATGGCAAGATAAAAGCGGCTCGCCTGTTGATCAGCAAGCCATTGACATGGCTAGCGTTCAACCGTGCTCGTTCGGTCGAGCTGAGTGCCGCAATCGAGCTTTTTGTCAGCAAAGTGAAAGGCGATTTCGGCACTGATCGTAGTCTAGCGAACTCCGGCGAAAAACTCGGTGGAGCTACGCAACGAGTGCAGGATCTGCGACTCGGAGTGCGGGTTGACCGATCAATCGTGTTGCGCCGTCGTATCTCGGAGCCTTGGCCGATGCGTTCCGCCGCCGCGGCCGGAATGAAATCTTGGTCGTTTCCTTCGGGGGATCACTCGGGTCAGACGGTGCTACTGCTGCCGACCTCGGCCTCCTGTGCGGGCCTATCGGTCTCAGCTCCTTATCGCTCCAGCCAAAAGCCAGGGGCATGATACCAGACCCGTTCGGAATCTTGCGGACGATGGGTTCCCGCGGTGGAGTGCCCGGATCGGGACATTCACCGTGTTCGCGCTCTCGAGTGCGCTCTTCAGCCGGCGGCTGGCGTCCTCATCGCGGCCATTTTTGCAGGGGTAGATGCTGACCCCACCGGTGGACGAGGCGTCGAAAGAAGTGCCGCGGCGGACCACGCGCAGCAGGAAGCCGGACCAATCCTCGGTGGTCAGCGGGAGGAGCAGCCGGCCGTTCTCGGCGAGGCCATCGAGCCATCGCGCCGTGGTATGCGTGCAGCCCGCGAACACGATCACGAAGCGCGTGCGACGTCTGCGCAACTGGCCCCGTGGAATCCCGGGCGGCGACATCGGCGACGACATGGTCGACGAGCGTGTCGGCGCGTCCCCGCGTCTGCAGGGCGAGGTCGGCGCGGCTAACGAGCATTCGCGGGGGTGTGCCGGCTGCCGGGGAGGGCGGCGAGGATCCCTTTCGCTTTGCGCAGGGACCAATGCGCTGAGCAGCGGCTCGGAAGAGGTCACCGGGAGTTTGAGCCGGACTACATGTTCGGCAGGATGGGCGTTGACGCCAAGGTCGGTGGTGCCGCAATCCCAGGCTGGACCGTTACGGCTCTGGTGTTCATTCCATTCGCGGCTGGTTATTTCCTGTCGTACCTGTTCCGGACGATCAATGGCGTGGTCTCCCAGCGCCTCGCCTCCGAGCTCGGACCGATGCTGATGATCGCTCTTGGCGCTCGCCGAGGCGAAGCAAGCCACGCGTCTGGAGGTCGTATCAATAGAGCCGAGCCGGACAAATGCAGCGCTGCGGTTGGAGGCTTCGGCACGTCGCGATGAACTGATGTGCCGGCCGAACCGGCTCCATGGGGGAGCGGCGGAGGTTCATTTCGCACCCGACAGGAAGCTCTTGATGAAATCGACGGCTCCCGCCGATTTTGCCGGATCGGGCGGCGGCGCTTCGGCGGCCGACGGTTGCGCCGCCTGACGCGCGGTGTGCGCGTGAAGATGCCGCGTCCGCCGGTGGGCGTGAGTGGCGCTCCGCCCGTGCCTCTGCGAAGCACTGCTCACGGTGATCGTGATCTTCTTCGATACCAGCGGCGGATCGAAGTTGAAGTGCATGCCGTCGCCCAGGACGAGCTGCAGGGTATGCTTGCCGGGGGGCAGCTCGATCAGAGCCTCGGTCTCGCCCGCGCCGTAGTGCAGGTGCTTTCTGTCCTGCGGAATCGGCTCGCCCGGGCTGATCGGCTCATCGGCGTCGATCAGGAGGTGATGATGGCCGGTATTGGCAAAGGCGTCACCGGCATGGGTCACGCCCATGTTGCGAAGTCCGAAGCGGCACCAGAACGCGCTCTTCACGGTGTCGCCGTCGGTTGGCGTGATGAAATACAGGTAGGCGTCCTTCGGCGTCGTTTTCGCCTGCGCCCATGCGAAAGGCGGCAACAGCGCCAGCGTGCAGGCCAACACGGTGGACCCGAGCGTCGCGACTGGGGCGAGACGACGTCGTCGCCAGGGCGTCAGATCCAATAGCGGCGCGCGACGCATAGATTTCTCACTCCACATAAATCCCCAACTCATAAACAACGACGATCATCGATCGCAAATATCGAACGGTGTAGCCGGTCCATGAATGGGACGTAGCGCGGCAAATTTGAGGTTTCGATCGGTCTCGTCCTACGATTCCCGATAAGAATTTGAATAAAGAGGCTCGGCAGAACAGGCGATCCTGCGGATCTGCGACGCTGGTGTTCGCTGTGGTGCGAGACATTTGCGGGCGCAGGCCCGGCATCGGCGTCGACGGCACGCTGGCCTGGCTCAGCATACAGCGGCCGCATCAGAGCGAAAGAGCGAGGCGAAAGCCATGGGTCGGATACCTGACGCGCCCATCATAGCGATCGCGGCTCCCGCTGCGGGCATAGCTCGCATCCTTCTTCCATGAACCCGAGCGAATGACATGGACGAAGCTCTGCTCGTCGATCCATGCCGAGCCATCGGACGGCGCGCCCTGATAGCTCTTGTGCCAGCTGTCGGCCACCCATTGGTCGACGCTCCCGCCCATGTCGAACAGGCCAAACGGATTGGCCGCAAAGCTTCCGACCTTCATGAGCTGCGCGGGCGCGCCGGGCTCGTTGCATCCGTTGCAATTGGCCATGCCGGAGCGCATCTGGTCGCCCCACCAGAACGCCGTCGTTGCGCCGCCGCGCGCGGCATATTCCCATTCGGCCTCGGTCGGGAGCCGGAACGGCTTGCCGACGGCCCGCGAGAGCCAAGCCAGATAGCCCCTGGCGTCGTCGTAGCCGACATTTGTCACGGGGTTGTCGTCCGGGCCGCTCATCACGTCGGCGCATGCCCTGTCAGCCACGCACGCCTTCCACTCGCCAATCGTGACGGGGTATTTGCCGAGCGCGAACGGCTTGATCGTGACGCGGTGGACCGGAAGCTCGGAGCGCTCGACGCCGCCCATCGCGAATTCCCCTCCTGGAATCATCACCATGTCAGGCAGGCGAATCGCCGCTGCCTCCGCCGGCCCTGGGGTCGCAGTCGACTCTGCCGCCGGCGCAGTCTCGGGAGCGGTCGCAGCGCTTGCCGACGCGAGCAGGGTGGGCGCCTCGAGCGGCGCGGTTTCCGCGGAACGCGAGAGCGTTGCAGTGTCCGAGGGCGCGTCCGGCATCGGCGCCGGGGCGGGGGCGGTCGCGGCCGACATGGCCTCTGCCGTGACGACGCGCACCGAACTCTCGACGCTTGCGCGGCTCGACTCGGCCACGGAGGCCTCGGCGGCTTGCGGCTGTGTTGGCGGGGGAGCGGCCGGCTCCCGCGCCAGCATGAACCAGCTAGCGGCGGCAGCGAGCAACAATGCGCCGAGGCCGGCCGCCGCAGCGCGGGTCCAGACCAGCGGCCTGCGCTCCGCCCTCGCCGCGGCCGCACGAAGCGTCGTGGCCAGCTTGTCGTAGCCGTGCGCCTGCCAGATCTCCGCGCGGCTGCGCGCCTCGTTCGGGGCGTATTGAGCGATCGAGACGCCGGGAATGCTGCAGACGACCCGTCCCGCCTGTCCGCCACCGGGAGCGGTGGCCTCGACCTCGGCCGCATCGCATCGTGCGGCGAGCGATTGCTTCAAGGGGCCGCACATCATCAACAACAGTCCGCCGTCGCCCCTGCTGCGGCGCTCCTGGATCTCGGGGCAGGCGACCTGCTCGTCGACACTGTGGAAACTGAGCGGGCGCAGCGTGTTCATCGCCACCCGCACGATCCGGCCGCACTGCTCGCAAGGCACCGGATAGGTCACGGCGGTCAGCGGTCGCTCGTCTCGATCGGTGGCCGGCGCCTGCGCTGGCGCGACGACGTCGATGCCGATCATCGGACACCTTTCGTGCGCCGGCCTTGCCGCCGAGTCATTGGCCCCAGGCGGCAAACGCATCCTTGAATGCACGCTCACCGTCCGCTCCCTTCTCGATCGCCAGCACCGCCCGGCTGCCGCCATTGTAGACGATCGGGATGTCGATCCAGTCCTTGCCCTTGAGCAGCAACACGTTCCGCTTCATGTCGACATCACCCGCCGACAGCGCGATCATGAAGAACTCTGGCGTCACTTTGGCGGTCATGGTGGTCAACGGGGTCCCGCGGCCCGCTTCCTTGGGCTTCATGCTGACGCCCTTCAAAGTCTCCACCCCGACGTGAGACGGATCGTCCGGCCAGTTGAACTTGATCTCCATGATGTGGCTCGCTGGCATTTCGGTTTCCTTATTTGGACGCAGCGACAACGTCGCCTTCATCCTCTTGTCGATCTCCACATCGCCTTTGATCGATGCCGGCACCGCTCCTGCCTCAGGCTCGACATGCCAGGTTACCTTCCCGAGATAGCGCTTGCCGTTCGGATCCTGCGGATCCTCCTGATACAGCACGGCGTGGGATACCATCGTCGCGGTCGCGTTCCCCGTGGTGATCGCATCGCCGCCTGCACCGCCCCTGACGTCGGGCGTGATCCGATCCGCGGTGACCTTGCGGGGCTCGGTGCCGGCCGGTAGCGCGGCGGCCGGCGAGGCCGCATTCCAGGAGACCGGGAGTCGGTTCAAGACCGTCTGCCAGGACGTCGTGATCCGGCTCGCCGCCGGCTGCCAGTAGATCGATGCGCCAACCACCGCGACCGCCAAGCCGGCGGCAGCGGCCATCATGTGCCGGCGGAGCGAGCGGTGTGGACGCCTCGCTCCATGATCAGGCCGCGGACGCCGACCCGGCGACAGCGCGCGATGATCGATACGGACAGCGGCAGGCTCCGACTCGGCTTGACCGAGTGTCATCGTCTCGGACGTTTCCACCTCGTGGGCGAGCACGGCCACTCGTGCGACGGCGACATCGTCCGCCGGCGACCTTGCAGCCTGCGCAAAACGATCGGCCACGGGCGGCTCATTCTCCGCGATTTCGACCGGCGCTGCGGGCGCGACGGACGCTGGCGGCGCAGAGGCGAGCGTATCAGACGACGAGGCGGCAGGCGTTTCGTCGGTCGCGACCTCACGCGCCCCGCGCCGCGATGGGCGTGCATCGATGCCGGCGCCTGTCCTGTTGCTCAGCCAATCCGGCACCGGACTCTCGATCGAGATGGCCGGCTCGTCGCGTTGCTCCGACAGCCGGGCCATCGACAGGCTTTCGGCCACCGTGGCGATCTCGTCTTCCAGCGAATAGGCGCGGCGCGTCAGGGATTGCGCAGATGCAGGGTGATCCGCCGCCGTGCCAGCAGCGGGTCCCGTGGCGGCCGGATGCATACCGGTTGCCGGCTGTGCCGATGGCTGCGATGAGCCGACGGCTGCAAGCGCGACCGGATCGACCCGGCGAGCGTGCTCCCGAAGTCTGATCATCCGGTCGGGAAACAGCATCTTGATGAAATCGCAGAGCGCTGCGCCCGGCAGCAGGAACTGGCGCATGGCAGCCGGACCGCTGCGCAGGATGCTGCGTGCGATGGTTTCGATGTCGTGCTCACCTTGCGCGACGTGCTCGCCGGTCTGCCGATCGTCCTCGATGACGACGACCTTGCGGGCCCGGAGCATCGCAGTGAGTTCGCGCAGATCGGATTGCGAGGCATCGTCGATGACGACGAGATCAAATGCGCCGAGCCGGGCCGGTAGCCGCTCGGCCACGCGCCATGCCGGCACGAGCTGGCATGGGATGCCTTCGTAGCAGCTCTCGAGTGCCTCGCGTGTAACCTGACGCAACCGGCATGCGGTGGGGCCGGAACAGGTCGCTGCCATTTTTCGCAGCGTGGTCATGAACACGGTGAGGGCCTGCCTCATGGCGCTGCCGGTGTTCTGTACCAGGCCGAGATGCATCCGTGCCACGACCACCTGGCCGAACAGCTCGCGCAGTCGCATCTCCATAGCCGCGCGCTGGTCGGACAGATCTCGCAAGCGCTGATGCTGACCGATGGCTTCGTTCTGCCGCATCAGCACCGCCCAGTTCCAGGCCATCATCCAATCTGCAACGAGCACCGGATCGCCGGTCTGCGGATGTGCCGGCTCGGTCCTGAGCCGACGGGCGAAGGCATCTGCTCCGGCCTCGGTCATCGCTCGGCAGACCTCGTCGAGCAACTCGAGATCCTGGCGCCGGTCGTGCAGCGACTTCAGCCGGGTGCGAAGGGTGGTCCAGCGCGTCTCGATGTCGCGCGGCTCGACACCATCGCAGCCGATCTGCGACAGCACGTCGGCATGAGCCAGCGTTGTGAGCTTACCGCTGCCGCGAAACAGCCCGTTCAGCCGGGTGAGCTCCAGCCGCTGCTTGGTGATGCGGAGAGCCATGCTCCTCACCGCAGCTGCCAGCGCAGAAAGTCGTCGGCCGTCAGCGAGCAATCCGGCGATCGCGTCGTCCGGCATCGACAGCTTCGGTGCGGCGGTGAGAACATTGCGCTTCGCCAGCGCCGCCAGCACGATCGCGGCCTCGACGCTTTTGACGACGCGCTCGTGACCGTGAAACGTATGAGAGGAGTCCGGCTCAGGCGTAGGCGCACCGATTTCGGCCGCCAGCGATCGCCATCTGGCGTCGAGCGAATGCAGGTGACGACGCCAGGTCAGATAGTCGCGAACATGGCCCCAGTCGGCCGCGCCTTTCGGCGCGAAGCCAGCCACCCTGATCGCCTCCACGGTCTGCTTCAACGCACGGCCGGACAGGGAGAATGCCGCGAGCGGCCTTGCTCCGGCCGACAGCCGTTCGACAATCGTGAGCAGTTCCTGGCTGGCGAAGGCGTCCGCCGGCGTTTCCACCGGCCGAACCAGGAAGCCGACACGTTGCGACAGCAGGGACGACGCATCGCGGGCAAAATCGATGAGGATGCCATCGTCAACCGACATTGCATCGGCCTTGCGGCCGACCGGCGACAGCGCTGCGAGCCAGGGCTCGTCGGCAATGACGCGGTGGGCCGCCGCGAGCGCGTCGAGGTCGCCGGCGAGCAAGTCCGCTCCGTCCGGCCCGAGCTCCGCGATGATCTGGCAGGCAAGCCGGCCGTCATGGCTTTCGCCGTCGATCCGCGCCGGCTGCAGGTCCTCGTGCAGACGTCTCACGGTCGCTGCGTCCGGCAGGGCCGCGATTTCCGGGAGCGCGTCGTCGACATATGCGAGATCGGCACCCAGCCGAACACGCGCCTCACGGGCCTGCTCGACCGCCGCAACCAGAAGGTCGCTCTCACTCACGAATCGTGACGGCTGATCGGTGAACCAGGCATAGGCGTCGCGGTCGGCGATCAGCGTCGTCAACGCGTCGAACGGCAGGTCGGGGACACCGGATGACCGCAGCATGCTGCGGCTGGCGACGTCTGCGAACGCATCATCGAGACGTGATATCTCGACGCCGGTCGCGATGATGTCGCGCTCCAGCCGATTGACCTGTTCCGCCTGCGCGCGCGGGTTCGTGGTCTTGAGGATCGACAGCAGCCGGCTGACGACTGTCTCTGCATGCTTCAAGACGTCCTTGTCGGAGCCGGTCAGATCGACGGTCAGATCACGGACGGCGCGCGGCAGCTTCTCGGACAACAGTCCGAGTGCAGCCTCGTTGCGCGAGACGACGAGAACGCGCAGGCCCATTGCGAGGTGATGGCAAACCAGGTTGACGAGGGTGGACGTGCGCTCGGACCCGCGCGCGCCTTGCACGACAAGTCCGTCCGATCGCCGGAGCTGTCGCACGATCTCCATCTGGTCGGAGTTCGTCGGCAGCGGAAAGAACAGGTCGCCGTGATCCGCCGCGATCTGCGCATCCGGCCCGACGTCGATCGGGTCACCGATCGCGCCGGATAGACGACGGCGCGCGCCGTCATGGGCTTCGTGGTCCGGCGCGCCAAGCAGGAGGCGAGACAGTGCGGCCAGGCAGCAAGCGTCGCCGGGCGCGTATTCGATCGCTCGCTTCAGTCGGTCGATGTCGCGCAACAGCAGTGCGTCCGAGCGCGGCCGCGCAAAGATCACCCAGCGATCGGAGACGACCAGTTGCTCGTCCTCCTCGGGAAGCAGCAACGCGGAGTCGGGCATGGTGGGACAGTAGATCCCATGCGGGTCGAGCTGTGAGCCGATGGCGCTGAGAACCGGCTCGAAGCTGGCGGGCTGGAATGGCGAAAGCTCGTTGCCGCGCTCGATCGTCTCGAGCAACTGCTCGGCCGTTTGCCCCGCCAAGCCGGCCGCTGATGTCAGCGGTTCGAACGCCTTGAGATTGGCCGTCGCGCCGACCATGCGGGGCCGGATTCTGATTTCGGTGTCGGAGCCATCGAGGACCTCGATCTCGACCAGGCGTTCGAGCAGCGGCAGATCCAGCTCGCGGCCTTGTCGCCGCCAGCGTGACACGCCAACGCCCCACACGATTTCGCAGCTGCCATCGTTGCCTCCGGCTCCCGCCACGCGAGCCATCTCGCGCAATCGCTGGTGAACCGCGATGGTCTTGCGGCGTGGCCGCTCGGCCGCGGCCCAATTGGCCCACGAGCCGGCGAGATAGCGGTCCAGACGCTCGACGATGTCCGGGCGCTGCTCAAGATGCAATCGCACGCTCCAGAGCCCGGCGGCCACCCCCGGGCCGTTCGCCGGCGAGCAGTGCTCGGCGCGTGCGTGACCGGCCGCGATCAGCAGGTCTTTTTCCGCCGCGTGCACCGTGATCGTCACGCGCTGCCGAACCAGAGGGCGACGGTCCGGATCGGCGGACACGTCGATCCACATCGCCAGGTCGTACTCGACGGCGGGAGGATCGGTGGCGACCAGGCGTTCGATGGAGAGCCACACGGGGCCATCAGCATCGAACGTGTTGTAGGTAATGCCGGGCAGCTTCTCCAGCTCATGCTGATGAAACACGAAGCATTGTCCGCCCGCAAGCCGATGGTCAGACAGGCGCGCGACCGCACGTGCATCGCGCAGGATCATCTCGGTGAGATATCCAAGAACATTCTGCAACGGTCCGGCCGCCGGCTCCAACCGATGGACAGCGTTCATAGTGCCTCTCCGATGATAGCGGCGACCAAGCGAAGCAATCGGTTCACCCTCAACTCCCGTCCTGACGTTCGTCCCGCTTTGCAGAAAATTCCGTCACGCGCGTCGAAGAAGATGGACGTATCTGACTATTCACGATCCCGATGTGGCCAGGCGACGTCTTTCGTCGACGGCATTCGAGGGAATACTGAAGCCAACGTCAGATAGACCGCACTAACTGGCGAATAGTAGCGTCACGCAATGCGGCGTAATGATGGGAGCTAGTCCGGGCGTGTCGTCGGTCCTGAAAATTGCGCCAACTGATTTGTTATCATTTCGAGAACCGCCGCTGTCGGTTCGCGTAACCGGTTTAGAATCCCTTTAAAGAAGCCGAGCGTCTTTCCGGTTTGACTGCCTTGATCGGAAACGGCTGGTATTCGCGTGCGTAGATGCGGCATCTCCATGAGAGAAGCATGCGGCGTCTTGCCGCAATCTCAGTCGCGATCACTTGCGGTTTTTCGTCGGATTCCATCGCTTCGTCCGAGCTGCGCCATCGCGCCAACGCAATTTCTTTCGGAGTAGGGCCGTCGCTGACGAAGTGTGACATCGCTTATTACTTCGCGATGCAAAGGCATGAATGCAGCTCTACGCTGCGCTACTCAGCGCTTCGCACGCCGGACATGAACCCAGCAGCAATTATCAATGACTGAAAACACTTAGCCAGATCTCGGCAGGGTCCGAGCGATTGGTAGGCCCAGCCGCGCCTCTGCCGCGCAACGAGCGCCGCCCAAGTGCTGACACGCGAGCATCCCCGACGAGCCCAAGTATCGACATCGCGGGCTTCTAGCGCGAATGGCTCGCAGTCGCGCACGAATTCTGTGCTCACGGCGGCGCGGGCGAAGGGGATGCACGTCCGCGCATCATCATGGGGAGGTTTGACTGATGGTCTTGATTAGCTGCAGCGGAAGGCGCGCAGATTGCTCCGCGTCTTCACACGACGGCGCTTTGAGTATTGGCAAAGGCGGCGGCCCGCTTCGCGGCCGCGACCGACTCCTGCCATCTCTGCTTGCCGCGGTATCGACATTGGCGTTGAGCGCGGCAGCAGCCCAGGCGGCCGAAGCCGGTTCGGCGCGGTCCACGGACGGGGCAGCCGTCAAAGCGCTGATGGCGAAGCTCGAGTCCATGGAGCAGCGCATCAACAGCCTTCAAGTCGAGCTCAAGGACGCCAAGGCAAAGAAGACGACCAGCGTCGGGCAGTCCGCATCACTTGCATCCCGCCGCCCGTCCGATCCGATGCCTCTGATCGGCGCCAAGGACGCGCGTGCCGGCGGCGCGAAGGCATCCGACAACGCACAGGCTGCATCCAGGCTGCCGGTCGGCAATGCCATGGCGCTCGCCGACCCGAAGGACGTCAAGGCCAGTGGATCGAAGGCGGCTGATGCCGCACCATCGTCGTCCCCGGCATCACGGCTCGCGGCAGCGTTCGCCGATTCGGATTCCAAGCCGCGATTTCTCCCAGCAGCCGATCTGAAAGCGCCTGCGCCGCAGCCCAGCAGAGACCTGTTCGGTGCCGCGCCGTCGCCGGTCCCCGGCATGAAGATCGGCATGTACGGCGAGATCAAGTTCGGCTCGGTGCAAAATCCCGCAGCTAACGGTCAGTGGCAGAACGGCTTCGACATGGCCCGCCTGGTCTTGCTGCCGACCTATCAGGTCAATGACTCCATCACCTTCAACGCGGAGCTGGAATGGGAGCATGGCGGCATCGCGTTCGACAATGACGACAAGCTCCACGGTGCGGTCGAGGTCGAGCAGGCCTTCTTCGACATCAAGTTCAACGACCACTTCACCCTGCGCTCTCCGGGTATCGACCTGATCCCGATCTCCTTCACCAACCTGTATCACGAGCCGACGCTATTCTACAGCGTGCATCGGCCGGAGCTCGCCAACGGCCTGATCCCGACGACGTGGTATGCGCCATCGGCAGGATTTCATGGCAAGATCATCGATGGCTTGAACTACCAGTTCCAGGTCAGCCAGAGCGCGGAGGACTTCGGTGACGGATTCGATCATCGCGGCGACAATGGCCACATCAATCCGGGCGGCTATGAAGGCGGCATCAGCGGCTCGGAAGCGCTCGCACTGTCGCGAGCGCCGATCGGCGACTATCGGCAGCTGAGCAACGAGCTCGCCTATACGCTCCGGCTGAGCTACACGCCATCGTTCCTCCCCGGCTTTGCCGGAAGCTCGGCGATCTATTATTCGCCGAACGTCACGCCGCGGGGCGCCTATGCGACGCTGCCGGACGGCAGCGAGGTGCCGCTCGGCAAGAACGCGATGACGATCTTCAATACCGAGGCTCGCTATCGCGTTCCGAACACCGGGCTGGAGCTGCGGGCTGAATATGCCCACGTAAACTTCTCCAATCCGGAGAACCTCCGCGCCAACAATGATCTCGTCGACGACAACAACGTCGGCAAGAACATGTGGGGCTATTCCGGCGAGATCGCCTACCACTTCAGGGCGCCGAACGACTACGACATCGTGCCGTTCTACCGCTATACCCGACAGAATTTCCAGACGTCGGGCATGCTCGGCTCCGATCTCACCAACGGCCTGAACAACATCACGGGCAGCGGTGACATGACGTTCCACGATGTCGGCATTGCCGTGTTTCCCAATCCGAGCCTTGTCTACAAGCTGAACTACACCAAGGTGATCGATCACAGCGCGGCGGGGGCGATGTCCGATCGGGTTCTCGCGGGCGTCGGCTGGCTCTGGTAGCCGACCGACGCGCGCAGGGGCCGCGGCCTGACGGCAGCGGCGTCTCCTCGCGAGACACAGGTTGGAGGACCCGGGCGGAAAGCAGCCGCTCTCCGCCCGGGCGTGCCTCGAAACGAAGAACGGACTCGGCAGATCGGGTGGGCGGGCGAGTGGTTGAGATTGCTGATTTGAGCGCAGGTTGGCTGCGATGCCGCACGCTCGCAACGCTGGTCATGACGTCGATCGCGTTGGCGGGCTGCAACCCGGCGACGCTCGGCAGCGATAGCCGCGGTGATGACGTGCTTGACAAGGTGGGCCGGATCGACCTTTCGCCGCGCTATCCCAGGCAGGCGATGCCGGAGCAGTCGCCGGCGGCGCGGCGCGCCCGTGCCGAAATCTATGGTGGCAACGACGATGCACGAGATGCCAGGGATGCGCGAGCGGAAGCGCCGGCCGCGGGCTCGCTTCCGATCCAGCAGGTGGCGGCGCATTCGCAGCCGGTTGGCAACGGGTTCGAGCTGAACTTCGAGAATACGCCGATCGCGACGGTGGCCAAGGTCGTGCTCGGCGACGTCCTCGGCGTCGGCTACACCATCGATCCAAGGATCCAGGGAACGGTCAGCCTGTCCTCGGTGCGCCCGGTCCCGAAATCGGACGTTGCCTACGTGCTCGAGAACGCGCTCCGGCTCTCGGGGACGGCGCTGGTTCGCGACAACTCCGGATACCGGCTGATTCCGCTCGGCGACGCGGTCGGCGCCGGCAACGTCGATCCCGCCGGAGGCTCGGCAGAGCCCGGCTACGGCATCTCCGTGCTGCCGCTGCAATATGTCTCCGCCCCGACACTGCTGAAGCTGCTCGACAGCTTTGCGCTCAAGCCGGGCACGGTGCGGGCCGATCCGGGCCGCAACCTGCTGCTGATTCAGGGGACCGGCGCCGAGCGCCGCACCGCGATCGATGCCGCGCTGAGCTTCGATGCGGACTGGATGCGGGGACAGTCGGTCGGGATCTTTCCGATCGTCAATGGCAATCCCGAGCCGATCGTCGCCGAGCTCGAGAAGATCATGGACACCGGCGATAGCGGGCTCGGCCAGAACATGGTCAAGTTCCAGACGGTCAGCCGGATGAACGCCGTCATGGTCATCAGCCGCAAGCCGGCGCTGCTGCACACGGCGGAGACCTGGATCAAGCGGCTGGATGCCGGAAACACGCTGCGCAACAGCGTGCATGTCTACCGTGTCAAGTATGGCGAGGCGCGCCAGATGGCGCGGGTGCTGAATGACATGTTCACCGGAAACGCGGGCAGCGCGGCCGAAGCGTCGTCCTCGGACCTCGCTCCTGGGTCTGGAGCATCGTCGAGCTCGAGCAGCGAGCGGCTCTCGGCCGCCGGCACGACGGCACAGTCGGGCGGCTTCGCGAGCCAGCAGCAGGGCAACGCCGGCCTTGTCGCCAACCGCGGCTTCGGCGGGGCGCCGCCGCCGACCCAGGCCGGCCTTGATACGGGATCGGAATCGCGCGCATCGGGTTCGGGCGGCAAGCCGCTCATGGAGGGCGTGCGGATCACGCCCGACGTCGTCAACAACACGCTTCTCATCTACGCGGACAGGGAAAACTACCGGCTGATCGAAGCCACCCTGCGTCAGTGCGATCGTCCGCAGCTGCAGGTCGCAATCGACGCGACGATCGCCGAAGTCACGCTCAACGATTCGCTGAACTACGGCGTGCAGGCCTATCTCACCAGCAAGAATCTCGGCCTGAAGCCCGACCAGGGGTCAGCGCTCAACACCACCTCGACATCGGCGCCGGCAACGGTTGCCTCGGCCGCGGGAACGATCACCAACGCCTTTCTTAGCCGCGCTTTCCCCGGGTTCAATTTCCTGGTCGGGTCGGAATCCCAGCCGAGCGCGATCCTGAGCGCGTTGCATACGGTCACCGACGTCAAGGTGCTGTCCAACCCATCGCTGGTGGTGATCGACAACCAGGCGGCGACTTTGCAGGTCGGCGATCAGGTGCCGGTGTCGACCGGCAGCGCGACGGTGCTCACGACAAACAACACGGTCGTCAACACGATCGATTACCGCAACACCGGAATCATCCTGCGGGTCGCTCCGCGGGTCAACGAGAACGGCAACGTCCGGCTGGAGATCGAGCAGGAGATCAGCAACGTCTCGCCGCAGACCGCCAACAGCCTCACGCCGACGGTTGCGCAGCGCAAGGTGAAGAGTTCGGTCGCAGTCGCCAGCGGCCAGACCGTCCTGCTGGCCGGTCTCATCAGCGAGACCCATCAGGGCACCCGCAGTGGCATTCCGGGGATCGACCAGATCCCGGGCCTCGGCGACCTGTTCAGCAACAACGACCGCAGCCGCGGACGGACCGAGCTGATCATCTTCATTCGCCCCCAGATCATCCGCGACGGGACCGACGCCCATTACGTCGCCGAGGAGCTGCGCTCCAAGCTGCGCGGCACGATCAGGCCTGTCTCGACAAGTGCGCTTCAGACTCCGCGGGTCAATCGATGATGCGGCATGCGACAACGGCCTTCGCTGTTCTGGCGCTCGCCTTCGGCATCGCCGCGGCCGACGCGCGGCCGCGCGGAGACGCATGGGCCGCGCTGGCGCGCGGCGATTATGTCAGGGTGGCCGCAGCGTTGGCGCCGATGGCGCAGAGTGGACATCCTCGCGCCATGACCGCGCTCGGCTACATGTATGAAAACGGGTTCGGCGTCCCGCAGTCCTACGAGGCGGCGGTCGATCTCTATATCGGAGCCGCCGAGCGCGGCGATCCGACGGCGCAGCACCTCTTGGGCCTGAGCTACGACAAGGGGTATGGCGTCTGCCAGGACCTCGTGCTGGCCTACAAATGGCTCAATCTTGCAGCGGCCGCAGCGTCCAATCGTCTGCGCGAACCCTATTTGCGAATCCGGGACGCCGTCGCGTTCAAGATGTCGCCCGATCAGATCGCCGACGGCCAGCGGCTCGCGCTCGAATGGCGGCCGACGCAGCCCGGCGGAGGTCGCGCGACCGCATCGATTTCTGGTTTGTAGTTGTTCTAATCAGCTGACCGCAGAAGGGTCATCTTTGGTATCGAGAACGAACTGTTCAGCAGTCCGGACCTCGGCAATGAAGTGATCGACAACGATCCGTCACGGGACGCGCCATGAGCTCGACTCCTCCTCTACGATTGGCCGACGATCTGCGGGATAGCCGCGGGCCGGTCCGGCTCGCCGCTGGACGGGTCGGCGCTGCGGCGCAGGAAAGCGCGGGGATGGGATCTTCGACGGCGACCAATCCCGCAGGTCCCGAGTCCGCCGACGACATCGCGCGGCAGCTCGGATTGACTCGGATCGCGCTGTCCGATTTGCTGGCGTCCAAACCGCTCACAGAACATTTTTCACGGCGCTTCCTGCGGGAGACGATGGTCTTCCCGTTCCAATCCGCCGGGCACGGACCATGCCTTGCGGTGGCGGATCCCCGCGACACCGCAGCGGCACGCGCCGCGGAGCTGGTGTTCGGCACTGCGGTCGGACTGGTGGTCGCCTCCGCCGAGGATGTTGCCACCGCGCTGAACCGGCTCGCCGGCGAGGACAAGGTACCGGCGCGCAACGAAACGGCTGAGCCGCAGCTGCGCGACGACGACATCGAGGGCTTGCGCGACCTCGCCACCGGAGCGCCGGTGGTACGCGCGGTCAACGATCTGTTCGAGCGGGCGGTGGAGCTGCGCGCCAGCGACATCCATGTCGAGGCGATGCGGAGCGGGCTATCGGTCCGGATGCGTGTCGACGGCCTGCTGAAGCCGCTCCCTGAGCCGTCCGGCGTGCTGCCCCAAGCCGTCATCTCGCGCATCAAGATCGTCGCCGGGCTGAATATCGCCGAACGGCGCCTGCCTCAGGATGGCGCTGCGCGGCTCCGCGCCGGCCGCTTCGAGCTCGACGTGCGCGTTGCCGTGATGCCGACGCAGCATGGCGAGTCGGCGGTGATCCGGCTGCTTCCGAAGGACCGGGGTCTGCTCGCGATCGAGAAGCTCGGCTTTTCTCCCCACGACGACCGATCGCTCCGCCGCCTGCTGGCGCTGCCGCACGGCATGATCGTGATCTGCGGGCCGACCGGCAGCGGCAAGACCACCACGCTCGCCACCGCGCTGTCGATCCTCAACGAGCCGACGCGCAAGATCCTCACCATCGAGGACCCGGTCGAGTATGAGATACCGGGCATCAACCAATC
This sequence comes from Bradyrhizobium sp. SZCCHNR1098, assembly GCF_032489375.1. Lineage (NCBI taxonomy): Bacteria > Pseudomonadati > Pseudomonadota > Alphaproteobacteria > Hyphomicrobiales > Nitrobacteraceae > Bradyrhizobium > Bradyrhizobium sp. SZCCHNR1098. The sequence continues at coordinate 24,838 of NZ_JAUEXY010000002.1, forward strand.
GCAGGTCAAGCCATCGATCGGGCTGACCTTCGCCTCCGCCCTGCGGTCCTTCGTGCGGCAGGATCCCGATGTCATCATGGTCGGCGAGGTGCGCGACGGCGAGACCGCCCATGTCGCGGTCCATGCCGCGCTGACCGGCCATCTCGTGCTGACCACGCTGCATACCGAAAACGCCGCGGCTGCTGTGCCGCGTTTGCTCGATCTCGGCGTCGAGGACTTTCTGCTGCGCTCGACGCTCCGCGCGGTGATCGCGCAGCGGCTGGTGCGCCGGCTGTGCGAGCGCTGCAGGTCGAAGCGGATGCTGAGCGCCGACGATCTCTGCGCGGACCCGCGCTATGCCGCGGTGGGCTTCGACGTCGGCGAGACGGTCTACGAGCCGGCGGGCTGCGTGCGCTGCGGCGGCACCGGCTATCGCGGCCGGCTCGGCATCTTCGAGGTTCTGGAGCTGAATCCGGAGATCCGGTCGCTGATCCAGGGCACGACCGATGCGGCCGTGATCGACCGCAGCGCCATTCTGAACGGCATGACCACGATGCTCGACGATGGCGTCGCGAAGTGCCGGGCAGGCGCCACGTCGGTCGCCGAAATTCTGCGCGTCACAACGTTACGGTGAGCCGGTGAGCAAGTTCCGCTATCGCGCACTGACCGAGAACGGCGACGTGGTGCGCGGCACGATCTCGGCTGCGACGGCCAAGGAGGTGATTGACCGGATCGAGTATCTGCGGCTGTTGCCGATCGAGACGATCGAGGAAAGGACCGCGAGCTTCGTCGCGCGCGACATGCTTGCGCTGCTCGGCCGTCCGACCCACGGCGATGTCACGACCTTTACGCGCGATCTGGCGCTGTTGTTAAAGGCCGGAGCACGGCTCGAGGAGTCGCTCGAACTGCTGGCCGGCGACGCCGATATCGGGCGGCTGCGTCCGATCATCGGCCGGTTGCGATCCAGCGTTCTGGCCGGAGAGAGTTTCGCCGAAGCGCTGACGCATCATGCCTTGCAGTTTCCCGCGATGTATGTCGCGCTGGTGCGGGTCGGGGAGGTCTCGGGCACTCTCGATCACGTGCTCGATGTGCTCGGCGCCGAGCGGGCGCGCGCGGAAGCCATGCGTCGCAAGCTCAGCGACGCGATGCAGTACCCGCTTTTTGTCCTGATCGCCGCTTTTCTGGTGATGCTGTTCTTCTTCATCGTCGTGCTGCCGCAGTTCTCGGCGGTGCTGCGCGATTTCGGCGCCAGGTCCGACGCCGCCATCAACACGTTTCTCGACATCTCCGATTTCGTCCGCGGCAACGGCGCGGCGATCGCGCTGTCGGCGAGCGCGCTGATTGCTGCCGCTCTCCTTCTCCTTGGCCGCGCAAGCGTGCGCGCTGCCGTGATCGCGCGGGTCTGCCGGCTTCCGGGCCTCGCGACCGTGTTCCGGTCGTATCGCACGAGCGTTTTCTGCCGCAATCTCGCGATCCTGCTTGGCAGCGGGCTGACATTGACGGCGACGCTGCGCATCCTGGTCGACATCATGTCGGTCACCGGCAGCGGTGCAGCGTGGAACGCCGCCGCTGACCGTGTTCGTCACGGCGGCAAGTTGTCGGAGGCGCTGGCAGCGACCAACATCCTGCCGGCGATGGCGACGCGGATGATCCGGATCGGTGAGGAGACCGGGCAGCTTCCGGTCCTCGCCGGCCGCATCGCCGAGTTCTACGAGGCGAAGCTGCAACGCGGCCTCGATCGGATCGTCGGCATCGTCGGTCCGGCTGCGATCATTCTCATCAGCACCGTCGTCGGAGGTCTCATCGTCTCGGTGATGACGGCGCTCCTGTCGGTGACGCAACTCGTCGGGTAGCCCAAGATGGACCATCGCATGAAACAGGCAGGGATCAGCGGCACCGCGCGGCGGAGACGCACCGCGCGCGACGACCCTCAGAGCGGCTTCACGCTGGTCGAGATGCTGGTCGTCATTGCCATCATCGGAATGATCATGGGTCTGATCGGACCGCGTGTGCTGTCCTCCCTGAACGAATCCCGGGTCAAGACGGCCCGGATTCAGATTCAGAGTTTTTCCAGCGCGCTCGATCTGTTCTATCTCGACACCGGCCGCTATCCGACCTCGTCGGAAGGCCTGACCGCGCTGGTCCGGCCCGCCTCGACCATCCCAGGCTGGGCGGGACCTTATCTCAAGGGAGGAAGCGTCCCGAGCGATCCCTGGAGCCACGCTTACGTCTACCGCTCGCCCGGGCAGCATGTGCCCTACGAGATCGTGTCGTACGGATCGGACGGGCAGGAGGGGGGCGTGGATCTCGCCGCTGACATCTCCTCGTCGATGACGATCGGTGCCAGATAGCAATGGGGGGCCGCGACGGCTGCGAGGCCGGCTTCACTCTGATCGAGGTGGTGTGCGTGCTCGCGATCATCGCGCTGCTGGCGTCCGTCGTGGTCCCCGCCGTATCGCGGCAGACCTCGCGGCCGCAACTCGAGGCCTATGCCGTCGAGGCTGCCGCGCTGTTGAAGGCCGATCGGAACGCTGCCATCAGGCGAGGCCTCGAGGTCGCGACGCGCATTGACGCGCAGGCGCGCTCGCTCAGCTCGGGCGCGAACGGGCAGGTCGTTCGCTTGCCGATGGACGTGCGGGTCGAAACGGTGCTGCCGCGCCGCTGCGACGACCGGCCCGCATTCCAGACCATCAGCTTCTTCCGAACGGGCATGTCATGCGGCGGCGTCATCACGCTCACCCATCTCGATGCGGGCTACCAAATTCGCGTCAACTGGCTGACAGGAGGGATCGAGATTGTCCCGCGCACTGGTCTGTCGAGCCGATAGGGCGACGGCAGGATTTACCCTGATCGAGACATTGGTCGCGCTCGCGATCATGGCGGTGTCGCTCGTCGCCATCGGTGCGCTCATGGGGTCCTCGGCGCGCGGCAGCAGGAAGCTGGAGCAGCACGTCGCGCTGGTGCAGGCCGCCTACGACGCGCTGTGGCTGGCCTTTCCGTCGCGCCTGCCGCCAGCATCTCCGACGCAGTCGGGGGAGGCGACGGCACATCTCTGGCGCGCGCAGGCGGAGCCCCTCCCCGTCGATATCGGCGCGCCGGGCGGCGCATCCGCCTGGATCCCGCAGAAGATCATGCTCCAGGTGCGATCGCCATCGGGCGCGACCATGGAGCTGGAAACCGTCCGGCTGTTCCGGAGGCGGGCCGAGTGATGACGACACGGGTCAACGATCGTCGAGCAGGCTTCACGCTGGTCGAAGCCCTCGTCGCAATGGTGGTGATGGGGCTGCTGGTCTCCGCGCTGTTCGCGATCACGGCGCAATGGCTGCCGAACTGGAATCGCGGTCTGCATCGCATCCAGCGCAGCGAATCGGTGAGCGTGGCGCTCGACCGCATTGCCGCCGATATCGCGGCCGCCGAGTTCATGAGGCCCGATGGACAGGCCAGGTCCGTTCTGTTCGACGGATCGGAGACGTCGATCACGCTCGTCCGAACGGCGCTCGGACCGCAGCGGGGCCGGGGTCTCGATGTGATCCGCATCGCCGAAAGCGGCGGTGGCGACGACGTGGCGTTGACGCGGACTCGCGCGGCCTTCGCACCTGGCAGTGTGTCCGCCTGGGAGTTCGCCGATCCGGTCGTGCTGCTGCAGGCGCCGTACCGGGTGTCGTTCGCCTATGCGGGGGCCGACCGGATCTGGAGTCCGTCGTGGCGCAATGCAGAGAAGCTGCCGGCAGCCGTGCGGGTGACGGTGCATGACGGAAGCCGCGGGAGCGCGCCGTCGCTGTCGCGGATCGCGGTCATTCGTGTCTCGGCACCGGCCGACAGCGTCTGCCGGCCCGCGGACACCAATTGCGACAGGCAGGCGCTTTCCGCCGATGCGACGGTCGGGCGTGCCTCCGCGGCATCGAAGCAATGATCATGTGCCGAGACAGCCATCCGCGAGACGCTGATCCCGATGATCGGGAAGGTGGCTTCGTCCTCGTGGCGGTGCTGTGGCTCCTTGTCTCGCTCGCAGGACTCGCGGGAGCCCTGTCCGTCTATCTCGTCAGCACCGCCCAGCGGCTGTCGCTCGACGATGCGCGCCTGCGATCCGCCGCGCTGGTCCCCGCCGGCCTGGAGCTTGCGGCCTACAAATTGTTGGCGTTGCCGAAGCCGCAGCGCCCCGCTGCCGGGGCCTTTTCGTTCCGGCTCGATCATGCGCAGGTCTCGGTCGCGTTTCGGTCGGAAGCAGCTCGCATCGATCTCAATCATGCCTCCAAGCAGATGCTGGCCGCCTTGTTAGAGGGTCTCGGCGCGCGCGCTGGCAGGGCCGGCGAATATGCCGAGCGGATCGTCGGCTGGCGAACGCCGCCGGCCGAGACCGGCGCGGACGCAGAGCGCGATCTCTACCGCACAGCCGGTGCGGACTACATGCCGCGCACCGCGCCGTTCGCCAATGTCGAGGAGCTTCGGCTGGTGCTCAACCTGCCGCCGGCGCTGGTCGACAAGGCGATGCCCTTCGTGACCGTCTTCAGCGGCCGCAGGGAGGTCGACCCGCTGGAGGCCGCCCCCGAAGTGGTGGCCGCGCTTCCCGGAATGACGCCGGATCAGCTGAAGAGCTTCCTCGAGCAGCGAGCCGGCCTGCGTCGAGACGTCAGGTCGCTCAACGCGGCGCTCGGTCCCGCACGCGCCGCAGCGACGCTGGAGGTCGCCGATGCCGTCCGCGTGTGGATCACGATCGGCTTTGACGGCGGTCGCCGGGCCGCAACGGAGGCGGTCATCCTGCTGGGCGATGGTGACGATCCTTACCGGGTGCTGTCGTGGCGCGATGACGTCGATGCTCCGGGGATGCTCAAACAAGCGGGGAGGGCGCCGAGATGACGATGTCGACGAGAGTGCGCCACGAACTGGCGGCCTGGATCGGCTCCGTCGCCGAAACCATCGTCGCCGCGATCGGCCGGCTCAATATCAGGCCGGGGATTCGGCTGATCGAGACCGAACGGAACGTCTTCATCATGCGGATGGTCGCGCGGCCTCGGCGACCGGTCCCGCCGGATTGTCGCGTTCGTCTGCCGGACGGCCACGAGGCCTTTCCCGCACTTCCCGAGAGCTGGAAGACAGTCCTGCGCGGCAGCCGGATCGAAGTGGTGCTGAGATCGGACCGCTTCCTGTGGCGGCCGCTCGATCTGCCCAAGCGGGCCGTCGAGTTTCTCGATGCCATGATACGCTCGCAGCTCGATCGGCTGACGCCGTGGTCGGCCGAAGAGGCCGTGTTCGGCAGGACTGCGCCAGTAGAGATATCGGGTGAGCGCATCCGGACCATGGTGATCGCAGCACCAAGAGCGAAGCTGGATCCGCTCATTCGCCTTGCCGAGTCCTGGCGTGCCGGATCGATCGTCCTGTTTGCTGCGCCCGAGACGGCGCCGACGCCGCGTGACGACCGGCTCATTGCGTTCAGCGAAACGAGGCTGACCGAGCAGCGCTTGGAGGGAGCGTTCGACGTCGGCCGTATCAGTCGCGTCCTCACCGCGCTCCTGATGGTCGCCGCCCTCGCGGCGGCGCTGTCGTTCGCGACAACGAGCCTGCTGGGAGGACATCTGGACGAGCAGCAACGCCAGCTCGCGCAGAAGATCTCGGATCGGCGCGCAGCGCTGCGCCTCGATCTGCAAGGGGCCGACAGTGCCGCGCTGCGTGGCCTGATGCGACGCAAGCAGGAGACTCCCGCAGCGGTCGTGCTGCTGGAGGCGCTGTCCCGGATCCTACCGGACAACACCTACGTGACCGAGTTGCGGATCGAGAAGGACAGGATGCAAATCGTCGGCATGACCCAGGACGCGCCGGCGCTGGTCAAATTAATCGAGCAGTCGGCGCACTTCACGCGTGCGACCTTCTTCGCGCCGACCACGCGTTCGGCTGAGGATCCCGGAGAACGGTTCCATATCGAAGCTGGCATCAAGCCCCATTTTGGACTTGGCACATGAGCGTCGCAAAGCTCGTCACGGATAATTCCGCATCGCCCTCGATCGCCGCGGTCGCCTATGCGGGACTGCTGATCGTGCTGATCTCGGTCACGGTGCTGTCGATCAAGAGCATGATCGATCAGCGCAGCGAAGTGACCTCGCTCGCCGATACACTCCACCTGCTGGACGCCCACAGCATGGCGGCCGCGCGTCAGGACAGCAACGGCGATGCCGGCATGACGGGATCGGCCTTTCTCGAAGGACCGACCGTGACCGTAGCAGGAGCAGCGCTGCTGCAGCGCCTCGGCGACGTGGTGACGCGTCATGGCGGCAGCGTGTCGTCGTCGCAGCTCGATGTGCAGGGCCCCCGTGCCAAGGACGGTCATATCAGCGGGAGCGCGAACTTCGAGGCCGGTCAGTCCGACCTGCAGCCGATCCTCTACGATCTGGAGGCCGGCATGCCCTGTCTGTTCGTCGACGAGCTGGTCGTCGAGGGGCACGCCCCCGCGGCGGCATCCAGCGGAAAACTGCGCGTGCTGATCACGGTCTCTGGACAGTGGCAGGGCCCGCAATGAGCAGTCTCGCCAAGCTTTGCATGATCGGCTGTTGCAGCGTTCTGGCGGTGGGGTCGGCGTTCGGCATCGCTCATTCGACCGGCCTGGACGTCTCGGAAGCGGTCTCCGCCGAACAGCCGAGCGGATCGGCGCAAGCCTCGTCCATCGCGCAGCGACCGCCGTCGCGCACCGGCAACCCATTGTGGGGCATTCCGCTCGAGCAGCTGTCGGCAACGCGCGAACGCCCGCTGTTCTCGCCGTCTCGCAGCCCTCCGCCGACCGATGTCCCGCCGCCGGCCGTCGTGGCCGCTCCGGTGGTGCAGGAGGCGTCCGTTCCGGAACGGCCGCAGCTCTCACTTGTCGGCACCGTTGTGAACGGTGATCGCGGCCTCGCCGTCTTCGTCGACCCGGGCAGCAAGACCGCGTTGCGGATCAGAACCGGTGCGGACTATCAGGGCTGGACGCTGCGTCTCGTAGAGGCGAGATCCGTCACGCTGCAAAGGGGCGAGGACGTTACCGTTCTCACGCTCGCGCCGGCGCCGGGCCAGCCGGCGAACACGGTCGGCGAGAGCCTTGCGCAGATGCCATCGACGCCCACGGCGCCTCCGCTGGCTCAAGCGGGGCCGCCCTATCTGTCGCCCGAGTCCAGGCTGCTTCGGATGCACCAGCGCCAGCGCTCGGGGCGCCGTCAATTGTAAGCAGCGATCCGACCGGGAACGGGGCGCGTCGATGGGCGCCTGCAGTCCGCGCCGGCACGCTCTCGATCACGGCCGTTTCGGCCTGTGCCAGACGGCGCTTAGCGCTTGCACAATCCGCTCGTCAGAACCCATCCCTTGTCCGTGAGAGCGGCGGAGACGATGTCGAAATACAGGCGCTTATCGGGGTCGTCCTCTGACACGAACGAGACCTGACACAGGAAGCGCCCGCCCTCGCCGCCCTTGTCGCATGTCGCCTCGACGATCCTCAGTCCCTTGTCGTGGCGCACGCCGGATGACGGCGCTTCCTGCTCGTAGGCCTTCTGGATGATCTCGGTGGTCGGCGCTCCGCAGGCAATGCCGGTCACATTGCAGGCCCATGCGAGAACAACAGCAAGCAGCATCCTTCGGTCTCCTTGGAGCAGGGCACTCACAAATCCGTCCGACAGCGTCCGCGTCCGGCACGATCTAGAGAGATCCATCGCGAGCTACGAGGGCGGGTTGTCGTTTTTGTGTCGACGCTTGTCCGCCACGCGCACAACGCAAGCGGCCGGCCATGTTGTTAGATCGATTCTTAAACGCCGGTCGGCAATTCTCACAAAACGAAGAAAATCGTCACAAAGGAGCCACCCGACGTCCATAGCGACGAAGCTGAGGGGACGATGGCGGTCGATCTGCTGATGAGTTCGGACGACTCATTCGATTGTCACGCGCCGGAGACCGTCATCGCTTTTACCGGGTGTATCTCGAGCCAGATGGGGATCAGGCATGTTAGTCGGGCGTGTGCACAAACCAACTCTGCGAACACTGACATCAGCGGCGGCGGTGTTGGCCGGCTTGACCGTTGCAGGGGCAGCGGCTCAGGCCCATGATCTGGCCGAGCCGACGGTGTTCAGGAGCTCGCGCGGTGTGCTGGATCTGCTGATGATCGCGCGTCCCAAGCCGATCTCGACGATTACCTTTGCCCCGCCTGGCGGCGCGCCCATGAATCCGACCGGCTGGGTCTACGAGATCTGCCAGCGGCCGGCATCCGGCGACAAATGCCCGGCTGGTGCTGCGGTGGCGGATTACGGGGGCGTGCGACTTGCCCTGCAGAAGGGGGATACGCTGAAGATCAGGCTGGTGAACCAGCTGCCGCAGCTCGACCCGGCCAAGGTGAATCACAACACCGATCCCGGTCAGGCCAATTTGTTTCGCAACCCGACCAACCTTCATACCCATGGGCTGATCGTCGAGCCGCGCGCGCCGACGCTGACCGACCAGACCTTCGGGGACTACGTCTTCGTCCAGGTCTTCAACTCGGCCAACGGCATGCCGGTGCCGCAGACCACCCACCAGCACGGCTCCAACAAGATGGACTCCGCGGATTTCCGCATCGAGATTCCGCGCAACCACCCGTCGGGCCAGTTCTGGTTTCACCCGCACATCCATGGCATTTCGCTCAACCAGGTCTCGCAGGGGCTGGCCGGCATCATCTCGGTCGGCGAGGTCTCGGACTACGCGCATGGCGATGCCAGGCATTCGCCGTTTCCGGACGCGAGCGTGCGCCATCTGATTCTGAAGGATCTTCAGGTCGCGCCCGGCGGCCCGGTGCAGTTCGACAGCGGTCCGGTGGACGTCCAGCCGGGCGAGGTGATCAACCAGCAGGATCCGGGCTTCTGCGCCCAGTTTCCGGCAGGCAGCTCCGAAGTGCGTGAAGGGTCGTGCCCGGGCGTCGATCTGTCGGCCGATGGCGGCTCCAACTTCTCCGGCGGCAAATGGTTCTTCACGGTCAACGGCCAGACGTTCCCGAAGATCAAGGTCACCGATCCCGATGGCGAGATCTGGCGGCTCACCAATGCGTCCGGCAGCCTGTCCTACAATCTTCAGCTGACCGATGACGAGACGCAGAAGCCGATGGTCATGCAGCTGATCTCGGTCGACGGCGTGAGCGTGAACCTGCCGCAGGATACGACGATGGACACCATGGTTCGTCTCGGCGGCGCCCGCTTCAGGGTCGTTCCCTGTCCGCCGTCGCCGACGTCGGGCTTCCATTCGAAGCCGGTCTGCGTCACCCAGATGGTCATGATGCCGAGCTCGCGCACCGAAGTGTTCGTCACCTATCGCGATCCCGCGACGGGTGCGATCGCCAGCCTCGGGCGGTCTGCTTCCGCGACCTTCAAGATGGCCGGACTGACGATGGGCAGCGGCGATCAGTGGCCGGCGGTCGATCTCGCCAAGGTGCACTTCCACCAGCGCGGTTGGCGCAACCACATCGCCTACGCCATGGACATCAGGGGCGACGCCTTGGCGACCATGCAGCCATCAGGCATCCTCGATGCCAAGGTGCCGTATGCGAACGCTGCGCCGCTGCGTGCCGGCTGCCGTCCGCTGCCGGCGGGACATCGCCGCCGGATCTTCTTCGGCATCGCCGACCTGACCGACGACGGCACCTTCGGTCTCGGCTATGAGGAGGTCGATCAGAACGGCAACCCGGTGCCCGGCACCCAGCTTCCGGTGAGCCAGTTCGACCCGTCGCAGAACATCGTCTGTCTGCCGCTCGCGCCGGGACAGCGCCCCGTCCACGAGACCTGGGAGCTGGTGCAGCTGTCGACGGAAAATCACAACTTCCACATTCACCAGACGCGCTTCCGGACCGTCAACAGCAAGGCGGGGGAGAACACGCCACTATCAGTATCGCTGAACAGGAGCATCGGCGGGGGCATGCTGCAGGACAACGTCCCGCTCGGCGTCGCGACTCCGAACGTCCCGGAAGTAATGGAATCCCAGAGCGGGGTCTGCAGCATCGAGCAGTGGCGGAACGGGCAGTGCACGTCGAAGCCCGTGGTGATTGATATCCCGTTCTCACAGGTCGGCGAGTTCGTCTATCACTGCCATATTCTCGAACATGAGGACGGAGGCATGATGGCGAAGATCAAGGTCGTGCCCTCGCCCTATGGCGGCAATCCATGGGAGGCAATGAACCAGATGCCGTGGTAGTTGCGGCAGCGGTCTTCTGCCATGTCGTTCACGAGGTCGGCGCCACATCTGCGGCGCCGACCTTCGTTTGTGCGCAGCGATGCTCTTGCGCGGCCGCCTTACCGCCGCGAAGGACGATCGCCTGCCAAACGCGACGCGCTTTCCAGGTCCGGTTCGAAGAAGGAATTACGCATTTTGAATCGGTCTAAACGGCTGCAAACGTCTTTGCATGACTTTGAAATGTCAGGCTCGCGTGCCGCAAGCTGCACGAGCGCGGTCCCCGCGATGTGGCGATCTGCAGCAACATTGTTATTCCTCAGCCGCTCCGGCAAATCGCCAACATCGACGTGGCAATTCGCCGCAATCGAAACACTACTCTCTCGACTGACATTCGGAGCCATTTGCAGCGCGCTTGGTTGCGAACGTCGCAAGGACGGAGGCAGACCCGCGAACGGGTAGGGCTGTTGCCGAGGCAAAGTGTGATCGATCGCTCGGGTTCATTGTCGCACTGAACTGGATGGTTCGGAGCGTCGCTGCTGCCGTTTAGACGGCTTCGCAGGAGAGGTTGACAGCGATTGATGCCCTGAGAAGACGAAAATGCGTTCGGCGAGGGAGGGCGTACCATGGAAACAAAGTTGAGGTGGACGAGATGAGCGATTGGTTGAAATGGACGGCGCCCGCAGTGGCCGTCATGTCGATCGCCGCACCGGCCCATGCCATTCAGTACATGAGCGTCGAAGAGGCGCAGAAGGCCGCTTTTCCGGGAGCCAGCTTTTCCGAAGTCCAGCCGGGCAGGGTATGGAAGGCGAGCAATGGCGGCTACTTCTATTACGATCACGTCGTCGGCAAGCACCTCCTGATCGACTACACGGTTGCCGTCGGACCCGACGGGCGGGTGCGTCGCGTCGACATTCTGAACTATCGCGAATCCTATGGCGGCGAGGTGCACGATGCCAGCTGGCTCGGTCAGTTCGTCGGCAAGAGCAGTCAGAACGAGCTTCGCATCAACTCCGACATTCGCAACATCTCGGGCGCCACGCTGTCCTCGACCCACTTGACCGAGGGCGTTAAGAAGGTGCTGTCGTATCATGCCAGCCACTTCCGCTAGCCTTCGACGAGCACGGGCTCTGCTCGGGACATTCGTCGAGATCGACGTCACGGATGCACACCGCTGCGATGCGGAGAATGCCGTTGAAGCTGCGTTTTCCGCGGTGACCGACGTGCATCGGCTGATGAGTTTCCACGATCCCGACAGCGACGTGTCGCGGCTGAACCGCGCGGCATCGAGCGGCGTCGTGAATGTGCATTCCTGGACCTACGCCGTGCTGAAGATGGCGCTCGATGTGACCCATCACTCCGACGGCGCCTTCGACGTTGCCGTCGCCGGCGCGGGAAGGCCGTCTGTGGGCTCGACGGCGCAAGCGGATGTCCCGCAGTCGACTGCGATCGAGTTGCTCGCCGACGACCGCGTCCGTTTCCGCGATTCCGCCGTCAAGATCGATCTCGGCGGCATCGCCAAGGGGTTCGCCGTGGACCGCGCGATCGCGGCGTTGCAGAGCCGCGGCGTGCGCTCCGCAATGGTCAATGCAGGTGGGGACCTCGCCGCCTTCGGGCCCGATGCCCGCATCGTCCACATTCGCGACCCGCGTTTCCCAGACAGGCTTTTGTGCCAGGTCGAAGTAAGCAATGGGGCGCTCGCGTCGTCGGCGCGCCGCTTCGACCCGTTTCGATCGATGGAAACAATGGATACAGCGGTCGTCACGCCTTCGACCCGGCTGCCCACAGGGGTGGCCCACGGCGCCACCGTGAGCGCGCCAACCTGCATGGTTGCCGACGCCCTCACCAAGGTCGTGATGGTGGCTGGCCAACAGGCTGCGGCGCCACTGGCGCGCTTCCAGGCGAGCGCGATGTTGATTGCGGCGAACGGCGCCATTCATACGACACCGGACTGGCAAGGAGTTCACCAGCATGCGGCTTAAAGGCTTGTTTCGGTTCGCCCTCTACGGAATTCTCGGACTCTTGTTCACCAGCGGGGCGCTGTGGATCTATGCCGATCAGATGAAGACCCGCACGGAGCTGGACAGCGAGATGTGGCAGCAGGCCGCCGCATTCCTGCTGAGCATGCATGGCGGAACTGCAATGGTGACGCTGATGCTGCTTGGGGCGCTCGGTCCCGTGCACGTCCAGCGCGCGTGGCGTGCCGGGAAGAATCGAGCGACCGGTATCGTCAGCCTCGCGATGTATGGTCTGCTCATCGCGACGGCGTTCGGGCTCTACTACGTCGGATCCGAAGCGCTTCGGCCCTGGATCAGCACGGTCCACATTGCGTTCGGGCTCGGCGTTCCGGCTGTCATCACCGCCCACATCATCGTCGGCCGCTCGAGCGTTGTCGCCACGGCTCAGTCCGTGCGGCCACAACGTGCGACCTCTCCGACCCTGGTTCCTGCCGACGCGCCTGCCGATGCCGATCTGGTCAACGTCATGAGCAAGGTAGGTTGACCGCATCCGGCGTTGGGCCGAGCAGGTCTCCATCCCGGCAACGACTTCCTTGCTCGCAGTTGGCCAGTCGCCGCATGGAGGAATTCTCCGAGCCGGCGGCCGCTGCGCCATATCGCCCGTTTCTTGCTGATCGGGTTGTACACTGGTACGCGCGCTGGGGCCATCGCGTCGGCTTCGCCTGAGCGCGACGGAGGCCGGTCATTCGTCGATCTCGATCGGGGGATCTTCTATCGCCTCGCGGAGGGCAAGCGAGCGACTAACAAGCGGCAGCCTCCAGTACCGATACCAGGACGGCTTTTGGCGCACATGCGGCGCTGGACGCGGCGCGGCGCAGTGCGTTCGCACATTCGTCGAATGGAACGGCCAGCCGGTCAAATCCGTCAGAACTGGATTTGCGACCGCGGTGCGGCTGTCAGGGCTGTCGCTGAGGGAGGGGAATATCTCGCCGCACACGCTGCGCCACACGGCAGCGACGTGGCTCATGCAGAGGCGCGCCGACCCCTGGCAGGCCTCAGGTTTTCTCGGAATGTCGGTCAAGGTACTGCTCGACACATATGGCCATCATCATCCGGATTACATGCGCGAGGCCGCGGCCGCGATTACGTCAAAGGACCGCAAGCAGAACGTATCGGTGGTCGAAACAGTGGTTGACCTGGAGAGGCACTTGGCCCGCAAGCCGTAGACTATTGACTTTGCGAGTGGGCCCGGCAGGACTCGAACCTGCAACCAGACCGTTATGAGCGGTCGGCTCTAACCATTGAGCTACAGGCCCCGCGGCGCGGAGGTCTTGCTGGCGGCGGGCAGGAGCGGGCCTGTCCGGCGCGGCGTGGGAACCCCAACGACGGTTCGGGCTCCGTTTACAGCCTGGCCAGCCATCCGGCAATGCCGCTACCGGATCGTTTTGGCGCGCCGCCGTCGCCGCCGGCCCGGTCTCGGCCCGCCGCGACGCTAGTCCACCGAAACCCCGGCGAATTCCACCACCTTGCGCCATTTCTCGGTCTCGTCGACGACCAGCTTGCCGAACTCCGCCGGCGTCATCGCGCGCGGGATGCCGCCGGTCTCGGTGAGCCGTGCCACCAGCTTGGGGTCCTTCAGCGCCTCGCCGACCGCCTTGTTGAGAATCTCGACGATCTCAGGCGGCGTTCCCTTGGGCGCCGAGATGCCGTAGAAGCCGACCGATTCGTAGCCCGGCACGGTCTCGGCGATCGCCGGGACGTCCGGCACCGTCGGCCAGCGCTGCGGCGAGGTGACGCCGAGCGCGCGCACGCTGCCGCCGCGCGCCTGCTCCAGCGCCGTCGGCAGATTGTCGAAGATCAACTGCACCTTGTTGGAGATGATGTCCGGGAACGCCAGCGCCGAGCCGCGATAGGGCACGTGCAGCATGTCGCATTTGGTCATCGCCTTGAACAGCTCGGCCGCCATGTGCACCGAGGTGCCGTTGCCGGAGGAGGCGAAGGCGATCTTGCCGGGGTTCGCCTTGCAATAGTCGATGAACTCCTTCACCGACTTGGCCGGCACGTCGTTGCTGACCACCAGCATGTTGGTGAGCTGCATGATGCTGGCGACCGGCACGGTGTCGCGGATGAAGTCGTAGGGCAGCTTCTTGTACAGCGAGGTGCTGATCGCGTTGTTCGGCGCGACGAACAGCAGCGTATAGCCATCCGGCGGCGCGTTGATCGCGGCGGCTGCAGCGATGTTGCCGCCCGAGCCGGTGCGGTTCTCGACCACCACCTGCTGGCCGAGCCGATCGGACAGCCACTGCGCCATGATGCGCGCGACGATGTCGACCGGCCCGCCCGGTGCAAAGCCGATCAGCCAGCGGATCGGACGGTCGGGGTAGGCCGCCGCGGCCGGTTGTATCGCCAGGCATGCCGTGACCACCAGGCCGGCCAGGAACGTGCGCGCCCACTTCATCTCGTCCTCCCGAAGTTCTTGTCGTCGTCTTTGGCGACATGCTTCCATAGATCTGCACGCTTGCATACAAGCTTGTGTCGGACGCGCAGGCAGGGAAAGGCAGGCTCATGACGTCGTTGCGAATGCTCGGCCTTGCCGTTGCGCTGGTGTCCAGCGCCGCCGCAGCGCAGCAGGGAGGGAACGCCATCAGCAAGCTCACGATCAGTCTCGGGACCGCGACGCCAGGCGGCGGCTTTCCGCTCTATGGCGATGCCTTTGCCAAGGCCCTGAATGACGCCGATGCCGGGCTTGCGATCGTCACGCGCAACACCAAGGGCAGCAACGAGAACATTCCGCTGCTGGAGCAGGGTGAGCTCGATCTCGGCCTCGTCGCCGGCGAGCCGGCCTACCAGGCCTTCATGGGCATCGACCGCCCCAAGACGCGGCTCAAGATCCTGACCGCGATCTTTTCCAGCCCGGGCCTGTTCGTGGTGCGCGCCGACAGTCCTTATCGCAGCATCCGCGATCTCGTCGGCCAGACGGTGGTGTTCGGCGCCAAGGGCTCGGGCCTGCCGATCATGTCGCGCTACATGCTCGACGGGCTCGGCCTGCAGCAGGACCAGGACTTCAAGGCGATCTATCTCGACCGTGCTGGCGACGGCCCGGCCATGGTGCAGGACGGGCGCGCCGCGGCGCTGTGGGGCGCCGGCATCGGCTGGCCCGGCTTCGCGGCGATGGCCAAGGCGCCGGGCGGTGCCCGCTTCATCGCGCCGTCCGCCGAGGAGATCGCGCAGGTCAGGGCGAAGCACGGTTTCCTCAAGGCCCTGACGGTGCCCGCCGGCAGCTATGCCGGGCAGGACGCGGCGATCGATTCGATCGGGTCATGGAGCTTCGTGCTGGTGCGCGAGACCTTGCCCGACGACGTTGCCTACCGGCTGGCGAAGACGCTGCATGGCGCGGAAGCCGCGCTGTGCAGGACGCTGGCGCAGGCCTGCGAGACCACGGCCGCCAACACCGTTGCGGCAGCGCCCGATCTCGCACTGATCCATCCAGGCGTGATGCGATATTTGAAAGAGATTGGCGTTGCCAAGTGAACCGCTGTCGTCCCGTCGAACGCCGGCGTTCGCCGGGACGATGCCTTCATCGTTGCGGCGCCCTCACTTCTTGATCAAGGGGCACGCCGGATCGGGCGGCCCGAACGCGTCATCGCCTTTGATGGTCGCGAGGATCTTGTAGTAGTCCCAGGGATATTTGCTCTCCTCCGGCGATTTCACCTGCGCCAGCACGAGATCGTGCACCATGAGATTGTCGGCGCGCAGCTTGCCGTTGCGGGCGAAGAAGTCCTCGACCGGCGTGTCCCGCATCTTCGCGGCGACCGCGAGCGGATCGTCGCTGCCCGCCGCCTTGATGGCGTTGAGATAGTGCATGACTGCGGAATAGACGCCGGCCTGCCACATCGTCGGCATCCGGTTCATCTTGGCGAAATAGCGCTTCGACCATTCCCGCGTCTTGTCGTCCATGTCCCAGTAGAACGAGGTGGTGAGCAGGAGCCCCTGCGCCGCCGGCAGGCCGAGCGAATGGATGTCGGTGACCAGCGCGAGCAAAGCCGCCATCTGCTGTCCGCCCTTGAGCAGGCCGAACTCGGATGCGGTCTTGATCTCGTTCATGTTGTTGGGCGGGCCGGCGGCGATGCCGATGATCTTGGCCTTGGAGGCCTGCGCCTGCAGGATGAAGGACGACAGATCCGGCGTCGCGAATGGCGGCCGCACCGCGCCCACGACCTTGCCGCCATTGGCGGTGACGACGCTCGACGCGTCGCGCTCCAGCGAATGGCCGAAGGCGTAGTCGTCGGTGATGAAGAACCAGCTGTCGCCGCCGCGCTTGACGACCTCCTTCGCCGTGCCGGTGGCGAGTGCGCGGGTGTCGAACACCCATTGCATCGCGTAGGGCGAGCAGAACTTGCCGTGGAAATCGGCGGAACCGGTCGACTGGGTGATGAACAGCTTCTTCTTCTCGGTGGCGATGGTCTGCACGGCGAGGCCCACCGCGGAGACCGGCACGTCGACGATGAGATCGACCTGCTCGGTGTCGTACCAGCGGCGCGCGATCGCCGCGCCGATGTCGGGCTTGAGCTGATGATCGCCGACGATGACGCTGATCGGCTTGTCCAGCACCTTGCCGCCGAAATCATCGACCGCCATCTGCGCCGCGGTGACGGACCCTTGTCCGGTCGGCGTCGAGGCCGGGCCGTTCATGTCGCTGAGCACGCCGATCTTGACGACGTTGTCGGAGATCTCGGCCTGCGCGGCGGTCGTGACCAGCAGCGCGGCTGCGGCCCACGCCGCCCGCTTCAAGCAGCTGAGTTGCAATCAGTCCTCCACCGATACCGGCATGATGCCGTTGTTTGTTCCGGCTCTGCCGGCCGGTCCGCCTATCTGCAATCAATCCAGGGCGGCCGTCAATCGTGCCGGACGGCGGAGCGGTGGAGCGATCCTGTGCGCTGCAATGCCGCAAGCAGCGAGGTCGTCGCTCACGCGCGCAGGCTCCTCGGCCGTTCAGGCCTTGGCGGTCTTTTGCTCCTCGTGCGCAGCCTCCCACACCTCGCGTGCGGCGTCGGCGTTCATCAGTGCGATGCCGACGCCCACGATCAGGTCGGGCCAGATCGAGGGCCACACAAAGGCGGTCACGAGACCGACCGCGATGATCGCGATGTTGGCGAAGGCGTCGTTGCGTGCGGACAGGAAGGCGGCGCGGGTCAGGCTGCCCCGGTGGTCCCTGACCCGCGCCAGGATCAGCGCGCAGCCGAGATTGACGATCAGCGCGCCGAGGCCGGTCACGGTGAGCGGCAGCGGTGCGGGCACGATCGGCGTGAAGAACTTCTCGCCGGCGGTCCACAGTCCGGCGATCGCCGGCGCCAGCAGGATCAGCGCCAGCACCTTGCCGAGCAGCGCCCGCCGCGGCGGGCTCCAGCGCAGCGCCAGCGCAATCAGGATGTTGACCGAGGCGTCTTCCAGAAAGTCGACGCTGTCGGCGAACAGTGACACCGAGCCGATCGCCAACGCCACGGCGAACTCGATGCCGAAATATCCGAGATTGAGCACGGCAACGGCGAGCACGGCGCGGCGGACCATGGTTGTCGCGTCCATCAGGCGTCCTCAATCCTCGAGAGCTGCGAGCCGCTCCGCCTCGGCGAGGTCGAGCGCGGTATTGGCATTGAAGAACGGATCCAGCGGAACCGACGGCCAGCTCACGGTCGCGACCTTGTAGCGCGCCGTGAAGCGGGTGACCTTCCGGATGTCCTCCGCGACCAGGGCGTGGCGGAGGTCCTCGCGCAGCCCGACCGGCCACAGCCCGATCACTGGGTGGATCTGTCCGCCGGACGCCGCCAACGCCAGTTCGGCCTGCTCCGCCGCCCGCGCTGTCGCCAGCCGTGCGACCAGATCACGCGGCAGGAATGGACAGTCGCCGGCGGCGCTCAGCATCCACCGTGCCTCCGGCATGTGCGCCGCAACCCAGTCGAGGCCGGCGAGAATGCCGGCGAGCGGGCCCGGAAAGCCGACGACACCATCCGGCACGACTGTCAGGCCGTTGCCTGCGAAGCGCGCGGGGTCGCCATTGGCATTGAGGATCAGCCGGCTGCACTGCGGCGCCAGCCGCGCGATCACGCGCTCCAGGATGGTGCGGCCGTCGACCATGCGCAACGGCTTGTCGCCGCCGCCCATCCGCTGCGCGCGACCGCCGGCGAGCAGCACGCCGGGGATCGAAGTCGAGGTCATGGCTGTCATCGCGGGTTCGTTACCACGACTGCTGCCAGGGCGTCAGCGTTGGGCGCGCACGATCCACCATTTGCGCCTGCGGGGCGGCCGCACCGGCATGCCCCTCGCTTACGGGCCTTGCCTGGTCCGCGGGGCTGCTGGCATGACAAGCGCGAAGCGTGGACATGGCGTTCCACCCGGCCTTCGGGCCATCGATCGATTCCGCGCTCCTGGCTGTGCGAAAGCGCCGGGGCTTTTCTGGAGACCGCGATGAAAGTCATCGGCCTCGCCGGCTGGAGCGGCGCCGGCAAGACCACGCTGCTGACGCGGCTGATTCCTCATCTCAAGGGGCAGGGACTGCGCGTCTCGGTGATCAAGCATGCCCATCACAAGTTCGACGTCGACGTTCCCGGCAAGGATTCGTGGCGGCATCGCGAGGCTGGCGCCGAGGAGGTCCTCGTCGCGTCGGGCACGCGCTGGGCGCTGATGCACGAGCTGCGCGGCGCAAGGGAGCCGGCACTCGCGGAGCTTCTGGCGAAGTTGTCTCCCGTCGATCTGGTCGTCATCGAAGGCTACAAGGCCGGGCCGCATCGCCGCATCGAGGTGCATCGCACAGCCAACGGCAAGCCGCTGCTGTTTCCCGATGATCCAGGCATCGTCGGGCTCGCCAGCGACGGCGATGTCGAGACCGCGCTGCCGCGCGTTCATCTCGACGATATCCCGGCGATCGCGGCGCTCGTCCACCATCTGGCGATGCCGCTGGCGGACGTTCTGGCGTTGTGCGACAAACTTGGTGTTCCGTGATGGAACTCGCGCGAGTTCGCAACGCCAGTGTTCCTCTGGCATCCCAGGAACCCAGTTCAGGGTTCCCGTGATGGTGCGGCCCGGTTGACGTGCCGGAACCGCTTGGCCATGGTCGCGCACATGATGATGACGAGGCTGGATCTGACGGGCCTGAAGTGCCCACTGCCGGTGCTGAAGACCCGGAAGGCGTTACGGACGCTCAAGGCGGGAGAGCGGCTCGAAGTGTGCTGTACCGACCCGCTTGCGGTGATCGACATCCCGAATCTGGTACGGGAGACCGGAGATCGGGTGGAGAGCGTCGATCGCACCGAGCGCGGCATTCTGTTTCGGATCGAGAAGGCGGCGGGACCGGCCGGATGACCCGTGCGGCGGTGAACATCCTCTGCTGCAGGTTGCTCGAACTACGTAGTTCGTGCGTGCGATCTCGACGCATCGATGTGTCAAGGGATTGTGCTGCTTCCTATCGTCGCAGCGGCGTCAACCCGAGCTCACAACAATGCCGCGTTCTCAGTCCAGCCTTGCGCCGCTGTTGCCAGGCAAGGACAAGTTGCTTCGTCTTCACGTTTCCGCGAGCGCGCGCATGCGGCCTTAAGCCGTGTCCCGTCGCTGATCGCCCGGACATCTCATTAGTTGATTCCATCAGGAATGGTCGTGACGCGTCCGGAAAGTAATCGAGAGCAATGTGGCTACAGCCGTGAGTGGCGGTCGCGTTGGTTGCACGTGAATTTGTGTGTTTGTTAGCAACACATTCCCGCTGCAGTGCGATCAATCCACGAAGATCGACCGATTATTACCATTTTACTATCGACAATTTGCCTCAGTTCTGCACCAATTGAGACGCTTCCGCGGAGGTTGCGGGAGACGAGTCATGCCCGCTGGGGAGCGGGCCAGGCAGAACAGCGGCACAAAGATGGTGAGGGCATAACGTCTCGGGTGGGGTGTTATGCGCATCGAGCCAATGATGAGCGTTTGTGCGTTGCGGGACTGCTCTGGTACGCGATAGCGGGCGGGGTGAGTGGGCGTATTGATTCTGATCAAGGGGACAGAACATGACGTTGTTGCGTTGGACGGGAGTCCGTAGGGGAGGAATGCATGGCTACCATTGAAAGCGCGGGCACGCTCCCGGGCTCGCAAGCGGGGATCTTCGATCGTGAGCACACGGTCGCCAAGGCGGGGTTCAACCGCTGGCTGGTTCCTCCGGCTGCGCTGTGCATCCATCTGTGCATCGGCATGGCGTATGGCTTCTCGGTGTTCTGGCTGCCGCTGTCGCGCGCGATCGGCGTGACCAAGACCCAGGCCTGCCCGGACATGACCCTGGTGCAGGAGCTGTTTACGACGACCTGCGACTGGAAGGTCGCAAGCCTTGGCTGGATGTACACCCTGTTCTTCGTACTGCTGGGTGGCTCCGCGGCGGTCTGGGGTGGCTGGCTCGAGCGGGCCGGACCGCGCAAGGCGGGTGCCGTTGCGGCCTGCTGCTGGGGTGGCGGCCTGCTGATCGCAGCGCTTGGCATCTATGTGCACCAGCTCTGGATGATGTGGGTCGGCGCCGGCGTCATCGGCGGCATCGGCCTCGGCCTCGGCTACATCTCGCCGGTGTCGACCCTGGTGAAATGGTTCCCGGACCGGCGCGGCATGGCGACCGGCATGGCCATCATGGGCTTCGGCGGCGGCGCGATGATCGGTGCTCCGCTCGCCAACCTGCTGATGAACTACTTCAAGACCCCGACGTCGGTGGGTGTCTGGGAGACTTTCGTCACGATGGGCGTGATCTACTTCGTCTTCATGATGATCGGTGCCTTTGCCTATCGCGTCGCTCCGGTCGGCTGGCAGCCCGAAGGCTGGACGCCGCCTGCGGTCAAGAAGGCAATGATCTCGGAGCACCATGTGCATCTCGACAACGCGCACAAGACTCCGCAGTTCTGGCTTGTCTGGTGGGTGCTCTGCTTGAACGTGTCGGCAGGCATCGGCGTGATCGGCATGGCCTCGCCGATGCTGCAGGAGATCTTCGCCGGCAAGCTGATCGGTCTGCCCGACGTCAGCTTCAACCAGCTCGACGCCGGCCAGAAGGCCGCGATCGCGGGCATCGCGGCAGGCTTTGCCGGCCTGTTGTCGTTGTTCAACATCGGCGGCCGCTTCTTCTGGGCGTCGCTTTCGGATCACATCGGCCGTAAGAACACCTATTACTGCTTCTTCCTGATCGGCATCGTGCTCTATGCGCTGGCGCCGACCTTCGCAGCGATGGGGTCCAAGCTGCTCTTCGTGGGGGCCTTCGCCATCATCCTCTCGATGTATGGCGGCGGCTTCGCGACCGTACCTGCCTATCTGGCCGATCTGTTCGGCACCCAGTTCGTCGGTGCCATCCACGGCCGGCTGCTGACCGCGTGGGCGACGGCCGGCATCATCGGTCCGGTGGTCGTCAACTACATCCGCGAGTTCCAGCTCGCCGCCGGCGTGCCGCGCGACCAGCTGTACAACACGACGATGTATATCCTCTGCGCCATGCTGCTCGCCGGCCTGATCTGCAACTTCCTGATCAAGCCCGTCGATGACAAGTGGAACATGAGCGCGGACGAAGTCGCGAAGTACCAGGCGGAGCTCGCCAAGAACGAGTCGGCGATCCAGCACGGGTCGTTCGGCATCGGCAAGGGCGGCCTCGACGTCAAGGCCGCCCTGTTCTGGGCCTTCGTCGGCGTGCCGCTGGCCTGGGGCGTCTGGAAGACGTTGGAAAGCGCGGTCAAGATCTTCTGACCGATCGACGATGATACAAAAGGGGCGGCCGGATCGGCCGCCCCTTTTTTTTGCGCGGTGCTGCGCGGCCGCTAGGTGGAAGCTCGCTTACCGCGAAAGCGCCGAACCTCCTTGCACTTATTGATTTCCTATACGAGACGAATTCGGCCTCTCTCGCATTCCTACGCTGCTGGGCTCCATCTTCCGCCTTGCCGGCCGGATCTGGCGCCGGCCCGACGGAGAATGGACATGAGCGCGGTTGACCTGTTTCGCGAAGCCCGCGGCGCTATCGGCCTGAGAGCCATCCGGCGGCCGCATCCAATCAAGACGCTGCGCGGCATCTTCAGGACCATTCATGCCGCGGTCGCCGCGGCCAAGCTGCGGCGCTTGCGCAACGAGCTGCTCTGTCGGCGCAGTTCCGTGGCGTCTCCGTCGCTGCCGGGTGATGCGAGAGTCCGGCCGCGGTCGCCGCAGATTGTTGACGACAAAGGGAGCTTCTGAACGATCGGTCCTCGCGGCACCGCGCGGTGGGCCCTCTCAACACCGGACCTCTTGCCTCCGTGACGCGGCTGCGGTGTGAGCGCTGAGCAGCGTCATGGCCTGCATGACGGCTGCCATCGTGGGAGAGTCCAAAGCTGTCAATGGCAGACGAACGCCGGCGGCGATGAGCCCCTGGAGACTGAGCGCGTATTTGACTGCGGCCGGCGTATCGCGGCTGAATGCCTCGATCAGCGGCAGCAACTGATGATGCAGCCGTCGCGCAGCGCGCCAGCGGGCGCGCTGACAATAGGCGAAAAGCGCGCTGCAGAGCTGCGGTGCGACGTTGGCCACCAGCGAGACGTTGCCGTCACCTCCGGCGGCCGCGAACGGCACGGCCATCGCATCGTCGCCTGACAGCAGGCGGAAGCCGATCGGAAGCCGTGATCGCAGATGTACGGTCCGTGCGATATCGCCGGTGCCGTCACGCAGGCCGACGAATTGCGCCCACCGCGCAAGGCGCACCAGTGTATCGTCGGGCAGTGCGCGTCCCGTGCGCGACGGGCAATCGTGCAGAATGACCGGCAGCGCCGTCGCGTCGCCGACGGCGCGGAAATGCGCGTAGATTCCCTCTGCCGTAGGTCGGTTGTAGTAAGGGACCACCGACATGATCGCGTCCGCGCCGGCGGCTGCCGCCTGGCGGGTGTTCTGCACGGCCTGGAGCGTCGCGTTGGATCCTGCTCCCGCGATGACATGGACCCGATTGGCGGCCGCCGTCACTGCCGTGCGAATGACCTGTTCGCGCTCTGCCGCGGTGAGCGTAGATGCTTCGCCTGCGGTTTCGCAGACCAGGATCGCGCTGGCGCCCGCTTCGATCTGCCGCTCGCACAGTCTGGCGAGCGCCGGGCGGTCGAGCGCACCATTGGCATCGAACGGGGTTGGAATGTCCGCGATGGTGCCGGCGAGCCAGCGTGCGGCCGATCCAGGCTGCATCCTGAGCGCATCGCTCATGCGACCGGTCGCCTTCCGCTCGCGAACAGCAGACCGATCGGAGCAAGCCGGCCATCGGCATCGAGCTCGATCGTGCGCGCGAGCTCGACGATGGTTTCCGGATGGTGGCCGTTCTCGAACAGCGCATATTTCATCGCCTCGGCACGGCTCACGAACAGGCCGCCATAGAGCCCATTCTGCTCCTGGGCGACCCACTGGCCACGGCCGTTCTTGCCGATGAAGACGAGCGCGGGGGCCGGCATGCTGCACGATGGGGGTTCGAGACCTTTCACGGGTGTGATCCTTGCTGTGGTGTGAGCAGGCCGGTCGGAACGATCGGCGCTCATGGTCGGCAATATCGAAGGCGAGGGGTAGGAATTCGAGATGGCGCCGCGTGCGATCGCATAAGAGCGGTGTAAGGGCGCTTAGTTTCCGGACGGCTGGATCAGCGCCATCACCGCGCAATAGAGCGCGGTGTAGCCGATCATCTCGTCCCAATGGTTCAGGCTCGCGGCGAACACGCGCTCCCGACGCAGCATCGCGAGCACGGCACACAGGATCGTCGTCATCCAGAGCAGGGCAGCGAGGCTGCGACCGAAGCCGATGCTGCCGAACGCGGCGAACAGGATGAGGACCAACATTCGTAGCAGAAATCGAAGCAGCACCCTGGCGGCCGGAAGCTCCGTGGCCTTGTCAGCGGAAAGCAACATCGCGGCAATGACGGCGGCTCAGAAATTGTCGCAGCAGAGCAGGTCGGCGACCGCCGGCTCCGTCGTGATGCCGCGCCTTGCGTCAGGCTGCGAGACGCTCGGCTCGAGACGGCGGGCTTCGGCCGCGGCGTGGAGAATGGCGAGGGCGAGATCGCTGTGGCGGGCTTCAGCGCAACGATCGAGCCAGTCCGGCAATTCCCGCTGTTGCGACAATGCGCAGTGCCATTCGCCGTCGTCATAGGCAATGCGGCGAAGCTGCCATCGCGGCAGCTGCAGCGCGACCAGTTCGAGCGCGGCATCGACGCGCGCCTCGGTCTCCAGGAATCGTGCAATCCGCAGCCGGCGCCGCCCGCGCGCCGACAAGGGTGAGACTCCCTCGTCGTCGTCAAGCAAAGCCGCCAGCATCGCCGTGGTGGTCTGCGCGATCTGTGCCGGCTCCGGCACATCCGGTCGTGTCGTCAAGGCAGCCATGCTGGCCTCCCGTCGTCAGTGAGCGTTGGCCCGGTGGGCCCTGACCGGCAATGTGGCCGACGGCGCCGTAGGAATGCGAGAGGGGCGGGGGCTGAGAGAAATAAGCGGCGCATAAAGACGCCTCCGCCGTGCGGCCGCTCATATGCGGACGAGGCCCGCAGCCGCGCGATTTTGCCCGGGGAATGCCGCGGTCCTTATGAGATTCCTATAACTCAGCCGGTGGTGCCGTCTCGAAAACCTACGAGGCCCGATGCCATCTGTCCGCCATGGAACGGACCGTGGCTGCACCGGCGCTCGCGGCCGCTCCACGCATTGCGCGTCTTTCGCGCGCATGAGGAGCACACCATGCTTGACATCCTGATGCTGGCGCTGGCCGCCGGCTTCTTCGCCTTGGCGATCGGCTATACCTACGCCTGCGAGCGACTCTAGGAGACGCGCCATGATCTTCGACTATTCGCTCGCCGGCGCCGTGTCGCTCGGCCTTCTGATCTATCTCACCTACGCGCTGTTGCGGCCCGAGCGGTTCTGACCGCCGGCTCTCGCACCTTCAAGGACACATCCCATGACTGTGATCGGCTGGATCCAGATCCTGCTCTACTGCGCCGTCATCGTCGCGCTCGCCAAGCCGCTCGGCTGGTACATGACGCGCGTCTTCAATGGCGAGCGCACCTTCCTGTCGCCGGTGCTGCGGCCCGTGGAGTCCGCGATCTACTGGGCCAGCGGCGTCGACGAGCGCCGCGAGCAGCATTGGCTGACCTACACGGTCGCGATGCTGCTGTTCCACGTCGGCGGCTTCCTGATCATCTACGGCGTGATGCGCTTGCAGGCCGTGCTGCCGTTCAATCCCGCAGGACAGTCCGCGGTCGCTGAGGATCTCTCCTTCAACACTGCGATCAGCTTCCTGACCAACACCAACTGGCAGAACTACGGCGGCGAGAGCACGCTCTCTTATCTCGTGCAGATGCTCGGGCTCACGCACCAGAACTTCCTGTCGGCCGCGACCGGTATCGTGCTTGCGATCGCGCTGATCCGCGGCTTCTCACGCGCCTCGGCGCGGACCGTCGGCAATTTCTGGGTCGATGTCGTCAGATGCGCGCTCTATGTGCTGCTGCCGCTCTGCATCGTCTACACGCTGTTCCTGGTCTGGCAGGGCATCCCGCAGACGCTCGGGCCCTATGTCGAGGCGACCACGCTGGAAGGGGCGAAGCAGACCATCGCGGTCGGCCCGGTGGCCTCGCAGGTCGCGATCAAGATGCTCGGCACCAATGGCGGCGGCTTCTTCAATGCCAACGCCGCGCATCCGTTCGAGAACCCGAACGCGCTGTCGAACTTCATCCAGATGCTCTCGATCTTCGCGCTCGGCGCTGCGCTCACCAACGTGTTCGGGCGCATGGTCGGCAACCAGCGCCAGGGCTGGGCGATCCTCGCGGTGATGGGCGTCCTGTTCATCGCCGGCGTCGCCATCACCTACTGGGCCGAGGCCAGCGGCAGCAATGTGCTCAACGCGCTCGGCCTGACCGGCGGCAACATGGAGGGCAAGGAGGTCCGCTTCGGCATCGTCGCCTCGTCGCTGTTCGCCGTGATCACCACGGCGGCATCCTGCGGCGCCGTCAACGCCATGCATGATAGCTTCACCGCGCTCGGCGGCATGATCCCGCTCATCAACATGCAGCTCGGCGAGATCATCGTCGGTGGCGTCGGCGCCGGCCTCTACGGCATGCTGCTGTTCGTCGTGCTCGCGATCTTCGTCGCCGGCCTGATGGTCGGGCGCACGCCGGAATATGTCGGCAAGAAGATCGAGGCCCGCGAGGTCAAGATGGCGATGCTGGCGATCCTGGTGCTGCCGCTGATGTATCTCGGCTGGACCGCGGTCGCCGTCGTGCTGCCCTCGGCAGTTGCCTCGATGGCCAATGCCGGTCCGCACGGCTTCACCGAGGTGCTCTACGCCTACACCTCGGCGACCGCCAACAACGGCTCGGCCTTCGGCGGCCTCACCGGCAACACCTTCTTCTACAACCTCACGCTCGCCTCCTCGATGTTCGTCGGCCGCTTCTTTATGATCATCCCGGCGATGGCAATCGCAGGCTCGCTCGCGCAGAAGAAGTCGATCCCGCCCTCCGCCGGCACGTTCCCGACCACCGGCGGCCTGTTCGTCGGTCTCGTCGTCGGCGTCATCCTGATCATCGGCGGCCTCACCTTCTTCCCCGCTCTCGCCCTCGGTCCGATCGTCGAGCATCTCGCGATGACTGCCGGCACCGTGTTCTGATTTCGGAGCAACCTCCATGGAAACCATGAAACTGCAGAAGCGCTCGTCGATGTCGACGATGCTCGACCCGAAGATCGTGCTGCCGGCCATCAAGGCGGCGCTCGTCAAGCTCGACCCGCGGTTGATGATCAGGAACCCCGTGATGTTCGTGGTCGAGGTCGTCGCCGCGCTCACCACGGTGATCTTCCTGCGCGACGTCGTCATCGGCGGAGCGAATCTCGGATTCACCTTCCAGATCATTCTTTGGCTGTGGTTCACCGTGCTGTTCGCCAATTTCGCCGAAGCGGTCGCCGAAGGCCGCGGCAAGGCGCAGGCGGATTCGCTGCGCAAGACGCGCACCGAGAGCCAGGCCAAGCTGCTGACGGGCACGAACCCGGCCGATCACACCTACAAGCTCGTGCCCGGCACCAGCCTGAAGGTCGGCGACATCGTGCTGGTCGAGGCCGGCGACACCATTCCCTCCGACGGCGAGGTGATCGAAGGCGTCGCCTCGGTCAACGAGGCCGCCATCACCGGCGAGTCCGCTCCTGTCATCCGCGAATCCGGCGGCGACCGCTCGGCGGTGACCGGCGGCACCCAGGTCCTGTCGGACTGGATCCGCGTCAAGATCACGGCGGCGCAAGGCTCGACGTTCATCGACCGTATGATCAAGCTGGTCGAAGGTGCTGAGCGGCAGAAGACGCCGAACGAGATTGCGCTCAACATCCTGCTCGCCGGCCTCACCATCATCTTCGTGTTCGCGACCGTGACGATCCCGAGCTACGCGGCCTATGCCGGCGGCTCGATCTCGGTGGTGGTGCTGGTGGCGCTGTTCGTGACCCTGATCCCGACCACGATCGGCGCGCTGCTGTCGGCAATCGGTATCGCCGGCATGGACCGCCTGGTGCGCTTCAACGTGCTGGCGATGTCCGGCCGTGCGGTCGAGGCCGCCGGCGATGTCGATACGCTCCTGCTCGACAAGACCGGCACCATCACGCTCGGCAAT
Organism: Bradyrhizobium sp. SZCCHNR1098; assembly: GCF_032489375.1. Lineage (NCBI taxonomy): Bacteria > Pseudomonadati > Pseudomonadota > Alphaproteobacteria > Hyphomicrobiales > Nitrobacteraceae > Bradyrhizobium > Bradyrhizobium sp. SZCCHNR1098. The sequence continues at coordinate 52,537 of NZ_JAUEXY010000002.1, forward strand.
CGCCAGGCGACTGCGTTCCGTCCCGTCAGGGGCGTCAGCGAGCAGGAGCTCGCCGACGCAGCGCAGCTCGCCTCGCTCGCCGACGAGACACCGGAGGGCCGCTCGATCGTGGTGCTCGCGAAAGAGAAGTACGGCATCCGCGGCCGCGACATGGCCGAGCTCGGCGCCACCTTCGTGCCGTTCACGGCGCAGACCCGCATGAGCGGCGTCGATGCCGGCGGCTCCTCGGTGCGCAAGGGCGCGGTCGACGCCATCCTCAACTCCATCGGCGGCGGCGGCCCGACCCAGCCCGTCTCCGGCAATACGGTGCGCGCGGTCCAGCCGGTCGAGAGCGAGCTTGTCCGCGAGATCCGTGCAATCTCCGACGACATCGCCAAATCCGGCGGCACGCCGCTCGCGGTCGCCAGGGACGGGCGCCTGCTCGGCGTCGTCCAGCTCAAGGACATCGTGAAGGGCGGCATCCGCGAGCGTTTCGCCGAGCTGCGCCGGATGGGCATCCGCACCATCATGATCACCGGCGACAACCCGATGACCGCGGCGGCGATCGCCGCCGAAGCCGGCGTCGACGATTTCCTGGCGCAGGCCACGCCTGAGGACAAGCTCAAGCTCATCCGCGACGAGCAGGCCAAGGGCAAGCTGGTGGCGATGTGCGGCGACGGCACCAATGACGCGCCGGCGCTGGCGCAGGCCGATGTCGGCGTCGCCATGAACACCGGCACGCAGGCCGCGCGCGAGGCCGGCAACATGGTCGACCTCGACTCCAATCCGACCAAGCTGATCGAGGTGGTGGAGATCGGCAAGCAGCTATTGATGACGCGCGGCGCGCTGACGACGTTCTCGATCGCCAACGACGTCGCCAAGTATTTCGCGATCATCCCGGCGATGTTCCTGGCGTTCTACCCGCAGCTCAACGTGCTGAACGTCATGAACCTGGCGAGCCCGCAGAGCGCGATCCTGTCGGCGATCATCTTCAACGCGCTCGTCATCATCGCGCTGATCCCGCTGGCGCTGAAGGGCGTCGCCTACCGCGCCATCGGCGCCGGCGCGTTGCTCGGCCGCAACCTGATGATCTACGGCTTAGGCGGCATCATCATCCCCTTCATCGGCATCAAGGCGATCGACCTGATCGTGACCGCCTTGCATTTGGCTTGACCACTTACCGGCGTCATTGCGAGCGAAGCGAAGCAATCCAGAGTCCCGCGCGCAGCCCTGGATTGCTTCGTCGCTTCGCTCCTCGCAATGACGGAGAAAAATAGGAGACACCGATGCTCAAAGAAATCCGTCCCGCCATCTTTGTCCTGCTCGCCCTCACGCTCATCACGGGCTTGATCTACCCGCTCGCCATGACCGTCGTCGCCGGCACCATCTTTCCGGCGCAGGCCGAGGGCAGCCTGATCACGCGCAACGGCCAGGTGATCGGCTCGGCGCTGATCGGCCAGGAGTTCAAGGACGACAAATATTTCCACGGCCGCCCGTCCGCGACCTCGGCCGCCGATCCGAACGATGCGACCAAGACCGTGCCGGCACCCTACAACGCCGCCAACTCGTCCGGCTCCAATCTGGGCCCGACCAGCAAGGCGCTGGCCGACCGCGTCAAGGAGGACGTCGACAAGCTGAAGGCGGAGAATCCCGCCCAGGCCGTGCCGGTCGATCTGGTGACGACCTCGGCGAGCGGGCTCGATCCGGACATCTCGCCGGAGGCGGCGCTGTTCCAGGTGCCGCGGGTGGCCAAGGCACGCGGCTTGCCGGAGGCCAGCGTCCGCAGCCTGATCGCTCAGCAGACCCAGGGCCGTCTGCTCGGGCTGCTCGGCGAACCCCGCGTTAACGTGCTGGCGCTCAATCTGGCGCTCGATGCTGCCAAACCGCAATGAAGCCTTGCCGGCCGCGCCTTGAGGGTCTTGGCCTTAAAGGTCCTGGCCTTAACGGTCCTGGCCTTGGCGCCGAGGTCCCTCCGTCTATAATGCCGCATGGCCAGTCAACGCCGCGATCCTGACCAACGTCCCTCGCCGGAAGCCCTGCTCGAAGCGGCCCGGCGGGAGGACAGTCCTGCCGGCAAGCTCAAGATCTTCGTCGGCGCCGCCCCCGGCGTCGGCAAGACCTATGAGATGCTGTCGAGCGCGCATGCCAAGCTGAGGGCCGGCGTCGACGTCGTCATCGGCTTCGTCGAGACCCATGGCCGCGCCGAGACCGAGGCGCTGGTGCGCGGCCTGGAGGTCGTCCCGCGCAAACATATTTCCTACAAGGACCAGATCGTCGAGGAGATGGATCTGGATGCCGTGATCGCGCGCCGTCCCAAGCTCGCGATCGTCGACGAGCTTGCGCACACCAATGCCGCCGGCAGCCGCCACCCCAAGCGCTATCTCGACGTCGAGGAGCTGCTGTCGCACGGCATCGACGTCTACACGGCGGTCAACGTCCAGCACATCGAGAGCCTCAACGACGTCGTCGCCCAGATCACCCATGTGCGCGTACGCGAGACCGTCCCGGACTCGATCCTCGACCGGGCCGATGCCATCGAGCTGATCGACCTCACGCCCGACGATCTGATCCAGCGGCTGAAGGAGGGCAAGGTCTATGTCCCCAAACAGGCCGAGCGCGCGCTGGAGCATTATTTCTCGCCCGGCAATCTGACCGCGCTGCGCGAGCTCGCGCTGCGCCGGACGGCCGAGCGCGTCGACGAGCAACTGCTCACCCACATGCAGGCCAACGCCATCGCCGGACCCTGGGCAGCCGGCGAGCGGATCCTCGTCTGCGTGTCGGAGGATCCGCGGGCGACAGGGCTGGTGCGCTACACCAAGCGGCTCGCCGACCGTGTCCACGCGCCGTGGACCGCCGTTACCATCGAGACCCGGCGCAACCTGCAGCTCACGGACAAGCAGCGCGACCGGCTCGCCGATACGCTGCGGCTGGCCGAGACCCTCGGCGGCGAGGCGCTGACGATTCCGGGCGTCGGCCGGCGCATCGCGGATGACCTCATCAGCTTCGCGCAGGCCAACAACGTCACCCAGATCATCATCGGCAAGTCGAGCCGCTCGCGCCTGTTCGAGATCATCAGGGGCTCGGTGGTGCATGACCTCGTCAGGCGCGCCGGCAACATCAGCATCCACGTCATCGCCGGCGAGGAGGCGCCGGACACGCCGAGCCCGTCGGTGCAGACGCGCCCGCGCAGCGAGCCGCTGCAGCCAAAGCCCTATCTGATGGCGCTGCTGATCACGGCTGTCGGCCTTGGCCTCGCCGAGCTCATCCAGCCCTTCTTTGGTATCGAGAACGTCGATCTGGTGTTCCTGACCGCCGTGGTCGGCGTCGCCGCGCGTTACGGTCTTGGGCCGTCGCTGCTGGCGAGCCTCGCCGCCTCGCTCTGCTACAACTTCTTCTTCCTGCCGCCGCTGTATACGTTCACGATCACCGATCCGACCAACATCGGCGCGTTCTTCTTCTTCATGCTGATCGCCATCCTGGTGTCCAACGTCGCCGCGCGCGTGCGCGTTCAGGCGGATTCGGCCACCCAGCGCATCCGGACCACCGAGCAGCTCTACGCCTTCAGCCGCAAGCTCGCGGGCACCGCGACCCTCGACGACGTGCTGTGGGCGACGGCCTATCAGGCGGCGTTGATGCTGAAGGTGCGGGTGGTGCTGCTGCTGCCGCAGGACGGCAAGCTCACGGTCATGACCGGCTACCCGCCGGAGGATCAGCTCGACGACGCCGACCTCGCCGCGGCGAGCTGGGCCTGGAGTAACGACCGCGCAGCGGGCCGCGGCTCCGACACGCTGCCCGGCGCGAAGCGCCTGTTCCTGCCGATGCGCACCGGGCGCGGCTCGATCGGTGTCATTGGCATCGACGACGATCGTACCGGGCCGCTGCTGACGCCGGACCAGCGCCGGCTGCTCGATGCCCTGGTCGACCAGGGGGCGCTCGCGATCGAGCGCGTGCTGCTGGTCGAGGACATGGACAAGGTCAAGCGCACCATGGAGCAGGACCGGCTGCGTTCGGCGCTGCTCACCTCGATCTCGCACGATCTGAAGACGCCGCTCGCCTCCGTGCTCGGCGCGGCTTCGACGATGCGCGATCTGGCCGCCAGGCTGTCCGACAAGGAGAAGCTCGACCTGCTCGCCACCGTCATCGACGAATCCGAGCGGCTCAACCGCTTCATCGCCAATCTCCTGGACATGACCAAGCTGGAATCGGGCGCGATCGTGCCGAACGCCGCGCTCCACGACGTCGGCGAGATCGTCGGCAGCGCGCTGCGGCGCGCGGGCAAGATCCTCGCCGGTCATCATGTCTCGCTGGAGCTGGCGCCCGATCTGCCGATGGTCGAGGTCGACGCGGTGCTGTTCGAGCAGGTGCTGTTCAATCTGCTGGACAACGCCGCCAAATATGCGCCTCCCGAGACCTCGATCGCGATCCGTGCGGCCCGCGACAACAACTGGGTCGTGCTCGAGATCCGTGACGAAGGCGACGGCATTCCCGCCGCGGAGGTCGAGCACGTGTTCGACAAGTTCTATCGCGTGCAGAAGGGCGACCAGGTGCGGCCCGGCACCGGGCTGGGGCTCGCGATCTCGCGCGGCTTCATCGAGGCGATGCATGGCCGCATCTTCGCCGGCAACCGCACCGATCGGCGCGGCGCGGTCCTCACCATCCGCCTGCCGGTGCTGGCGCAGGCCAGACCGCTGGATACGGCCGCATGACCGGCGCTCCGATCAAGGTGCTCGTGATCGACGACGAGCCGCCGATCCGCAAGCTGCTGCGGATGGGCCTGACCACGCAGGGCTACGAGATTCTCGAAGCCTCGAACGGCAGGATTGCGCTGGATCTGTTGGGCCAGGAGCCGGCGCTGATCATTCTCGACCTTGGCCTGCCCGACATCGACGGGCTCGAGCTGCTGCGTACCATCCGTGGCCGCAACGAGGCTGTGCCGGTCGTGGTGCTGTCCAGCCGCGGCGACGAGGCGGGCAAGGTCCAGGCGCTCGATCTCGGCGCCGACGACTACATCACCAAGCCGTTCGGCATGGATGAATTGCTGGCGCGGCTGCGCGCGGCGTTGCGGCATCAGTTGCAGGTGCAGGGCGAGCGTCCGGTGTTCCGCTCCGGCGATCTCTCCGTCGATCTCGTCCGCCGCATCGTCAAGGTCGGCGAGCGCGAGATCAAGCTGTCGCCCAAGGAGTACGATCTGCTCCGCGTCCTGGTGCAGCACGCCGGCAAGGTGCTGACGCACCGCTTCCTGCTCAAGGAGCTGTGGGACGAATTGACCGACGCGCAATATCTGCGCGTCTATGTGCGTCAGCTCAGGCAGAAGATCGAGGCCGATCCCGAGCGCCCGCAATTCGTATTGACCGAGACCGGCATCGGCTATCGGCTGCGCGCGCCGGACTGAGCTTTGGTCGTATCGGCCGACTGGTCCTATGTGTCAGGGGCGTTGGCATCGCCATTCGATGGCGAGCTTGCGTGTCCCGCGGGCGGCATCAGCTCGTTTCGTTAAATTTACGAGCAATTTTGACCAACCGGTCATGTCGCGCTGCGGCACAGTACGTCCGCAGGCGCCCGTTCTCTGGATCAACGGATGATCGAGACTGCGGTCGTGCCACCTGATCGGCGCAGCTGATCGTGCGTTTGCATGCACAATGGTGTAAACACGGGACGTGCCATGTCTCGGCTTGTCAGAACGCGATCTGAATTTTGGGGGGGCGAGGCTGCCGACTGCGGCGCAGAGATTGTCATCGGCGATACCGGGAAGAGCATCATGCCCGAAATTCATCTCAATCAAGGTCAGCCCGACGCGTTGTTCTTGGCTCCCATCAGTGAGGTCGGTCATGGAAGAATACATTCATCTGCAGAACCTCATCCTGTTCAGGAAACGTCTCGCTGAATTCAACGATGAGTCCAAGCGGACGGTGCTCCTGAAATTGCTGACTGAGGAAGAGGCCAGGGACGCATCATTCGGAACGTCGCCTTGTCCAGTTGCGCCTCATGCGGCGGATCAGAACGTCTGATCGGCTTCTCGGTCTATCCGTCATCGAAGCGACGAGCGCGAAGCTGCATTGGAATCTCGATGTATCGACGGGCTTCGATTCCCGCGATCGTGAAAGCATGTGTGGAGGTACGCGGCATCAGCTTGCGCTTTGGAACTTTCGTCTCGCCGACGCGGTTTACGTGTCGCAATCGGGAGGATGTTCATGGCACGACAATACTCGCGCAAGGCATCGGCCAAGGTCGGCCGGGCCATGAAGAAGCGCAAGGCCGGCACGCTGCGCAGCGGCGGTTCCGGTCGCAAGGTCAAGAGCCGCAAGCAGGCCATCGCGATCGGCCTGTCGGAGGCGCGCCGCGAGGGCAAGAAGGTGCCGCCGAAGAAGAGCGCGCGGACATCGGCGAAGAAGTCATCGAAAAAGACAACCAAGAAGGCATCGAGCAAGAAGACCACGAAGAAGACCAGCCGGAAGACAGCAAAGAAATCATCGAAGAAAAGCTGAGGCTCGGGATTGTGCCGCCTTGCGCTCATCCGGGCTACGGCGTACTTAGCCCGCCTTCCTCTGCCGCGCCGCCGACCGATGCGCCTTCTTCGCCGTGCGTCGATGCGTGCTCGTCCGCCGTGGCGCCGCACGCGCCGTCTTTTTTCCGCTCTTGCCGTTCAGGCTCTGCTTCAGCGCATCCATCAGGCTGACGACGTTGTCGGGCCGTTCCTCCGGCTCCGGTAGCTTGATCGGCTTGCCCGACGCCTTGCGTTTTACCAGCGCCTTCAGCGCGGTCTCGTATTGGTCCTTGAACTCCGAGGGATCGAAATGCGCCGCCTTGGTCTGCAGGATGTGGCCGGCGAGCTCAACCATGTCCTTGGTGATCTTCGGCGCCTTGATGTCGTCGAAGAACTCAGCTTCGTCGCGCAGCTCATAGGGAAAGCGCAGGGTGGTGCCGAGCATGCCCTTGCCCATCGGCTCGATGGCGATGATATGCTCACGGTTGGTCAGCACGATGCGCGCCAGCGCGACGCGGTCCTGATCCTTCATCGCATCGCGGATCACCGCGAAGGCGTCGATGGCCGCCTTGCCGTCGGGGGCGATGTAATAGGGATCGTTGAGATAGCGCTGGTCGATCTCGTCGCGCGGCACGAAGCTGTCGATGTCGATCGTATGGTTGCTCTCGATCTGGACCGCCTCCAGCTCCTCGGGCTCGATCTCGACGTACTGTCCCTTGGACAGCTCGTAGCCGCGGCCCTTCTGGTCGCCTTCGACGATGTCGCCGGTCTCGGAGTCGACCATCTGCTGCTTGAGCCGGTTGCCGGTCTCGCGGTTGATCAGATGGAAGCGCGTCTTCTCCACCGAGGTCGACGCCGGATAGAGGACGACGGGGCAACTGACGAGCGAGAGTTTGAGCGAGCCTTTCCAATAGGCGCGGGGGGCCATCGTGGTCTCCTTGGACAATCCGGACGAGGCTGCAACGGGCAAGCGTCGGTGTGGGTTCCATGGGCCCGGCGAAGGTCGCTTCGGGAAAAAATAATTCGCTTGACGACTTCGTAAAATCAGCATTATAGTCCGACCCGTTCCGTTGCGTCGGAGGGGACGTATCGCGGTCGTCACGGACGTCGGCAGCGGAATGCGATGGGTGTGTCGGATTGCAGCGTGATTCAGTCGCGCCGACGAACAATCCGGCATGCACGGTCAAGTCGCGCGGTCCTGATACCCCGATGCTGGTATCCAGCGCAATGCGCGCAAGCGCATTGTCGCGACACGGTGGCCAACAAGCCCGGCGCGCCGAGGAGAACGCGAAGCAGCCGTTAAAGCCGTCGCGCAGGGAGGGCCGGGATGTCTCGGCTGCACCTGTGGTACCTGCCGCCTGCATTTTTTTCGCAGGCGGGCCATGGGGGCGGCGAGCTCCCGGCCTTCCCTGCGCCCTCTCGATTGGCAGAGGGCGGACGCCAGCGCAGCCTGGGCTCCCTGAGCCGCGGGAACGCGGAACTTTGCCCGATGTTATCATCATGGTGATGCGGCCGGTTCCACGAGTTCACCGGCTTTGCTACGCTACCACTCAACGCGAGGGATCACCGTGGCGTTCAGGAAGCTCTCCACCTATCGCAAGAAGCGCGATTTTGACAAGACGGCGGAGCCGTCCGGCGACGCCAAGGTTGCGCGTGCGCCGCGGCCGCGTTTCGTCATCCAGAAGCACGACGCGACGCGGCTGCACTACGATCTCAGGCTCGAATTTGGCGGCGTCTTCAAGTCGTGGGCGGTGACCAAGGGCCCGTCGCTCGATCCGCATGACAAGCGGCTCGCGGTCGAGGTCGAGGACCACCCGCTCGACTACGGCGATTTCGAGGGCACGATCCCGGAAGGCGAGTATGGCGGCGGCACCGTCATGCTGTGGGACCGTGGCTATTGGGAGAGCGAGGATCCCGAGAGCGGCTTCAAGAAGGGCGATCTGAAGTTCACGCTGGATGGCGAGAAGCTGCATGGCAGTTGGGTGCTGGTGCGCATGCGCCACGATCGCACCGGCGGCAAGCGCACCAATTGGCTCCTGATCAAGCATCGCGACGAATTTGCCAAGGAGGGCGAGGCCAACGACATTCTCGACGCCGACAAATCAGTGGCGTCGGGGCGCACGATGGAGCAGATCGCGGCCGGCAAAGGCAAAGCGCCGAAGCCGTTCATGCTCGCCAAGACACAGCGCATGAATGCCGATGCGGTGTGGCATTCGAACCGCAGCGACGGCAAGGCCACTTCGACGAAGACGGCGCCGTCGGCAAAGACGACGAAAGCGAGCCTGAAGTCGAAGACAGTGGCGCCGCGCATGGTGTCATCGTTGCCGGACTTCGTCGCCCCAGAGCTGTGTACCTCGGTCGCGAAGCCGCCGAGCGGTGAGGGGTGGGGGCATGAGATCAAGTTCGACGGCTACCGCGTGCAGATCAGGGTCGAAGGCGGCAAGGCAACCCTGATGACGCGAAAGGGCCTGGACTGGACGGCCAAGTTCAGTGCGATCGCGCAGGAGGCCGCGAAGCTGCCGGATGCGATCATCGACGGCGAGATCGTCGCGCTCGACAAGGACGGCAATCCGAATTTCTCTGCGCTGCAGGCGGCGATCTCAGCGGGCGAAACCGACGATCTGATCTTCTTTGCCTTCGACCTGATGTTCGCCGAAGAGTTCGACCTTCGCCGCCAGCCTTTGCGCGAGCGCAAGGCGCGCCTCGCGAAGCTGTTGAAGGGGAACATCAAAGGCAAGGCGCCGCGCATCCGCTATGTCGAGCACTTCGAGAGCGACGGCGAGGCGGTGCTGGAGTCCGCACGCAAGCTGTCGCTGGAGGGCATCGTCTCCAAGAAGCTGGACTCGGCCTATCATTCGGGACGGACGGAGAGCTGGACCAAAGCCAAGACCAGGCCCGGCCACGAGGTCGTCATCGGTGGCTGGAAGACGACCAACGGCAAATTCCGATCGTTGATGGTCGGCGTCAACAAGGACGATCATCTCGCTTATGTCGGGATCGTCGGCACCGGCTTCGGCCAGGACACGGTGAAGGAGATCATGCCGGCGCTGAAGGCGGCGGCCTCCGACAAGAGCCCGTTCAGCGGCAAGAACGCGCCGCGCAAGACGCGCGAGGTGCATTGGCTCAAGCCCGAGCTGGTCGCCGAGATCGAGTTTGCAGGCTTCACCGGCGACGGCAATGTCAGGCAGGCCTCGTTCAAGGCACTGCGCGAGGACAAGCCGGCGCGCGAGGTCGTTGCCGAGGAGCCGGTGGTGACGACGAAGGTTGCGAAGCCGGTGGCGCGCGCCGCGGCGAGCGTCGCGACCGTCGGCACCACGGTCCACAAGACGCCGTCTCGGACGAAGGGCTCGGCGACCGTGATGGGCGTTGCGATCTCCAAGCCCGACAAGGCGCTGTGGCCGGACGCGGGCGACGGCGAGCCCGTCACCAAGCTCGATCTCGCGAACTATCTGGAAGCCGTCGGAGACTGGATGATCGGTCATCTTAAGGGCCGGCCATGCTCGATCGTGCGTGCGCCTGACGGCATCGGTGGCGAAAAATTCTTCCAGCGGCACGGCATGCAGGGCATGTCGGACCTGCTCGAGCTGGTCAAGGTCTCGGGCGATCGCAAGCCGTATCTGCAGATCGATCGCGTCGAGGGATTGATCGCGGTGGCTCAGGTCGCCGCCGTCGAGCTGCATCCATGGAATTGCGCGCCGGACGCCTATGACGTTCCGGGCCGGCTGGTGTTCGATCTCGATCCGGCGCCGAACGTCGCGTTCGAGGAGGTGATCGCGGCAGCCAAGGACATGCGCCAGCGCTTGAAGAGCCTCGGACTCGAGAGCTTCTGCAAGACCACGGGCGGCAAGGGTCTGCATGTGGTGACGCCGTTGCTGCACGGCGCGCGCGACAAGGTGAGCTGGCCCGAGGCGAAGGCGTTTGCCCAGGGCGTGTGCCAATGGATGGCGAACGACAACCCGGAGCAATATCTGCTCAACATGTCGAAGAAGCTGCGCAGGGGAAAGATCTTCCTCGACTATCTGCGCAACGACCGGATGTCGACGGCCGTCGCCGTGCTGTCGCCGCGCGCCCGCGAAGGCGCCACCGTGTCGATGCCGCTGACCTGGGCGCAGGTGAAGAACGGGCTCGAACCCAAGCGGTACACGGTCCGAACCGTGCCGGCGCTGTTGCCCAAGACCAGGGCGTGGGAGGGCTATGACGACGCGGCCGGAGCGATCAAGCCGGCGATGAGGAAGCTCGCGAACGAAGTGTGAGGCATGCGATGCGGGGCGCAATCAAGCCCAGGCCGACGTGGCGCGGCCACGTCAGCCCGAACTGATCAGTTGGATGGCTATGAGATCGATCGGATCAGATGCGTCCGAGCAGGACGAGAATCAGCACGATGACGATGATCAGGCCAAGGCCGCCGCCGCCGTAGTAGCCGGTGCCGTAGAACGGACCGCCGCCGATGCCGGAAAAGCCGCCGAGCAGGGCGATGATGAGAATGATGAGGATGATAGTTCCGATGGACATGTGCTTCCCTCCAGTGCCCGGCAGCGGGGCGACAACGTGCTCTGCCTTCGCCGAGGAAACTGGTTGGAACTTCGAAAGTTCCGCATGGGAACAAGTAAAATGCAGGGTGTGTCTTTGCGGTCGCATCCACCGATGACTACATGAAAAGGCGGTTGTTAGTCAGGAGATCGCGATGTCAAGTCCGCTTGTCGTTTCCATTCCGCATCGCCTCGGCAAGGACGAGGCTGTGCGCCGGCTCCAGGCCGGTCTCAGCCGCGCCGCGACCAGCGTTCCGGTCCTGAAGGTCGACGAAGAGCGCTGGGAGGGCGACAAGATGATCTTTCGCGTTCGCGCGCTCGGTCAGGCGGCGTCGGGCCATGTCGACGTCGCCGACGATCACGTGCGTGTCGAGGTCGTGCTGCCTTGGCTGCTGCAGCGCTTTGCCGAGGCGGCGCAGGCCGCGATCCGTAACCGTGGCCAGTTGCTGCTGACGAAGAAGGGCTGATCAGGTCGGCGCCGCCGCTGTCTGGCGTCGACCAGCCGGGTGGGCTGCCGCATCAGTCCGCGCCGGGATCACTGCTGCAGGCATGTGCGTGAAGATGGAGGACACCGCGACCATGCCGTTCTGCATGTCCGCAGATGTGTAACCGCGGGCATGAACCTCGGCTTCGAAATCATCCGCGTGGGGCCACACCCGGCCAGCGTCGGTAAACGGCGCAAAGTTGCGCGCAGTGATGACGATGACGGCGTCGCGCCCGCGCCGCCGTGCGAAGGCAATGATGTGATCGGCATGACGTCCGCTCACCTCGAGCGGCTCATAGGCGCCGTCCGTGAAGACCGAGGACATCTCGTTACGCAGCCTGAGCAGCCGCCGCGTCCAGGCCAGCTTGATGCGGCCATCCGGCCAATGGTCCGCGAGGTGCGCCCAGTCGGGACTCTCGCACGCACGCAGCGCCTGTTCGCGTGCGGCGAAATCGACCGGGCGGCGATTGTCGGGATCGACCATCGAGAGGTCCCAGAATTCGGTGCCCTGGTAGAAGTCGGGCACCCCCGGCATGGTCGCCTTGAGCGTCAGCTGCGTCAGGGAGTTCAGCGCGCCGAGCAGCGCCAGCCGTCTGGCGACAGTCTCCAGCGACTGCAGGAACTCGGTCGAACGGTCGCGGTCCAGGATGCGTTCGATGAAGGCGCGCAGGCCGTTCTCATAGGCCTCGTTCGGATTGAGCCAGCTGGTCTCCTCCTTGCCCTCGCGCGCGGCTTTCAGCGCATAGGCCTGCAGCCGATCGGGCAGGGTGTCATCGGTGCCGCTTGCCGGCCAGATGCCAACCAGCGTCTGGTACAGCATGTATTCGAACGCCGCCGAGGGCGCGCGCATCTTGCCATCCGTGATGACGTGCGGCGCGTTCAAGGTCTTCCAGCGCGCCATCGCGGACGTCCAATCGTTGGGCAGCTCGGTGATGGCGGCGAGTCGCGTGCGCGCATCCTCGCCGCGCTTGGTGTCGTGGGTAGCGGTGGCGGTCATGCCGTGCGGCCAATGCCTGGCGCGGTCCTGCATCAGCTTGTGGAAGTCGCCGATGGCGAGAGCATGCGCCGCCGGATCGCCGCCGACCTCGTTGAGCGCGAGCAGCCGGTGGAAGCGGTAGAAGGCGGTGTCCTCCAGCGACTTCGCCATCATGGGCCCGGTGAGCTGCTGCACCTTGAGGGCGAAGCGGCGTACACGCGGGACGCTGTGGTTGGTGCTGCGGTCGCGCTTGATGAGATCCATGGTCAGCGCATCGCGCAGGAACTCGAAGATCGAGCCGTCGGAGGCGAACCATTCGGCGCGGGCGCCAGCGATGGCGTGGTCGATCAGCTTGCGGTCGGTCTCGGTCGGGCCGGCTGTGGTGAGGTAGGTGCGATAGACCGGGAAGTGAAGAACATACAGTTCGAGCGCCTGGCGCAGGATGTCTTCCGAATAGTCGCGCGTCGAGTAGTGGCCGTTGGCGATGCGCGCCAGGAGGCGCGTCAGCACGGTGAACTCGCTGGTCAGAAGCGTCTCCAGCACGCGCCGCTTGGCTTCCTTTATCACCGGCGCCAGCTTCGGCGGCTTGTTGCTGATCTGGCGCCAGATCTCGTCGAGCGGCTCCAGGCCGTTGCCGTCGATCAAAAGCTGGATGACCACGTTCATCCATTCGTAGCCGGTGGTGCCGTGCACCCCTGCGAAGCGCGGCAGCTTCTCCTGCTCGCAGAGGATCTTCTCGATCACGACGTAGAACGGCCCCGCCGCCGGCCCGCGGGCGTCGCGGATCAGCCGGCGCAGGCGCTGAAAATATTGTGCGGGATCGCGCAGGCCATCGATATGGTCGAGCCGCAATCCCTGCAACTGGCCGCCGGAGATCAGCGTCTTGACCAGCCGGTGGATCGCTTCGAACGTGCCGGCATCCTCGACGCGCAGGCCCGCCAGCGTGTTGACGTCGAAGAAGCGGCGGTAGTTGATGTCGCTGGAGGCGAGCCGCCAGTGGCCGAGCTTGTAGTGCTGCCTCTCCAGCAAATGATGCAGGGCGAGCGTCTGTGCGGCACGGTCGGGGCCGGCCTTGTAGGCCGCGATCCCGCGGGCAATGACGTCGGCGGCGCCCGGAATGGCCTTGAGGGCCGCCTTGAATGCCGGCGCTTCCTTGCGGTTCGGATGGCGCAGGCCTTGATAGCGCGAGGCGAGCTCCAGGATCGCCCTGCCGGTCTCACTGCTTTCTGCGCCTGCCTCCTTGACGATGATGCGCAGCACTTCGCCGTAGCGCTCGGGCGCGATCGGCAGCCGATGCTCGAAGTACCAGCAGGAGAACGAGCCTTCCCCCGGATCATAGCGCAGCTCGATGTCGCCATGTTCGAGTGCATGACCGTAGGAGGTGCCGACGATCGGCAGCAGCACGCCGCCGCGTGCGCGATACGGCAACTGGTCCCAATCGATGTCGAACGAGGCGGCGTGCGGCGACGCCTGGCCCCATTCGAGGACGTCGAGCCACCATGGATTGTCGTCGAAATGCACGCCGACATGGTTCGGCACGAAGTCGAGGATGAGGCCGAGATCGTGCTGTTTGAGCGCTGCGCTCAGTTTGGCAAAGCCGTCCTCGCCGCCGAGCTCGGGATTGAGCTTGGAATGATCGGTGATGTCGTAGCCATGCGTCGAGCCCTTCCGCGCCGTCATGAACGGCGAGGCGTAGACGTGGCTGATGCCGAGCGCCTTCAGATACGGCACGACGCGCGCGGCCGCTTCGAAGTTGAAATCACCCGTGAGCTGCAGGCGATAGGTCGCGAGGGGGACGGCCGGAGGCATGCTATCCTCCGATGCTCCAGAACACGGACCACGGCGGCAGGCGGTCTCCAGGCGTGCCGCCCCAGATCGGAGTGCCCGGGACGCCGTTCGGCGAAGCCGCGAGCTCCTTGTCCGAGACGTTGGCAAGCAGAGTCAGCCTGCTGCCATCGCCCATCTCCCAATGCGCGGTCAGGCGACCGTCATCGGTCACATCAGCGTCGCCGAATTTTGCGCCCGGAAGCCGCGGCGCAACCTCCTTGTGACGCACGGCGAGGAGCGCGCGCACCAGCGCCAGACGCTCGCGCCCCGGCGATGAATTACGGGAGTCCCAGTCGATGATCGCGGACTTGAAGGTTTCGATGTCGAGCGGATCGGGGACCTCGTCGCCATGTTTGGCGTATGCCCACTCATACTCCTTGCGGCGTCCCTTACGCACGGCATGCGCAAGGTCGCCCTGGAAGTCGCAGAAGAATGGGAACGGCTGCTTCGAGCCCCATTCCTCGCCCATGAACAGCATCGGCACGGTCGGCGCCAGCAGCGTCACCGCGAGCGCCGCCGCGATCCCTTGCGGCGGCGCCAGCGCCTCGAGCCGGTCGCCGAACACGCGATTGCCGATCTGGTCATGGTTCTGCAGGAAGTTGACGAACGCTCCGGGGGCCAGATGACCGCTCGGCTCACCTCGCGGATCGCCGCCCCAGAATGCCGCCGGTTCGCCCTGATAGACGAAGCCGGAGGCGAGCGCGCGAGCGAAATCGCGGCGCGGCGCCTGCTGGTAGTCGCCGTAATAGCCGCCACTCTCGCCCGTCAGCATGACGTGCCAGGCATGATGATAATCGTCGTTCCACTGCGCGCGGAATTTGCCGCGCGGCGGCTCCTCCGCGGAATCCAGCATGCTGGCGCGGTTGTCGCCGTTTTCGAGCACCAGATGGATGTGCCGCCCGGTTGCTTCGACAAGCTTGCCAACCGCCGCGCTCAGATCGTGCAGCATCGGGATCTCACCCTCGTTGGACAGGATGTGATTGACCGCATCGAAGCGCAGGCCGTCGAAGCGATAATTCGTCAGCCAATGCAGCGCGTTCTCGATCGCGAAGGCGCACACTTCCGCGCGCCGGTAGTCGATCGCGCTGCCCCATGGCGTATGCGCATCGGTGAAGAAGGTCGGTGCATACAGGCCGATGTAGTTTCCCTCCGGGCCGAAGTGATTGTAGACGACGTCGAGAAACACCATCACCCCACGCAAATGGGCCTCGTCGATCAACGCCCGCAGGTCGTCGGGCCGGCCGTAGACGCTGTCGGGTGCGTAGAGCAGCACGCCGTCATAGCCCCAATTGCGCCGGCCGGCGAAATCCGCCAGTGGCATCAGCTCGAGTGCCGTGATGCCGGTCTCGACGAGGTGATCGAGCTTGTCGATCATCGCGCGGTAGGTGCCTTCCGACGTGAAGGTACCGACATGACTTTCCAGGAACACGGCATCCTGCCACGGGCGGCCGCGCCAGTTTTCCGAGCGCCAGGTGTAGGCGCGGTGATCGATGACTTCGCTCGGACCGGAGACGTCCTCTGGCTGGAAATCCGAGCCGGGATCCGGAACGTCGAGCTCGTCGTCGATGCGGAACTTATACTGCGTGCCGGCGCCGGCGCCGGCGACCTCGAGCGCATACCAGCCGCCGTCGAGGCGCTGCATCTCGTGCTTGCCGTCGAGCACCAGATCGACGCGCTTGGCGGCGGGAGCCCACAACCGGAACGTCGTGCCTTTCCCGGTGATGCGAGGTCCGAACTGACGGGGGCTCATGGCAGGCCCGCAAACGCCAGCACGGAGCGGGGCGGAGCCTTGAGGTCGGCCCCGGCGGTGAAATCGACCTGCTTCTGCTGGGCTTCGGTGGTGTCGAGGACCTGCTGCCACGTCTTGTATTCGGCGAGCTCGGGCAATTTGAATCCAATCTCTTCGGGCGCTGCATTCAGAACGATAAAGATCGGAGCCTGCTCCTGTTCCAACGGGGCGAGCACGTAGGCGAGAAATCGTCCGTCGGGAAAGGTCCAGTCGGTTTGCGTCATCTCCTCCGCCGAAGGCGTCAGCCACAGCACGCCGAAGCTGCCGTCCGAGCGGCGGCCGTCCAGCCAGCGGCGTGCGCGGATCTGGCCGAAGCGGCGGCGCAACTCGGTCATATGCGCGATGAAGTCGATGAGGTCGTCACCCTCGCGGCCCATGCCGCTCCAGTCGACCCAGCCGACATCGTTGTCCTGACAATAGGCGTTGTTGTTGCCGTGCTGCGAGTTGCCAACCTCGTCGCCTGCGAGCAGGATCGGCAGACCCTGCGCGAGGAACAGACAGGCGAGCTGGTTCTTGCGCAACTGTCGGCGCATCGCATTGATCGCGACGTCGTCGGTCGGGCCTTCATGGCCGCAATTGTTGCTGTGATTGTCGTTGGAGCCGTCGCGATTGTCCTCGCCGTTCGCCTCGTTGTGCTTGCTGTTGTAGCTGAACAGGTCCGCCAGCGTGAAGCCGTCATGGACGGTGACGTGATTGACGCTGGCGCGTTGGCTACGGCCGTCGTGATTGAAGATGTCGGACGAGCCGGTCATGCGGCTGGAGACCTCGCCGATCAGGCTGCCTTCGCCGCTCCAGTAGCGGCGCATGGCGCTGCGATAGCGGTCGTTCCACTCCGACCATTGCGACGGGAAGGCACCGACCTGGTAGCCGCCGAGGCCGACGTCCCACGGCTCTGCCACGAGCTTCACGCCGGCGAGCACGGGGTCCTGGCGGATCGCGGTGAGAAACCCGCTGCGCCGGTCGAAGCCGTGCTTCTCGCGCGCCAACGTCGTCGCGAGATCGAAGCGGAAGCCGTCGACGTGACAGACCTCGACCCAGTAACGCAGCGAGTCCATCACCATCTGCAGCACGCGCGGATGGGTGAGGTTCACCGACGAGCCGCAACCAGTGAAGTCGTCGTAGAAGCGCGGATTGTCGGGCTGGAGCCAGTAGTAGGAGGCGTTGTCGATGCCACGATAGCACAGGGTCGGCCCGAGATGGTTGCCCTCGGCGGTGTGGTTGTAGACCACGTCCAGCATCACCTCGATGCCGGCATCGTGCAGCCGCGCCACCGTCGTTCGGAAGGCATCGAGCGGATTGTCCTGCGCGTAGCGCAGCTCCGGCGCGAAGAAGGAAATGGTGTTGTAGCCCCAGTAGTTGACGAGCTTCTTCTCGACCAGCATGCGGTCGTCGATGAAGGCGTGGATCGGAAGCAGCTCGATCGTCGTGACGCCGAGCCGCTTCAGATGCTTGATCATCGCGGGCGAGGAGAGTCCGCCATAGGTGCCGCGCAGATTGGGCGGCACGTCGTCGCGCTTGTTGGTCAGGCCCTTGACGTGGGCCTCGTAGATGATCGTGTCCTCCCACGGGATCTGCGGCCGCATCTCGCGCCGGCCCCAGTTGAAGGTCTCGTCGATGACGACAGCCTTGGGCATGCCGCGGGCATTGTCGCGCCGGTCGAACGAGAGATCCTCGCGCGGCGAGCCGGCGCGGTAGGCGAAATGGGCATCGCTCCAGACCAGCCGGCCGGCGAGCCGCTTGGCATAGGGGTCGAGCAGTAGCTTGTTGGCATTGAAGCGGTGGCCGCGCTCCGGCTCGTAGGGCCCGTAGACGCGGTAGCCGTAGAGCTGCCCCGGCGAGACGTCGTTGAGATAGCCGTGCCAGACATCTTCCGTCCGCTCCGGCAATTCGATCCGCTCGATCTCCCGCCGGCCCTGGCTGTCGAACAGGCAGAGCTCGACCTTCTCGGCATTGGCGGAGAACAAGGCAAAATTGGTCCCCCGTCCGTCCCAGGTTGCTCCGAGACGGGCGTGGCTTCCTGCGGCCAGACGCATTGCGTCAGGCTTCCGGGACGAGAAATACCGCTGCCA
This sequence comes from Bradyrhizobium sp. SZCCHNR1098, assembly GCF_032489375.1. NCBI lineage: Bacteria > Pseudomonadati > Pseudomonadota > Alphaproteobacteria > Hyphomicrobiales > Nitrobacteraceae > Bradyrhizobium > Bradyrhizobium sp. SZCCHNR1098. The sequence continues at coordinate 70,674 of NZ_JAUEXY010000002.1, forward strand.
TGGGCGGGAGGATGAGGTTGAGCTGGTGTTCTTCAGAGGCATGGACCTGGCCGACATTGCCGACATTGCTGCCGCCATAATGCAGGGAGTCGGAATTGAAAGCTTCCCTCCATTTGCCGCCGAACGGCACGCGGACCCGGTAATTGTAATACACGTTGGGCGAAAAGTTCACGACCACGACGCAGCGCGCGCGCTCATCGAAGCCCTTTCGCACCCAGGCGAACACGTTGCGGTCCGCGTCATCGGCGATCAGCCACTCGAATCCGTCCGGCTCGCAGTCCCGCTCATGCAGTGCCGGCACGTTGCGGTAGAGATGGTTGAGGTCTCGGATCAGGGCCTGGATGCCGGCATATTTGGCATCGCCGAGCAGATGCCAGTCGAGCGAGGTGTCGTGATTCCACTCGCGCTCCTGGGCGAGCTCGCAGCCCATGAACAGGAGCTTCTTGCCGGGATGCCCGAACATGAAGCTGTAATAGGCGCGCAGATTCGCAAAGCGCTGCCAGTCGTCGCCGGGCATCCGGCCGAGAATGGAGCGCTTGCCGTGCACGACCTCGTCATGCGACAGCGGCAGGATGAAGTTTTCCGAAAAGGCGTAGTGCAGGCCGAACAGGATCTCGCCGTGATGATATTTGCGGTGGATCGGATCCTTGCTGATGTAGCGCAAGGTGTCATGCATCCAGCCCATGTTCCACTTGTAGCCGAAGCCGAGCCCACCCATGTCGACTGGGCGCGACACCTGCGGCCACGCCGTGGATTCCTCGGCAGCCGTGGTCGCCTGCGGGAAATGACCGAACACGTCGATATTGGTCCGACGCAGAAACTCGATCGCCTCGAGATTCTCGCGCCCGCCATATTTGTTTGGAATCCAGCCGCCGGAGGGACGGCTGTAGTCGAGATAGAGCATCGAGGCGACGGCATCGACGCGCAGGCCGTCGATGCCGTAGCGCTCCAGCCAGAACAGCGCGTTCGAGCGCAGGAAGTTGGCGACTTCGGTGCGGCCGTAATTGTAGATCAGCGTGCCCCAATCGAGATGCCGGCCCTGCATCGGGTTGGCGTGCTCGTAAAGCGCCGTCCCGTCAAAATGGCCGAGGCCGTGCGGATCATCCGGGAAATGGCCCGGCACCCAGTCGAGCCACACCGCAAGGCCTTCGCGGTGGCAGGCATCGACCAGCGCGCAGATATCCTCAGGACTGCCAAAGCGGCTGGTCGGCGCGAACAGGCCGGTCGGCTGATAGCCCCAGGAGCCGTCGAACGGATGCTCGCTGACGGGCAGGAATTCGATGTGCGTGAAGCCCATGTCGCGTGCATAGGCCGGCAACTGCTCGGCGAGCTCGCGATAGGTCAGCCACTGGTTGTTGTCCTTGCGCCGCCAGGAGCCGAGATGCACCTCGTAGATCGAGACCGGTCGATTCAGTTTGTTGATGTCATGTGGCGCCGGCCGCGGCCGCGGCAGGCTGGTCTCGTCGACCACGATCGATGCGGTCTTGGGACGGATCTCGGCCGCGAAGGCCATCGGGTCCGATTTCAGCGGCAGGTGCTCGCCCTGCGGGCCGATGATGTCGAACTTGTAGTGGTCGCCGGCCCTGGCACGGGGAATGAACAGCTCCCAATAGCCGTTGCCGCGGACGCGCATCGGGTGGCGCCGCGCATTCCAGAAGTTGAAGTCGCCGACCACGCTGACGCGACGTGCATTGGGCGCGAGTACGACGAATCCGACGCCATCGACGCCGTCGAGCACCATCGGATGCGCGCCAAGCTTGTCGTAAAGCCGCTCATGGTTGCCTTCGCCGAGCAGATGCAGGTCAAAATCGCTCAGGATCGGCAGGAAACGATAGGGATCCTCGAGGTCGGTCACGTGGTCGCCGAATGTCGCCCGAAGCCGATAGCGCTGCAGCGACGGCATGGTCCCGGTGAACAGGCCGGCATCATGGATGCGCGTCAGCGGCGAGACTTCGCCGTGCTCGCCGACCACCTCGACCCGCGAGGCCTCGGGCAGGAAGGCACGCACGACGGCCCGCCCGTCGACATTGTGCTGACCGAGATAGCGAAACGGGTCGGCATGCCGACCTTCGATGATCGCAAACGCCTCGGGAGAAAGATGGGTCATGAGGACTCGCTGGCTGATGCTGGCTCGGACAGGACGCGAAGCAGGTTGCCCAATGCGACGCGCAACCAGTCCGGCCGGTGAGCCAGATCATATTCGAGCGCTCCGAGGGCTTTTTCCAGCATGAAAAAGTTAAGGAGCGCCTCCGCGGTGTGCGGATCGTCCGGCCAGAGGCGCTGGTTGGCCTTGATCTCCCGATAACCCGTCAAAAAGGCCGTAACAGCCTGGTCGCGCCATTCCGACAGCGCGGCGGGGATCCGGCCGTGATCGTCCGGGCCTGCCCTCAGAGCACGCTCGAGCGCGACGCGGACCGAGCAATCGATCGAGCGCAGGAAGCCCGCGATGTCGCGGGCCGGCGGCGCCTTGCGCAGGCGCTCGGCGAGTGGCTGCTCCTCGTCGCCGTCGAAATCGATGATGAAGATATCATCCTTGACGATGAGGATCTGGCCGAGATGGAAATCGCCATGCAGCCGGATGTCGCAGCCGCCGACATGGTGCGGGATCAGGCTGCTGAGGCGCTCCGACAACTCGCCGCGCCTGGCGAGCACCTGGTCGACCAGCCCTCGTTCCGGATCCTTGAGGTGATCGCGACGCTCGCTCAGGTCCGTCAGGACCCGTCCGGCCTGGGCGCGCAGCCGGTCGATCCAGTGATCGAGATGATCTGCGGTCGTGGGTTCGGGCGCGAAATCGGCGACGTCGCTGCGCGAGGCGAGCGCCGCATGCAGTTCGCCGACGCGACGGCCTGCCTGCGCCATGTAGCGCAGATAGGGCGACAGCTCCTCGCTCTGCCGCACGTCGCCGCTCGCGGCGAACACGCGCTGGTCGTCGACGTAGCGATCAAGATAGGCGGCGCTGACGGTCCAGCCGTCGCCCTGGTTCTCGACGAAGCCGTGGACGCAGCCGACGGTCTGCCGCTCGCCCTCCTGGATCACCTCGATGTTGCCGAGCAGCGGCGGGACATTGGCGAAGCCCACCGCCTCCGTGAGGAATCGGCCGATCTCGATCTCCGGATGCGGGCCGGCCTCCAGCTCGCGGCGGATCTTGATGAAAAACTCGTTGTTGACGACCGCCTTGCTGCTGCAGCGGTCGGTTTCGACCACGCGCACCTGCTCGGATTCGCGGATTGGCTTGTCCGGAAACCGCGACGTCGGCCGGAATTCGAGGCGCACCCCGTTTTCCTCGACCGTCAACGATTGCTTCAGATTGTGCAGGAGCAGCGCGAGAAAGATCGGGCTGGTCGCTGCATCGAGCAGCGTTCCCTCGCGAGCGCCCTGGCGCACGGCGGCAAAGGCTTGCGGATTGTAGCGATCGCGATCGAAGCGGACCCATTCGATCTGCATCGGCAGCAGATAGCGCAGCTTGTCGTCGCGCTCAGCGGCCTTGAAGAAGATCAGCCAGGGCCGGTTGTCGCCGATGTCGCAGAACGGGATCGCCGAGGTCAGCGTCGGATGGATCGCGTCCGCCGAGCGCTCGGGGTACCATCGCGCGCGCGCCAGATGACCGGGCAGAACGTCGCGTTCGAACACGCTGCGAGTGCGAGCCAGCGATACCCAGGTCGAGCCGAGCGGCACGACCAGCGTCTCGAACTCCGGCACCGCGCGCTGGATGATGGGCTCCGACTTCTCGCGCTCCTTGAGCTGGAACCAGTAGAATCCGTAGGGCGCGAGCGTGATCATGTAAGGCAGCTCGCCGATCGCGGGAAAGCGCGAGCGGCCGAGCATCTCGATCGGGACGCGATCCTTGAACGGCGAGAGATCGAGCTCGGTCGCCTGCGCCGAGCGCGACAGGTTGGCGACGCAGAGGATGACCTCGTCCTTGTACTGCCGGACATAGGCCAGCACCGACCGGTTGGCCGGGCGGATGAAGGTCATGGTGCCCCTGCCGAAGGCCAGCGTCGACTTGCGCACCGAGATCAGCTTCTTGGTGGCGTTCAACAGCGACGACAAGCTGCGCGATTGCGCCTCGACATTGACCGCCTCGTAGCCGTACACCGGGTCCATGATCATCGGCGCGTAGAGCCGCGCCGGGTCGGCGCGCGAGAAGCCGCCATTGCGGTCGGGCGTCCACTGCATAGGCGTGCGCACGCCGTTGCGGTCGCCGAGATAGATGTTGTCACCCATGCCGATCTCGTCGCCGTAGTAGATGATCGGCGTGCCCGGAAACGACATCAGCAGCGAGTTCATCAGCTCGATCTTGCGCCGGTCGTTGTCCATCAGCGGCGCGAGGCGGCGGCGGATGCCGACATTGATGCGTGCGCGCGGATCGTTAGCGTAGGTCGACCACAGATAGTCGCGCTCGACGTCGGTCACCATCTCCAACGTCAGCTCGTCATGGTTGCGCAGGAACAGCGCCCATTGGCAGGTCGCGGGGATGTCGGGCGTCTGGCGAAGGATGTCGGTGATCGGGAAGCGGTCCTCCTGGGCGATCGCCATGTAGATGCGCGGCATCAGCGGGAAGTGATAGGCCATATGGCATTCGTCGCCCTGGCCGAAATATTCCTGAACGTCCTCCGGCCACTGATTGGCTTCCGCAAGCAGCAGCTTGTCCTTGGCGTAATTGTCGAGCTCGACACGCAGGCGCTTGATGATCGCATGCGTCTCGGGGAGGTTTTCGTTGTTGGTGCCGTCGCGCTCGCAGAGGTAGGGGATGGCGTCAAGCCGGAAGCCGTCGACGCCGGCATCGAGCCAGCGTTTCATCACCTGGATGATCGCGTTGACCACGCGCGGATTGTCGAAATTGAGGTCCGGCTGGTGCGAGAAGAAGCGGTGCCAGTAGAACTGGCCGGCCTCCGGATCCCAGGTCCAGTTGGACTTCTCGGTATCGGTGAAGATGATTCGGGTGCCGAGATATTTCTGGTCGGTGTCGCTCCAGACGTACCAGTTGCGGGCGCTGGAGCCGGGCGGGCTGCGCCGGGCGCGCTTGAACCAGTGATGCTGGTCGGAGGTGTGATTGACCACGAGCTCGGTGATCACCCGCAGGCCGCGCCGCTTGGCCTCCTGGATGAAGCGCTTGAACTCCTTCATCGTCCCGAAATCGGGATTGATGCTGCCGTAATCGGCGATGTCGTAGCCGTCGTCGCGGCCGGGCGAGGGGTAGAACGGCAGCAGCCACAGCGTGGTGACGCCGAGGTCCTGCAGATAATCCAGCTTGTCGGTCAGGCCGGCGAAGTCGCCGACGCCGTCATTGTTGCTGTCGGCGAACGCCTTGACGTGCAGCTGGTAGATGATCGCGTCCTTGTACCAGAGACCGTCGCCGTCGGTCTCGGTCTGCAGACTCGGCGAATCCAGGGATGACATCAGGTTCACGAGGCCCTCACCTAGGAGAGAGGATGATGATGCAGCTGCGATCGGAGGCGTCTCGAAAGATGTCTCGGTCTCGGCAGATGCGGCTCTCCTCAAAAGAGGGCAGAATAGGGGAGAAAGCGTCCTTGGGGGTGACGCTCTCGAACGTGTGCGCAAATTTGTTCACGGTGATGCCATTGACAAGAAAACGGCGTCCCGGTTCGCTAGAAACCGAGACGACCCCCTTACAAAGCTGCAAGGCTCGTTTTGTTCCCCCGGGAACGACGGCCATGCCGCGGCGTTAGGGGCTTATCTTCTTGCCGTCCCACAACAATTTACGACGTACGTCTCCCGTTACGTCCAGATCGCGTGCCGAATGGATCTCTACAGCGAAGCCCATAGTCTCGGAATCCTGACAGAATTCTACGATGGTCAGGGGCACCGTCGCGTGACCGACGAAGCGGCGCTCAAGATCATCGTTGAGGCTTTTCCCAGGCCCACGCCTCATCGGCTGCTGAGCGGCGCGGTCGTGATTCGGTCCGGGCAGCCGGCGCGCAGCCGCCTCAACGAGGCGGCCAAGCTGCCAGTCAGGTGGACCATCAGGCGTGGCGACGCTGAGACAGCCTCCGGGCAGGCCGCTGAGGCCCTGGTCGAGTGGCCGGGTGAGCTGCCGGTCGGCAGCTATCGCCTCGAGCTGGTGGATGCGTCGTCGTACCGCGAGGAGCTGCCGCTGCTGGTCGCGCCGGCGAAGGCCTTCGGCGGTGATTTCGATCGCGTCTGGCTGCTGGCGGTCCAGCTCTACGGCATTCGAACCGGTCGCAACTGGGGCATGGGTGATTTCACCGATCTTGCCGATCTCATCACGCTTTGCGCCAAGCTCGGCGCCGATGGCGTCGGCCTCAATCCGCTGCACGCGCTGTTCGACGACCGGCCGGGCGATTTCAGCCCCTATGCACCGAATAGCCGGCTGTTTCTGAATGCGCTCTATGTCGATGTGGAGCAGGCGCCCGGCTTCGCGAACGGGCCGGACAGCAAGGTGCTCGAGCCGCTGCGGCGGGCCGAGCTGGTGGACTACAAGGGAGTGGCGGCGTTGAAATGGCCGGCCTTGCGCGCAGCCTTCGACGCCTTCATGGCTGCGCCCGACGCCGCCGCGGCGGCGGAGTTCATGGCCTACCGCGCCGAGCGCGGCGATCTGCTGGCGCGCTTCACCTGCTTCGAGGTGTTGCGGCATCGCTTCCAGAAGCCGTGGTGGGACTGGCCCGAGGAGTGGCGGCAGCCCGATGCTGGGCGCTGCGCGGCGCTGCTCAGCGGCCCCGATCGGAGGGAGGCCGATTTCGTCGCCTATGTGCAGTGGCTCGCCGAACGACAATTGAGCCATTGCAGGGATCTCGCGCAGCGGCTGGGAATGAAGGTCGGTCTGTATCTCGACGTCGCGGTCGGCGTTCAATCCGACGGTTTCGATGCCTGGAACGAGCAGGGCGCCATTTCGCGCACGCTGTCGGTCGGGGCGCCGCCCGATCCCTTGAACACGGTCGGGCAGAACTGGGGGCTCGCCGGCTTCAACGCGCCTGGACTGGCGCTGAAGAATTTCGAGCCGTTCCGGGAAATGGTCCGGGCGTCGATGCGGCATGCCGGCGCGATCCGGCTCGACCATGTGCTCGGTTTGAAGCGGCTCTATCTGGTGCCGCACGGATTTCCGGCCAAGCAGGGCGCTTACGTGCAGATGCCGTTCGAGGCGCTGCTCGCCGCAACCGTCATCGAGAGCGTCGCCAACGAATGCATCGTCATCGGCGAGGATCTCGGCACCGTGCCGGAGGGCTTTCGCGAGCAGATGGCCGATTGGGGATTGTGGTCCTACAAGGTGATGATCTTCGAACGCGACGACAACGGGTGCTTCCGCGATGTCGACTTCTATCCGCCGAATGCGCTGGTGACGCTGAATACCCACGATCTCTCGACCTATGCCGGCTGGCGCTCGTTCGGCGATCTCAAGACCAAACGCGGGCTGGGCATCGATCCCGGTGAAAGCGACCAGGATCGCTGGGATGCGTTGGGGCTCTGGGACGAGGTGCTCCGCCAAAACGGCATTCGAGCCAACGACGTCCACTCAGCGATCGCCTTCCTGTCGCGGACGCGGTCCCGGCTGCTGGTGATTTCCCTGGAGGATCTGCTGGAAGTGGTCGATCAGCCCAATATTCCCGGCACGATCGACGAGCATCCGAACTGGCGCCGCAAGATGCCGATCAAGCTCGAGGACATCGCCGGTGCGACCAGCGTCGCGGCGTTGAAGGCGGCGACCGCCGAACGGATCAGCCCGGCCGGCGTTTAGAACGGGGGGATTGCGGGGGGCAGTTGCACGCGGATGCCAAATGTCCTGCAGGATCGAAGACTACGCGCTGATTGGTGATTGTGAGACGGCTGCCCTGGTGAGCCGGAACGGGTCGATCGACTGGCTGTGTTGGCCGGCGTTCGATTCGGATGCCTGTTTCGCAGCCTTGCTGGGAGATCGCAGCCATGGCCGCTGGCTGATCGAGCCGCGCGGCGACGTCCGATCGACGTCTCGCCGTTATCGCGGCGACAGCCTCATCCTCGAGACGCGATACGAAACTGCGACCGGCACCGTCGAGGTGATCGATTTCATGCCTCCACGGGGCAGCGCCTCAGATGTCGTGCGGCTGGTCCGCGGCGTCTCCGGCCGGGTCGCCATGCGGATGGAGCTGATCATCCGCTTCGGGTTCGGCATCGAGATTCCCTGGGTCAAGCGTTCCGAGGATCGCTCCGCGCTGCTCGCCATCTGCGGCCAGGACATGGCGGTGTTGCACACGCCGGTCGCCACCCGCGGCGAGGACATGACCACGGTGGCGGAGTTCGAGGTCGCTGCCGGCGACACCGTGCCCTTCGTGCTCACCTACGGTCCGTCGCATCTGCCGGTGCCCAAGGCGATCGATCCGGATCGGGCGCTTGATGACACCGAAACGTTCTGGGCCGACTGGTCGCGGCGCTGCACCCATCAGGACGAGCATCGCGCGCTCGTGATGCGCTCGCTGATCACCTTGAAGGCGCTCACCTACGCGCCGACCGGCGGCATCGTCGCGGCGCCGACCACCTCGCTGCCGGAGAAGCTCGGCGGCCGGCGCAACTGGGACTACCGGTTCTGCTGGCTGCGTGACGCGACATTCACGCTGCTGGCGCTGATGAACTCGGGCTACACGGAGGAAGCGCTGGCCTGGCACAACTGGCTGCTGCGCGCCGCGGCCGGCGCTCCCGCCTATATGCAGATCATGTATGGCATCATGGGCCAGCGGCGGCTGATGGAGTGGGAGGCCGAGTGGCTGCCGGGCTACGAGGGTGCCCAGCCGGTGCGGATCGGCAATGCCGCGCATGCGCAGCTCCAGCTCGATGTCTACGGCGAGCTGATGGATGCCTTCCACCAGGCCCGCATGACCAAGCTCAAGCTGGACGACGGCACCTGGGACCTGGAATGCGCGGTGCTCGACCATCTCACCGACGTCTGGGACCAGCCCGACCACGGCATATGGGAACGCCGCGGCGATGGCCGTCACTACGTGTTTTCCAAGGTGATGACCTGGGTCGCGTTCGATCGCGCGATCAAGAGCGCGGAGAAGTTCGGGTTCAAGGCGCCGCTGGAGCGCTGGCGGCGGCTGCGCGAGGCCATTCATCGCGACGTCTGCGACAAGGGCTACGACGAAGGCCTCGGCAGCTTCGTCGAGTCCTATGGCTCGCGGCTGCTCGATGCCAGCCTGCTGCTGTTGCCGGCGGTCGGCTTCCTGCCGTGCTCCGATTCGCGCATTCGCGGCACGGTCGAGGCGATCGAGCAGCATCTGCTGCGGGATGGCTTCGTGCTCCGGCACGATCCGCGCGACGTCTCTCCGGACGAGCAGCAGCCGATTGAAGGCGCGTTCCTGGCCTGCACGCTGTGGCTGGCCGACGCGCATGTTCTGGCGGGCGCCACCGAAAAAGCCGAGACGCTGTTCCGCCGCGTTGTGAACATCGCCAACGACGTCGGACTGCTGGCCGAGGAGTACGACACCGAGGCACGGCGGCAGACCGGCAACTTTCCCCAGGCGCTGACGCATATCGCGCTCATCAACACGGCGCAGAATCTGAGCAGTGCCAAGAAGGCCAGCGACAAACCCGCGAGGCAGCGGTCGGAAGCCTGAGCTGCCGCGTGTCAGCTTGCGGATGAGCCTTGCGCGTTTTCTGCCAGGATCATCTCCATGGCATTGGCAAAGCCTTCGTCCTGGTTGGACGTGGTGATCCGCTTGGCTTTGCTCTTCACCTCGTCACTGGCATTGCCCATGGCGATCGACAAGCCGCTCACCTCGAACATCGCGACGTCATTATGCATGTCGCCGATGGTCGCGACCTGGTCGAGCGGGATACCGAGCCGCTGGGCCATCGCTTTGACGAAGGTGCCCTTGTTGCGGCCTGGCGGCGTGATGTCGAGATAGTAGCTCTGCGAGCGGACAGCGGTCGCTTCCGCCCCCAATGCCTGCTGCATCTGGCTCTCGCAGCGCGCCAGCAGCTCGAAATCGCTGCTGGCGCCGACGATCTTGCAGGCGTTCGACAGATAGGGGGAGAAATCGTCGACGATCGTCGGCTCCGCGCGAATGGCGCGCCGCTCGTTCGGGACGTACTCGCCGTCCGGATTGCGCGTCAGCCAGGCATCATTGGTGAAGACCCAGATGTCGACGCCGGATTGATGGAGAAGATCGACGCAGCGCGCGGCGGCCGCGGGCGGGATCAGGCTCTGCTCGAGCGGGCGCATGTCGGCGCCGATGATCGAGCTGCCGTTGAACGGGCCGACCGGAAGGCTGATCTGCAGCGGCTCGATCAGAAAGCGCATGCCGATCGCCGGGCGGCTCGAGGTGAGCGTGAAGGCGACGCCGCATTCGTGCAGCCGTCGCGCCACCTTCGCGGCCCGCTCGGTCAGAACCTTGTCCTTGGTCAGCAGCGTGCCGTCGACGTCGGATACGACGAGAGCGATGCGGGTCATGAGCCCTTCCTGTTCGCGGTCAGGAGCAGCGCCGACCGGCGTGAAGCTGTTGCATGATGTCGTCCACGATCGCCGCGACCGGCGCGTCGACCGAGACGGTGATGGGATGCTCGGCGGCCCCAGGTGGTTCCAGGGTGGCGAACTGGCTGGCGAGCAGGCCCGGCGGCATGAAGTGCCCCTCGCGATGGCTCATCCGCTCGCCGATCAGCTCCTGACTGCCTTGGAGATAGACCATGCGGACATCGTTGCGGCCGCCGACGAGGATGTCGCGATAGGCCTTCTTGAGCGCAGAGCAGGCGATGATGATGTGCTGGCCCGCAGTACGGCAACGCGCGATCTCCGCCGCAATGGCCTGCAGCCAGGGCCAGCGATCCTCGTCCGTGAGCGGGTGGCCGGCGCTCATCTTGGCGACGTTCGCGGGCGGGTGAAAGCTGTCGCCATCCTCGAAGCGCCAGCCGAGGCGCTGGCCCAATGCTTGTCCGATCGTGCTCTTGCCGGAGCCGGACACGCCCATGATGACGAGCGCATGGGGCAGGTCAGATCTCGCCACTTCGCCCCTCCGGCCAGGCCTCGCTGTCGATGAGCAGGATCGTCTCCTGAATCGAGCGGGCGCGATTGGCGGGCAGGTCCTCACCGGCCAGCACGTGCGCCATGATCGCGCGCTTGTCGGCACCGGCGACCTCGAACAGCATGGTTCGGCAGGAGGCGAGCGCAGGCAACGTCAGGCTGATCCGCGGCACGAAGGGGGCGACGTGAGCCTTGTCGACGCCGACAACCCAGCGATCGGTGACGTCGATTGCGGGAAAGCCGGGGAATAGCGACGCGACATGGCCGTCGGGACCGATGCCGAGCAGCACGAGGTCGAACAGCGGCCGCCCGGAGTCGAGCCGCGCGGCGCCGTAGAACGCTTCCAGCGTGCGCTGATAGTCGCGGGCAATGGCCTCCGGGTCCGACCCATCGGTCGCGATCGGGTGGATGTTCGCGGCCGGCGCGCAGGCATCGAGGAACACGTGACGTGCCGTGGTCATGTTGTGCAGGGAATCGCCGGGCGGAACATATCGCTCGTCACCGATGAACCAGTGGACGCGCGGCCATGGAATCCGTTCACGATAAGCGTCCGTCGCCAGCAGCTCATAGAGCTGCCTCGGGCTCGATCCCCCGGTGAGACAGATGGCCACGCGTCCCGGATTGGTATCAGTCCGAGCCAGGAGATGTTCGGCCGCGACCCTCGCCATCGTCGCCCGGTCGGCGACGCGCACGAGCTTGCGGTCCTGCGGCCCGGCCACGGCTAAACCAGCTTGCGCCAGCTGCGGCCGTCGCGGGCCAGGAGATCGGCCGCCGCCTCAGGTCCCTCGCTGCCGGCCGCGTAGGAATGCAGGCCATCGCGGCCAGCCTTCTTCCACGCACCGATGAACGGCTCGACGGCCTTCCAGCCGGCTTCGACGCTGTCGGCGCGCTGGAACAGGATATTGTCGCCGATCATGCAGTCATAGATCAGCGTCTCGTAGCCGGTGGCCGGCTCAGCCTGGAAATAGTCCTTGTAGTTGAACTTCATCTGCACGCCGTCGGTGCGGATGGTGGGGCCGGGTACCTTGGTGTTGAACTGCAGCGTGATGCTCTGGGTCGGCTCGATGCCGATGACCAGATAGTTTTCGGCCAGGGTTTCGATCGGCGTGCAACTGAACATCGCGAACGGCGCCTGGCGGAACTTGATCGCGACCTCGGTGCGCTTGGCGCCAAGCGCCTTGCCGGTGCGCAGATAGAACGGAACGCCGGCCCAGCGCCAATTGTCGATCGTGAGCTTGAAGGCGGCATAGGTCTCGGTGGTGCTGTCGGTACGGACGTCCTTGCTCCTGACATAGTCGGGCAGCTCGGCGTCGCCGATCATGCCGGCCGTGTACTGGCCGCGCACCGAGTTGAGCAGCGCCTCCCGTTCGCTCAACGGCTGGATCGCCGATAGCACCTCGGCCTTCTCGGAGCGGACGGTATGTGCATCGAACCGTGCTGGCGGCTCCATCGCCACCAGCGACAGCAATTGGAATAGATGGTTGGGGACCATGTCGCGCAGGGCGCCGGTGGCGTCGTAGAAGCTGCCGCGCGTGCCGACGCCGAGCTTCTCCTCGACGGTGATCTGCACGTGGTCGATGTGATGCCTGTTCCAGATCGGCTCGAACATGCCATTGGCGAAACGCAGCACCAGGATGTTCTGCACCGTCTCCTTGCCGAGGTAATGATCGATCCGGTAGATCTGGTGCTCGGTCACGAGCTGCAGCAGCTCGTCGTTCAGCTTCTTGGCCGAGGCGAGATCGGTGCCGAACGGCTTTTCCACTACGAGGCGGCGCCAAGCCTTGCCGTCCTCGCGCAGCAACCCGACGCGCCCGAGCTGTTGCGCGATCGGCGCAAAGGCGCTCGGCGGCGTCGCCAGATAGAACAGCCGATTGCCGTGGGTCTCCCGCGCGGCTTCCAGCTTTTCCAGCTTCGCCTTCAACTGATCGAAGCTTTCCGGCTCCTTCGGATCGGCCTCGATCGCCGTCACGCATTGCAGCAGTCGCTGGGCGATCTCGTCCTCGATCGGGCGCGTCGCGTATTTGCGCAGGCCTTCCATGAGATTGTCGCGCAGTTGCTCGCTCGACATGCCCTTGCGGGCAATGCCGACGATGCAGAGCCTGTCCGGCAGCAGATGATTGGCCGCGAGATTGTAAAGCGATGGCAAGACGAGCCGATGGGTCAGATCGCCGGTCACGCCGAAGATCACGAAGGCGCAGGCGTCAGGCTTCTGGTGTTGCGGCTGATGCGAACGGTGGGCGGTCACGCGCGGTCCGCCTTCGGCTTGACGATCTCGGGCGCGCTCTGGCGCGCCGGGTCTGGGTGCTGTTCGGGCTCCTTGTGTCCGCCGAAGCCTTCGCGCATGGCCGAGAGAATCTTCTCCGCGAACGTGTGCTCCTGGCGCGAGCGGAAACGGGCGAACAAGGCGGCGGTCAACACCTCGGCCGGCACCGCCTCGTCGATCGCCGCATTCACGGTCCAGCGGCCCTCGCCCGAATCCTCGACATAGCCGGAATATTTCTCCAGACCGGGCTGCCGCGCCAATGCGCTGGCGGTGAGGTCGAGCAGCCAGGACGGAATGACGCTGCCGCGGCGCCACACCTCGGCGATATCTGCGAGATCGAAGTCGAAGCGGTGCGCCTGCGGCAGCGCCGCGCTGTTCGCATTCCTGAGGATGTCGAAGCCCTCGGCATAGGCCTGCATCAGGCCATATTCGATGCCGTTGTGGATCATCTTGACGAAGTGCCCGGCGCCCACCGCACCGGCATGCAGATAGCCCTGCTCGACGCGCGGGTCGCGGCCATCACGGCCCGGTGTGCGCGGGATGTCGCCGATCCCAGGCGCGAGCGCGGCGAAGATCGGATCGAGCCGGTCGACGACCGGCTTATCGCCGCCAATCATCATGCAGTAGCCGCGATCGAGGCCCCAGACTCCGCCGGAAGTGCCTACGTCGACGTAGTGCAGACCGCGCTCCTTGAGCGCCTTGCCGCGGCGGACGTCGTCCTGCCAAAAACTGTTGCCGCCGTCGATGATGACATCGTCTCGGGTCATTAGCCCGGTGAGCTGCTCGACCGTGGCTTCCGTGATCTTGCCGGCCGGCAGCATCACCCAGGCGTGCCGCGGGGTGGCGAGCTTACCGACGAACTCCTCGAGGCTCGCGGCGCCGGTGGCGCCTTCGGAGACCAGCGCGGCCACGGCTTTTGCGTCGCGATCATAGACCACGCAGGAGTGCCCCGCGCGAATCAGGCGGCGCACGATGTTGCCGCCCATCCGCCCGAGACCGATCATTCCAAGCTGCATCGACGAGGCCCTTCCTAGCTCAGCGCTTCGCTGATCGCGCTGTCGAGCATCTTGAGGCCCGATTTCAGATTGCCCTTGAGATGGACCCGAAGAGCCCGGCGCCCGCGCTCGGTGAGCACGTCGAAATCGCCGCGCGCCTGCGCCGCCTTGATCACGCCGAAGCTCGCCTTCTGCCCGGGGATCGGCAGATCCTCGGCATCGTCGGCGGTGATCTGGAGAAACACGCCGCTGTCCGGACCGCCCTTGTAGGCCTGGCCGGTCGAGTGCAGGAAGCGCGGACCGAATTCGGCGCAGGTGGCGAGGTGCTTGGCATCGCGCAGCCTCAGCCGGATCCGCTGCAGCGTGTCGATATTGCCTGCATTGCGGTCGATATAGCCCAGCAGGGCGATGTAGTCGCCGTCGCCGGCGCGGCCGAGATGCGCCTTCAGCCAGGACGCGAGCGTTCCGTCGGCGCCATGCCCGCGCAGGCTCTCGGCGTTCTGCGCATCGGTGTACAGCTCGCAGCCCTTGATCGCCACGACGGGGTCCTCCGCCGGCAGTGCGCCGCTTTGCTCGAACGCCGCGGTCAGTTCGCGGGTCTTGATCTTGGCCGATTCGACGTCGGGCTGGTCGAACGGGTTGATGCCGAGCACGGCGCCGGCAACAGCGGTCGCTATCTCGAAGCGGAAGAATTCCTGGCCGAGCTGGTCGATCGACGTCATGACGATGCGCACGACCGGATGACCGGCCTCCTCGAGCGCGGCGAGCTTCGCGTCATGGCCCGCCACCTCGTCGCCGTCGACCTTGATGTCGATGAAGAAGCGATCATGACCGTAGACCTCGGGCGAGGCGACTGGTTCGCCATCGATCGGGATCAGGCCCTTGCCTTCCTTGCCCGTGGACTCCGCGATCAGCTGCTCGGCCCAGGCGCCGAAATCGGCGATCTTGGGCGAGGCGAAGATCGTCACCTTGTCGCGGCCTTCGAGGCCGGCAAGGCCCATCGCCAGACCGAGCTGCACACCCGGGTTCTGTAGCGGCGGCACGTCGGGCCCGCAGGAGCGCACCATGGACAGCGCCAGCGTGATCAGCCTGCGCACGTCGATGCCGGCGGTGGCGGCCGGCACTAGGCCGAACGGCGACAGCACCGAATAGCGGCCGCCGATGCTCGGCTCGCCGTGGAAGATGCGGGCGAAGCCTTGTGCCTTGGCCGCCTTCTCCAGCGACGAGCCGGGATCGGTCACGGCAATGAAGCGATGTCCGGCCTTCTTGGGCCCGATCGCATCGGAGACGCGCGCAAAGAAATAGTCCTTCATCGCGTTCGGCTCGGTGGTGCCGCCCGACTTGGAGGAGACGATGAACACCGTCCTGGCGATGTCGATCGCCTTCTCCATCGCGCGCACCTGCGCCGGATCGGTGGAGTCGAGCACATGCAGCTTGGGGAAGCCAGCCCTGCGCGGGAACGTTTCGGCGAGCACCTCCGGCCCGAGGCTGGAGCCGCCCATGCCGAGGACCACGGCGTCGGAGAATTTCTGTCCCTTCACCCGCTGCGCGTAGTCCCCGTAATCGGCGATGTCGGCCTTCTCCGCGCTGGTCAGCCAGCCCAGCCATTTGTGCTCGTCTCGGCCGGTCCAGACCGTCGCGTCCTTGTGCCAGAGTCGGCGGATCCTGGCGTCCTTGCGCCAGTCCTCGGTGGCGGCGGCGACCTTCTTCTGCAGATCAGCAGCAACCGCGATCGATTGCTGCCCAAGCCCGGTCCCGAGCACGACGGCGCGCTTGTGCGCGACCGCGCCATAGAGCTTGTCGGCGGCGTCCGCGAACTGCCTGACGCCGTCGATCACGAGATCTGCGGTGATGTCGTCGAGCGAGATGCCGGTCTTCGCCAGATCCTCAAGGGCGGTCTGGGCGGCATCGACGTCTTCCTCCAGACTGTCGCGCACCTTGCCGTGATCACGGAAGGCGTCCAGCGTGGCCGGCGGCACGGTGTTGACGGTGTTCGGCCCGATCAGCTCCTCGACATAGAGGACATCGCTGTAATCCTTGTTCTTGGTGCCGGTGGAGGCCCAGAGCAGCCGCTGCGGCTTTGCCCCTTGCTTGGCCAGCCGCTCCCAGCGCGCGCCGGCGAACAGCTGCTTGTAGTCCTGATACGCCATCTTTGCATTGGCGATGGCGATCCTGCCCTTGAGCGCGGCCAGCCGCTCCTTCTCGGTCGGATCATTGGCCTGGGCGATCTTCTCGTCCAGCTGCTTGTCGACCACGCTGTCGATGCGGCTGACGAAGAACGAGGCCACGCTGGCGACATGCGACGGATCGCCGCCGGCGCCGACGTAGGCTTCGAGGCCGGCAATATAGGCTTCGACAACCTGCCGGTAGACGTCTTGCGAAAACAGCAAGGTGATGTTGACGCTGATGCCCTTGGAGATCAGGTGCTGGATGGCCGGCAGGCAGGCGTTGGTCGCCGGCACCTTGATCATCAGATTCCTGCGGTCGACCGCCGTCCAGAGCTGCTCGGCCTCGGCGATCGTGCCCTTGCTGTCCATCGCCAGATAGGGCGAGACTTCGAGGCTGACGAAGCCGTCATTGCCATCGAAGCGGTCATAGACGGGCCGCAGCACGTCGGCGGCATTCTGGATGTCCTCGACGGCAACGGCCTCGAACAGCTGCGTCGGCGATCGATCGCCGTTCTTCAGCGCCGTGGCGATCGGTGTGTCATATTCGTCGGAGCTGCCGATCGCCTTCTCGAAAATCGCGGGATTCGAGGTGACGCCCTTGACGCCATCCTCATCGATCAGCCGCTTGAGGTCGCCTTTGGCGACGAAGCCGCGTGCGAGGAAATCGAGCCAGACCGCCTGGCCGTGTTCTTCGAGAGCTTTGACCGGATTCATGATGCCTATCTATGTGCGTCGGCTTGCTTTTTTGGGTTCCCGCCTGGCAGCTGCCAGGTCGATCGGGACCTCACATGAACAACTATGCGCCAGCCCTCAGGAGAACGCCATTCATAATGGATTGATCCCTCTGGAATCCCAAGAGCTTCGAGCCGGGGTGACGTGCCGGCGGGGCGCGTCCGGAGGGAGATCGGCAGGCGACGCGAAGCCCGCCGCTGATCGTTCCGGCCGAAGCGCGCGGCGGAGCCGCCAGAGCGCGGTCGGCGTTCGGCCTGCGTCAACCTCAGCAGCGCTCGTGCGCCGGAGAGGCTCCCGGGAGGCAAGCAAATGCCGTCGATCGAAAGCTTCTCCGGCTTGCAATGCTGGAAAGGTGCCACATGTGTTCTGGGTAATGGTGCCCTACGCAACGGATCATGGCGAACGTCTCGCGGTTGTCGCCTCGGCAGCGCCTCACGAGTGTCGGCGTATAACCCATGATGCTTTCCGGCTGCAGATGCTCAGCGGCGAACTGCCGTGTGATCATGGCAATGATCGGCATCGAGTGATCCATCCGGCTTCGGCCGCGCGTTATTTCACGACGTTCGGATCTGGCGGCGAACATGCGTGCGCGCGGCCCTATGAGATGCGCGCGGTCATCGCTCGCTCGAGGACGTTGTATGAGCGACGGCAGATGCGGTCGCAGCAGGCCCATGTTTGGTCGGCCGCCGTGGCCGGCGCGCATCAGGTCGCGCAGCGAATGAGACGTTCCCTGCCTGGAGCGCTCGCGAGAAGAGCTGCGTTCACTCGCGGTTCACTTCGGGAAGAGAGACTGATTTTGGAGCTGTCACGCCACCAGTTCACGTGGCTTCACAACACCTTGTGCGGCGCAGGGAGACTACGGTGCCGGGGTATTGCGGATGTTGCGAAGCAGAGACAATGAGGTACAAATGGGGAGAGTCGGCCGGCTTTTGCCGAACTATTGAGCGAAGTGCATGTTGATAGGGCATATGCTGCATGCACTTTGCGTTGCGGAAAAGGACGAAGACGGTGCCCAATGGGGGCTAGCGCGCTTCACTCTGAGTCGGTTCGGGATCAGCAGGAACGTACTTGGATCTCGGCCCGTTGCAGCAGTGCGGCGGAACCTACGTGGAGAGGGATCATGTACAACGATTCGTTGTTCAACGCGTTCGCAAGGTCGTTCGAGGCACGCAGCCAGACCGACATGTCGATGCAGGAATATCTAGAATCGTGTCGAACCGACCCGATGCGATACGCGAACGCCGCTGAACGACTACTAGCTGCGATCGGCGAGCCTCAGATGATAGACACGGCCAAGGACCCACGCCTTGGCCGTATTTTTTTGAACCGGACGGTTCGCCTGTATCCTGCATTCGCCGGCTTCTACGGCATGGAGGACACGATCGAGCGCATCGTCGGCTTCTTCCGTCACGCCGCGCAGGGTCTCGAAGAGCGCAAGCAGATCCTCTATCTGCTCGGACCGGTCGGCGGCGGCAAGTCGTCGCTGGCCGAACGGCTGAAGCAGTTGATGGAAACCCATCCGATCTACGTGCTCAAGGCCGGAGATGAGCTGAGCCCCGTGTTCGAGTCGCCGCTCGGCCTGTTCGATCCCGACACGCTGGGCCCGATGCTCGAGGAGAAATACGGCATTCCGCGCCGCCGCTTGTCCGGCCTGATGAGCCCGTGGTGCTACAAGCGGCTCGAAGCCTTCGGCGGCGACATCTCGCAGTTCCGCGTCGCCAAGATCCAGCCGTCGCGGCTGCGCCAGATCGGCATCGCCAAGACCGAGCCCGGCGACGAGAACAACCAGGACATCTCCTCGCTGGTCGGCAAGGTCGATATCCGCAAGCTCGAGACCTACGCGCAGAACGATCCCGACGCCTACAGCTATTCGGGCGGTCTCAACCGCGCCAACCAGGGCATTCTCGAATTCGTCGAGATGTTCAAGGCGCCGATCAAGATGCTGCATCCGCTGCTGACGGCGACGCAGGAAGGCAACTATATCGGCACCGAGAACATCGGCGCCATTCCCTACAACGGCGTGATCCTCGCCCACTCCAACGAGTCGGAGTGGCAGAGCTTCAAGACCAACAAGAACAACGAGGCCTTCATCGACCGCATCTGCGTCATCAAGGTGCCGTACTGCCTGCGCGTCACCGAGGAGCGCAAGATCTACGAGAAGCTGATCCAGGGCTCCGAGCTCTCCACCGCGCCCTGCGCGCCGGCGACCTTGGACACGCTCGCCCGCTTCTCGGTGATGTCGCGCCTGCGCAAGCATGAGAACTCGACGCTGTATGCCAAGATGCGGGTCTATGACGGCGAGAGCCTCAAGGAGTCCGATCCGAAGGCGCGCAGCGTGCAGGAATATCGCGATGCTGCCGGCGTCGACGAGGGCATGGACGGCATCTCCACCCGCTTTGCCTTCAAGGTGCTGGCTGCGACCTACAATCACGATACGGCGGAAGTATCGGCCGACGCCGTGCATCTGATGTACGTGCTGGAACAGTCGATCAAGCGCGAGCAACTGCCCGAGGAGATCGAGAAGCGCTACCTCGAATTCATCAAGGCGGATCTCGCGCCGCGCTACGCCGAGTTCATCGGCCACGAGATCCAGAAGGCCTATCTCGAATCCTACTCCGATTACGGCCAGAACCTGTTCGATCGCTACGTCGACTACGCCGACGCCTGGATCGAGGATCAGGACTTCAAGGATCCCGATACGGGACAGTTGCTCAATCGCGAGCTGTTGAACCAGGAGCTGACCAAGATCGAGAAGCCGGCCGGGATCGCCAACCCGAAGGACTTCCGCAACGAGGTTGTCAAGTTCTCGCTGCGCTCCCGAGCCCAGAATGGAGGCAAAAATCCGTCCTGGACCTCCTACGAAAAGATCCGCGAAGTCATCGAAAAGAGGATATTCTCGCAGGTCGAGGATCTGCTTCCGGTCATCTCGTTCGGTACCAAGAAGGACGGCGAGACCGAGAAGAAGCACGACGACTTCGTCGCGCGCATGGTCGAACGCGGCTACACCGAGCGGCAGGTCCGTCGGCTGGTCGAGTGGTACATGCGCGTGAAGCAGGCGGGTTGATCGTGGTCCGGCGCCGATGTTCACTGCAGGTGCGGCAGGCCATCGGTCTGACGTCGGCGCCAGGGTTACGAACGAGATGAACGTTCGACGCTGAGCTTCGCTGGGAGGCGTCGGACAGGCAGAGGGTGCCGTTGCAGTGTCGGGTCCGATACTGCGCCGCGGCATCGCGGCGGGGGAGAGCAGGAGTCGAAGCCGCTGCAGCAGGAGGCGTATGGAACGTGGTCATGCACATCATTGATCGGCGCCTGAATCCGGGCGGCAAAAGTCTCGAAAATCGCCAGCGATTTTTGCGCCGCGCCAAGGCCCTGGTTCAGGGAGCGGTCAAGAAGACCTCGCAGGACCGCGACATCAAGGACGTGCTGGAGGGCGGCGAGGTCTCGATCCCGCTCGACGGCATGGACGAGCCGCGCTTCCGCCGCGAGGGCGGCACCCGCGACATGGTGCTGCCCGGCAACAAGAAGTTCGTCGAAGGCGACATCCTGCCGCGCTCCGGCGACGGCAGCGGCCGCAAGTCGGCGCCGGGGCAGGGCGACAGCGAGGACGCGTTCCGCTTCGTGCTGAGCAAGGAGGAGTTCGTCAATCTCTTCCTCGACGATCTCGAGCTGCCTGATCTCGCCAAGCGCAAATTCGCCGAGGCCGAGAGCGAGGGGCTGGTGCGTGCCGGCTATTCGACGTCGGGCTCACCGGCCAACATTTCGATCAGCCGAACCGTCACCCGCGCCTTGGCCCGCCGCGTGGCGCTGCGCCGGCCGCGGCCGGAAGCCATTGCCGAGTTGGAAGTCCAGTTGGAGCAGGAGACCGACGACGACAAGCGCGCCGCGCTGCTGGCCGAGATCGAGGCCCTGAAGGCCAAGGCCAAGCGCATTCCCTTCATCGATCCGATCGACATCCGCTACCGCCGCTTCGAGGCCGTGCCGAAGCCGATCGCGCAGGCCGTGATGTTCTGCCTGATGGACGTGTCCGGCTCGATGTCGGAGCACATGAAGGACCTCGCCAAGCGGTTCTACATGCTGCTCTACGTGTTCCTGACCCGGCGCTACCGTCATGTCGAGATCGTCTTCATCCGTCATACCGATCGCGCCGAGGAGGTCGACGAGCAGACCTTCTTCTATGGACCGGCATCCGGCGGCACCTTGGTGTCGAGCGCCCTGCAATGCATGCACGACATCGTCCGCTCGCGCTTCCGCCCCTCGGACTGGAACATCTACGCGGCGCAGGCCTCCGACGGCGACAACGCCACCTCGGATTCCGAGAACGTCGCGCGGCTCTTGACCGACAACATCCTGCCGGTGTCGCAGTTCTTCGCCTATCTCGAGGTCGGTGAATCCGGCACCTATTCGTTCGAGATGCCGGACTCCGCGCTGTGGTCGCTGTATGAGCGGCTGCGCGCCGATGGCGAGCCGCTGTCGATGCGCAAGGTGCGTGACCGCAGCGAGATCTTCCCGGTGTTCCACGACCTGTTTCAGCGTCGCGGCACCACGCAGGAGAGGGCGGCGTCATGAGCGGGTTGCTGTTCGAGGGCGCGGATTGGAATTTCCTCACCCTGCAGCGCATCCACGATGCCTGCGAAGCCGTCGCCGAAAAGGAGCTCGGGCTCGACACCTATCCCAACCAGATCGAGGTGATCACGGCCGAGCAGATGCTCGACGCCTATTCCTCGGTCGGCATGCCCTTGTTCTACAAGCACTGGTCGTTCGGCAAGCACTTCGCCTACCACGAGGCCTCGTACCGCAAGGGCCTGATGGGCCTCGCCTATGAGATCGTGATCAACTCCTCGCCCTGCATCTCCTATCTGATGGAGGAGAACACGGCGACGATGCAGACCTTGGTGATCGCGCACGCCGCGTTCGGCCACAACCATTTCTTCAAGAACAACTATCTGTTCAAGCAGTGGACCGACGCCGACGGCATCCTCGACTATCTCGATTTCGCCCGCGGCTACATCGCGCAATGCGAGGAGCGCTACGGCCGGCTCGCGGTCGAGCATACGCTGGACGCGGCGCATGCGCTGATGTCGCACGGCGTCGACCGCTATCCCGGCAAGAAGAAGCTCGACTTCCGCGAGGAGGAGAAGCGCGCCGGCAAGCGCAGGCTCTACGAGGAGGGCCAGTTCAACGATCTCTGGCGTACGGTGCCGACCGGCCCGGTCAAGACCAATGCGATGCTGAACGTCGAGCGGCGCCGCGCGCTGCTCGGCCTCCCGCAGGAGAACCTGCTCTATTTCCTGGAGAAGACCGCGCCGCGGCTGGCGATGTGGCAGCGCGAATTGCTGCGCATCGTCCGCCACATCGCGCAATACTTCTATCCGCAGGGCCAGACCAAGGTCATGAACGAGGGCACGGCGACCTATGTGCATTATCGCATCATGAACCGGCTGCACCAGAACGGCCGCCTCACCGACGGCAACTTCCTGGAGTTCCTGCAGTCGCACACCAACGTCGTCTTCCAGCCGGAGTTCGACGATCCGCGCTTCTCCGGATTCAACCCTTACGCGCTCGGCTTTGCGATCATGCAGGACATCGAGCGCATCGTGAAGGACCCGACCGACGAGGACCGCGAATGGTTTCCGGACATCGCCGGCACCGGCGACGAGATGGCGGTGCTGCGCGACGTCTGGGCCAATTATCGCGACGAGAGCTTCATCAGCCAGTTCCTCAGCCCCAACCTGATCCGACAGCTCAGACTTTTCCACCTGCATGACGATCCGGCCGAGCGCGCCGGCATCCTCGTCGACGCCATTCATGACGAGCGCGGCTATCGCCGCGTCCGCCGCGAGCTGTCCAAGCAGTACGACGTCGGTTGCATCGATCCGAACATCGAGGTGGTCGATGTCGATCTCGCCGGCGACCGCCGCCTGATGCTGCGGCATACCGTGGTGAAGGGGGCCCAGCTCAGCGAGACCGACACCAAGCGCGTGCTGCAGCATCTCGCCGATCTCTGGAGCTACGACGTCTCGCTGGTGGAAGTCGACGCCGCCACCGACAAGGTGCTGAAGGAGTACGTGCTCAATCCCCGGATACAACCGGCGGCCGCCTAGCGCGGCCGCCAAGCCTTAGATGTCCGCAAACACCTCGAGCAGATTGCCGTCGGGATCCCTGAAGAACAGCGTGCGGTGGCCGAAGGGCTGGTCCGTCGGCGGCTCCATGAGGGCGATGCCCTTGCCGGTCAGCTCGGCCGCGCAGCGGTCGACATCGTCGCGGGTCACCTTGAAGGCGAGCTGAAGCGATGCGCTCCCTGGCGGCGTCGGCTGGTCCGAGGCCAGCCGTTGCGGCCGGGCGAGCGCCAGCGTGTTGCTGCCGGCCTGGTACTCGATCCAGCCTTGTGACAGCTCGCGCAGCAGGGGAAAGCCCAGCACCTCTTCATAGAAGCGGCGCATCGCGGACCAGTCGCGCACCAGGATGACGGTGTAGTCGATGGCCCGGATGGCCCGGAACGGAGATGTCTGCTGTCCGGCGTCGGTCATGATCAGTCTCTCGTTCTGCAGGCGGGACCTGCAGCTTACGTGTTGCGGCGAGTGGCGTGAACGGGATCGGGGCGCTATGGTATGCGGGTTGGCCGGACGCGCCGGCCCGTGCAGCCGGATCGGCTGTCAATGGCGCAGATCGAAGCTCGGGCGTGAGAGGCGTGGTCGGACCAGGGAAGACGGCGGCGGCGGAGCGGCGGGACCGGTTCATTCCGTTGCGCAAGTCGGACATTCTTGATGGCCTGATCTCGAACGGCCATGTCGATGACGCCCAGGCCAGCGAGCTGCGGCAGCTGGCGCGTATGCTCGGCGCGATTCTGCACCATCAATATTTCGACGAGCTCGATCGGTTCCGCGACGCCTATTTCGACTTCGATCCCGAGGTGCCGGTCGGCCGCCGTCGATCGCCGGAGGATCTCGACGCGGCCTATCGCAGCCTCGCCGACGAAGTCGTGCGGGTGCTCGGCGAGGCCAATTTCATCGAGATCAGCCATGACGAGATCGAGCGCGCCTTTGCCGAGCATGCGCTGGTGCGGGTCAAGCTGAAGGCGCCGATCTCCGACTATCGTGCTGTACGGATGTTCCGGCGTGGCCAGCATCAGGAGACGATCGAGGTCCCCATGCTGTATGGGCTGCGACGGCGCAAGCATGAGATCGAGGTCTATGACGACATCGTGCTGATGGTCGCGACCAAGCCCGACGAGCCGGTCAAGAAGAAGAGCAAGGCCGCCGCCTGGCGCGGCCGCAACAAGATCCGCGGCGGCGCGGTGCTGTTCAAATATTTCCGCCACATCGCGCGCTTCGACCTCGAGGCGCTGCTGCCGAACGTCCGCGTCGTCATGGGCCTGCGCGAGCAGCTGACCCTGGGCGTGCCGGCGCTGGTCGGCGGGGTGCCGATCCTGCTCAAGCTGGCCTCGACCTTGACGGTGCTGTTCATCGTCGCCGGCTTCTATCTCGGCCTCAGCGGCACCGTGCACGACAACGATACGGAGCAGGCGCTGGCGGCGCTGTCGGGATTGTTCGCGCTCGGCGCCTTCATCCTGCGGCAATGGGGCAACTTCCACCGCCAGTCGCTGATCCACCAGAAGCAGGTCACCGACAACATCTACTTCCGCAACGTCAACAACAATTCCGGCATCTTCAACTATTTGATCGGCGAGGCCGAGGACCAGGACTGGAAGGAAGCGATGCTGGCCTATGGCGGCCTGCTGCTGGCGTCGGTGCCGCTCTCGCGTGCTGCATTGGGCAGCCATGTCGAGGAGTTGCTGCAGCAGATGTTCGGGCTGGGTCGGGCGTTCAATATCGATGAGGCGCTGCTGCGGCTGCGCGAGTTTGGGCTTGTGAGTGGTGGCGACGACGCGCTCTCGGCGCTGCCGCTGCCAGCGGCGATCGCGCAGCTCGATCGCGTTTGGGCGAGCGCGCTGCGGGCGTAATCGTCATCAACGATGACGGGCCTCATGGTTCAAGACGCGCCTGCGGCGCTCCTCACGATGAGGAGCGAGGGCGCGGCTCACCAGGATATGCCGAGCTGTCGCAACGAACGATCTGCCAGTTAGTTACTCCGTCATGCCCGGGCTTGTCCCGGGCATCCACGTGGTTCTCAGCGTGCCGAACGACGTGGATGGCCGGGACAAGCCCGGCCATGACGTGGAGATAGAGAAGCGCAAAACTCCGATTGTGAAATGCGACAGCCCCGCCAGAAGCGGGCGCAATGCACTCCGCCCTCGTCCTGAGGAGCCCGCCGGAGGCAGGCGTCTCGAAGGACGGCTACAGAGCACACGCTCTCCACGCAGCGGTCTGCTAGCGCAGACTCGCATTGATCTTGTCGAGCGCGGCCTGTCCCGGACACAGATCCGCGGCCTCCAGTCGGTTGAGCGGCCGCTCCACCGTGTTGAGGTGGCTGTGCAGATCGTCGGCCTCAGGGTCGACATAGAGTAACCCGGTCACGATCTGGCCTTGCGCGGCATGCTTCTGGAGGAAGGTCATGGCGCCGAGCCGGTCATGCGGGTCGTAGTCGGCGTCGATCTTGCGCAGCGCCAGCCTGGAGCCGTCGTGCTGCTCGACGATCTGCACCGTGCCCGGATCCTGGTCGATCTCGATCGGATCGCGTCCGGTCAGCACGTCGAGCCGGTTCACGGCATCGTTGTGCTCGCGGACATAGTCGAAGCTCTTGGTTGAGCCGGCGTGATTGTTGAACGCGATGCACGGGCTGATGACGTCGATGAACGCCGCGCCCTTGTGCTGGATGGCGCCCTCGATGATGGGCACCAGCTGCTTCTTGTCGCCGGAGAAGGACCGCGCCACATAGGTGGCCCCGAGCTGCAGCGCGATGCCGACCAGGTCGATTGGATTGTCGGTGTTGGTGACGCCCTTCTTCGACTTCGACCCGCGGTCGGCGGTCGCCGAGAATTGGCCCTTGGTCAGGCCGTAGACACCATTGTTCTCGACGATATAGGTCATGTTCACGCCGCGCCGGATCGCGTGGGCGAACTGGCCGAAGCCGATCGAGGCGGAATCGCCGTCGCCGGAGACGCCGAGATAGATCAGCTCGCGGTTGGCGAGGTTGGCGCCGGTCAGCACCGAGGGCATGCGACCGTGCACGGTGTTGAAGCCGTGCGAATTGCCGAGGAAATAGTCCGGCGTCTTCGACGAGCAGCCGATGCCGGAGATTTTTGCCACGCGATGCGGCTCGATCGACAGCTCGAAGCAGGCCTCGATGATCGAGGCCGTGATCGAATCGTGGCCGCAGCCGGCGCAGAGGGTCGAAATCTTGCCCTCGTAGTCGCGATGGCTGTAGCCGAGCGCGTTCTTCTTGATGCCCGGATGCTGGAACTTCGGCTTTGCGATGTAGGTCATGAGAGCCTCGCATCACCCGGCATCGTCATGGCCGGGCTTGTCCCGGCCATCCACGTCGGGGCCGGGAGGAAAGACGTGGATGCCCGGGCCTTCGCCGCTCCGAAGCGGTTATGGCCGCGCAGGCGGGGCGAGTCCGGACATGACGGCGGAGAGAGCGGAGAGCACGTCATGACACGGCCTTGCGCA
The DNA here is from genome assembly GCF_032489375.1 of Bradyrhizobium sp. SZCCHNR1098. NCBI lineage: Bacteria > Pseudomonadati > Pseudomonadota > Alphaproteobacteria > Hyphomicrobiales > Nitrobacteraceae > Bradyrhizobium > Bradyrhizobium sp. SZCCHNR1098. The sequence goes on from NZ_JAUEXY010000002.1 coordinate 97,370, forward strand.
GCGGGGTGACCTTGATGTGGTCCTGGTGGTCGCCGATCGCATCGGCAATGAAGCGCGCCGTGATCGGCGTGCCGTCATAATGCAGGATCGGCACCAGGCGGACCGGGTCGATGCCGTTCTCCGTGACGATGAGCTGGCGCAACTGCGCATCGCGGTTCTGCTCGACCACATAGACGAAATCGTGCTCGGCGATGAAACTCGCCACGCTCGAATGGAACGGGAAGGCGCGGATGCGCAGGCGGTCGAGCTGGCAGCCGCGCGCCTCCAGCAGTCCGATTGCCTCGTCCATCGCCGGCGCGGTCGAGCCGAAATAGATCACGCCATATCGCGTCGGCTTGCTCGCATTGGCCTGCAGCGGCCGCGGCACCATGTCTTGCGCGGTCTGGAACTTGCGCAGCAGGCGCTGCACGTTGTCGGCATAGACGGCGCCTTCCTCGGAATAGCGCGCGTAGCGGTCACGCGACGTGCCACGGGTGAAGTAGGAGCCCTTCGTCGGATGCGTGCCGGGGTAGGTGCGGAACGGAATGCCGTCGCCGTCGACGTCGAGATAGCGGCCGAAGTCGCGGCCTTCGTCGAGCATCTCCGCCGTCATCACCTTGCCGCGGTCATACTGCTTGGCATCGTCCCACTTCAGCGGCCGGCACAGCCGCTGGTTCATGCCGATGTCGAGGTCGAGCATCAGGAAAATCGTGGTCTGCAGCCGCTCGGCAAGATCGAACGCCGCAGCGGCAAACTCGAACGCCTCGGCCGGATCTTCGGGGAACAGCATCACGTGCTTGGTATCACCGTGCGAGGCATAGCCGCAGGCGATCAGGTCGCATTGCTGCGTCCGCGTCGGCATGCCGGTCGAGGGGCCGGCGCGCTGCACGTTCATGATCACGGCCGGGATCTCGGCAAAGTAGGACAGGCCGATGAACTCGGTCATCAGCGAAACGCCGGGGCCCGATGTCGTGGTAAAGGCGCGGGCGCCGTTCCAGGACGCGCCGACCACCATGCCGATCGAGGCGAGCTCGTCCTCGGCCTGCACGATCGCGTATTTGGCCTGCCCGGTTTCCGGATCGTGCCGCAGTTTCTTGCAGTGGTTGCTGAACGCTTCGGCCAGCGAAGACGACGGCGTGATCGGGTACCAGGCGCAGACCGTGGCGCCGCCATAGACGGCGCCCAGCGCGGCGGCGTTGTTGCCCTCGATGAAAATGCGGTCGCCGACCTTGTCGGCCTTCTTGATGCGCAGGCCGATCGGGCACTTCAAATTCTGCAGCGCCCAGTCGCGGCCGAGATGCAGCGCGTGGACGTTGGAGGAGAGCAGCTTCTCCTTGCCCTTGTACTGCTCGCCGATCAATTGCTCGATCAGCTTCGGATCCATGTCGAGCAGCGCTGAGAGCGCGCCGAGATAGATGATGTTCTTGAACAGCTGGCGCTGGCGCGGATCCGAATAGGTCGAGTTGGTGATCGCGGTCAGCGGGACGCCGATGACGGTGATGTCGTCGCGGAACTTGGTTGCCGGCATCGGCTTGGTGGAATCGTAGAACAGATAGCCGCCCGGCGCGATACCGGCGACGTCCTTGTCCCAGGTCTGCGGGTTCATCGCCACCATCAAATCAGTGCCGCCGCCGCGCGCGCCGAGATGGCCCGCTTCGGTGACGCGCACCTCGTACCAGGTCGGCAGGCCCTGGATGTTCGACGGGAAGATGTTGCGCGGGGATACCGGCACACCGTGGCGGAGCACGGCGCGCGCGAACAATTCGTTGGCGCTGGCCGAGCCGGAGCCGTTGACGTTGGCGAAGCGGACGACGAAGTCGTTTACGCTGCTGAGCGGCGCTTGCTGGGACATGCGTTACCTGCGTGGGTCGTCTCGATGAAATATTTCTGCATGTCCCACGCACCGGTGGGGCAGCGTTCGGCGCACAGGCCGCAATGGAGGCAGACGTCCTCGTCCTTCACCATCACGCGCCCGGTCTTCAGATCCGAGGACACGTAGAGGCTCTGGTCGGGATGCAGCGAGGGCGCCTTCAGCCGCGCGCGCAGATCCGCCTCCTCGCCATTGTCGGTGAAGGTGATGCAATCCATCGGACAGATGTCGGCGCAGGCGTCGCATTCGATGCACAGCGTGTCGGAGAACACCGTCTGCACGTCGCAATTCAGGCAGCGATGCGCCTCGCCGAGCGCGAGCTTGACGTCGTAGCCGAGCTCGACCTCGGTGCGGATGTCCTTCAGCGCCACGACCTTGTCACGATGCGGCACCTTGAAGCGCTTCTCGGAGGAGATGTCGTTGTCATAGCTCCATTCATGAATGCCCATCTTCTGCGAGGAGATGTGCACCTCGGGCAGCGGGCGCTCGGTGATGTCCTCGCCGGAGAGCAGGCGATGGATCGACAGCGCGGCCTCGTGGCCCTGTGCGACCGCCCAGATGATGTTCTTCGGCCCGAACGCGGCGTCGCCACCGAAGAACACCTTTGGATTGGTCGAGACGAAGGTGGTCGGATCGACCTTGGGCATGTGCCGCTTGTCGAATTCGATGCCGCAATCGGCTTCGATCCAGGGGAATGCGTTCTCCTGGCCGACGGCGACCAGCACGTCGTCGCACGGATAGGTCTCGTCGGGCTCGCCGGACGGCACCAGCGAGCGTCCGCCGTTGGCGTCATATTCCGCCTTCACCTTCTGGAAGGTCATGCCGGTCAGCTTGCCGGCGGCATGGTGGAACGCGATCGGAACGAGATAATTGAGGATCGGAATGTCCTCGTGCAGCGCGTCCTCCTTCTCCCACGGAGACGCCTTCATCTCCTCGAAGCCGGAGCGGACGATGACCTTGACGTCCTCGCCGCCGAGCCGCCGCGCCGTGCGGCAGCAATCCATCGCGGTATTGCCGCCGCCGAGCACGATCACGCGCTTGCCGATCTTGTCGGTGTGGCCGAACGAGACGCCGGATAGCCAGTCGATGCCGAGATGGATGTTGGCCGCCGCTTCCTCCCGACCTGGAATGTTCAGCTCCCGGCCGCGTGGCGCGCCGGACCCGATGAAGACGGCGTCATAGTTCTCGGCCAGCAGCTTCTTGAGGCTGTCGATACGATGGCCGGCCTTGTAGTCGACGCCGAGGCTGAGCACGTAGCCCGTCTCCTCGTCGATGACGCTGTCGGGCAGGCGGAATTTGGGGATCTGCGAGCGCATCATGCCGCCGGGCTTGGGATCTGCGTCGAACACGGTGCAGTGATAGCCGAGCGGCGCGAGATCGCGGGCAACGGTCAGCGAGGCCGGGCCGCCGCCGACCAGCGCGATGCGCCGGCCGTTCTTCGGGGCAGGGCGCGGCATGCGCTGATGGACGTCGTCCTTGAAATCGGCCGCAACGCGCTTGAGGCGGCAGATCGCGACCGGGCTTTCCTCGACGCGCCCGCGTCGGCAGGCGGGCTCGCAAGGGCGATCGCAAGTGCGTCCGAGAATGCCCGGGAATACATTCGATTTCCAATTGATCATGTAGGCGTCGCTGTAGCGACCCTCGGCGATCAGGCGGATGTATTCGGGGACCGGAGTGTGTGCGGGACAAGCCCATTGGCAATCGACTACTTTGTGAAAGTAGTCGGGGGCCGAGATATCAGTCGCTCTCATTCATACCCTGTCCGCGCGGCGAACCATGAGCGCGCGGCCTTCCTGACGTGAGGACGACTGCTTGTTCAGGATCGGCTGGGGATCGATTGGGAGTCCGGAGCAGGTCCTGTTCGTCGCCCTTCTGCTTTTTGAATGGCTCAATTGAATAGTTCTATCAGACTAGAGCCATTCCAAGGCGCACACAAAGGCAAATTTGCAAAGCTGCCCTTCGTGCACAGTGTGCGGCGCCGCATTGCGGGCGTGATGCTGACATTGAATTTGTTGCGTTGCGGCATTGTGGCGAGCGGCTGCATCTGCCGGTTGCACGCTCGCGTCATTGATGCAGAACAATGCGCGCTCAGCCAGAGGCGATGTCCGCGCGGCTCAGGTCCCACATCAGCCTGTAGATGCCGGCCGAGATCTGCGTCGCCAGCGGACCGTCGATCGCCGCGAAGCGCGTGGTCATCAAGGTCGCGATGGCATGACTGTCGGTGCCGTCGATGAGGATGAACCAGTCGGCATCGCGCGAGCTCGCAGGAACCCCGGCTGCCGGACCGGAGAGATCAGCATCGCCCTCGAGCAGGTGCATCGAGATGACGCCCTTGACCTCGCTCGGATCGAGCTCGATCTGCAGCGCGTCGCGCAGCGCCCCGTCCTGTCCCGGCTTCGGCCGCAGGCGGATGATGCCGAGCACCGCGCCGCGACCGGCGCCGATCGAGATCGTGATGCGTGCGACGCTGCGGATCATGTTCTTGAACCGCGCCATCACTGCCTTCGACCATTCCGTCGGCGACGCCAGCCGGGCGCGATAGGGCACGCTGTCGAGCACGTCGATCGTCTCGGTCGAATACAGGCAGAGATATTTCGGGCTGCCCTGCTCGGCGACATAGCGCCGCGCCTCGATGAAGCCGGGGATGGCCACGCGCTCTTCGAGATGCTCGCTGTCATACCAGCGGTTGAAGTCGGCTTCGTCAGCGGCATCGATATTCATCGATGTCAACAGCATGCCTTTCCCGGCGATGGGCATTGCAGATGTCCTTGTTTGGCGGCCAATTCCTCATGGTGAGGAGCGCCCCTCGGGCGCGTCTCGCGGACAATGCTTGCGCATTGCCTGGTGAACCATGAGGTCGGGATGGATCGGCCTCATCCTTCGAGACGCCATGCTGCGCATGGCTCCTCAGGAATGAGGGGAGACGATCACATGTTTAAGGCGCGGTCGTGCGCTTAGCCATGTCGGAGATGGCTTTCATGACCGCATCGCGGATGCCGGGGTCATAAAGATTGTGACCTGCGGCTTCGACGACACGGATTTCGGCGTCGCGCCACACCTCCGCCAGCCGTGCCGAGGTCGCTGGCGGACAAAGCAGGTCGTAGCGGCCCTGCACGATGATTCCGGGAATCCCGCTGAGACTGTTCGCATTGCGCAGCAACTGGTCCGGCGCCATGAAGCTGTCGTGCGAGAAATAGTGCGCCTCCATGAACGGCGTCGCCGGCAAGGCGGTGCCGGAGCGGATGGCGAGGCGGTCGAGCCGGGCGCGCGCGGGCTTCACCTCGGACAGCGCGCGCTCGGTATCGTGCCAGGCGCGGGCGGCAGGGCCATGGATCGCCGGATCGGGATCGAGGATGCGCCGGAAGTAGGCGTCGCACGGATCGGCGTGCTCGTTCTCCGGCAGCAGCTCCAGAAAGTCGCGGTGCAGGGCCGGGTGAAAGCGCGCCAGCGTCTCGCCGAAGGCGGTCGCCACCTCCGCGCGGGTGCCGAAAAAGGTCGCGCGCAACACCAGCCCCGTGACGCGCGTCGGGTGCGCCTGCGCATAAGCCAGCGCCAAGGTGGCGCCCCAGGAGCCGCCGGCGACGATCCAGCGCTCGAAACCGAATCTTTCGCGGATCGCCTCCATGTCGGCGATCAGGTCGGGCAGGGTGTTGTTGTCGCGGCTGCGTGCAGGACGCGAGCGGCCGGCGCCGCGCTGGTCGAACAGCACGGCGTGGAAGCGCTCGGGATCGAACAGCCGGCGGTGATCCGGCTGGCATCCGGAGCCCGGCCCGCCGTGCAGATAAACCGCGGGAATGCCGCCAGCGCGGCCGCTGCTCTCGACATAGATCTGGTGACCGCCGGAGACATCCAGCCATTCCGACGTCAGCGGGATGAACGGATCGCTGCGGTGCGCGGAGGCGCGGCCGGCTTCGGCGTCAGGCATCGTTGCCGTTCTCCGGCGTGCCGCCGGCGAAGTTGCGATAGAGGAAGCGGTCCTGGCCCGAGGCCGCGTCACGCTCGGCCTGCTTGAAGATGCTCTCGTGCAGCGGCGACAGTGTGCAGGCCGGATCGGTGTTGGCGGCGTCGCCGGTCAGCGCGAACGCCTGGCAGCGGCAGCCGCCGAAATCGATCTCGCGGAACTCGCAGGATTTGCACGGCTCCTTCATCCAGCCGGTGCCGCGGTAGCGGTTGAAGGCCTCGGAGTTCTGCCAGATCCAGGCGATCGAATGGTTCGAACGGACAGACATGAAGTCGAGCCCGGTGATGCTCTCGGCGGCGTGGCAGGGCAGGATCTTGCCCGAGGGCGAGATGTTGAAGAACTGCCGGCCCCAGCCGCCCATGCACTTCTTCGGCCGCAGCGCGTAATAGTCCGGCACCACGTAGTCGATGGTCAGCGTGCCCTTCAGCCGCTCGCGGGCGTCCTCGACGATGCGGTCGGTCTCCTCTAGCTGGGCGTAGGTCGGCATCAGGCTGGCGCGGTTCTTCAGAGCCCAGCCGTAATACTGCACGTTGGCGACCTCGAGCCGGTCGGCATCGAGATCGACCGCCATCTTGATGATCTCAGGCAGCTGATGCAGGTTCTGCCGGTGCATCACGGCGTTGACCGTCAGCGGCAGCTCGAGCTCGCGGGTCCAGCGCGCGACCTCGAGCTTCTTGACGTGGCCGCCCTTGTAGCCGCCGACGCGGTCGGCGATGCCGGCCTCGCTGCCCTGGAAGCTGATCTGGACATGGGACAGCCCGGCGTTGGCCAGCTCCTTGAGCCGCTCGCGGGTCAAGAGCACGGCCGAGGTGATCAGGTTGGTGTAGAGTCCGACGTCGTTGGCATGCTGCACCAGCTCGACCAGATCCTTGCGCGCGGTCGGCTCGCCGCCGGAGAAATGGATCTGCAGCACGCCGATCTCGGCGAGCTCCGACAGCACCTTCTTCCACTCCGCCGTCGTCAGCTCCTGCCCGGCGCGATCGAGCTCCAGCGGGTTGGAGCAATAGGGGCATTGCAGCGGACAGCGATGCGTCAGCTCGGCCAGCACGGCGAGCGGGATGCCGTAGGTCTCGGCCGTGGAGCCGCGCCGCTCCAGCACGGCAAGGCCGTCATTCGCGGCGATCTGCGGCGTCGTCTCGGTGAGCTCGGTCATGATGTCGTCTCCCGAACCTCGGTCAGGAATCCCTTGTCAGCGAGATCCTGCAGCATGGCGACGACGTCGGTCGCGATGACGTCGCGGGGCGCGGCATATTTCGCCGCGAGATCGTCGATGATGCCGGCGACGGCGCGCGCGCCGTCGCACAGCTTGAGCACCTCGACCGCGATCTCGTCCGGCGCCAGCACGCGCTCAGGGGCGAGGATGACCCAGACCTGGCGCGTCTCGTCGAACTTCAGCTTGGTGTGTCGCGGCAGCACCACGCGGCTGGTCTCGGTGACTTGGATGTGACGCGGAGCCATGGCGGGTCTCTAAGTCGTGTAGTCGTGAAGAAGCACGGTGGCCGCGCAGAGCACGATGGCACTCCCCTCCCCCTTGCGGGGAGGGGTCGGGGGTGGGGGTCCCAGCAAAGACTTCCCGTGTGGACCCCCCACCCCAACCCTCCCCCGCAAGGGGGGAGGGAGTGCACCGTTCGCGGTACGAGAGCGGTGGTTCAAACGGGACACGGCTACCCCTCCTTCGGCACGAAGGCGCCGGGCGGGATGTTGCCTTCGACATAGGCGTAATACAGTGCGTCGAGCTGCACCCACAGCACGTTGGTCTTGAAGATCAGCGCGTTGCACACGGCGGCGCGCTGCTCCGGCGTGGTGGCGTGCTCCTTGACGTAATGCAGCGCGAAGTTGGCGTCGCGCGGCGCCTGGGTGAGACGCCGCTTGAAGTAGCTCATCGTGTCGTTGTTGACGAAATTGTAGTGCTCGAGCATGCCCGAGATACGCTCTTCATGGATGCTCGGCGCGAACAGCTCGGTCAGCGACGAGGCGATCGCCTCCAGCGGTGAGCGGTCGCGGCAGAAATGCACATAGGCTTCGACCGCGAAACGGGTAGCGGGCAGGATGCCCTCGGTGGATTCGACATAGTCCGTGTCGAGGCCCAGGCCCTCCGTGAGCTTGATCCAGCGCTCGATGCCGCCTTCGCTGCCGACGTCGCCGTCATGATCCTCGATGCGGTGCCGCCATTCCAGCCGGGTGGCGCGATCGCGGAAGCGCGTCATCACCATCGCGTCTTTGATTGGGATCGTCGACTGATAGTAGTAGCGGTTCAGCGCCCAGGCCTGCACCTGGCCCTTGTTCAGCTTGCCGCCGTGCAGCAGCTTATGAAACGGATGCAGGTTGTGATAGCGCGTCGCGCCGATATGGCGAAGTGCCGCTTCCAGCTCGCTGGCACTGTTCAAGGTCACGCCCTTGCCGACCGACAGCGCCGTCATTCCACTCAGTTTTGCCTCACTCACAGCTCGATCTCCATCCCTTCAGCGGGGATTTCCCATCCCTCGCGTTCCAACGTTTGCCGCTCGTGTGAGGCGTGCAGCCACGCCGGATTGGAGTTGTTGATGTGCAGGAAGATCTTCCTGCCGATCCCGATGTCCGCCAGCTGCTTGATCGCGCCGCTTTCTCCGGACATCGCGATATGTCCCATGCTCTGCCCGGTCTTGTTGCCGAGTCCGGCCTGGATCATCTCGTCGTCGCGCCACACCGTGCCGTCGAACAGCACCAGGGGCGCGCCCTTCAATCTCGTTCTCAGATCATCGTCGACGCCGGCACAGGCGGCGATGACGTAGCAATATTGGCCGCCTTCGAGATCGGCAATCTTCAGGCCCAGCGTGTCGCCCGTCGAGGAGCTGCCGCCGGGATGCTGCTTGTCGCGCAGATACCACGCGCTCGTTCCCGAGACGGCGAAGGCCGTGACCTCCAGGCCCGAGGGCCTGCCGTCCTGCAAAAGCGGCCGGAACGGCACGTCGATCACGATCGGCACGCGCTTGACGGTCTCGTCCTTCAGCACATCGAAGATGTTGTTCGATCTGAGGATCGCAAGCACCTTGGGATGCGCATGGATCGAAAATGGCGAGCTCTCGCGCATCGACAGCAGCCCCGTGACCGCGTCGATCTCGCCATTGGTCAGGATCACGCCGGCGATCGGGCTGTGGCGCAAGGCGCCGGGCTTCGGATGCAATTGCGGCGTTCGGGTGACCTGCTGGCGCAGATCGGGCGAGGCGTTGATCAGGAACCAGTTGGCGCCATCGGCGCTGACCGCGACCGAGGCCTGGCTGTTGCTGATCTCGGGATGATCCGTGCGCGCGGCACGGCACACGGCGCAGCCGCAATTCCACTGCGGCACTCCACCGCCTGCGGCGGCACCCAGGACGACGAGGCGAAGCATGAGCCGTCTCCTGGAATTCAGCTGTGGTGGCGCACGCGATTACCAGCGGCAGGATGACCGACAGGCAAGCTGACCAACGGCCAGGATCGCCCGCAGGGAAGGTGACGAGGGTGGGACATCCGACCCGCGTACGGGCTGGCACATACGCGGTCGCTGATCCCCACCCTCAAGCGTCGACGTCCTGATCGCCGAGACCTGGACGTCACACCCGCGAATTATTTGCGGGCCGCGCAGGCGTACATGTTGATTTCCATGCCGACCGGCACTTCAACGATCTTCGGTGCTTTCCAGGCCATTGTCCTCTCCTTCAAGACGGGACGGTTATCGTCCTCAGCATTAAACTACCGTGCTACGAAAAGTTCGCCAGTGGAATCTTTTTGTTTGAGCCTCTCAGGCCTGTTTATTGCAGTGCGAAGTTGCAGATGCGAGTTGCTGCCGTTTTCGTCGGATTGAGCCGCGAAAACAACGAATTCGTGATCGATGGCTTCGCAACGCCGTACAATTCGGTCCCTAGCTTGAGGGGCTGAGCTGGCCGGATGAAGCAGTCGTGAGATGTTCGAGACTTCAAAACCCAAGCGCGCGACCCCATTGGAAGCTGATGATGCCTAGATATTTCTTCAACACACGGATCGGCGAGGAACTGGTCTCCGATACCGACGGCGAGGTGCTGCGCAGTCCCGACCGCGCCTGGGAAGTCGCGCGCGACATGATCAAGGAACTGCTGCGTACCGAAGGCGGCAACGCGGCGCTGATGACGGCCGTCATCGAGGTCACCGACGAGGACGGCGAGATCGTGCTGGAGTTCCCGTTCTCCGAAGCGATCTTCAACATGCCGGCGCAATCGATGACGCGCCATTGAGCGCAGAGCGGCCGCATCGCCGCTCCTCGAACGCTCGCATGTTTGCAGCCGAGGTCAGACCGAATGGCGCGGGCGCACGATGTCGCCGCGCGTGCTGGCGATGCCCATCTCGAAGCTGTCGGCGATGCGGCGGGCGCGGACGATGAAGAGCTCCGCGAGTTCCGGCGCGAGCAGGTCCTTCGCCGTCGCCTCGAACAGTTGCAGCCAGCGGTCGAAATGCGGCCCCCGCAACGACAGCAACAGATGCGGCCGCATCGGCGCGCCGCTGTAGCGGCCCGTCTTCAGGAACATCGACGACCAGAAATCGCTGATCCTGCCGATATGTTCGTCCCAATCCTCCACCGCACGGTTGAAGATCGGGCCGATCAGCTCGTCCTCCCGTGCGCGTCCGTAGAAGGTCTCGACCAGCAGGCGGATCGAGGCGTCGTCGAGTTCCGGATGTTGAACGGCGAGGGGATGGCGGTCGGGCTGGGCGGCAGGCATGGTCATGCGCTGTATATAGGGGATGATAGCGCCGGTGGAAACGCCGGGGCCGCCACTCACGATCTCGCGGCGGCCCTGGCGTTCGGTCACGGCAGGCTGACGAACTCCACCCAGTTCGGCTTCTTGCCCACGGCGTAGGACTTCAGCTTCTCCAGCGCGCCGCCGGCGGCGTCGATCCGATACACCGTCATGCCGTTCGACAGCTCGCCGACGGCGGCGAGATAGCGCCCGGTGGGATCGATGGCGAAGCCGCGCGGCTGGGTCTCGGTCGGCACGCTGCCGATCAAGGTCAGGCGCCCGCTGGCCGCATCGACCTTGAAGCCGGCAATCGTGTTCGAGCCGCGTTCCGAGGCGTAGAGGAACTTGCCGTCAGGCGTCACGTGAAGATCGGCCGCCCAGGGTTTGCCGGTGAAGCCGGCGGGCAGGGCGGTGGTGCGCTGCTGCTCGCTCCAGCTGCCTTTCTCGGCATCATAGGCATAGACGGCGAGATCGGCGTTGAGCTCGTGCAGGAGATAGATGAACTTGCCGTTCGGGTGGAAGATGAAGTGCCGCGGCCCGGATTTCTCCGGCGTCTTCACCGTCAGCGCGTCCTTGGCCGTCAGCGCGCCGGTGGCGGCGTCGAAGGCGAAGCCGAGCACCTGGTCGGAGCCGAGATTGGTTGCGAACACGAAGCGGTTGTCGGGCGAGGGCAGGAAGGCATGCGCGTTCAGCCCGGTCGGGAGCACCTGGCTCGGCGCGGCGACCACGCCGTTGGCCTGGACCGGATTCGCCGCGACCTTGTTGCCGCCATAGGACGCGCTGAACAGCACCTTGCCGGTGCGGTCGAAGGCGATGTTGGCCATGCTGTCGGCGAGCGGGCCGTTGCCGAGATGGCTGAGCTGGCCGGTCTTGGCATCGATCGCGAAGCTCTCCGCCTGGAACGGCTGCGACCGCACACCGGCGATCAGCACCCGCTTGTCCGGGCTGACCGCGAGCGGGGTCGACGAGCCCGGCTTGTCGACGCCGACGAAGGAAGCCGTTTGCACCGGGGTCATCTCGCCGGTCGCAGCATCGAATTTCAAGACGCTGATGTCGTTGCTGTCGGCGTTGCCGACATAGGCGTAGGTCTCGGCGTGGCCTGCGCGCGGCGCCAGCGTTGCTGCAGCGGCGAGAACGAATGTCGCGGCCATGATGGTGCCCGGTCTGATCATGTGGTTTCCCCCTTCGTGATGTTGTTGCTTGAGGTCTTAAAGTCGTTTGTGAAGCTTGACCAAGCTTGTTTCCGGATCGATCGATGCAGGATCGGTATTGATCGTCCCCTCGGTCCCGATCGGCGAGCGGGGGACAAGACCCATGCGCGTTGCTGCATGGGCTATCCCGGAGTGCCGCGCCTGGACGGCTTTCTCCCATCCAGCCCGCGCGCTAGAACAGCCATCCGTCACCACGGAGCTCCCCATGACCGATCTCTGGCGCCTGCCGGCTGCCGACCTCGCCGCCCTCATCAAGTCGAAACAGGTCTCCGCCCGCGATGCCGCGACCGCAGCGCTGGCGCGGCTCGATGCGGTCAATCCCGCGATCAACGCCGTGATCGACCATCGCCCCGAGGACGTGCTGCAACAGGCCGACGCCATCGACTCCCGGCTGGCGCGCGGCGAGGACCCGGGGCCGCTCGCCGGCGTGCCGGTGACGATCAAGGTCAATGTCGACCAGGCCGGCTTCGCCACCACCAACGGCCTCAATCTGCAGAAGGACGCGATCGCGTCGGCACACAATCCGGTCGTCAACAATCTGGTGAAGGCGGGCGCGGTGCTGCTCGGCCGCACCAACACCCCCGCGGTGTCCTATCGCTGGTTCACCAGCAACCTCATCCACGGCCACACCAAGAATCCGCGCGACCCCGGCATCACGCCGGGCGGCTCCTCGGGCGGCGCAGGATCGGCCACTGCGGCGGGCATCGGCCACATCGGTCATGGCACCGACATCGCCGGCTCCGTCCGCTATCCCGCTTACGCCTGCGGCATCCACGGCCTGCGCCCGACGGTCGGCCGCATCCCGGCCTTCAATACACAATTCCCCGAGCGCCCGATCGGACCGCAGATCAGCGCCGTCTCCGGCCCGCTCGCCCGCACGGTCAACGACGTCAGGATCGCGCTGGCGGCGATGTCGGCGCGCGACGTTCGCGATGTCTGGTGGATGCCAGTGCCGCTCGAGGGCCCGCCGCTGCCGAAGCGCGTCACGCTGTGCGTCAACCCGGACGGGCTGAACCCGGTGCCGGAGGTCGTGGCCGCCTTGCGCGATGCCGCCAGGCGGCTGGAAGCCGCCGGCTGGACCGTCGAGGAGATCGCGGACACGCCGCCGATGCAGGAGGCCGCGCTGCTGCAGACCCGTCTCTGGCTCGGCGACGGCTACGAGGCGCAGCTCGCGGCGGCCGAGAAGGAGGGCGACCCCGGTGCGCTCGCCTGCCTGCGCGGCGTCAGTGACAAGGTGCATCCGTTCGACCTGTCGCAGACGCTCGCGCGCCGCGCCGCGCTGACCCGGCAATGGCTCCTGTTCATGGAGCAGCATCCGCTGCTGCTGATGCCGGTGTCGGGCATGCTGCCGTTCGCCGATCAGCTCGACCGCAAGGACGAGGAGTCCTTCAGGCAGGTCTGGCACGCCCAGCTCACGCAGATCGCGATTCCGTTCTTCGGCCTGCCGGGCCTGACGGTCTCGACCGGCATGGTCGGCCGCGTCCCGGTCGGCGTCCAGCTTGTCGGCCAGCGCTTTCGCGAGGACATGTGCCTCGCTGCCGGCGAGGCGATCGAGGCCGGCGGCACGCCGCCGTCGCCGATCGATCCGGTGCTGGGCTGATGGCCGGCATCTATGATTTCACCGCGACCTCGCTGAAGGGCGAGGAGGTGCCGCTGAAGCGCTTCGAGGGGCAGGTGCTGCTGATCGTCAACACCGCCAGCGCCTGCGGCTTCACGCCGCAATATCGCGGCCTCGAGGCGCTGCACCGGGCCTATGCGGACAGGGGCTTTGCCGTGCTCGGATTTCCCTGTAACCAGTTCGGCGCCCAGGAGCCCGGCACGGCCGAGGAGATCGGCGCGTTCTGCGCCGGCAAGTACGACGTCACCTTTCCGCTGTTCGCGAAGATCGACGTCAACGGTGCGGACGCGCATCCGCTATACCGGTTCCTGAAGGGCGAGAAGACGGGCCTGCTGGGCTCAGCGATCAAGTGGAATTTCACCAAATTCCTGGTCGATCGCACCGGTCACGTGGTGTCGCGCCATGCGCCGACCACCACGCCCGAGGCGTTGAAGAAAGAGATCGAGGCACTGCTGTGAGCGACAACGAGACGACTGCGACCCCATTTCCTGACCGGCTGTCGGTCGATCCGAAGAGCCCCTATTACAATGCGGAGATCCTGTCGCGCGACGTCGGCATCCGCTTCAAGGGCGCCGAGAAGACCAATGTCGAGGAATACTGCATCAGCGAAGGCTGGATCCGCGTCGCCGCAGGGAACGCCAAGGACCGCCACGGCAACCCGCTGACCATCAAGGTCCACGGCCCGGTCGAGCCGTATTTCAAGGATTGAGGCGACTGCGCTGCGGGCCTCTGGTGGTCGTATCCGCCAACCTCTGGCCTCAGCGATGAGGCAAACCGCCAACCCAGGACTGGTCATGCCCGGGCTTGTCCCGGGCATCCACGTCGTCATTCCAGGCGCACGACATGGATGGCCGGGACAAGCCCGGTCATGACGGTGTGGAGAAGGGCGGGGTCGAAGCAGCTTTAGCACCCGCGTCGCGATGGGTAATTTAGAACGTTGGTCGTAGATATTTGAGCGTCGTTCAAAATCATATTGAACGTCGCTCACATTCCGTTACACTCACCCATATCCGCCCCGTCGGCACCGGTCCCGACGCGCGACGTCCCCAGGCGTTTGCGCGATCGGACCCCTGCGTGCCGTCTCCGGCGAGATCACAGAGGGTGAAGACGATGTCCTATTCGGAACAAGATCTGCGCGCCGCAGCCGGGGCCGGCGCGATCGGGCCCGACGAGTTGCAGCGGTTGCTGACCTACCTCGAGCAACAGGCGAAGGCGGGTCCGGCGGCGCACGCCAAATTCGATGCCGCGCATCTGCTCTGGTACGCCGGCGCGCTGATCGTGATCGGCGCCATGGGCCTGTTCTCGACAGTGGCCTTCTCGCAGATGGGGGGCCGCGCCCTGACGGCCTGCGCGCTCGCCTATGCCGCCGCGTTCGGCTTCGCCGGCGACCACCTCTGGCGCCGCGACCTACGCGTCCCCGGCGGCCTGCTGATCGCCATCGCCGTGTCGATGGCACCGCTCGCCGTCTACGGCGTCCAGGCCGAATTCGGCTGGTGGGGCAAGTTCGGCAAGCCCGGCACGGTTCATGACTTCTACGTCTGGATCAAGGGCAGTTGGCTGTTCATGGAGATCGCCACGATCGCGGCGGGTGCGATCGCGCTGCGCTTCTATCGCGTGCCCTTCATCGTCGCGATCATGTCGGTCGCACTGTGGTTCATGTCGATGGACCTCACGCCCTGGATCTTCAATGTCAGCCATTTCGACTGGGAGATGCGCCGCATCGTGTCGATCTGGTTCGGCCTCGGCATTCTCGCGGTGGCGTGGATCGTCGACTACACCAGCCACAGCCGCGACTTCGGCTTTTGGCTGCACTTGTTCGGCCTGATGGCCTTCTGGGGCGGCGTCAGCGCCACCGAAGGCGCGACCGAGCTGGGCAAGGCGATCTACTGCCTGCTGAACGTCGGCCTGCTCGCGATCGCCGTCATCATCGTCCGCCGCGCCTACGCCGTGTTCGGCGCCATCGGCATCACCATGTATCTCGGCCATCTCGCCGACGTCGTCTTCAAGGATTCGCTGCTGTTCCCGTTCGCGCTGTCGCTGATCGGCGTTGCGGTGGTCGCGGTGGGGCTGGCCTATCACCGCAAGCAGCGGGTGATCGCGGAGTGGCTGGCCGCGAATCTGCCGGCGGCGGTGCTGCGGCTGCGGCCGTAGGGTTACTGAATGCCACGATTTGTTATCTTTGGGAGCTTGTCAGCGTCGAGAGGTAGTGAATTAGCTAGCCAGCTACTAATAATGCTAGGGCTTCCATCCCGTCTTGAAACCGAGCGCTCTGGTCATTTTAAATGTGTCGCAGCATTGCACTCCGAGCGTTCCGCATACGTCTGGAATATGCCGGTTTTGTCTCACTCGCTTGGGTTTCGAAACTTCGGTCGTAACGATGCATCGATCTTTAGGAGAAGCTAGTGCGTACGAAATGAGAAATGGATCTCGCCCCAGTGCCGGAAGCTCATCTTCGGTAAGGTCGGGAGCATATCCGCGGCTGATCACTTCCGCCACCAACGCGGGGTCACTTTGAGCGTCGAGCACGATTGCCTCTCGAACATCTTTGTCTGAAATCCAGCCAAAAAGCAGGTCCTTCTCATCGTCCGTGCCTCCATCTTTCACTTCTTCGAAGTTCTCGATGGGGATTTTCAATGAGCCTGCAGCGCCTTGGTAGGCTAGCCAGCTCCAAAATTCTGGTACCGTATCGACGGGGTAGTAAAGTGTATGAGCTGTAATGAGAACATTCGCATCCAGCAAATACAGCATGGCTTAAGCGGCTCTGCCGCCAAAAGCTGCGTCACTCAACAGCGGAGAGACGCTTCGTGGCTTGACGCCTAAGATTTGGCTCGCGCGGGTAGGGCTTAAAGTTCCTTCGTTTAAAGCTCTCAAGACGGTATGCATCAGGGCGCGCCCCAAACGATGTCGCCGAACAACGTAGTAATTTGGCCCCGATGAATCTTGATCTCGCTCCTTTTGAGCGTCTCGACTCCTCCGCCATTGAGTAGAAAAAAAATGTGTGATGGCGCGCCACGTCTCAACTGTGATTTTGCCCTTTCGCAGGAGGCTGTACGCAACCATCGATCCGCTTATGTGACGCTTCCTGGCGAACTCCGAAATCTTCGAAATTGTCTCTTGCTGCGATTCGCCCTTCTCAATTTTCAGTGTGTCCAGCTCGGCGTCCGAAAGGAAGAATAGATTGGCAACGGTGTTGCAAAACTTTTCGGTTTCCACGTCAGAAACCTTGCCGCTTATGCCGCTGGCGCCAAGCCAAATGTGCGCCAATTCATGGATCAGCGTGAACGACCAGGCTGTTCTTGCATCCTGGTCGTTGACAACAACGAAGGGGGCAATTTCATCCGCAAGGGCGAAACCTCTGAATGCTTCCGCATCTATCGCAGTATGATGGCTGCCCAGGTTGCCAATCAGTAGGACAAAAACTCCGGCCGCTTCAACTTTTGCTCTCAGGTAGGCAAAAGCGAGCTCAGGAGTAGGCCTCGCGCGAAATTCCTCGCGCTTCATTCCGGTAATGTTGACTATGCTTTCTAGAACAGCCGTCGGACCGTCCTTGATTGATTTCGAAGCAACGAATGCCAGCGGAGCGGATTCGTCGTCTACGAGGATCTCTCGGACTGCAGATTGCCTTGCTCTCACATTGCGCACGAGAACTGAGATCAAAATGTCCGAGTCGGGATCTCTATCCGGGATGTTTCGAAAATCTTCCGGGCGGGCGCCCTGCGCTGGTCTGCTTTTCATGTAGAAAGCCACTAGAGGACGTCTATATTGTTGTGACATCCTGACGAGCAGAGGTCGTGACGGACTCAGTACGCCTTTTTCGTAGGCCTCTAGCTTCTCGGCGCCGGTCATGTTTTTGCTAGGGTTTATGCCCAGCTTTTTGACAGCCTCGTCAGGCGTAAGCCCAGCGGTCTCGCGCGCCCAAATCAGAATATCTGGATTCACGTCAGGCATGTTTCGAACATCGCATAAAGCCAATTTGGCGAAAACCCATCAAGTCAGCGCAACAAACGTATCCCTCGATTCTTAAAGATTCCGAAGGGGCGGACTGACCATGCGACTATAGAATCCATTATCATAACACTCCAGAGGGTGTTTCGACCCCGGCCGGGTAGCAGGGGGGAGTACCTTGGACCGGTGTGAGTTTGTGTCACGCCTCGTACCTGCTCAAGGCAAATTCCGCTTGGTTTTTCAACGCTCCTGTTGGTTGAAGGACGACGCCAAATCTCCTCTTCTTCCGAATTTCGGGGTAGTCCACGCGGCTCGAAGCGTTCCATCTGAGTCAGCGAAGCGGTTCCCCAGAGCGCAAGATTTGTCCCGCGGCGTGTCGGGACTTGCCGGTCTGGGCCGTCCTTGGACCAACACCGGGCCTGCACCCGTGCAGCTCCCGTCACAACCGAAGCCGGAGCAACATCCATGCGGATCATCGTCGAAACCACCGTCACAGCCCCGATCGATCAGGTCTGGCGCGCCTATACGACGCCGGCCGATATCGTGAAGTGGAACGCCGCGTCGGACGATTGGCATACGACCAAGGCCACGGTCGACCTGCGCGAAGGCGGCGCGTTCTCGTCGCGGATGGAGGCCAAGGACGGCAGCATGGGGTTCGACTTCGCCGGCACCTACACCAAGATCGTCGAGCACAAGCTGATCGCATACGCCTTCGGCGACCGGCAGGCGGAAGTTCACTTCGAGCCCGGCCCGAAGGGTGTTGTCGTTCGCGTCGTCTTCGATGCCGAAACGACCCACTCGGTCGAGCAGCAGCAGGGTGGCTGGCAGGCGATTCTCGACAGCTTCGCGCGGCATGTGGAGGCGACGCAGAAGGCGTTGTGAGCGGCGCCCAGATCTTTCCGCTTGACAAATTCCGAAAATCAGCAATGATGCATGCATCCTGCCTCATCGCAGAGGGGCGTACGCGTCGTCACGAACGTCGGGGCAGGGATGCGGTGGCCGTGGAGATGTCGGGTGACGACCGGCGTCTGTGCGGACGGAGAAGTCGTGTGGTCCTGGCCTCTCGACGCTGAGGTCAAGTCCGCAAGCGTTGCTTGACGGCACGCGCGGGCGATGGGGGCAAGAAAGCCCGATCCCCAGGGAGAGCACGAAGGACACCGTTCAACCATCGCGCAGGGAAGGCCGGAATGCACCGGTCGTACCTGTGGTTCCTGCCCCGTGCACTTTTTCCCGCACGGGGGCCATGGGTTGCGGCCAGCACCCGGTCTTCCCTGCGCCCTCTGTATTTGATGAGGGTGACGTGTTTCGCAGCACTCGGGCGTCAGGCGCCGCGAGGCCGCGGTCGCACGTCCTCCAGCTGTTTGAGATGTGAAAGCGGTTTTCCTACAGCGTCGTCCCGGCGAACGCCGGGACCCATACTCCGCGGCGGATGTGGGACGCGAGGTCTAACGACGAGTCCGCCCCAAATCACGTCCTGGGGTTATGGATCCCGGCGTTCGCCGGGATGACACTGACTTTGTGGTTCGCGTGGTTCGTCCCATGCGCCGTATAGGGGACCAATTACGACGACAGCCGCATATCCAGCAGCCGCCGGCCCTCGGCGCGCAGCAGCTTCTTGACCGCGCTGGAGGCGACGACCTCGCCGTCATTGGCATAGGCTTCGTGGTTCTTCTCGATGTCCTCGAGCCGATACAGATAGTTCACCATCACGGTCGCGGATTCGCGCTGGCCTTTGGACGAGAGGTCGCCGAGCCAGTTGATGCGCTCCAGCCTCGCGCCGTTGCCGAGGTGGAAGCGGGCGACGGGATCGATCACCTTTCCCTTCGACGTGCGCGCCCTCAGGAAGTAGTGCGCGGCGAGCGGCTCGATCACGGGGCGCAGCTCGGCGGACATCTCGGCGTCCTCGACCCAGCGCGGCTCGTTCAGCAGCTTGAGCACGTTGCGGTCCTCTTCGGTCGCATCGGCCGTCGACTTCAGCCAATTCATGAAGCCCGGCACCGGCGACAAGGTCACGAAGGTGTCGAGCTTCGGCAGCTCGCGCCTCAACTCCTCCACCACTTGCTTGATCAGGAAGTTGCCGAACGAGATGCCGCCGAGCCCGCGCTGGGTGTTGGAGATCGAATAGAACACGGCGGTGCGGGCGCGGTCGGCCGGCACCGGCGGACGGTCGACCGCGAGCAGCGGCGCGATGGCGCCGGGGATCGTCTCGGTCAGCGCGATCTCGACGAAGATCAGGGGCGCGTCGGGCATCGCCGGATGGAAGAAGGCGTAGCAGCGGCGATCGACCGGATCGATGCGGCGGCGCAGATCGTCCCAGTCGTGGATCTCATGCACCGCCTCGTAGCGGATGATCTGCTCCAGAATGTTCGCCGGCGTCGACCAGTCGATCTTGCGCAGCACGAGAAACCCCCTGTTGAACCACGAGCTCAAGAGATGCACCACGTCACGGTCGAGCGCGGCGAGTTCCGGATTGGCCTTCAACAGATCCAGGAGATCGGTGCGCATCGCCACCAGCTCGGGCGTGCCGCCCGGCGCGCGGTTGAGCCGGCGGATCAGCTCCTGCCGGCGCGGCTCGGAGGCGAAATGCAGCGCGCTCGCGCCTTCGTCCGACGGCGCCGCACGCCAGTCGTCGATCGCCTTGGCGAGCCTGGCCTTGTCGGGCCCGAAATCATGGACCAGCGCGGTGAAGAACGCCTTGCGCCCCTCGGGGTCGAGATCGTGATAGCCGTCGAGCACGTCGCGGGCCATCGCCGTGCCCGAGGCCTCGCCGGCGCCGGACACCAGCGCCTCGCACAGCTCGGCCAGGCTCGTCGCATCGTGCTTCTCGACAGGGGCGCCGCCGCCGCGAAGCAGCGTCCGGCCTCGCTCGGAAATTGTGGTGATCAGGTCGGTGAAAAAGGCATTGGCCATCTGATGTCGGTCGAATCCCAGAGCGTGATGAAGGCGATGTTACATGGATTTATGGCAAAGCTGGCGACATTCAAACATAACAAATCGTCAACGCCGCCGTCGCGGCGCGCATATGCGGCCGGCGTGTCATGCACCTGTCTGCTCCGCGAATTCGGTCGGAGTGCGGCCGGTGACCTGCCTGAAGGCATGCGAAAACGCCGGCACGCTAGCATAGCCGAGATCGGCGGCGAGCTGCTTGACGGAGAGGTGACGGTCGGTGGACAGCCGCTCGATCGCGGCGGCGATCCGGGCACGCTGGCACCACGCCTTGAAGCTCAGCCGCGTCTCCGCCGCGAACAGCCGCGACAGGGTGCGGGCCGAGCTGCCGACCTTGCCCGCCAGGGTCGCCAGGTCCTGCTCGCTCGCGGGAGAGGCGAGGACGAGCTGGGCGGCACGGCGCGCGCGCGGATCCTGCGGCAAGGGGATGAAGGTCGAGGAATCCTCGGCGCGGCGCAACTCGAGCAGAGCGAGCCGCACCAGCAGCGCCGTGCGCTCCGGCCCGCCGTCCGCCGCGAACAGCGCCAGGATCGCCTGATGCAGCAGCGGCGAGACCTGCACGACGAATTCGCGGTCGAGCCGCGCGCCCCGTGTCTCCCGCTTCAGCCAGTCCAGCTCGAAATACAGCGTCCGCATCTGGCTGTCGGCCAGCATGTCGATGGCGTGGCCATGGCGCGCCGGCACCCAGACCGCGCGGTCCGGTGGCACCAGCCAGCGTCCCCGCGGCGTCGTCACCTGCATCGTGCCGCGCGAGGCGTAGATCAATTGGGATTCGCGGTGCATGTGCGGATCGAGCCGCGCACCCTTGTGATAGAGGCGCGCGATCAGATGGACGCCGGGCTCGGTTGTCACCCGGTCGGCGCCGAGCGGCTTCAATGGCGTGTCCACGATGGTCATTGGCGGCTTCTCGTTGGTCGCGTCGACTATAACCGATCCGTCAGGAATCGAGGACAGCTCCCATGAACAGCGCCCGCCGCGTCATCGGCTTCGTCAACGCGGCCCATTTCATCGACCATTATGCGATGCTGATCTTCGCAGCCGCGGTCATCATCATGGGCCCGGCGCTCGGCATGGCCTATGCGGACCTGCTGCCCTATGCGACGCCGGGCTTCATCGCCTTCGGCGCCGGGTCGCTCCTGACCGGCTGGCTCGGCGACCGCTGGAGCCGGCGGCACATGATGCTGATCTTCTATCTCGGCATCGGCCTGTCGATGATCTCGGTCGGCCTGGTGCAGACGCCGTGGCAGCTCGGCGCGGCGCTGCTTTCGATCGGCCTGTTCGCCTCGATCTATCACCCGGTGGGAACCGCGATGCTGGTGTCCTACGCCGACCGGCTCGGTCGCGACATGGGGCTGAACGGCGTGTTCGGAAATCTCGGCGTCGCCTCGTCGGCGCTGGTCACCGGCGTGGTCGGGCAATATCTCGGCTGGCGCTTCGCCTTCATCGTACCCGGGGTGATCACGGTGGCGATCGGCGTGGTGTTCGCGCTGTCGGTCGTGCATGAGGACCGCCGCGGATCGAAGCAGGCCGCGGCGCAGGCCCGTGTCGCGCGCGACCAGATGTGGCGCGTGGTGCTCGCGCTGCTGCTGGTGGTGATCGCGATCTCCACGACGTTCAACGCGATCACCGTGGCGCTGCCAAAGCTGTTCGCGGAGCGGCTGGCCGGGTTGACGCAGAGCCCGGCGCTGCTCGGCGTGATCGCGGCCGGCGTCTACGTGTTCGGCGCGATGACGCAGTACACGATAGGGCGGCTGCTCGATCGCCACGCGCTGAAGACGATCGCGCTGCCGCTGTCGCTGGTGCTGGCGCCGCTGCTGTATCTCGCCGCCGACGCGCGCGACTGGGCGCTGATCGTGGCCTCGATCGGCA
Organism: Bradyrhizobium sp. SZCCHNR1098; assembly: GCF_032489375.1. Classification (NCBI taxonomy): domain Bacteria; kingdom Pseudomonadati; phylum Pseudomonadota; class Alphaproteobacteria; order Hyphomicrobiales; family Nitrobacteraceae; genus Bradyrhizobium; species Bradyrhizobium sp. SZCCHNR1098. The sequence goes on from NZ_JAUEXY010000002.1 coordinate 119,499, forward strand.
TCGTCATGGGTGCGTTCGGGCAGGTCACCGTGAATGACGCCATGGTCGGCAAATACACGGCCGAGGAATGGCGCTCGCGCGCCTATGCGGTGCGCTACTTCGTCGGCTTCACCGCGGCCGGCGCCTCGGTTGGCCTGGTCGCCTGGCTGTATGAGCGCGGCGGCTTCGTCACCATGCTGCAGGCGTTCGCCGTGCTCTGCCTGGTTGCGGTCATCGCCGCGCTGATCCTGCCGCCGGAGCTTCCGGCGGCGCAGCCGGCGCTGCGGGAGGCGCCGGCGGAGTGAGAATGCGATCCACCCAAATTTTCCCAATTGCCAGGCACGCGCTGCCGGCGCAGCCTGGGCCGATATGCGCGTGCTGATACTGATGAGATCTGATTGGCCACCATGCAGGCGACCGCGGTGGCGACGAGAGATTGAAGCACGACACCATTGAGGATCGATCGATGATCAATCGCTTCAGGAGAATGCTGGTGCTCGGGATGGTCGCGGCGGCCGGCCTTGCTGCAACGGAGGCGCTGGCGCAGAGCGATGCGCAGCGCAACGCGATCAAGTCGGCATGCCGGTCGGACTACATGTCGAAATGCGCGAGCGTGCCGCCCGGCGGCACGGCGGCGTTCCAATGCCTGCAGAAGAACATCGCGAGCCTGTCCTCATCTTGTCAGACGGCGGTCAAGGCGCTCGAGCCTGCCGCGGAGACCAAGCCTGCGGCAGAAGCCAAACCCGCGGCAGAGGCCAAGCCTGTCGTGCAAGCCAAGCCGGATTCGGCGCCACCGGCCGAGAGCAGGCCGGCCGCCGCCGAGGCGAGCAAGCCTCCCGCCGAGCCTCCGAAGGTCGCGGCGCAGCCGGCCGCGTCCGTCCCGGCCGTGCCTGCCCAGTCCGCCACGGCTGCGGCCAAGCCGGCTGCGTCGGCGCCTGCGGTCAAGCCGAGCGAGGCGCAGGTTGCCGCGATCCGAAGTGCCTGCGGCTCCGATTACCGCAAGGTGTGCAGCAGCGTGCCGCCGGGCGGCGCGGCGGCGCTGCAATGCCTGGAGCAGAACAAGGCCAAGGTGTCCGCTCCCTGCGCTCAGGCCATGGCGGCTTCGAGCGGTGGTGCCGCGTCGACCGGGACATCGACGGCGACTGCGGCTGTTGCCTCGCCCGCGGCGACAACCACCGCTGGACTAGCGGCGCCGGCGCTGGTGTTGCGACCGCTGCGGCCGCTCGAGGAGTTGCGCATCGTGAGGGCCGCGTGCGGCGCGGACGCGCGGGCGTTGTGCAGTGGCATCGAGCCGGGCGGCGGCCGGATTGCGCAGTGCCTCGCGGCCAATGCCGGCGCGCTGACACCTGGCTGCAAGGGCATGCTCGCGCAGTTTGCGGCCAATCGCTGATGCAGGGCGGCTGCCGCCGTTCACAGTTACCACCGCCGTGCCCGCGAGGACGCACACGAAAGCGAATCCACCCAAATTGTCCCAGTTGTCGGGCGGGGAGGTCCCAGGCAAGGTCGCGACAGGGTGGATATTTGACCAATCAGATCATGATCAGGAGTTTGAAGATGAGCGCCATTGTCTCACGTGCCATTATTTCCACGCTGTGCGGATTGTTCATCCTGGCGGCGATGCCGTTCGTGTCGATGTCGGATGCCAATGCCGTGGTCTGCGCACGCGGCGTCGTGCGGGCCGGCTGCGCCGGTGCGGCGGGCGCCGTGGTGGTTCGCAAGCCGCCGGTGGCGGCCGCGGCGTGCCGCACGGTGATCGTCAATGGCGTCGCGGTTCGCCGCTGCGTTTAAGCGACGCTTAATCGGTTTTCGGTATCGAGTTATTTGAAACCGCAATTGCGACGCGCAAGTTTTGCGCGTCGCATGCTGCTTTGCGTAAGCGAGGTAAGCTGTATTTAACGGTGCTCCCGGCAAGGTGCGGCTCGTATCCAACTTGCAATCCAATGGGAGAGGGCCATGGCGTTTTGGCGCTGGCTGCGTGACGCAGCCCTGGTAGCTGCGGTAGTCACGTTTGCCGGCCACGCCGCGGGCGCAGCCGGCTTGAAGGAAGAAATCGCGCCGACGGGCAAGCTTCGCGTCGCCATTGCCGTTGGCCCCGCCGGCGGTGCGTTCTGGTGCGTCAAGTCGGACAGCGGCTATTCAGGCGTTCCGGTCGAACTGGGCAAGGCGATGGCCGCGCAGGTCGGTGTGCCCGTCGAGTTCGTCGAGCATCCGAATTCCAATGCGATCACCGATGAAGCTGCTCGGGGCGTCTGGGATGTGGCCTTCATGCCGAAGGACGCGGAGCGCGAAACCAAGGTCTCGTTCGGTCCGGTCTACGATTCGGTCGAGACCACCTTCATCATCCGCGCCGGTCTCGACGTCGCCAACATCGCGGCGCTGGACCAGGCCGGCACCGAGGTTGCGGCCATCAACGACACGACCGTGCTGCGCGGTGCCAAGGCCTTCCTGAAGAAGGCGACCGTCACCGGCTTCAAGTCCTACGAGGAAGTCTACGCGTTGCTCAGCGCCGGCGAGATCGACGCGCTCGCGCTGGCGCGCGATCAATTGAATCTCATCACCAAGCAGATTTCCGGCACCAAGGTGCTCGCCGAGACCTTCAAGAAGACGGACACCGCGGTTGCGGTACCGCTGAAGCATCCGCAGTCGCTGGCCTTCGTCACCAAGTTCATGACGGACTCCAAGGCGAACGGCCTGCTCAAGAAAGCGTACGGTGCCAACAATCTGAGCGAGTCGACTTTGCTCACCCAGTAAGCGCACCGACGCTACCTGCCGAACTCTCCCACGCCACAGGCGGGGAGAGCCATCGTCTCAGCCGGCGCGCTCTATCGTCAGTTCGGGGCCCGCCTCACGATCGGATCGAGGCCGCTTTCCGCGATGACATGACGCGCATCCGGTGATTGCAGGAACTTGATGAGCGCCTTGCCGGCCTCCGGCTCCTTGGCGTCCGTGGCAATGCCGGCGGAGAACACGGTGATCTTCTGCAGTCCGGCCGGCAGCGGCCCGACGATGTCGATGCCCTTCACCGGCTTGAGCTCGCTGATCTGCTGAAAGCCGATCTCCGCTTCGCCCTGGGCGACGATCTCGCCGACGGGAGTGGCCGGAATCATCCGCGCCTTGCCCTTCATCTCGTCCTTGATGCCAAGCTTATCGAACATCTCGGTGGAGACGTAGACGCCGCTGGCGCTGTCCGAATAGGCGATGGCCTTGGCCGCGATCAGCATGCGTTTCACGGCTTCCGCGTTCGAAATATCGGGATGCGGCGTCCCCGACTTGACCGCGACGCCGATCGGCGAATTGGCGAGGTCCGCACGGCTATCGGGCATCACCTTGCCCTTGGTGGTGAGATCGCTGAGCGCGTAGCCCACCATGATGAGGACATCGGCAGGTTCGCCGCGCTCGAGGCGAACGGGAATCGCATTCGTGGTCGTTCCCATCGACGGGCCGTAGGCAATCGTGACCTTGTGACCCGAGCGCCGCTCGAACTCCGGCACCAGGGATTTGAACGCAGCGGTCATGCCGCCGGAGATCATGACGTGGACTTCTGCGGCTTGGGCCGCGGTGGTCAGGAGGAACGCGGCCGAAGCGGCGAGACCGATGATGCGGAGATGGGGCGAGAGTATCATGGCAGGCTCCGAGGCGAACGGCTGGAGGCCGGGGGCGCTTTGGATAGCCCGGCCTTACCAGGAAGGCCAGCGCCGACGTCGGCGGGCATACGGCCGTCTCCGTGCAATGCGTCTCGCTTGCGGCGTCACTGTGTTAGTAGTGTGGCGAGGCTGCTCGCCGCTACCTCAGCCGGCCTGATAGGCCGGCGCGGATGCGAGAAAGTCGTTATACGCGTCCGCATCGGGCGGCGTGAACATCTCGGCCAACGGGTTGCGCCGTCGGCGCTGGGCGCCGATGTCTGCAAGCAGTTCGTCGAAATGCTTGAAGTGATAGGGCGCGACGCAAAGTCCGCCATAGACGCCGGCGGCAGGGCGCTCGATCCGCTTGAAATGCAGCATCATCTCGATGTTGTCGCGCATCTCGCGCTCGCTCGGTTGATGCGCCAATTGCTTGTCGGCATACCGCACCAGCCAGTTGGCGGCCATGTCCGCACAGAGCACGGTGCAGAAGCTCGAATTGAAGCCGACGAACCCCATGTCGGGAAGATCGGGATTGGCGATCAGCCGATAGAGCCGGTACTGCCCGTCCGGATCGACCAGTCTGGCGCGGTCGGCAGCCGACAGGAACGGGACCCCGAGCTTGTAGCCGATGGCGAGGATCGCGACGTCGGCCGGAATTCGTTCACCGCCGCTGGTCACGATGGTGTTCGGCTCGTAGTGGCCGAAGGTGCCGTAGACAGCCTTGATCCGGCCGTCTGCGACCATCGGGAAGAAGTCGGGCGTCGCGATCGGGACGGAGCAGTTCACGCCGTCCTCGATCCTGCCCTTCGGCACCATGTTGCATTTGGCGAGCATCAACTGCGTCTTGAGCAGGCTCTCCAGGCCCCGCCAATTGGCCCAGACGAGCGGCTTGGCCAGCAGATGGGCAAGGCGCGAGAGCGGGCCGATGCCCCAGCTTGGGAACATCTGCTCCTGGGCGCGGATATAGAGGATGCGCTTGAAGTTGATCAGACCGCCGATGAAGTAGGGAATGCGCCACACCGCTTCACGAAGCACGATCCTGACCGAGCGCGCGCCGGAGCGCACGGCGTTGACCGCGATATCGGTTGCCGATTTCGAGCCGCCGAGGACTACCACGTCGCGCCCCCTCGTGAGCGCGGCATCGTTGTATTTCGAGGAATGCAGGATCAAGCCGCCGGCGGCCGCGAACTGATCTTCGCCGGCAAGCGACAACGTCTGCGGCTCGTTGAACTGACCGGTGCAGACGGCGACGAAATCGAAATCCTCCCGGCTCGTTCGGTCTCCGATCTTGAGGTCGAGGCTCCATCCAGGCTTGCCGTCACTGCGGCGCTGCATCGCAAGGACGGTCGTGTTCAACCGCATCAGGCGGATGAGGTCGTGGGACTTCGCGTAGTCGGCAAGATAGGCATAGACCTGCGGTCCCTTCGGCCATTCGGGGTAGTGATCCGGCATCGCCTTGTCGGTGTAGCGATAGAGCTCCTTGGGGCTCTGCGTCTGCACGTCGGGATAGGATCGCGCGGGCTCCCAGACGCCGCCGAGATCGGCGCTCCGCTCGACGATGGTGACGTCGTGCCCGCGGGCGGCGAATGCTTTGGCTGCAGCCAGGCCGGAGACACCGGCGCCGATCACACAGACATTCTTTCGATTGATCATGGGACCTCCTTGTTGTCGGGCGCGCGGCCGCGCACCCGCCGCGCCGCAAGAGCCCGCAAGAGTTTGATGGTGACGAAGGTCGCCCGGCGCGACCGAGATGTGCGATGCCGACGGACAAGCCAGCTTCGAAGTCAGGGCGAGAAGGATCTCGCCGATCGCATGTCGTTCAGGCGCAGCCGTTGCTCATGCTGCACGCACCGGGCCGATAGCGATGATCGCGCTCCGTCCGTACCGCAACAATTGAGGAGCGCTCGCCGGGCCCGGCGCTGCCGCCTAGTCGTTGGCCTCGGGCGGCAGGAAGTCGACCTCGTGCTCCGCCGAGATCCGCACCACTTCGGCCGGGTCGGCGAGATTGTCCAGCATGTTGAACAGCGCCTCCAGCTTCTGCATCGGCGACACCCAGAACAGCGCGCGCGCCGGCTTGTCGGATTTGTTGAAATAGCCATGCGGAATGCCGCGCGGCATGCGCACGAGGTCGCCGGCATTCGCCTTGACCCAGACGCCGTCGAGCTTGAGGTCGAGGACGCCTTCCTGCACCAGGATGAACTCGTCCTGGGTGGGATGAACGTGAACCGGCACGAACTGCCCGGGCTCGCTGTTGGTCTCGAAGGCGAACGTGGAGTCGGTGACGGCCTTGGGATAATAGAGCTGACCCAGGATATTCCAGGTCTTGCCGGCATAGCCGGTACCTGCGCGCGTGATGCCTTTTTCGAGTGTGATCATGGCGGATCTCCTTGCTGCACGCATGGGAGGATCAAGCCGGGGCGACGCCAAGTCTATCCAGAAAACGAATCCCTCGACGTCAGTTGCTAATTATTATAGGTTTCAAACGATCTCGACGGACGACGTAGGCCATGACTGCAGGTGCAGCCGCTGATCGTAGTTGGAAGTCACCGGCTGTGCCGCGGCTTACAGCCTATGGCCGTGTTGCAACGCACGATGTCGATGAGGCCGCTGAACAAATAGGCCGCATCTTCTGTCCGCATGGGCTGCAACCGGAGGCCGATACTGCGCGCGATTTCCTCGCTCTGCATAATTGCGCGGCATTCGATGGCTTTTCCATCAACTACGTCGCCTATGGCGGTGCGGTAACCATCGATCCGGGCTGTCTCGACCGCTTCTTTCTGCTGCAGCTCCCGCTGGCGGGGACCGCGCGGGTCTTTGCCGGGGCCGGCGAGGTCGCGACGGCGCCAGACCATGCGGCATCACTGCTGTCGCCGACATTGCCCACGCGGATGGTCTGGGACGCCTGCGCTCAGTTGATCCTGTTGCTCGACCGCCGTCTCGTGGAACAGCGCGCCGCCGCGCTGTCCGGGCGCGCGGTGCAACCGATCGAATTCGATCCCGCGATCGCGCTGTCGGGATGTCATGGCTCGCGGCTCCGGGCTCACATGCTTGGGCTCGCCGACCTCGCCGAGCGTCTCGGCGGTGGGCGCGACCTGCCATCGGTTGCGGCAGCCAATTGGCGCGAGACGCTGCTGGACATTCTGTTCGAGCAGCCGGGCAATGGCCTGGCGGAGGCGATCAGGCTGCATTCCGGCCGGGTCGAGACGCTGCCGCAGGCCGTCCGCCGGGCGCGTGATCTCCTGGCGGCGCACGCAGCCGAACCGCTCGATCTGGCGCAACTCGCGGCGTCGTCAGGAGTGGGGATCCGGGCGCTGCAAGGCGGCTTCCGCCGCCATTTCGGCATGTCGATCTCCGACATGCTGCTCGACATCCGGCTGGCGCGGCTCAATGCGCAATTGATGGCGGCTCCGCCGGAGGCGCGGATCATCGACATCGCCTTCGACCTCGGCTTCACCCATCTCGGGCGGATGGCGGGTGCCTATCGCGACAAGTTCGGGGAGGCGCCGTCGGCGACACTGCAACGCGGCCGCTTCACGAATTGACGTGCACGAAATCCCGCAGCAGCGGATAGATCTCGGTATTCCACTTCTTGCCACTGAACACGCCGTAATGGCCGACGCCGGCCTGCATGTGATGGACGCGGCGATAGGCACGTACATTGGTGCAGATGTCCTGCGCCGAGAGCGTCTGTCCGATCGAGCAGATGTCGTCGCGCTCGCCTTCCACCGTCATCAGGCCGATGCGCCGCACGGCTTTCGGATCGACGGGACGGCCGCGATGCATCAGCTTGCCCTGCGGCAGCAGATGCTCCTGGAACACGTCGCGCACGGTTTCGATGTAGAACTCGGCGGGAAGGTCCATGACCGCGAAATACTCGTCGTAGAACGTCTTGATGGTCTCCGCCTTCTCAACCTCACCCTTGGCGAGATGATTGGCGAGATCCATGTGCTGTTTCACATGGCGCTCGAGATTCATCGACACGAAGGCCGTGAGCTGCACGAAGCCCGGATAGACCTTGCGGAAGGCGCCCCTGCACTGGAAGGGCACGTAGTGGATCAGGTTGCCCTCGAACCAGTCGATCGGCTTGCTCTTGGCGAACTCGTTGACCTTGGTCGGCTGGATCCGCGTGTCGATCGGTCCGGCCATCAAGGTCAAGGTGGCGGGGCGCGACGGATGGTCGTCCTCGCACATCACGGCGGTCGCGGCGAGTGCCGACACCGACGGTTGGCAGATCGCCACCATGTGCGGCCGCGGACCGAGCTGGCTGAGAAAACTGATGAGATGATCGGTGTAATCTTCCAGACCGAAGCGGCCATGATCGCGCGGGATGTCGCGCGGATTGTGCCAGTCTGTGATGTAGACGTCGTGATCCTGCAGTAGCGTCTTCACGGTGCCGCGCAGCAGGGTGGCGAAATGGCCGGACATCGGCGCGACCAGCAGCACCTTGGGCTGATCCGGCGCAGCGTCCTTCTTGAAGTGCAGGAGCGAGCCGAACGGCGTCTTGAACGTGACCTCTTCGGTGACGGCGAGCTCGCGGTTGCCGACCGTCACGCTGTCGATGCCATACGCCGGGCGAGCGTAGGTCAAGGCCGCGCGGGAGATCAGCTCGAGCGCGGCGGACAGACGCCGCATGGCGCGGCTGGATAGCCCTGATGGGATCAGGTTGAGATAGCGCATGGCGGCTGCCGCGCTCTGGCGCCAAGGCTCGGTCAGGTCCATGTGGTTCTGATAGGCTTGGTACAGTAGCGCCATCGCGTCCGATCCATTACATGCATTGCTGTATGCAATATCGGAGCCAGAGTGGCCGAGTCTTGCCTGAAAAACTGGCATGTCGCTTGCTCGCTGAAATCTCTGACGTATCCGGCTCCGCGCATGATGCCGCTCGCACGAGCGGCACGGTGGGCGAACGACAAGCGGCAAAGCGGCAAGAGGGTAGGGGCGACATGGCCAAAGCGACGTTGACCATCAGCAGCAAGAATTACTCGTCGTGGTCGCTGCGCGGCTGGCTGCTCGCAAAATTTTCCGGGCTCGATTTCGACGAGGTCGTGGTCGGTCCGGACGACGCATCGGCGCGCGCCGAGATCCTGCTGCTGTCGTCCTCGATCCTGGTGCCGTGCCTGCGCCACGATGGTGCGACGATCTGGGATACGCTGGCGATCGGCGAGTATCTCAACGAGACCTTTCCGGAGGCGGGCCTACTGCCTGCCGACCGCATTCAGCGCGCGCATTGCCGCTCGATTTCGGGCGAGATCCATTCCGGCTTCACGACCCTGCGGGCGTCGCTGCCGGTCAATCTCAAGGGTCGCTTTCCGGGCTTCAAGGTCTGGACGCGGGCGCAGGCCGACATCGATCGCATCTGGGCGATCTGGCGCGACTGCCTGGACAGATCCGGCGGCCCATTTCTGTTCGGTCAGCGCGGCATGGCGGATGCGATGTATGCGCCGGTGGTGACGCGGTTCGTGACTTATGACGTGAAGCTCGAGCCGCAGCTCAGGGCCTATGCCGACCTGATCATGGCGCTGCCGGAGATGCAGCAATGGATCGAGGCCGCCAAGGCCGAGCCAGAGGAGATCGAGGAGCTGGAGGTCGAGTACTAGGGTCCTGCCGTCCGCGGCCCGTGCCCGCGGCCCTTTGCAGCCGCCGGCTCCGGCGAGAACGGCTCATGCCACGGGCAGGTGCTGCTCAATTTGAAGCCGGATCTGCGTCTTCGCGGCGCGTGGCGTGAGCTGTCAGCACGTCACCATTGCCGTGTGGCGTCGGCCAAAACCCGGTTGTTGGCAATCGGTTCGGCCCGCGATGGCGCGCCTGGCCTGCCGATCTTTGCGTTGCAAACGGGGCGTGGCGTGGTTTTCGCATGGCACAATCCGCTTTCGGACGTGGTGGCCTCTGTGGCCGATCGATGGGCCGCAACGGTCGCCGATGTCGCGATCAACCGGTGGAGGCCGTCATGAACCAGCATGCAGTGGTGAGCAAGTTCTCGCACGTGAAGCCCGACGACACCGCCTACACGGGCGGCGGGTTGCGCGACTTCTTCCTGTATCGCGATCTGGGCATCACCGACGCCACCGGCGGGCAGGTGATCTGCCACCTCGTCAAGGCCAATCCGGATTGTCCGCCGGTGGATGGCACCGGCTGGCATCGCCATGATTGCGATTTCCAGATCGTCATCATGATGAAGGGCTGGGCCCGCTTCATGTACGAGGACAAGCCGACCCTGGTGAACGCCGGCGACGTCGTGCACCAGCGTCCCGGCATCGTGCACTACCTCTACGATTATTCCCCTGACATGGAATATATGGAGATCGTCAGCCCGGCTGACTTCAAGACGGTCGAGATGCCGCCGGCGACCGACAACGTGCCGCCGGTCACGCCGTGGACCTGAGCGCCTGAACTCCTTCTCCGTTAATCTTTGGCATCCGGTTGCGGCATGCGGCGCGATGCTTCTCCTCATGATGTGGTGGGTTGTCTCCGACGTGTCCGATATCTAGCGTGAACAGGTCGCGCACCAGATGCGGCATCCGATTCGGACGCGATTCGTTCCAGCAGCGTTCCGGGGATTAAGACGGCAAGGCAGCGGCGTCGCATTTTGAAACACGGCACGCGCGCTGCCTGTCTCGCGCCTTGGTGCTCTACATTGCCCCTTGCGACCGGTCTGGCGCCGGTCCATCACCCGCGAGGGGAGCATCGATCATGACCTTGACCACATTGGCTTGGCTCGCGCTCGCGGCCTATGGCGCGCATATTCTCGAGGAATACACGTTCGACTGGCGCAATTGGGCGCGTGCGGTGATGAAGCTGCCGGTCGAGTGGAGCGACTTCTACGTGACGAACGCGCTGGTGGTCGTGCTCGGCGCGGTGCAGGCAGAGCTTGCCGAGACATGGCCGCCGGCCGCGCTCGCCTACGCAGCGCTGATGATCATCAACGCCATCTTCTTCCACATTCTGCCGTTCCTGCGCAGTGGAGGCAGATTCTCGCCGGGGCTGGCGACGGCGCTGATTCTGTTCTTTCCGATCGCAATTGCGATGTGGCGGCGGGCGTGGGGTGACGGTGTGCTCGACGTTGGAACGGCTGCCCTCGCGATCGTCGCCGGCTCGCTGCTGATGGCCTATCCGGTCGTGATGCTCAATCTGCGTTCAAAACCATATTTTCGGCAAGACCGGCCCTGAGCAGAACTCAGGGCCCGGCATGATCAATAAGACGAAGCGCGATCGGCAACGAAGCTCGGCTGCGGACGGCGTCCATTGCGCTCATCAAATCGCGCGCGCGGGAAGCGCCAGCCGATGACAGTGGCTTCGAGCGCGCCGCCGGATTCCTTGTTGTGCCATTTGCCATCAATGTAGAAACAGGGGAACGGAAGTTGATAGGTGCCGCTGTGATCTTCGCACAGCACCTCGACCGTCTGCCCCGGCGGTGGCTCACCGCTGCCGTCGAATTGCGCCAGCCGTTTTTCGCGCGTAGCCATTCTGTCCATCTCCCTAAAAACGGGTCCCGGCCGGAACTTCAATGCGCGATTGAGGTCTCAGTATGGTATCAATCAGGAAACTCCGTCAGTTCCACGCAAAATCATGTGTTGGGCAAGCAAATGAGAAAATTGTGATGCGAAAATTCGTTGCCGCGCGAATCATCTTTGCCGCGAGCGTGCTCGCGTTATGTGTGAGTTCTGCCGGACATGCGCAGGATATTCCGGGCATCGAAATCTGCACTGCAGAAAAGGCGATGGATCGACGGACATCATGTCTGCAGAGCAATATCGATTTCCTGCAGAAGACGGTGACCAAGCAAGCGCTCGATCAGCAGCAGAAGCTCGATGCGGCGAATCGCCAGATCCAGGCGCTGAAGGCCGCGCTGATCTCGCAGCAGGGCCTGATCGACGAGCTGAAGGCGTCCCAGGCGAAGCTCGCGGACGAGCTGAGGAAGAAGGCCGATGCGCCGGCTGCCAAGGATGCGGCGCCGGCGAAGCCGACCAGCAAATAGCACGGTCCGCAGCGCAATAACGATCAAGCGCAGGTGGATCTCCGCGCGCAGGATCGGGCGCTTCGATAGGAGAGAAGCGTGTCCACCAACCCGGCCCAGAAGGCGCTCTGGTTCATCGAGAGTCATCTGTCGGCGCCGTTGACGTTGGATGACGTGGCGGCCATCGCCGGCGTGTCGCGCTTCCACATCGTGCGCGCGTTCGCGGCGGCGACCGGCGTCTCGGTGATGCGCTATGTCAGGCTGCGCCGTCTCAGCGAGGCGGCACGGGCTCTGGCCTCTGGCGCACCCGACATTCTCAGTCTCGCGCTTGAGGCTGACTACGGCTCCCACGAAGCGTTCACGCGCGCGTTCCGCGACCAGTTCGGCGTCACGCCGGAATCGGTGCGCGCCAACCCATGCCTCGATGGCCTGCCGCTTCAGGAGCCGATCATGATGGACCAGACCCCGCTCGACGATCTCGCCGCCCCGCGCTTCGTGACGGCCAAGCCCCTGCTCGTGGCGGGCGTCTCCGAACGCTTCAGCCACGACAATGGGGCCGGTATCCCGGCGCTGTGGCAGCGCTTCCACCAGGGGGTGCACGAGATCCCGGCTCGCATCGGAGATGTCGCCTACGGTGTCTGCTGCAACGGCGACGATGCCGGAAATTTCGACTACGTGGCAGGAGTCGCGGTGACCGACTTCTCCGACCTGCCGCGCAGCTTCGCCAAGGTTCGGATTCCCGCCGCGACCTTTGCCGTGTTCGCCCATCCGGGCCACGTCTCGACCATCCGCCGCACCGTCAACACGATCTGGAATCACTGGCTGCCGCAATCGGGCTGCACGGTCGCCGACGCACCGAGCTTCGAACGCTACGATCAGCGCTTCGATCCGAGGACCGGTGATGGCGGGTTCGAGATCTGGGTTCCGGTGATTCGCTGACCCCCGCCGGAGGCGTCCCGGATTTGTGTCGAGACGCTGCAGGCCAGCCCTGCGGCGCCGGACCCCGTCGATTGCTTGGCAAGCAGCGGCACGTTTGCGATAACCTCACGCCTAACAACAAATGCGCCGCAGCGCGGCGACGAAAGCGGGAGGTCGTCCGATGTCCGACATGCGCGTGCTCGCCACCGATCTGGAATTTCCGGAAGGGCCCGTGGTGATGCCAGACGGCTCGGTGGTGCTGGTCGAGATCCGCGGCAAGCGCCTGACGCGGGTGTTTCCCGACGGCCGCAAGGAGGTCGTGGCGCAGATTCCGGGCGGGCCGAACGGCGCAGCCCTCGGGCCCGACGGCAAGATCTACATCTGCAACAATGGCGGCTTCTCCTGGATTCCGACCGGCAAGATGATCATGCCGGGCCCGCAGCCCGAGGATTATCTCGGCGGCTCGATCCAGCGCGTCGATCTGCAGAGCGGCAAGATCGAGACCGTGGTCAGCCGCTGCGGCGAGCATGAGCTGCGCGGGCCGAATGACCTCGTATTCGACCGGCATGGCGGCCTGTGGTTCTCCGATCTCGGCAAGCGCCGCGCCCGCGACATGGATGTCGGCGCGTTCTACTACCTCAAGCCCGGCATGAGTGAGATCGTCGAGGCCGTCCACGGCATCCTGCCGGCCAATGGCATCGGGCTGTCGCCGGATGAGAAGACCGTCTACATCGCGGAGACGCCGACCGCGCGTCTCTGGGCCTACGATCTCGTCGAGCCCGGCACGGTGAAGCCGCGCGAGGTGATCTATCGCGGCGAGCGCGGCCGGCCGATCGCGGGCCTCGGCGGCTACCAGATGTTCGATTCGCTCGCGGTCGAGGCGAACGGCAATGTCTGCGTCGCCACGCTGGTGACCGGCTGCATCAGCGTGATCGCGCCCGACGGCACGCTGGTCGAGCAGGTGCCGACCGGTGACCGCGTCACGACCAACATTGCCTTCGGCGGTCCCGAGCTGAAGACGGCCTACATCACGCTGTCGGGCAGGGGGGAGCTGGTGGCGATGGACTGGCCGCGGCCGGGCCTGCCGCTGAATTTTCTGAACAAGTAGGACAGCTGGGCATCGTCATGACGCTGCGCGGATGATAACGAGCAACGTAGAACGTTCTCGGAATTGCTCCTCATGGTGAGGAGCGCCGTAGGCGCGTCTCGAACCATGAGGCCCGACCTCGGCCTCATCCTTCGAGACGCAGCGCTGCGCGCTGCTCCTCAGGATGAGGGGAAGGAGTGTCAAATGCCCTTTCTCGAACCAGTCACCCTCCGCGGCGCGCACGCCAGCCTCGTGCCGCTGTCATCAGACCATCACGACGCGCTGGTCGCGGCGGTCAGCGACGGCGAATTGTGGAAGCTGTGGTACACCGCAGTTCCGAAACCCGAGACCATGGCCAAGGAGATCGAGCGCCGGCTCGGCCTGCTCGCGGCCGGCAGCATGCAGCCGTTCACGGTGCTCGACCCCGACGGCCGCGTCGCCGGCATGACCACCTACATGAACGTCGATGCCGCCAACCGTCGCGTCGAGATCGGCTCGACCTGGTATGCGAAGCGGGTGCAGCGCAGCGCGCTCAACACCCAGTGCAAGCGGCTGCTGCTGGCGCACGCCTTCGAGGCGATGAACTGCATCGCGGTCGAGTTCCGAACGCATTTCTTCAACCACCAGAGCCGTCGCGCCATCGAGCGACTCGGCGCCAAGCAGGACGGCATTTTGCGCAGCCACCAGATCGCGCCGAACGGCACGCTGCGGGATACCGTCGTCTACAGCATCACCGCGGCCGAATGGCCGACCGTGAAGGCGCATCTCGACTACCAATTGAATGACAAGCCGCGCTGATCGCGCTATGGCCGCTTGCCGCCTGGCGCGGCGGACGATGACGAGACCGGGACGAACGACCAGATGGATACCTTCGACTATGTGATCGTGGGCGCCGGCTCTGCCGGCTGCGTGCTGGCGAGCCGCCTCAGCGAGGACCCCCAGGTCACGGTGTGCGTGCTGGAGGCGGGGCCACGCGACTGGCACCCCTACATCCATCTGCCGGCCGGCTTCATCAAGACCTTCTACATGAAGAGCATCAACTGGGGCTATCAGCAGGAGCCGGGACCGTACACGGCGGGGCGCAGCATCTACGCGCCGCGCGGCAAGACGCTCGGCGGCTCCTCCTCGATCAATGGCCATGTCTACAATCGCGGCCAGCGCCAGGATTTCGATACCTGGGCGCAGATGGGCAATCGCGGCTGGAGCTATTCCGACGTGCTGCCGCACTTCAAGCGCATGGAGAAGCGTATCGGCGCCGGCGAGGATCAATATCGCGGCCGCGACGGCAAGCTCATCGTGACCACCATGGAGTGGAAGGACACGCTGTGCGAGGCCTTCATGGATAGCGCCGTCTCGCTCGGCATCCCGCGCAACCCCGACTACAACGGCGCGATCCAGGAAGGCGTGTCCTACGTCCAGCGCACCATCCAGAACGGCCGCCGCGTGTCGTCGGCGACCGCGTTCCTGCGTCCGGCCAGCAAGCGGCCGAACGTCGAGGTCCGCACTCATGCCCATGCCACCGGCGTCATGCTCGACGGCAAGCGCGCGGTCGGCGTGCGCTATCACCGCGGCGGGCGCGGCGGCGTGCCGGTCGAGGTGCGCGCGCGCAAGGAGGTGATCCTGTCCGGCGGCGCCTATAACTCGCCGCAGCTGCTGCAGCTGTCCGGCATCGGCGCGCCCGAGCTGCTGCAGGAGCACGGCATCGAGGTGCGTCATGCACTCCGAAGCGTCGGCGAGGGCCTGCAGGACCACTACGCGCCGCGCACCGTCGCGCGCGTCAAGAACATCAAGACCGTCAACGAGCTCGCGCGCGGCCTCAATTTGTGGGGCGAAGCGCTGAAATGGGCGGTGACGCGGCGCGGCATCCTGTCGCTGTCGCCGACCATGGTCTACTGCTTCTGGCATTCCGGCGAGACCGCCGAAAGCTCCGATCTGCAGCTCACCTTCACGCCGGCGAGCTACAAGGAGGGCGTGCAGGGCCAGCTCGAGGACGAGCCCGGCATGACGGTCGCGTCGTGGCAGCAGCGCCCGGAGAGCCGCGGCTACGTGCGGCTGCGCTCGGCCGATCCGTTCGATCAGCCGCTGATCCAGACCAACTATCTCACCGCCGAGCTCGATCGCCGCGTCGTCGTCGCCGGCATGAAGCTGGCGCGTCGCCTGCTGGCCTCGGCGCCGCTCGCGCCATACTACGCTTACGAGGATTTCCCCGGCCCGAAGGTGCAGAGCGACGATGAGCTCCTGGCCGCGGCGACGCAGCGCGCCACCACCACCTTCCACCCCGGCTGCTCCTGCCGCATGGGCCCGGCGGAGTCGACCTGGGCCACCGTCGACGACCAGCTCCGCGTCCACGGCCTTCAGGGCCTGCGCGTCGCCGATGCCTCGATCATGCCGCGCATGATCTCCGCCAACCTCAACGCTGCGACCTTGATGATCGGCGACAAGGCGGCGGATCTGATTTTGGGCAAGGCGCCGGTGGGGGAGAGTTTGTCGGCGTAGTGGGGCGCCCCACACTCGGCACTTGCTTGGAGGTCGGGCAATCACCCCAGCGGAGGTGAGCTCCCCTCCCCCTTGCGGGGAGGGGTCGGGGGTGGGGGTCCACGGGCGCTGAACTCCGCTGTGGGCGCGCTGTCGGCAGGGCGCTGTTGTTTCGCAAGAGCGAACCACGATATCTGCAAGTCGTGATCTATCGCACGAGTCAAAGCAAGCCGAGGGTGGCCCGGCGAGCTAACGATGTGGACACGGTTCGGAGCTCTCGATCGCTCATCATTTAGAGCAGGACTCGCGGACCCCCCACCCCCGACCCCTCCCCGCAAGGGGGAGGGGAGCTCACCGCCCGTGCGGCAGGCGGCGGTCACGCGCGACGTGCACAAACTACTTCACCAGCCTGAACTTCCCTCCCTCGACCTTGATTAGGAACGCCGAGCGTTCGTCGTAGCCGTTGTGGTCGGTCGGGCTCATGTTGGAGAGGCCGTTGTTGAGATAGACGTCCTTGCCGCGCTCCAGTTCGTCGCGCAGTGCGGCGCGAAACTCTGCGGTGCCCGGCTTGGCCGCCTTCAACGCGCCAGGGATGGCGCGCTTGAGCAGCGTGGCGGTGTCCCACAGATGTGCGGCGAAGATGTTCGGCTTGTCACCATTGGCGGCCAGATAGGCTGAAACGAATTCGTCATTGGCGCGGCGGAACGGATCCTCCGCGGGGAGGTCGTCGGCGATCGAGAACGCTTCGCCGGCGAACACCGCGCCCTCGACATTCTCCTTGCCGAGCTTGATGAACTCCTGCGTCGCGACGCCATGGGTCTGGAAAATCCTCCCCGCATAGCCGCGCTCGCGCAGCGCCTGTTGCGGCAGCACCGCCGGCGTGCCGGCGGAGGCGATGAACACCGCATCCGGATTGGTGGCGATCACCTTGAGCGCCTGGCCGGTGACGCTGGTGTCGCCGCGCGCATAGACCTCGTGCGTCGTCACCGTGAGCCCGAGCTTCGGCGCCAGCTTCGTCACCTCCTGATAATAGCCCTCGCCATAGCCGTCGGACACGCCGATGAAGCCGAGCGTCTTCACCCCGGTCTTGGCGATGTATTTGAGCATCGCCGCGGCCATGATGTCGTCATTGGGCACGACCTTGAATGCCCATTTGCGCTTGTCGTCCATCGGCTGCACGATCGCGGTCGAGGCCGCCAGCGACAGCAGCGGCGTCCTGCTTTCGAGCGCGACGTCGAGCATCGGCATGGTGACCGGCGTCAGCGACGAGCCGATGATGACGTCGACACCATCCTGGATCACCAGCCGGCGCGCGTTCTGCAATCCCTTCACGCTGTCGGATTCGTCGTCGAGCGCGATATAGACGATCTTCTCGCCGCCGATCTCCTTCGGCAGCGCAGCTACCGCCTTGATCTGCGGCTGCCCGAGCGCCGAGCCGGGCCCGGTTGCGGACACCACGATACCGACCTTGATGTCGGCGCGCGCGGGCGAGCCGAAAGCCATCGTTGCAGCAATTCCGATCGCCGTGAGCGCGGCTCTCATCGTGGTTCCTCCCCGTTGAGCGTGCTCGGCGCGTTGACTGGCCGAGACTTTGGCCGATGAGCGTAGCCGGACTGGCGGCCCCGTGTCTGTCCCCGTGGTTGGTGACGCGGGGCGACGCTTCCAGCCGAGGCGGGTTGCTGCTAGGTTTCGGCGAACAAAGAGATCCGGGAGGAACGCATGGAGGCTCAGGGGCCTGGTATCGACGCGGCCGGCGCCGTCGGCGCGATGGTGCTCGCGATCGGACAGCCCGAGTTTCCGCAAGTCCTGATCGAGACGCTGCGCACCGTTGCCGATGTCGGCCACTGCATGGTGTTCACCTTCGAGAACCAGCGCTCGGCGCGCTGCCTGCTCAGCACGGGGAACATCGCGATCGGGCCTGATCTCGGCGCGGCCTATTCGGAGCATTTCCACACGGCCGATCCAAACCGGGACACGATCTTCCGCAGGCGCGCGGACGCGCGCTACATCCTGCTGCCGAATTTCGCGCGCCGCATGTACCCGAAGGGCTACCGCAAGCTGTTCTTCGAAGATTCCGAGATCGTCGACAAGGCCGCCACCGCGATCTGGGTCGGCGAGCACTGCACCTACGTGAACTTCTATCGCACCGCTGTGCAAGGCGGTTTTGCGCCCCACGAGCGCCAGCGCATCGCCGCGGTCGCCCCGATCGTGGGGGCCATCGTCGCGCGTCATTGCCAGGATCGCGCCGCCGCGATGGATCCGGCCGACAAATTTGCTTCGTTGTTTGCCGCCGGCGGACCGCTGTCGGTGCTGACCGCGCGGGAGAAGGACGTCTGCCGTCGCATCCTCGAAGGCTTCACCTCCGAGGCGATCGCCGGGGATCTTGGCATCGCCCTCAACTCCGTCTTCACCTATCGCAAGCGCGCCTATGAAAGGCTCGGCATCGCCTCGCAGAACGAGCTGTTTGCGATCGCCCTCCGCCTGATGGCGACACCGCGGCCGCTGAACTGAGCGAGGAGGGCTCGCCTGCTGTCACCCATCGCCGGGACAGACGTTGCCGGAGCGTGCAGCTAGCCTGCGCCGTCAGACCGGAGACCGAGAGTGAGCACAGCACCGCGCTTCGATATCGATACCGCCACCTTCTGGGCCGATCCCTATCCGGCGCTGGCGCGCATGCGCCAGGAGGCGCCGATCGCCTTCGTGCCGCAGCTCGGCAGTACGCTGTTGTGCCGTCGCGACGACATCTTCGTGTCCGAGAAGCAGATCGACGTCTTCAGCTCGCATCAGCCGCAGGGCCTGATGAACCGGCTGATGGGCCACAACATGATGCGCAAGGATGGCGCGGCGCACATGGCCGAGCGCCAGGCGATCGCGCCGGCGGTGTCGCCGCGGGCCGTGCGGGTGCACTGGCTGGCGCAGTTCCAGGCCCATGCCGACCGGCTGATCGACGCGCTCGATCCCACCGCCGACGTGGACCTCGTCCGCGACTTCGCATTGCCGTTCTCGGCCGAGTGCCTGAAGCTGATCACCGGCCTCACCAACATGCGCTTTCAGGACATGAATGCGTGGTCGCAGGCGATGATCGACGGCATCGCCAACTACACCGCCGATCCCGCGGTCGAGGCGCGTTGCAGCGCCGCGACTGCCGGCATCGACGCCGCAATCGACGACATGCAGCCGGTGCTGGAGAAGACCCCGAACCAGAGCCTGCTTGGCGTGATGCTTGCCACGCAAATGCCGATGGAGAGCATCCGCGCCAACATCAAGCTCGCCATCTCGGGTGGCCAGAACGAGCCGCGCGATGCGATCGCCGGCACGGTGTGGGCGCTGCTGACGCATCCCGATCAGCTCGCGCTGGCCCTCAATGGCGAGGTGCGCTGGCTGCAGGTATTCGAGGAATATGCCCGCTGGATCTCGCCGATCGGCATGACGCCCCGGCGCATCGCCAAGCCCTGGACGATTCGCGATGTCGCCTTCGAACCGGAGGAGCGCGTGTTCCTGATGTTCGGCTCGGCCAACCGCGACGAGACGCATTTTTCCGAGCCGGATCGCTTCGACATCCGCCGCGACGTCTCCAAGAGCATCGCCTTCGGCGCCGGCCCGCATTTCTGCGCCGGCGCCTGGGCCTCGCGGGCGATGATTGCCGAGGTCGCATTGCCGACGCTGTTTGCGCGGCTGCCGAACCTGAGGCTCCGAAACACCGAGCCCGTGCGCATCGGCGGCTGGGCCTTCCGCGGCCTGCTGAATCTGCCGGTGACCTGGAACGCGGGGCCGAATTGACGGACGCAATCCTCTTGCGTCGCGACCATCGACATTCCGGGGCAAGGCCGTAGGCCTTGAACCCGGAATCTCGAGATTGTGTCGGCACCCGCAACCGCGTAGTTGGACGAGATCACATAGCTCGCGGCCAGTGTGAAGCAGTCGTCCCAGGTGATAGGTGAAGGCTGAGGTGCCAAAACGACCTAGAGGCCGGTGAGCAATTTCTTGAGAAGAGCGTTGAGCGTCTTCTGTTCCGCCGGTGTCAGGACGGAAATCAATCGTGCCTCCAGGGCCACCATTGGACCAATCAGATCGTCGATCGCGCGCTTGCCGGCAGGGGTTAAGGCAATTTGCCTGCCACGTCGGTCATTGGGATCGGGGTATCGTTCGACCAATCCGGCGCGCTCCAACCGATCGAGGCGGTTCGTCATGCCGCCTGAAGAGATCATTGCCGCTTCATAGAGCTGGGTCGGTGAAAGCATATAGGGCTCACCGGCGCGCCTGAGGGGCGTGAGGACGTCAAACTCGCCAACCTGTAGCCCTGCTTCTGCGAGCAATGGGTTCATGTGGTCGCGGATCACCCGTGCGGCGGCGTCAAGCAAACGCCCCACGAGCTCTACAGGCAGCGTTGGAAGATCAGGGCGCTCGCGAGCCCATTGTTTTGAAGCGATCTCGGCACGATCCATGGGCAAGTGTCTTTCGATAAAGTATCTTGATATTAAGATACATTTGGACTACCGCTATGAGGCGAGGCGACAGCTTGGCCTCATAGGTCTTGGAAGGAAAGCGATGCCCAACATGATTTTGGTGAACTTCCCCGTGAGAGATCTCGCCGCGTCGACAGCATTCTACGTTGCCCTTGGTGGGGCGGTGAACTCACAGTTTTCCGGCGAAAGCTCGACGTCCCTCATGTTCACGAACACGATCGGTGTGATGCTGCTGACCCACGATCAATATCGCGAATTCACCAAACGCCCGATCGGCGACGCTCGACGCGAGAGTCAGGCTATGTTCGCCCTTACGGTCGCCGACCGCGATGCCGTTGATGCAACCCTAACTCGCGCTGTTGCTGCGGGCGGACGCGCCGATCCCAACCCAGCTCAGGATCTCGGCTTCATGTACAACCGCCACATTGAAGACCCGGATGGCTACGTTTGGGAAATCGTGTGGATGAACTCGTCAGCAAACACCTAAACGTGGAAGATTACCCCATAAGCACAGATCACTCATGCCGGCGTCTCCTCGGGGTGCCTGTGAATCGAGCCGCCCTTGTCCCGCAAGCAATTCAATAGGCCCTGAGCCGAGGATGTCTCCCGCCGGGCGACCTGCTCGAATACAGGCCTGATGGCGCCAAGGAGCCGCAGCGACGCCTTGCTGGGTGAGCGGCGCTGCTTTCATCCTGGCGTGAGCTTCCAGGCAGTCCGGCATCCCGCGCACGCAACAAAATTTTACTTTCGCTTTTTCGGAAAATGTGCTTATCTCCTGCCAACCCGCCTCGTGCAGAGGGACGTACGCGTCGTCACGATACGTGGAGGTGGGGGGCGATGGACGTGATGGCTGCGCCAGACGAGCGCAGTCGGCGCGTACGGAGAAGTCGTGTGGTCCTGGCCTCTCGACGCTGAGGTCAAGTCCGCGGTCGTTGCTTGACGGCACGCGCGGACGATGGGGGCAAGACAGCCGATCCCCAGGGAGATCACGTATAATTCGTAGAGCCATCGCGCAGGGAAGGCCGGGATGTCTCGGCCGAACCTGTGGTTCCTGCCCCGTGCATTCTTTCCGCACGGGGGCCATGGGGGCGGCGAGCTCCCGGCCTTCCCTGCGCCCTCTCGTTGTTCGGGAGGGACGTGACTGCCGCATCACTCGGGCCCCATCAGCTGCGAGAGCGTGTACCCATGAGCAGAATGGGCGGATGTGAGATCAGCATGAGCTCTACAAGCTCCGCCGTCACGCCCGGCTTCGCGGGTGATGACAGACGTGGCGAGGATGGGCTGTTGGAAACGTCGATCAGATGTCGGATCGCGACCGCAACGACCGATGTCAGTCTCACGCCTCCAGCGCAGTGCGGATCATGCGCGCAAGATCGGCGCTGACGTAGGGCTTGGCGAGCAGCAGCACGTCGGCATCGAGCCGCCCATGATGCACGATCGCGTTCTCCGTGTAGCCCGATGTGTAGAGCACCTTCAGCCCGGGACGGCGCTTCTCGGCCTCGATCGCGAGCTGGCGGCCGTTCATGCCGCCTGGAATGATGACGTCGGTGAACAGCAGGTCGATGCGTTCCGGATTGTCGATCAGCGCCAAGCCCTCAGCGGCGTTGCTCGCGGCGAGCGTGCGATAGCCGAGACGGCGCACCTGAGCCACGACGTAGTCGCGCACCAGCGCATCGTCCTCGACGATCAGGATGGTCTCGTCGCCCTGTGCGACAGCCGGCCGGCCGGGCTCGGCCGCCGGCGGCTCCGGTGCGCTCGCGGCCCGCGGCAGATAGAGCTTGACCGTCGTGCCGTGGCCTTCCTCGCTGTAGATCTTGACGTGGCCGTTCGATTGCTTGACGAAGCCATAGACCATGCTGAGGCCGAGACCCGAGCCCTTGCCGACGTCCTTGGTGGTGAAGAACGGCTCGAACACCTTGTCGAGCAGCGGGGCGGGAATGCCCTGGCCGGTGTCGCTGACCGCGATCATGACGTAGCTTCCGGGCTTGGCGTCGCGGTTCAGTTGCGCGTAGTGCTCGTCGAGCGTGACGTTCTTGGTCTCCAAGGTCAGTTTGCCGCCGTCCGGCATCGCGTCGCGCGCGTTGAGCGCGAGGTTGAGGATCGCCGTCGACAATTGGCTCGGATCGATCAGCGCCGGCGCGCTGTCATGGGCCAGCATCGATTCGATCTCGATCTGCTCGCCGAGCGTCGGCCGCAGCAGACGGCCGGCTTCGACGACGAGCGCATTGATGTCGGTGGCGCGGGGCTGCAGCGGCTGGCGGCGCGAGAAGGCAAGCAGGTGCCGGGTCAGATCGGCGCCGCGCTCGGCGGCGGCGCTGATCATGCCGGCGATGCCGGCGAGCTGGGGCTTGTCCTTGACCGCATCGGCGAGGATCTCGATCGTCCCGGTGATGACGGTCAGGATGTTGTTGAAGTCGTGCGCGACGCCGCCGGTGAGCTGGCCGATCGCCTCCATCTTCTGTGCCTGACGGACCTGGGCCTCGTTGGCCTCGATCTCCTGGAATCGTCGCACCATCGCCTCCGCGGCGCGGCGCTGCCGGATCTCCTCCTCGAGCTGCGCATAGGCCTTCTGCAAAGTGATGCGCGTCGGCAGCACCAGAAGCTGCGGCAGCATCTTGATCATGACGACGATGATTCCGATCGAGGTGACGCCAAGAAAGATGTTGATGAGGCCCGTGATGGTCGAGGTCGGCACCCAGAGATCGACGATCGCCAGCAGGCGCGTGACCCCGACGACGGCCACGAAGGTCGCAAGCGCTCCGACGATGCCGCGGAACATCACGTCGCGCCAACGCCGCCGCAGAAACGTGCCGACCACGAAGGCGATGGTGAAGAAGGCGCTGGCGACCAGTCCGTTGGACACGACCTGCAGCCATATCCATACCGGCGCTCCCTGCAGGCCCGCCGCTTGCACCGTCAACGTCGGCATATGCAAATCATCCTCAAAAACGCAACGCGCCAAACCCGGGGGCGGCCCGGCCTGTCGTCGTCTCAACCCGAACGGATCATTCAGCTTTTCGCCTCTGGCGCAAGGGCAATGGCGGCTTCGACGCGGATCGCGGCAGGGCGCCTTCGCGCCGCCGCGAATGCCGCACCGCCGCGCGGCGTCAAAAGCCTGCCACACATCCTTTACCGGCCGGTCACGCGGCTGTTAACGCGCCGACCTAAGTCGCTCGACACCGTCATCACCATGGGGAATGAACGAGATGTCGAACACGATCGCGCACAACCGGCGCGAGTTCCTGCGGCTGCTCGGAGCGTCGGCTGCGACCGCGGCCCTCGGCCAGAGCATCGAGCGCGCGCATGCCATTCCGGCGTTCAACCGTCACGGCAGCATCGAGGACGTCAAGCACATCGTTGTGCTGATGCAGGAGAACCGCGCCTTCGATCATTACTTCGGGGCGATGCGCGGCGTGCGCGGCTTCAACGATCCGCGCGCCGTGAAGCTGCCGAACGGCAACCCGGTGTGGCAGCAGCCGAGCGGCACGGGATCGGTGATGCCGTTCCGCGTCGACAATGCCGGCCAGGTCTATGTCGAGGACGTGGCGCATGGCTGGAACGACGGCCAGAAGGCCTGGAACAACGGCAATTACGACAGGTGGATCGCCAACAAGGGCACCACGACGATGACCTGCATGAACCGGCAGGATCTGCCCTGGCACTATGCGCTCGCCGACGCCTTCACGGTGTGCGATTCCTATTTCTGCTCGGTGATGGGCCCGACGGATCCGAATCGCTACTACTTGTGGACCGGCTGGGACGGCAACGACGGCAAGGGTGGCGGCCCGGTCATCACCAACGCGGAAGCCGGCTACGACTGGACCACGTTCCCGGAGCGGCTGGAGAAGGCGGGCATCTCCTGGAAGGTCTACCAGGACATCGGTCTCGGCCTGACGGCGGAAGGCTTCTGGGGCTGGACCCAGAATCCGTGGATCGGCAATTACGGCGACAACTCGCTGCTGTATTTCCACCAGTATCAGAACTCGCAGCCGGGCAGTCCGCTGTACGAGAAGGCGCTGCGCGGCAGCAACATCGCCAAGGGCGGCACGTTCGAGAACCTGTTCGACGGGCTGCGCAACGACGTGCGCAACGGCACGCTGCCGCAGGTGTCGTGGATCGCAGCTCCCGAAGCGTTCAGCGAGCATCCGAACTGGCTGCCGGGGCCGGGCGCCTGGTACATCTCCAAGGTGCTCGACATCCTGACGTCGAATCCGGAACTGTGGAGCAAGACCGCGCTGATCATCAACTACGACGAGGGCGGCGGATTCTTCGACCATGTCGTCGGCCCGTATCCGGCGATGTCGCAGGCCTGGGGCCAGTCGACCGTCGATGTGAGCACGGACCTCTTCGCCGGCGACGGCAGCCACGTGGCTGGTCCCTACGGCCTTGGCGTGCGCGTGCCGATGCTGGTGGTGTCGCCGTGGTCGCGCGGCGGCTTCGTGTGCTCGGAAGTGTTCGACCACACCTCGGTGATCCGCTTCATCGAGCGCCGCTTCCATCACAAGGCGCCTGATTTGTTCGAGAGCAACATCCCGGCCTGGCGGCGCGCGGTGTGCGGCGATCTCACCTCGGCGTTCAACTTCACCTCGCCCAACGAAGGCATGGCGCCGCTGCCGAGCACGGCCGGCTTCAAGCCGCCGGTCGCGGACATCACCTCCGGTGCGCGTTTCGACGACTATCACCCGGTTCCGCCGGCGAAGCAGGTGTTGCCGCTGCAGGAACCAGGCATCCGCCCGGCGCGCGCGCTTCCCTACGATCTCCGCGTCGACGGCGATGCCGACGCCGCGCACAGGACGTTTGCGATTCGCTTCGTCAATCCGGGGCAGGCGGGCGTCTGCTTCCACGTCCGCTCCGGCAACACCGCGGCCGGACCGTGGAGCTACACCGTCGAGGCCGGCAAGTCGCTGCGGGGCGCATGGGACCTTGCGGCCAGCGCCGGCCAGTACGATCTGTCGGTGTACGGGCCGAACGGCTTCTTCCGCCACTTCAAGGGCGGCGTCGCCACCACGGCCGCGCTGGTCGACGTCGATACGGTTCATCTCTGCAATGACGAGGACGACGACGATTCACGCAGCCTCGCCATCGCGCTGACCAACAAGGGACCGAGCTGCGTCGTGACGCTCGCCGACAACTACACGGGGCGCAGCGAGCGCCATCGCCTGCAGCGCGGGCAGCGGCTGGAGACGCAGGTGCGCCTGCAGCGGACCCACGGCTGGTACGACCTGACCGTGACGGCAGACACCGATGCCGGCTTCAACTGGCAGCTCGCGGGACACGTCGAGAGCGGCCGGCCCAGCATCAGCGATCCGGCGATGGGCAAGATCGCCTCGACCTGATCGCGGACGACATCGGGAGGCGCCCGGAGCGATCCGGACGCCTCCTCACGAAGACGAAGCGACCAGACCTTCGGGCGCCGCGTCGTCGGCATTGGGATCACCGGGCGCCGTGGCCCAGGCGAGTTCGACCAAAGTGACGATGCGGCGGCCGGCGCCATCGAGCTGGCAGACGATGAGGCCCTGGTCCTCGATATAGGTCAGCAGGCGCTGCGCCCGGCGCAACGAGTGCGAGCCATAGGCGCGGGCGATCGCGGCATCGCTCGGGCAGGGGCGGCCGTCCTTGGCGGCGCGGGCGATCATCATGAACACGCCCTGCATGTCCTCAGGGAGTAGCGAGGCGCGCAGCGTGACGTCCCGCCAGCCGGCGTCGTCGGCCGTCTCGTCGCCGCCGAGCCCCGCGCGGGCGCGCGTCAGCATGCGGCGGAACTCGTTGAGGTCTGGCACCGCCGTGCCCAGCCCCTCGATGCGGCAGCGGACGACGAACTCCTGATAGAGCACGCCGACGGCGCGAAAGCCGGCGTCGGGCTCGGCCAGCACGGCGCGCAGCACGCGCTCGACGCGGGCGCGGCGCTCGGCGAGCTCCTCCTCGCTGACGGCGGGCGCCGGCGGTTCGGGGCGCAGCTCGAGCGCGGCGGACTTCGCCGCCATCAACTGGTCGAGCAGCTCGGGCTGCGGCTTGCGCTGCGGCCTCGCGTTCGTCTCGGGCGGCGGTGCGGCGAGAATCACCGCGCGGGCGTCCTCGAGCGAGGCCTCCGGCAGCGGCATCAGCCGCGGCGTCGCGTTGCGCGGCTTGGTGTCAGTCGGGCCGATGCGCAGGCCCAGCGGCCGGCGCGACAGCGCAGGGCCCAGCGCCATGAACTGGCCGCGCTCGAGGTCGCGGAACGCCTCGGCCTGGCGCCGCTCCATGCCGAGCAGGTCGGCGGCGCGGGCCATGTCGATGTCGAGGAAGGTGCGGCCCATGAGGAAGTTCGAGGCCTCGGCCGCGACATTCTTGGCGAGCTTCGCCAGTCGTTGCGTCGCGATCACCCCCGCCAGCCCGCGCTTGCGGCCGCGGCACATCAGGTTGGTCATCGCGCCGAGCGAAGCCTTGCGGGCCTCGTCGGAGACTTCGCCCGCGACCGCCGGTGCGAACAGCTGGGCCTCGTCGACCACGACGAGCATCGGGTACCAATGGTCGCGGGAGATCTCGAACAGGCCGTTGAGAAAGGCGGCCGCGCGCCGCATCTGATTCTCGGCATCGAGGCCTTCGAGGTTGAGGACCGTCGAGACGCGATGCATCCGCGCCCGTTCGCCGGCGACCTGCAGCGCGCGCTCGGTGTGATCCTCGGCCGCGATCACGAGATGGCCGAATCGCTCGGCGAGCGTGACGAAGTCGCCCTCCGGATCGATGATCGTCTGCTGCACCCAGGGCGCGCTCTGCTCCAGCAGGCGGCGCAAGAGATGCGACTTGCCGGAGCCGGAATTGCCCTGCACCAGGAGCCGTGTCGCCAGGAGTTCCTCGAGGTCGAGAGCTGCAGGCGATCCCGCCGCCGTCTGCCCCATCTCGATCGCAACCGTCATGTGCCCCGACTCAACCCCGCCTCACGCAGAGGCTGGCGCTTAACAAGCGCAGGCGCGCACGTCGAGCGTTTGCGGTGGACTGTCCCAAATTGCGAGATCGGCTGTGGATGGACAGATGGAACCCGCCTCGCCGCCGAGTTCCCCGTCGATGCGCTTGTCGCTCGTTCGGGCCCGTGCTTGGCGCCCGCGCGCATTTCGCGATACTGTGCGGCGAAAAAGGGGCCAAAAGGGACCAGGAGTGAACCAGCATTCGGATGCCGGTCGCGCAACGTTTCAGGCGTTCGCGCGCGGGGCCGACTTCCTGCAGGGTGGCGGCGAGATGGGAGCGCTCATGCGCATCCATGATTGGTCACGGACGCCGTTGGGGCCGCCCGAGAGCTGGCCTCAGTCGTTGCGCACGTCGGTCAGCACCTGCCTGGACTGCGCGTTCCCGATCCTGATCTGGTGGGGCCAGGAGCTCGTCATGCTCTACAATGACGAGTATCGCCCGATCCTCGGCTCGCAGAAGCATCCCGCCGCGCTGGGGGCACCGGGGCGCGCGGTATGGTCCGAGATCTGGGAGGTCATCAGCCCGATGTTGCGGCAGGTCGTTGGGCTTGGCGAAGCGACCCGCTCACGCGACATGCCGCTGTTCATCGACCGCCATGGCTACCTCGAAGAGACCTATTTTTCGTTCTCCTATTCGCCGATTCGCGATGAGACCGGCGGCGTCGGCGGCGTATTCACCCCCGTCATCGAGACGACGGCCCGGGTCGTGGGCGAGCGCCGCATGCGGACCTTGCGCGATCTCGCCGCGCGCGGCCGTGCCGACAGTCTGGCCCACGCTTGTCGCGAAGCCACCGATGTCCTCGCCGAGAATCCGCATGACGTCCCATTTGCGGTGATCTACCAGCTCAGCGAGGATCAGCGATCGGCACGGCTGTTGAGCGCTGCGGGGGTGCAGCCGGACAGCGCGATCGCGCCGGCGCAGATTGCCCTCGACGGCAACGGGGGCGCGCTGTGGCCGATCCGGGAGGCGGCGCGTGCGGCGGCACCGATTCGCGTCGTGCTGGATCGTGCGAAATTTGCCGGCGTGCCGACCGGCGCATGGCCCGAGCCGCCACAGCTGGCGCTTGCGCTGCCGGTTGCCACGGGCCGGGAGCAGGCGACGGCGATCCTGATCTGTGGCGTCAATCCGCGCCGCGCCCTCGATGCCGAGCACCAGGGCTTTTTCGATCTGATGGCCGCTCAACTCGGCAGCGCCTTCGCCGAGACGCTGGCCTATGAGCAGGAGCGGCGCCGCGCCGAGACGCTCGCCGAGATCGATCGGGCCAAGACCGCGTTCTTCGCCAATGTCAGCCACGAGTTTCGCACGCCGCTGACGCTGATGCTCGGTCCGCTCGAAGATGTCCTGCTGCGGTCGCAGAGCTTGCCGTCGGCGGATCGCGACCGGTTGGAAATCGCCCAGCGCAATGCCTTGCGGCTGCTCAAGCTGGTCAACACGCTGCTGGATTTCTCGCGGATTGAGGCCGGCAGGATGCAGGCGGTCTACGCGCCGGTCGACCTCGCGAGCCTGACCGCGGAGATCGCCAGCACCTTCCGCTCGGCGATCGAGGCCGCCGGCCTCAGGCTGATCGTGGATTGCCCGCCGCTGCCGGAGCCGGCCTATGTCGATCGCGAAATGTGGGAGAAGATCGTCCTCAACCTGCTGTCCAACGCGTTCAAGTTCACCTTCACGGGCGACATCGAGGTCCGGCTCGTCCCCTGCGATCGTCATTTCGAGCTGAGCGTGAAGGACACCGGAACCGGCATCCCGCAGCACGAGCTGCCGCGACTTTTCGATCGTTTCCATCGCGTCGCCGGCGCGCGCGGCCGCACCCATGAGGGCTCGGGCATCGGGCTCGCGCTTGTGCATGAGCTCGCCGAGCTGCACGGTGGATCCGTCGCAGCGACCAGCGAAGCCGGGCAGGGCAGCACGTTCGTAGTCAGAATTCCCAGGGGACGAAGCCATCTGCCGTCCGACCAGGTCGACGCGGCGCCAGCGCAGGAGCCGATGCTCCGCGGTGAGCGCCCCTTCATCGAGGAGGCGTTGCGCTGGCTGCCGGATACGCCGCCGCTCGATGCGCATGCCGTTCGGGACATCGACGTCCCCGCCCTCTCCGCCAACAGGGCCGGGTCGCGCCCCCGCATCCTCCTGGCCGACGACAATGCTGACATGCGCGACTATGTCCGCCGCCTGCTCGCAGCGCGCTACGATGTCGAGACCGTCGCCGATGGTGAAGCCGCGCTCGCAGCCATCGCCCGCGACAAACCCGACCTCGTTTTGTCGGACGTGATGATGCCGCGCATCGATGGCATGCAGTTGCTCGCCCGGCTGCGCGCCGATGAACAGGTCGGCACCATCCCGGTGATCCTGCTGTCGGCCCGGGCCGCAGAAGAGAGCCGCGTCGAAGGCATGGAGGCCGGTGCGGATGATTATCTCATCAAGCCGTTCAGTGCGCGTGAACTGCTGGCGCGCGTCGAGGCGCATCTCAAGATGGCCCGGCTGCGTGCCGAGGCGACGGAGCGGCTGCGTGCCAGCGAGGAGCGCTATCGCGCTTTCGTGACGGCGAGCTCCGACGTCGTCTATCGCATGAGTCCTGACTGGCGGGAGATGCGCCAGTTGCAGGGTAAGGACTTCATTGCCGATACGATGAAGCCGAGCCAGGGCTGGCTCGCGAAATACATTCATCAGGACGATCAGCCGCAGGTGATGGCGGCGATCAGCAGGGTCGTTGCGACGAAGAGCATGTTCGAGCTGGAGCACCGTGTCATCCGGATCGATGGCAGCCTCGGTTGGATCCATTCGCGCGCCATCCCCATTCTCGGGCGCAACGGCGAGATCATCGAGTGGTTCGGAACGGCGCGCGACATCTCCGAGCAGAACAAGGCCGAACGGGAGTTGCGCAAGAGCGAGGAGCGCCTGCGCAGCGCGGTCGAGGTGGGGCGGCTTGGCCTGTGGGACTGGAACGTCGCGACCGGCGAGGTGTATTGGTCGGACGAGCACTTTCGCATGGAAGGCTATGGTGTTGGCGAACTGACCCCGAGCTACGAGGTCTGGGCCGCGCGCATCCATCCCGACGATCGTCCCGCAGCCGAAGCCGCGCTTCACCGCGCGATGGAGGCGCACCAGGAATATGTCAGCGAGTTTCGTGTTGTGCATCCGGGCGGCGCAATTCGCTGCCTGTACGGCCGTGGGCGCTTCTTCTATGACGATGCAGGACGACCGATCCGCATGACCGGCGCCATGGTCGACGTGACCGAGCGGCGCGAATGGGAGGAGCGGCAGAAGGTGCTGGTCGCCGAACTGCAGCATCGCACCCGCAACCTGCTCGGCGTGGTCCGCTCGATGGCCGACAAGACGGCGCGCGCGAGCACCGATCTCGGCGATTTTCGCGCCCGCTTCCGTGATAGGCTGGATACGCTGTCGCGCGCCCAGGGCCTGCTGTCGCGCCTCAAGGAGCATGATCGCGTCACCTTCGACGATCTGATCCGCAGCGAGCTGTCTGCTGTCGCCGGCGGTTCCGAGCGCATCGAGCTTTCGGGGCCGTCCGGCGTTCGGCTGCGGTCGTCGACGGTTCAGACCCTTGCCATGGCGCTGCACGAGCTCGCCACCAACGCGGTCAAGTATGGTGCGCTGGCGCAGCCGTCCGGCCGGCTCTGCGTGGGCTGGTCGCTCGAGTGCGAAGGCGCGGAGGGACGACCCTGGCTGCACATCGAGTGGCGCGAGAGCGGCGTCGACATGCCGCCGCCAGCCACGATGCCCAGCGGCACCGGACAAGGGCGCGAGCTGATCGAACAGGCCTTGCCCTATCAGCTCAGCGCGAGGACCTCATACACTTTCGAATCCGACGGTGTCCGTTGCACGATATCGATTCCCGTTTCGCTCACCACACTGGAGCTCGATGAGCATGCCTGAACGCTCGCTTCGCGACCGTCATATCCTCATCGTCGAGGACGAATACATGCTTGCCGACGAGCTGCGCTGCGCCTTCGGCGGCGCCGGTGGCACGATCCTGGGCCCGGTCGGAACCGTCCCTGACGCGCTTGCGTTGATCAAACGCGAGGGGCGGATCGAAGGCGCCGTTCTCGACGTGAACCTGCGCGGCGACATGGCGTTTCCGGTCGCCGATCTGCTTGTCGAGCGCGGCGTGCCCTTCGTCTTCACCACCGGTTATGACGAATCGGTCATCCCGGACCGCTTCTCGAAGATCCTCCGCTGCGAGAAGCCGATTGCCGTCGATGGGATCATGCGCGCGCTCGGACGCCTGATCGAGAGGACGGCGCCGCAATGACGCGTTCGGCCCCGTCGGATTGAGCCGGGCGCCTCACACCTCGCGCCGGCTGAGGAAGGCGAGCCGCTCGAACAGGTGCACGTCCTGCTCGTTCTTGAGCAGCGCACCGTGCAGCGGCGGGATCAGCTTGCGCGGATCGCGCTCGCGCAACTGCTCGGGTCCGATGTCCTCGTTGAGCAGCAGCTTGAGCCAGTCCAGCAGCTCGGAGGTCGACGGCTTCTTCTTCAGGCCGGGCACGTCGCGGACCTCGAAGAAGATGCGCAGGGCCTCCTCGACCAGTCGCTTCTTGATGTTAGGGAAGTGCACGTCGACGATGCGGCCCATCGTATCCGGATCGGGGAACTTGATGTAGTGGAAGAAGCAGCGGCGCAGGAACGCATCCGGCAGCTCCTTCTCGTTGTTGGACGTGATGATGACGATCGGGCGCAGCTTCGCCTTGATGGTCTCGTTGGTCTCGTAGACGTGGAATTCCATCCGGTCGAGCTCGAGCAGCAGGTCGTTCGGGAACTCGATGTCGGCCTTGTCGATCTCGTCGATCAAGAGCACCGGCCGCTGCTCAGCCGTGAAGGCCTCCCACAGCTTGCCGCGCTTGATGTAGTTCTTGATGTCGGACACCCTGCTGTCGCCGAGCTGGCTGTCGCGCAGCCGCGACACCGCGTCGTATTCGTAAAGGCCCTGCTGCGCCTTGGTGGTCGACTTGATGTGCCAGGTGAGCAGCGGCGCGTTGACGGCCTTTGCGACTTCCTCGGCCAGCACGGTCTTGCCCGTCCCCGGCTCGCCCTTCACCAGCAGCGGGCGCTCGAGCACGATCGCCGCGTTGACGGCCACTTTGAGGTCGTCGGTGGCGACGTAGTCCTGGGTGCCGGTAAATTTCATCGCGTCTCGCTCATCGTTCGAACTTGTGTTGAGTGGCTACGCAGCGGCAACGCCGCTGCGGCCTTGAGATGATGGCTGCCATCGGAAGCAGAAATAATCAAGCGCGCCTGATCAATGAGAGGATCACGAGCACGATGACGGCGCCGATCGTGGCGTCCAGGATCGTCCCCAGCGTGCCGCTGGCGAGCGCAATGTGCAGTGCCGGCAGCACGTAGCTTGCGACCAGCGCGCCGATGATGCCGATGACCATGTTGCCGATCAGGCCGAAACCGGCGCCGCGCACGATCAGCCCTGCCAGCCAGCCCGCGATGGCGCCGATGATCAGCGCTGCAATGATACCCATGAAAGCCCCCATTTCGCCTGTTGTTCCAGGGATTGTAGAGCAAAATGCCGGCGGGTCCAGCGTGGGGCGTGGAGCGGCCCTTGACGTGCCCTCCCGGCCGCGCGATCTAATGGGCATGTTCCTGCAATTCTTCACAGCGCTGCGCGACGCGCAGGTCCCGGTCTCCTTGCGTGAATATCTCACGCTGATGGAGGCTGTCGACGCCGACCTCGCCGAGCATTCGGTCGAGAATTTCTACTATCTGTCGCGCACCGCGCTGGTGAAGGACGAACGAAATCTCGACAAGTTCGATCGCGTGTTCGGCACCGTATTCAAGGGGCTGGAGAACCTGCTCGATGCGATGGAGAAGGCCGAAATCCCCGAGGAATGGCTGAGGAAGCTGGCCGAAAAATACCTCACCGAGGAAGAGAAGAAAGAGATCGAGGCCATGGGCTGGGACAAGCTCATGGAGACCTTGAAGAAGCGTCTGGAAGAGCAGAAGGGCCGTCACCAGGGCGGCAGCAAGTGGATCGGCACCGCCGGCACCTCGCCATTCGGCGCCTATGGCTACAATCCCGAAGGCGTCCGCATCGGCCAGGAGAAGAACCGCAACAATCGCGCCGTGAAGGTGTGGGACCGGCGCGAGTTCAAGGATCTCGACGGCAATGTCGAGCTCGGCATCCGCAACATCAAGGTGGCGCTGCGCCGGCTGCGCAAGTTCGCCCGCACCGGTGCGCCCGACGAGCTCGACTTGGACACCACGATCCGCGAGACCGCCAACCACGGCTATCTCGACGTGCATATGCGTCCTGAGCGGCGCAATGCGGTGAAGGTGCTGGTGTTCTTCGACATCGGCGGCTCGATGGATTCGCACGTCGCGCAGGTCGAGGAGCTGTTCTCGGCCGCCAAGAGCGAATTCAAGCACATGGAATATTTCTACTTCCACAACTGCCTCTATGAGGGCGTATGGAAGCAGAACAAGCGGCGTTTCACCGATCGCACGCCGACCTGGGACGTGCTGCATAAGTACCCGCACGACTACAAGGTCGTGTTCGTCGGCGACGCCTCGATGTCGCCCTATGAGATCATGGTGCCCGGCGGCTCGGTCGAGCACGTCAACGAAGAGCCGGGGTCGGTGTGGCTCGACCGCGTCATCCGCACCTATCCACACGCGGTGTGGCTCAATCCGGTGGCGCAGAAGCACTGGGACTATTCGGAGTCCACCACCCTCATCCGCCGCATCTTCTCCGAGCGCATGTATCCGATCACGATCGAGGGTCTGGAAGCGGCGATGAAGGAGCTGGTGCGGTGATGCTGTCATTCCGGGGCGCCCGAAGGGCGAACCCGGAATCCCGACATTGCGTTGCCACTTCGAGATTCCGGGTTCGATGCTTCGCATCGGCCCGGAATGACGCCAAGAGGAAACGAGAGAATGCCCCAAACCATCACCCGCGGCATCAAGGCGCTGCTCGACGAAGCCAATGCCGAGATCGCCACGCTCTCTGCGGCTGAGGCAATCGAGGCTGCCAAGCGCGACGACGTCGTCATCGTCGATATCCGCGATCCGCGCGAGATCGAGCGCGAGGGCAGGATCCCCGGCGCGTTCTCCTGTACGCGCGGCATGCTGGAGTTCTGGATCGATCCGCAGAGCCCCTATGCCAAGGCGATCTTCCAAGAGGACAAGACGTTCATCTTCCACTGCGCTGGCGGCCTGCGCTCTGCGCTCGCTGCCAAGACCGCGCAGGACATGGGCCTGAAACCGGTCGCCCATATCGGCGGCGGCTTCGCGGCGTGGCGGGACGCCGGCGGGCCGGTCGATGCCTGGGCGCCGAAGAAGAAGGATTGATCGCTGCCCATCACGCGCGGGCTTGACCCGCGTGTCCATCGCTTGAAGAAGATGGATGACCGGATCAAGTCCGGCCATGAGGACTGAAAGTGACCGCGGAGCCACGCATGACCACCCCCAACGACCCTCTCGTCTCCACCGACTGGCTCGCTGCGCATCTGGGTGATCCCAGGGTCAAGGTGCTCGATGCGACCTTCAAGATGCCGGGTGTGCTGCCGCTGCCGAAGGACGATTATCTGAAGGCGCACATCCCCGGCGCCGTGTTTTTCGACGTCGAC
Organism: Bradyrhizobium sp. SZCCHNR1098; assembly: GCF_032489375.1. NCBI lineage: Bacteria > Pseudomonadati > Pseudomonadota > Alphaproteobacteria > Hyphomicrobiales > Nitrobacteraceae > Bradyrhizobium > Bradyrhizobium sp. SZCCHNR1098. Next base: position 154,532 of record NZ_JAUEXY010000002.1, read on the forward strand.
GAGGTCTCCGACCATTCCAATCCGCTGCCGCACATGTATCCGAGCGCCGAGCAGTTCGGCCGCGACGCGGGCCGGCTCGGCGTCAGCAATGGCGATACGGTAGTGGTCTATGATTCCGGCGGCTGGGTCGCCGCGCCGCGCGCCTGGTGGATGTTCCTGTCATTCGGCCACACGGATGTGCGCGTGCTCGACGGCGGGCTGAAGAAGTGGATGGCGGAGGGACGCCCGGTCGAGAGTGGACAGGTCACGGCGGCGCTCGGCACCTACAGCGCGAAATTCGATGCCGCGCGCGTGCGCCGGATCGAGCAGATGGTTGCCAATCTCGCTGGCAAGGCCGAGCAGGTGATCGATGCACGGCAGGCGCCGCGCTTCGCGGGCGAGGTCGCCGAGCCGCGGCCCGGCCTCCGATCCGGCCATATCCCCGGCAGCCGCAATCTGCCCTATGCGGAGTTGTTCGACGCGACGACCGGTGTGATGAGGCCGCTCGACCAGTTGCGCGAGGCATTCGGCGCCGCTGGAGTCGATCTCGCCAAGCCGATCGTGACCTCCTGCGGCTCCGGCGTGTCGGCGGCGGTGCTCACGCTGGCGCTCTATCGTCTCGGCATCCGCGACACCGCGCTCTACGACGGCTCGTGGTCGGAGTGGGGCATCGAGAACGGCCCGCCGGTTGCGACCGGGCCAGCCTGATCGGCGGCTCCTCTTTACCGCGTGCGCGGCCCGGCCGCCTGCTGGCTGACCGTCTGCGGTTGACCGAACGGCTGCTGCCCGAACGGATCGGGGAATGCGGCCTGTTGCTGTTGAGCAGCAGCAGCAGCAGCTTGCCGTGCCGACCGGAGCCGCTGTGCGATGCGCCGCTGGTTGGCGCGGCGCGCCGCGATCTGCTTCTCGCGGGCCTGGCGCTTCTTGAGCATGCTCCGGCGCAACTGAATGCTCGCGACCTTCACCGAGGCACGATGCTCGCTGGCGGCGGGCCGCTCCTGATGAGCCGGCTGTTCGGCCAGTGCGGCGAGCTTGGCGGCGATCGGGTCGAGCACCGCCGGAACGGGCGCGAGCGCGGTTGAAGCGGCGGCTGCGGTCGTCATCATCGGATCGGCGCTGGCGAGGATCTGAGGAGCTGGCGGCGGCGGTGCCACCACGGCGGCCGCAGCTTCGCGCGACGCCCGCGGCGGGGCGGTCGCTGTAGTCTCGGGCGAGCTGTCCATGCTCGGCTTGTCGAACGCTTTTTCGACCGGAGCGACGATCGAAGCGGTCGTGTCCGGAATGGGGCGCTCCGGCTTGATGCTCTCGATCCGGTCATTCGTCGCGGACGCGGTCGCGACAATGGCGGAGGTGCGGGACGTGTCGACCGTTTCCGCCGGCAGCGAGGGCGTCGGCACATCGGTGGCCACCGCAACGGGGGTCACTTCGGGCGCTTCTGTGAGCGGCGCCGCCGTCGACGGCGCGCTCGGCTGTTCGGACGTTGCCGGGGCAGCATCGGCCACGACCGGCGGCGGCGTCACCGGCGGTGTCGGAATCGAATCCACCCGCAGCACCGCGAGCACCGGCGTGGGCTCGGCCGGCGGTAGGAACGTCGTGAAGCCCGACGCCTGAGTCGTGCGCCAGGACGCGTTGCTGGCGAACTGCTCATGGGCGGCGCGCAACAGAGCCGCAGCGCCCATGCCGAAGATGGTGAGAGAAATGGAACAGACGATCGCGGCGACCAGAAAACGAAAGCCGGGAAGCATTGACGGTAACTCTCGCCACGGCAGCGGGACTGCCGAGACATTCGAGCCAGTAGGGAACGCGGTGATCACAGGGAATAGCCGCGTCCGCGACGAGGCCGGCTTCTGCCGTGCATCGCGAATCAGGCTCAAGTCAGAATACCGGAAGTGTTCCCGCCCGCTCGGCAAATCACGGCATCGATAGGGCCTGCGGGGGCTCCGCTGCACTTTTTCGGCGGCGTGAGACTTCCGTGCAACGACGGAGACATGATCACAAATTGCCGAAGTCGGGCCGCTCTGGCCGGAATTGTCTTGAATGCGCCGCTATCTTCGGCCATCTGGCACAGCAAAGGTCCCAATCGGCGGCTTGGGGATACTGCAAGGGCGATGATGATCAGACAAATCCTGACGGTTTGCGCGGTCGCGGCAGCGGGCGTGACGGCAGCTTCGTTTGCCGAGGCACAGCAGGTCTATCAGACCGCGCCTGGAGCGTATTCACCGGCGCCGACGCCTTACCCGGCCGATGCGCGCGGGCAGGGGCAGGATTTCGACGCGCTCGACGACGAGGATGCGCCTGGCAATTCCGCGGCCCTGCCGCCGCCCGGCCCGGTGATCTCGCCGGACGATCCGCGCTACGGTCGTCCAGCCAATGCGCCGGTCTATGGCGCTGCTGCTCCGACCGGCCCCATCCTTTCTCCCGACGATCCCCGATATGGGCGTCCGGCCGGAGCGGCGGTCTATGGCGCCGCTCCGAATGGCCCGGTGATGTCCCCGGATGATCCGCGTTACGGCCGTCCGGCTGGTCCGCCCCCGGTGATCTACGGTGATCGTCCCGCCTCCGGCCAACAGGCTTATGGTGGCGCCTACGGCAACAGCGCGCCTGGTGGCGACTCCGGCGCGCCGCGGCCGCCCGGCGCCGTCGGTGGCGCTCCCGCCGTCGCGGGCGCCGCACAGGCTCCGGCTGCCGGAGATCGGCCGATGACGGTGGCAGCTCTGCCGCCTGAGGAACAACCCGATGCGGCGCCGGCGCCGCTGCCGGCGAACCTGCGCCGCCAGGAGGTCGACTTCGTCACCAAGGAGCCGCCGGGAACGATCGTCGTCGATACGCCCAACACCTACCTCTATCTGGTGCTCGGCAACGGCCGGGCGATGCGCTACGGCGTCCGTGTCGGCCGCGAAGGCTTCACCTGGACCGGCGTGCAGAAGATCACCAAGAAGACCGAGTGGCCGGACTGGTATCCGCCGAGCGAGATGATCGAGCGCCAGCCCTATCTGCCGCGCTTCATGGCCGGCGGTCCCGGCAATCCGCTCGGCGCCCGCGCGATGTATCTGGGCTCGACCGTGTACCGCATCCACGGCACCAACCAGCCGTCGACCATCGGCAAGTTCGTGTCGTCAGGATGCATCGGCATGCTGAACGACGACGTCGCCGACCTGTTCGACCGGGTCAAGGTCGGCACCCGCGTGGTCGTGATGCCGGGCGGTGCACCTCCGGGCTCCGGCAAGAACATGGCTGCCGCCGCGGCCTCACCGGCTCAGGCGCCTGTCCAGGCGCAGGCGGCCGTGCCGGCTAGCCAGCCGGCCAACATGCAGCCGCTGCCGCCGCCGGTCACGATCCGCTGAGGCGCGTTTGCCCGAGCTGAGCCCGTTGGAAACACCCTCCTCGCGGAGGGTGTTTTGCTTTGTGAGCCGCTCTCGCCTGCCTCAAGCCAGCCGGCGCGGCGGCTCGGACCCGGCGAGCCAGGCGGCGATGCAGTCGACCATCTGGCCGTAGTGAGCGCGAAAGCTCTCCTCGGTGACGTAGCCGAGATGCGGCGTGATCACGACGTTGCCGAGCCCGCGCAGCGGATGGGCGACCGGCAGCGGCTCGACCGAGAACACGTCGAGGCCGGCGCCGGCGATGCGCTTGTCGCGCAGCGCCTGCAGCAGCGCGGCCTCGTCGACGATCGGTGCGCGCGAGGTGTTGACGAGGTAGGCGGTTGGCTTCATCCGCGCGAGGTCGGTGGGGCCGACCAGCCCGCGTGAGCGGTCGCTGAGCACGACATGGATGGTGATGACATCGGCGGTCGCGAACAGCTCCTCCTTGGTGGCGTAGCCGACGCCCGCCGCGTTGCAGCGGTCTGGCGTCAGGTTGGGGCTCCAGGCGATCACGTTCATGCCGAACGCCTTGCCGAGCTCCGCCACCTTGGTGCCGAGCTTGCCCAGCCCGATCACGCCCAGCGTCTTGCCCTCGATCTCCACGCCGCCCAGCGTCTGCCAAGGCTCGCCGGCATGCATGCGGGCGTTCTCCTGGCCGATCCTGCGGGTCAGCTCCAGGATCAGGCCCATGGTGAGCGGTGCGGTGGGGTCACGGCCATATTGCGTGCCGCAGACCATGATGCCGCGCGCCTTGGCGGCCTCCATGTCGATGGCGGCGTTGCGCATGCCCGAGGTGATCAGGAGCTTCAGCTTCGGCAACCGCTCGATCAGGGAGCGCGGCAATGGCGTCCGCTCGCGCATCGCACAGATGATGTCGGCATCGGTGAGCGCGCCGGCGGCCGCTTCCTCGTTGCCGAACGGCTGTGTGAAAGCCGTCACATCCACTCTGTCGGCCAGCCGGGGCCAGTCGGCCAATGAGAGGGCCGTATCGTAATAGTCGTCGAGGATCGCACAGCGCAGCCGTGTCATCGGCAAGGTCCATTCATCGGGAAACGGCGGCAATCAATCATGAATGCCGTCGGGAATGGAGCCATGCTTGCGCGCAAAGGGCTGGGTGCGCAAGGCGTCGTCCCGCTGTGACGCGGAACCAGGCGATATCAGTCGAGGCGGGTCTTCAGCCGGAACGCGGCGTCATGGCCGTATTTGGCGCGCCAGGCGGGGCCGGGGCCACGCATGTAATGCAGCTCCGGTCGGTACGGGTTGAACGCTCGCGTGACGAAGTCGCGCCAGAAGCCGCGGATCTCGTCGACGATCCCGGATCGGTCGTTGCGGTGGGCCGCCGGAGCGGGCAGGGAGGCTGAGGTGAAGGCTGCCATGACGGGCTCTCGCTGTTGTCGGTCGCGGCTTTTGCCGCTTGGGCGCGCGGGTCTTGCGGGCCGAGACCGAGTGTCCCGCCGAATTAATTAAAAGATGGTTGCAATTGTCGTGATCCGCCACACACAAGGTGACGGACCCGTATTCGTCCGTGGGCGGGAGGCCCGTCCCGGCGCAGGAACGACCGTGATTCTCCCGGCATTTGTTCCGGTCAGGACCGGCTCGCCGGTTGCCCTTTGGGGACCGCGCGGTTACATCAGCGGCAACCATTTTCCGAAAATTCCGGCAGGCTTCAAGGGACACGCGATGGCGCGCCAGTTCGTCTACTTCATGCAGGGTCTGTCCAAGACCTACCCGACACGCAAGGTGCTCGATAACATCCATCTGTCGTTCTACCCGGACGCCAAGATCGGTGTGCTCGGCGTCAACGGCTCCGGTAAGTCCACCCTGCTCAAGATCATGGCCGGCATCGACAAGGACTATACCGGCGAGGCGTGGGTCGCCGAGGGCGCCCGCGTCGGCTATCTCGAGCAGGAGCCGCAGCTCGACCCGAAGCTCACGGTGCGCGAGAACGTCATGCTCGGCGTCGGCAAGCAGAAGGCGATTCTCGATCGCTACAACGAGCTGGCGATGAACTACTCCGAGGAGACCGCCGACGAGATGACCAAGCTGCAGGACGAGATCGAGGCGCAGGGCCTGTGGGATCTCGACAGCAAGGTCGACCAGGCGATGGATGCGCTGCGCTGTCCGCCCGACGATGCCGACGTCGCCAAGCTGTCCGGCGGCGAGCGTCGCCGCGTCGCGCTGTGCCGGCTGCTGCTCGACCAGCCCGAGCTGCTGCTGCTCGACGAGCCGACCAACCATCTCGACGCCGAATCGGTGTCGTGGCTCGAAGGCCATCTGCGCAACTATCCGGGCGCGATCCTGATCGTCACCCACGACCGCTACTTCCTCGACAACGTCACCAGCTGGATCCTCGAGCTCGACCGCGGCAAGGGCATCCCCTACGAGGGCAACTACTCGTCCTGGCTGCAGCAGAAGCAGAAGCGGCTGGAGCAGGAAGGCCGCGAGGACGCGGCGCACCAGCGCACTTTGGCGCGCGAGCAGGAGTGGATCGCGGCGTCGCCGAAGGCCCGCCAGGCGAAATCCAAGGCGCGCTACCAGCGCTACGAGGAGCTGCTCAAGAAGGCGAGCGAGAAGCAGACCCAGACCGCGCAGATCATCATTCCCGTGGCCGAGCGGCTCGGTAACAACGTCATCGATTTCGAGGGGCTGACCAAGAGCTTCGGCGATCGCCTGCTGATCGACAATCTCACCTTCAAGCTGCCGCCCGGCGGCATCGTCGGCGTGATCGGCCCGAACGGCGCCGGCAAGACCACGCTGTTCCGCATGATCACCGGGCAGGAGAAGCCGGACGCCGGCACCATCACCATCGGCGAGACCGTGCATCTCGGCTATGTCGACCAGTCGCGCGACGCGCTCGATGGCAACAAGACAGTGTGGGAAGAGATCTCCGGCGGCAACGAGCTGATCCTGCTCGGCAAGAAGGAAGTCAACTCGCGCGGCTATTGCTCGTCGTTCAACTTCAAGGGCGCCGACCAGCAGAAGAAGGTCGGCGCGCTGTCGGGTGGCGAGCGCAATCGCGTGCATCTCGCCAAGATGCTGAAGTCCGGGTCCAACGTGCTGCTGCTCGACGAGCCGACCAACGATCTCGACGTCGATACCCTGCGTGCGCTCGAAGAGGCCCTGGAGGACTTCGCCGGCTGCGCCGTCATCATCAGCCACGATCGCTGGTTCCTCGACCGTATCGCGACCCACATGCTGGCCTTCGAGGGCGACAGCCATGTCGAATGGTTCGAAGGAAACTTCCAGGACTATGAGAAGGACAAGATGCGCCGGCTCGGCCAGGACAGCGTGATTCCGCACCGGGTCAAGTACAAGAAGCTGACGCGCTGATCTCAGGACATCGCAAGGCGCGACGCTGTCTTCGTTCCGGGACAAAGCGTCGCGCCCAGGCTGCGGCCAGTTGTCGCTTCCATGTGCGACGTGATTGCGTAGATAGTCGTTCCGCAATCCCATCCAGCCGCGAGAAAATCCCATCATGTCTTCCCCCGACGCGCCCCTGTCCTCCAAGGGCGGAGCGCTGCGCCCCATTCCAATGCTGATCTTCGGCTCGCGCTGGCTGCAGCTACCGCTCTATGTCGGGCTGATCATCGCACAGGGCGTCTATGTCGTGCTGTTCCTGAAGGAGCTCTGGCACCTGTTCGCTCACGCCTTCGATTTCTCCGAGCAGCAGATCATGCTCGCGGTGCTCGGCCTGATCGACGTGGTCATGATCTCGAACCTGCTCGTGATGGTGATCGTCGGCGGCTACGAGACCTTCGTGTCGCGGCTGAATCTGCAGGGCCATCCCGACGAGCCCGAATGGCTCAGCCACGTCAATGCCAGCGTGCTGAAGATCAAGCTGGCGATGGCCATCATCGGCATCTCTTCCATTCATCTGCTCCGCACCTTCATCGAGGCCGGCGCGCTCTCGTCGGGCAAGTCGAACTACACCGAGACCGGCGTGATGTGGCAGACGATCATCCACACGGTCTTCATCCTCTCCGCGATCGGCATCGCCGTGGTCGACAAATTGTCGAATGCCGCGATCGAAGAGGCGAAGCAGGCGGGGCATTGAGCGGCAGCCTCGAGTTCCGCCGCGCGGTCTGCTGACGTTCACAACGGCCGCGGGCTGTGCTAGCCTTATCGGATGGCTCGGCAGCTGCTACTCCGTTTGCGCAGGCTCGTTCTCGTCGGTCTGGTGCTCTGCATGTTTGGCGATGGCCAAGCGAGCGCGACCGACGCCGCCTTCACGGAGTTCGTCAACTCGCTCTGGCCCGAAGCCAAGGAGCAGGGCGTCTCCCGCGGGACGTTCGAGGCCGAGACGCGCGGATTGGAGCCTGACTACAAGCTTCCCGATCTGCTGCTGCCCGGCCGGCCCGCGACGGGGGCGCCGGCGCAGGCCGAGTTCGTGCAGGTGCCAGCCGACTACATCAAGGAAGCGTCGATCGCGCGGCTGGCCGCGCACGGTGAGAAGCTGATCCAGCAATATCGTTCGGCGCTCGCCGAGATCGAACGCCGCTTCGGCGTGCCGGGGCCGGTTGTGCTCGCGATCTGGGGCCGCGAAACCGATTTCGGCCGCTATGCGCTGCCCTACGATGCGCTGCGCGTGCTGGCGACGCAGGCCTATGTCGGCCGGCGCAAGGACCAGTACCGCACCGAGTTCATCATGGCGCTGAAGATGCTGAGCGACGGTGTCGTGTCGCGCGGCGATCTCAGGGCCTCATGGGGCGGGGCGGTCGGGCTCACCCAGTTCCTGCCGTCGGAGTACTACAAGCACGGCGTCGATCTCGATGGCGACGGCAAGGTCGATCTCTGGCATTCGGTGCCGGACGCGCTGGGCTCGGCGGCGCTGCAGCTTGCGAACAAGGGCTGGCAGCGCGGCGTGCGCTGGGCCTACGAGGTCAAGCCGCCTGCCAATGTCGATTGCGCGATGGGTGTGCCGGAGGTGAAGAAGCCGATCGGCGAATGGCTGCGGGCCGGCTTCGTCCCGGTGCATGGCCAGCGGCTGAGCGCAGCCGAGCAGCGGCAGCCGGCGTCGCTGCTGCAGCCTGAGGGCATCTATGGTCCGGCTTTCCTGACGACGGCGAACTACTTCGTCATCAAGGAGTACAATTTCTCCGATCTCTACGTGCTGTTCGTCGGCCACCTCGCGGACCGCATGACGAGTTCGGCCCCGTTCGCGACGCCGTGGGCGGCGTCGAAGCAGCTTCGGAGCAAGGACGTCGAGGCGATGCAGAAGGGCCTGACGCGGCTCGGTCTCTACGGCGACAAGCTGGACGGCAAGGCCGGCATGCAGACCCGCGCCGCGCTCGGCGCATTTCAGAAGAAGGCGGGCCTGAAGGTCGACTGCTGGCCGAGCGAGTCGGTGCTGCAGGCGATCGACGCCGCGCGCTGATCGACCGAATTCAGCGGGTTGGCCGTCAGCAAAAAGCCCGGCCGCAGGGCCGGGCTTGCTGCAACGCTATGCGTCGTCAGGATCAGTAGCAGACGCGAACCGGGCGCGACACCCAGCCGTAGCCGTCCCAATAGCGCTCACGGCGCCACACGCACGGCGGCGGGCCCGGCGGAGGGGCTTCGACATAGACCGGACCGCCATAGGCTGGGCGGCTGGACGCGATCGCGCCGCCGATCAGGGCGCCGCCGATCAGGCCGGCAGCCACGCCGGCACCCACGTCGCCAGCCTTGGCGGCTGGTGCCGTCACGCTCAGCGAACCGGCGATGGTCGCAACCGCAAGCACTGCGGTCAGGATCTTCTTCATGTTCCGAGATCTCCTGGAAGGCGCCCTCGCGGGCACCAGGTTGGTGATTCACGCACGATCAGAGGCCGTCAGCATCGTGAGAAAACACGACAATCCGTCAACCCTTCGTAAACTCTGTCCGACCTGATGCGACGGAAAAACGGTTTTTTCTGGCCGTGGAGGCCGCCGTTCTCGAAATTCCGGTGCAAGGTCATGGAATTAATGAAGGTGAACGATCACTCGCAAACGCGGACGCGGCGAAGCCGCCAGCCGTAGCCGTCCCAGAAGCGCTGGCGCTGCCAATAGCAGGCATAGCCGGGATCGGCGACGTAGGCAGGCCCGCCGTAATAGGAGTAGCCCGGCCCGTAGGAATATCCTGGCGAGTAGGAGTAACCCGGCCCGTAATAATAGGGATTGCTGCCCGCAGCGATGGCGCCACCGATGAGGGCGCCGCCGAGCAGGCCGGCAGCGACACCGGCGGCGACACGACCATTGCGCGCTTCAGCAGGAGCAGGGGCCAGCGCTGCGGTCGACAGCGTCGCGACGGCGGCCAGGGCCGCAAGAGTCTTCTTCATGACCTTAACCTCTCTCACTCCAAGTCGGCGGATCGCGCATCAAGCGATACGGCAGGTTCACATATCCCGCTTGAATGATCAATGAACGGGCGCGTTCCATTGGACGACCCATCTCAAGGATGCGTTCAATGCTGCAGTGCACAAAATTTGACGTCGGTTCGGAGCAGGCATGACTCCCACGATGACGATCGTCGTGGCGATCGGACTGACCTCGGCCATCTGCTACGCGCTGCTGGTTCGCGCCGACCGCGGGCCCAACCGCCGCCGCTCTTCCACCGACACCACCATCAGCGATTCCGGCAGCTCATCGCACGACGGCCAGGGGATCGGACTTGCGAGTTGGTTTTCCAATACCTCGTCAGACGTCATGGGAAACCCGATCGATGGCGGGGGTGACGGTGGCGACAGTGGTGGAGGCGACGGGGGCGGTGGCGACTGAGTTCCGGCTGCTCGATCGCCGCTCGATGGTCGTCCGGCGACGACTTTGATCTGCGGCAAGCTCGCATAGTTGGAGTCGTTCTAGATTGATCGAGAAATTGGAATCGCTTCAAAAGCGCCGTTTTCCCTTTGCGCGGGTAGCTGCGGATGACTATCGATACCTGACCAAGGACGATTGGCCGGTTTCTCATGATTGTTTGTTCCTGCAACGTCATCAGCGATCACGACATCCGCAACGCGGTGAAGTCTGCGGACGAACTGCCGCGGAACCCCAAGCAGGTCTACGGTTGCCTGGGGTGCAGCGCGGAATGCGGCCGCTGTGCGCGCACGATCAAGACGATCATCGACGAGGCGCTGGGTCCCTGCGCCCGCTCCTGCCAGGTTGGCTGTCAGCACGGCCACCATCATGGGGCGGCGCCGGTGCAGGCGATCGATGACGACCTTCAGAGCCGGTTCGCGCTCGCCGCCTGCTGACAGGCGTTTGCCCTCGGTCGCGTGCTTTCCGCCCTAAAAATGCACATGAACGGGGGTCGTCTCCGCACTTCGAACCTGTTATTGAGCGCCTGCGGCCTCTAACTTTTTCGGAGCTTATCCATGCAGGGCGACCCCAAGGTCATCGAATATCTCAACAAGGGATTGCGCAGCGAGCTGACTGCCATCAACCAATATTGGCTGCACTATCGCCTGTTGAACAATTGGGGCCTTCTCGACATGGCGAAGGTCTGGCGCAAGGAATCCATCGAGGAGATGGAGCACGCCGACAAGTTCACCGACCGCATTCTCTTCCTCGACGGCTTCCCCAACATGCAGGTGCTCGATCCGCTGCGCATCGGCCAGAACGTCAAGGAGATCATCGAGTGCGATCTCGCCGCCGAGATCGGCGCGCGGACGCTGTATCAGGAAGCCGCAACCTATTGTCACGGCGTGAAGGACTACGTGTCGCGCGACCTGTTCGAGCAACTGATGAAGGACGAGGAGCATCACATCGATTTCCTCGAGACCCAGCTCGACCTGATCAACCGGATCGGTCTCGAACTTTACACGCAGAAGCACGTCGGCGGCCTCGAGAGCGAGCACTGACGTCGACGGTGAGGCGGTCGTCCGCTTTCGGTACAGGGTCGATTCACGGTTGGTGTTTCATGCCTTGAATCGACCGCCCCTGTGACGTGAGGGGCGCCCAGAGTCGTGCTCAGTCGATAATGCCGAAGTCCGTCACGGGCATGACCCAATAGACGAGCTTCGTCCCTGCAAATGCGTTCCTGAGCCGTTCCAGCAGGTGCTCGAGATCCTGTCCCTGCAGCACGATCCGCACGACGACCTCGTCGGCATGTCCCTTGACTCGCTCCGCCGCGCTGCGCAGCCGGACGCGGACGCCATGTCCGGACGCATCAGAGGCCGTAAAGCCGCTCACCAGATCGGTCTGCTCGCTCAGATGGTCGAGCACCTCGGCACGAAGCGCATCCGGGACGATCAGTGTCACGCAGACGGCTTGGCTGGTCATGTCGCGTCCTTCGCAGCGGCGCCGTAGCGGCGATACAGGATCGGCAACAGGATCAGCGTCAGCAGCGTAGACGACAACAGGCCGCCGATCACGACGATCGCAAGCGGACGCTGGACCTCCGATCCAGGTCCGGATGCAAACAGCAGTGGGATCAATCCGAGCGCCGTGATGCTCGCCGTCATCAGCACCGGCCGCAGCCTGCGCTTTGCGCCTTCGACCACGATGCGCTGCTCGGAGAGCCCGTGAGCGCGCAACTGGTTGAAATGAGACACCAGCACGACGCCGTTGAGCACGGCGATTCCAAGCAGTGCGATGAAGCCGACGGAGGCCGGGACGGAGAGGTATTCGCCGGTCGAGACCAGCGCGAACACGCCGCCGATCAGCGCAAAGGGAATGTTGACGAGGACGAGCAGGGCCTGGCGCACCGAGCCGAACGTGGTGAAGAGCAGCACGAAGATCAGGCCGATCGCGACCGGCACGACGACGGACAGACGCGCGGCTGCACGCTGCTGGTTCTCGAACTGCCCGCCCCATGTCAGCCGATAGCCGGACGGCAGCGGCAGCTCGGCTGCGACCCTTTGCTGGGCCGCCTGGACGAAGCCGACCATGTCACGGCCGCGGACGTTGCTGCGAACCACGCTCATGCGGTTGCCGTCCTCACGATCGATCTTCACCGGGCCGTCGACCCTCTGGATGCGGGCGACCTGCGAGAGCGCAACATGCTGGCCTGACGCAAGCGTCAGCGGCAGCGCCGCCAGCATCGTCGGAGCCTGCCGCGTGGTCTCGCCGCCGCGGACCAGGATCGGCGTCCGGCGTCCCTCCTCGAGCGCGGTGCCGATCGTTCGGCCTTCGATCTGCGTGCGCAAGGCGGCCGAGATCGAGTCCACGGTGAGCCCAAGGCGGCCCGCCTCCATCCGGTTGACGGCGATCGTGTAGTATTGCGCGCCCTCGTTGAGCGTCGTGTAGACGTCTTGGGCCCCATCGATGTCGGACATGATCGCCGACAGCTTCGCTGCGATCTCGTTGAGCTTGGTGATGTCCGGGCCGAAGATCTTGACCGCGACGTCGCCGCGCACGCCGCTGATCATTTCCTGCACGCGCATGTCGATGGGTTGCGTGAAGCTGAGCGAGACGCCGGGGAAGCCGGTCAGGACCTCGCGAAGCTTCTCGAGCAGGACATCGCGGTCGCTGGTCTGCCGCTGGTCTGCCGGCTTGAGCACCAGGAACGTGTCGGTCTGATTGGGTCCCATCGGATCGAGCCCGAGCTCGTCCGAGCCGGTGCGCGCGATGATGCCGGCGACGTCTGGCACCTTCATCAACGCCGTCTGCAGCCGGGCATTGATGGCGAGGGACTCGTCGAGATTGACGGACGGCAGCGTTTCCACGCTGACGATGACGTCGCCTTCGTCCATCGTCGGCATGAAGGTCTTGCCCAGCTGGGTGTAGCCGTATCCCGCGGCAACGAGGCTGACCAGCGCCGCGATGATCACCTTGCGCTCGTTCCCGAGCGCCCAGTCGAGCGCGGGCGCGTAGACGCGCTGCGCTGCCCGGATCAGCATTGGATCGTCATGCGATGCGGATGTGAGCACGAAGGACGTCGCGACCGGAAGCACCGTCAGCGCAAGCAGCAGCGATGCGGCCAGAGCGAAAATGATCGCCAGCGCGACCGGAATGAAGAGCTTTCCCTCCAGCCCCTGCAAGGTCAGCAGCGGAACGAACACGATGATGATGATCAGAACGCCCGAGGCGACCGGCTGCAGGACTTCGCAAACCGAGCGGTAGACGACATGGATCAGCGGCGTGGCGCTTCCGTGATCGTGCTTGGCGAGATTGCCGACGATGTTCTCGACCACCACGACCAGCGCGTCGATCAGCATGCCGATCGCGATTGCAAGGCCTCCCAGACTCATCAGGTTAGCGGACATGCCGACCGCCCGCATCACGATCAGCGCCATCACGATCGCGAGCGGCAGGCTGAGCGCGATCACCAGCGAGGCGCGCCAATTGCCGAGGAACAGCAGCAGCAGCACGACAACGAGCACCGTGGCTTCGCCCAGCGCCCGGACCACCGTGCCGACGGCGCGGTTGACCAGCCGACTGCGGTCGTAGAACACGTTGATGGAGACGCTGCTCGGCAGCGACGGCTTCAGTTCGTCCAACCGGGCCCGAACGTCGCGCACCAATTGTCCGGCGTTGGCGCCGCGCAGACCGAGCACGAGCCCCTCGACCGTCTCGCCCTTGCCGTCCGTCGTGACGGCGCCATAGCGGGTGAGTGCGCCGATCTTGACCCTTGCGACGTCGCTGACCCGGATCGGGATTCCGTCGCGGGTGTCGACGATGATCGCCCGGATGTCGTCGATGCCGCGGATGCTGCCTTCGATGCGGACCAGCGCGCTGTCTTCGCCCTGGTTGACCCGCCCGGCACCGTCGTTGCGGCTGTTGGCCTCGATGGCCTTGCGAAACAGCTCGGACGAGATGCCGCGCGCCGCCAGCGCGTCGTTCCTCGGCACGATTTCGAAGGCCCGGACATAGCCGCCGAGCGCGTTGACGTCGGCTACTCCGGGCACCGTGCGCAGCGCTGGGCGGATGACCCAGTCGAGCAAGGTCCGGCGTTCGGCCAGCGACAGTTCGGGACTGTCGATCGTGAACATGAACATCTCGCCCAGAGGGCTCGTGATCGGGGCGAGGCCCCCGTTCACGCCCTCGGGAAAGTCGCGCGAGATGTTGGACAGCCGCTCCGACACCTGATTGCGGGCCCAGTAGATGTCGGTGCCGTCCTCGAAATCGACGGTGATGTCGGCCAGCGCGTATTTCGTGGTCGAGCGAAGGATCTTCTTGTTCGGCAACCCGAGCAGCTCCAGCTCGATCGGTACCGTGATGCGCTGCTCGACCTCTTCCGGCGTCAGGCCGGGAGCCTTCATGATGATCTTCACCTGGACCGGCGAGACGTCTGGAAAGGCATCGATCGGCAGGCTCGGCAAGACAACGGCGCCTGCGCCGATCACCAGCAGCGTGCTGAGGATGACGAAGAGCCGCTGTGACAGCGCGAATGCGACCAGCCGTTGCAGCATCTACTGCCCCAGTCGCGAGAGGATGCCGCGCAACGCCGAGATGCCGCCGATGGCGATCTCGTTCTTGTCCGTGAGGGGGCCTGCGATGACGACGTGATCCTGATCCTCCGCGAGCAGGGTGACCGCAACGAGCCGGAAGCCGCCTTCCGTGGCAACGAACACCGCGGTCTGCTCACCGCGCCGGACGAGGCCGCTATAGGGAATTTCCCACGCGCTTTCTCCTGCCGAGACAAAGCCGATGCGGGCCGCCGCCATTTGTCCGGAATGCAGTTCGCCGTTGTTGGGAATCTCGGCGCGGACGAGAATTGTCTGCGTGGCGGCATCGGTCGTCTCGGACACCAGGATGACCTGGCCCGGTGTCGCATAGCCTTCGATGTCGACCTTGGCGCCGGTCTTGATGGCGCCGATGTTGGTTGCGGGAATCGCGATCTCGGCCCATAGCGGCGACAGCCGGGCGAGCTTCACCAGTGACGCGGCCTGTTCCAGGCGCTGGCCCGGCGAGACCGCGAGCTCGACCACGGACGCCGTGCGCGGGGCCGTCACGGTGAGCGTCGCGCTGATCGCCGCCTCGCTGCTGAGCCGGGCGATGGCTTCGTCGGACAGCCCGCTGATGTGCAGCATCTGCCGACGTTCGGCGACGACGATGCTGGCCTGGCGCGCTTCGGTCTGGCTCGACTCCAGCACGCGTTGCGGGATGGCCTTGCCTTCGAACAGGTCGGCATTGCGCTTCAACTGCTGAACCGCGAGAACCTCCTGGGCCAGCGCATGCAGGTAATCGCGCTGGAGCGAGACGAAGCTCGGACTCTCCAGCGTGAGCAGCGGTTGTCCGACGGTCACGCGATCGCCGCGGGCAACGGCGAGGTTGGTGATCATCCCCGCGACCGGCGCGCTGACGACCCACAGTTGAGGCGTGGGAATGACGATCTGCGCGGGATAGGGCAGCGTTTTGTCCATCCGGCTGGAGATCGGATGCGTCACGCGCACGCCGAGGTTCTGCGCCTGGCTTGGCGTGAGCTTCAGCTCATCATCGGCCGACGCGGCGCAGGGCGCCACAACGAGAGCCAGCCCGAGAGACGCCCGGGCCAGACGGCCTGCGGACCAGTGAAACAATCGCTTGGGCATCTCGATCAAGAATCTTCAGGTTCATGCATGACACATTCTGTACACTATTTCGGCCGGTTTCCGCGACTGTTGACTTAGGTCAATCGGAGCTAGTCACGAAACCGGAGGTCACTTCTCGTGCCGCTAATGAGTCGCATGAGTGGTAGCACGCGCCAGCGCCTCATACGGCATCGGCGGGAACGAAACAGTTGATGATGATGTCGCCGCGGTGATGGACGTACCACACCACGGCCTCGCCGATCGGGTTGCCGCGGTCGCGGATGATGGCGCGTTCCGGCACCGCCATCCACCGGCCTTCGATCGGCACCCAATAGGTGCCGTCACGCACGTCATAGGTGGTGCGGTGGCCGTCGGAGACATCGCAGCATGGCACGCCGTTGGGCGCGATCACGCTTTTGAACCACGCGCGAATGTCGGGCGGGACGTTGTCGAACTGCCCGTTGTCGAAGGCGGCGGCGACGGTCGCGCAGGCGAGCGAGCCCATCGTGAGACCGGCCAGCACCATCCTGCGCATTCAACGCTCCCTTCTGCGGACCTACATGCCGCGCTGCGGCGCCGTCGCCAGCAATTCGCGCAGCGGCTCGGCGTAGAACTTCGCATTTCCGGTGGTCAGGTGGCCGCGCGTCTCGGCCGAGGTCGGGATGAGCAGGAGCTTGCCGTTGGCGATGCGCTTCATCGCGTCGACCGTCACGCCGGTCTCCGGCGGGTTGCGCTCGTCGTCGGCCGAGTTGATCAGCATCACGGTCGCCTTGATCTTGTCGAGATCGGCAGACGGATTGTAGTCGTGCGACGAGTCCCACTGATAGATGAAGTCGTTGGCGTCGGTGGGAATGGGCGTGGCGAGCCGCTCCTCGACCAGCTTGTCGGCCTTGGCCGCGGTCGGTGCCGCGAGCTGATAGGCGATGGTGCCGCCGGCCGTGGCGGTGGCATAGGCCGCGACGGCATATTTCATCATGCGCGGCTGTGTGGTGTAGTTGCCGCCATTGTAGTCGGGATCGTTGCGGATCGTCTCCAGCATCAGCCGGCGCAGCATCCAGTTGCGGGCCGCCATTTCGGTCGGCTGCGAGGCCATCGGCACCGCGGCGTCCATGAAGTCCGGATAGCGCGTGGCCCACACCCAGCTATGCATGCCGCCCATCGAGTTGCCGATGACAAGCCTCAGGTGCTTGATGCCGAGGCCCTCGGTCAGCAGGCGGTGCTGCGCATCGACCATGTCGGCATAGTCATAGGCGGGAAACCTGGTCTTCAGCCCGTCGGAGGGCTTCGACGATTTGCCGTGGCCGATGCTGTCGGGAATGATGATGTAGTACCTGGTCGCATCGAGCGGCTGGCCCTTGCCGAACAATTCGCCGGCGAAGGTCGGCACCAACATGCTTCCGCCTGAGCCGCCGGTGCCATGCAGCACCAGCACCGGCTGCCCGGTCGGCTCGCCGACGGTCGTATAGTGCAGCCTCAGCTCCGGCAGCGTCTCGCCGGTGTGAAACTTGAAATCCTTGACGACGAAGTCGCCCTGCTTCGGGGCGGGATAGTCGGCGGCGCGGGCCGGCGCGCAAAAAACGACGACGGCGGCAAAAACGGCGGCAAGCGGTCGAACCATGGACTCCCCCTGATCATGCGCGACTCTTCCGGCCGCGTCGGGGACATGATAGCACGATCTGCGACTTGGTTCAGTACCGGATTGATGGGACTCATCATGTGCCGCAACATCAAGACGCTGTTCAATTTCGAGCCGCCGGCGACGGAGGCTGAAATTCAGGCCTCGGCCCTGCAATTCGTGCGCAAGCTGTCCGGCTTCAACGCGCCGTCGCAGGCCAACGAGGCCGCCTTCGCCCGCGCGGTCGAGGAGGTGGCCGACGCCGCGCGGCGGCTCTTGACCTCGCTGCAAACCCAGGCCCCGCCGCGCGACCGCGAGATCGAGGCGGCCAAGGCGCGGGAGCGTTCGGCGGCCAGGTTCGGCCCGCGCTGAGGCCCATCGTGCCCTGACAGAAGGCGAAGCTCAGAACCCCTCGTCGTCGTGGTCGTGGCGGTCCTGGGCCCGCTTGTCGTGCTTCTTCTTTTTCTTGCCCTTCTTCTTTTTCTTCTTCGGGATGTCGATGTCGTGCGGATCGTCGTCCTCGAAGGCTTCGTCCAGCGCATCGTCATGGGTCGTCGCGGCGAAGATGTCGCGCACCGCGACCAGCTCGGCCTCGCGCTCATGCGCCTCGCGATCCCGCGCGCGCTTGTAGTCGTCATAGGCCGCGAAGATCTGCTCGAGCCAGGGCATCAGCTGATCGATCGTCGGCAGCGTGCCCGGCGGTCCCGGTTCACCCTGCGGACCTTGAGGCCCCTGCGGTCCCGGCTTGCCGGGCGGGCCTTGCTCGCCGCGCGGCCCTTGCGGGCCGGGCTTGCCTTGCGCACCTGCCTTGCCGTCGGAACCCGGCTTGCCGCGCTGACCATCTGGCCCGCGCCGCCCGGGCTGCCCCTGCGGGCCACGTGGACCCACGGGGCCCTGCAGGCCGCGTCCGGCCGGATTCTTTGCCACTACCGCAACTCCGCTACACACCTCTGATTCGCGGCGAAGCGTAACAGAGCCGCGATGATGGCAGCAATTGCAGCAGGGCTGCGAGGCCGATTGATCAACATCAATCGGCGTCGCATCCTGATGAGTTCCACGCGATGGGATATCGCGTGGCCGCCGTTGGATCAGGCCGAATAGGCCGGCACCGCGATGCCGTCGGCCGTGTAGATGCGGATCTTGTTGCGCAAAGTGCGCACGGGCATGCCGAGCAGCCTTGCGGCGTGGGTACGGTTGCCGTTGCAGCGCGCCAGGGTTTGCACGATGAGCTCGCGCTCGATCTCGGACAACGGCGTGCCGATCAACAGCGGCAGGACCTCCGCCGCGGAGCGCGACGGTGGCATGGCAAGCGGCACGAGTGACGGACTTGCGGCTTCGGATGACAATTCTTGCGACATAACTCCTCCCGATCAACGCCCACGCCGACACTGAAACGACGCGCAAACATCGAGACCAACTAAACATCCAGCCCGTAGATCACCGTGGTCCGACAAGGTTAATGGGGCCTTAACGCGGGCGTCCTGCTGTCGCACCGGTGCCGAATACCCCGAAATGGCCTTGGTTTCGCGCGGGTCTCGACCCATTTGGCCGGCGCCGACGCGCGTCCACGATGGGGGTGCAGAGGACTGATCGTCGGACCGCCACAGTTCCTGCGCTGCGAGCGCATCATATCGAACACACCGGCGGCTGCGCATGCACGGTGCCGTGCAAAGGGCTAAATTCGGCCCGATCGATTCGCTTAGTGGGGCACGATCGTCGCACACGGCCATCGAATTACCTCAAGCCCAAATTCACTTCGCTGGAGACTTCATCCATGACAATTGCATCCTCGCTTCGCGGTCTGCTGGTGGCACTGACAGCTGCTTGCGGCGCTGTCATTCCGGCCACGGCGCACGCAGATGGCGGCTTCATCACGCTGACCATCTACAAGGCGGGGTGGATCATCGGCGGCTCCGGCGGCAGCGGCGTGTTGAACTTTCATGGCCGCGCCTATCCGCTGTCGACCGGCGGCCTCGACTGGGGTCTGGTGTTCGGCGGCTCGCGCACGGTGCTGCGCGGCCGCGTCAGCAACATCTGGCGTCCGTCCGACGTCGAGGGCGTCTATGGCGCCGCCGGCGCGGGCCTTGCCGTCGGCCGCGGGGTGCGCGGCATCGTGCTGACCAACCAGAAGGGCGCGGTGCTGGAGCTCTCGGGTGAGCAGATCGGCCTCTTGGCGAACGTCGATCTGTCGGGGCTTGCGATCACGATCAGGTAGTTGCGTCGTCGTCGTCATCGTGGACGCCCAGCAACTCACAACAGGTGTCATCGCCCGCTTGCGTGGGCGACGACCGTTGTTGCGTGCTGAGCATTGCCAACACCATCGCTCTCCCTCTCTTCTGCTCATAAGCCCGCGCTCTCGCCGCACCGCGTGCGCGAGGGATGCATCGTGAGAGCCCCGTCGAAAATCGAGAGGGGCAGGGAAGGCCGGGAGCTCGCCGCTCCCATGGTCCGCGTGCAACAAAAAAGCACGCGGCAGAACCACAGGTTCGGCGGAGACATCCCGGCCTTCCCTGCGCGCATGGTTTGACGGCTTATACGTGGTCTCCCTGGTGCGCCGGGCTTGTTGGCCACCATTGCGCGCGCTACGCTTTCGCATGAGCACGCACGTGACACCAGCTTCGGGGTGTCAGGACATCACGACTTCACCGTACGTGACAGCCGGCGCTCGTCGGGCGCAGCCACCACGTCCACCGCGGCCCACCTCCACGTATCGTGACGACGCGTACGTCCCTCTGCATGAGGCAGGTTGAGCGAAAACATCGTCCTGATTTGCCCGACGTGGCAAGCGCGCGTGGGTGCGACAAACTAACACGACGGGCAGTTGGCGCATGATGCGCATGCGCGGATTGCCCGTCGGGCAGAGATAGGATGCTTCACCTCGGTGACGTGGATAGCCACAATCGCGCGTCGGATCGCCAGCATTGCGCTCTGCGATGCAGCGCCCTCTCCCCTTGTGGGAGAGGGCATCTCCGGCCTATCAGCCCGTTCGCTTGGGTGAGGGGTCTCTCTCAGCAAACTACGCTCGGAGAGAGACCCCTCACCCGAGCGCGTTTGCCGCTCTATACTACATGCCCTCTCCCACAAGGGGAGAGGGCGCAGTCATCGGCATTGCGCGGATCGTCGTCAGCGAGTCGCTTGCCGCAATGATGATGGGCTTACTACCCATCATCACCGCACGCGAGTCGGCTGCGCGTCTGAGGTCTGGGCCAAATGCATCGCCAGCTCCCGCCACGGCTGGAATGTCCACGCACCGGATGCGGCGCCGGAGGGCGAGGCGAGCACGAACGTGGTCGGGAAGTCGGCCTGCTCCGGCTGCAGCCCGAGCGCGATCGCGCCGGTCGGCTTGCCGTAGAACAGGCTCGCCGCCTTCTTGCTGGTGAAGGCGACCGCCGCCGGTCGATGCTGCCGGATCTTGTCGGCGAAACCGGCGACGTCGACGCCGGCCTTCAGCGCGACATGGTCCATGCCCGCGCCCAGCTTGCACAGATCGGTGAAGCCGATGCCGAGCGACAGCAGCGCTGGAAACTCGTGCGGCTGGTACAGCCGTGGCGTCAGGCCGACGGCGAACAGCGTCGGCCAGAAGCGGTTGCCGGGATGGGCGTAATAGTGCCCGGTCGCCGCCGAGCGCTCGCTCGCGGCGGTGCCGACGAAGACGAGGCGCAGGCCGGGCTGGAGCTGGTCGGGCAGGCGGTCCATGGCGCCGTTGTCGCATTGTTGCAGTCGTTGCAACAGGCTGTTGACGCGATGCTGCATTGTTGCTGCGGCGGCCGTGGTCTAGGTGACGGCGAGCAACAGGAGCACAGCATGTCGCAACGTCGTCTGTATCATTTCGTCCTTTCCGGCCACGCGCATCGCGTGCGGCTCATGTTGAGCCTGCTCGATCTGCCTTGCGAGCTCGTCGAGGTCGACCTCAAGGGCGGCGCGCACAAGCGGCCGGACTTTCTCGCGCTCAATTCGTTCGGCCAGGTGCCGGTGCTGGTCGACGGCGACGCCGTCATCCCGGACTCCAATGCGATCCTGGTCTATCTCGCCGGCCGCTATGACGGCTCGGGCAAATGGCTGCCGCGCGATCCGCTCGGCCAGGCGCAGGTCCAGCGCTGGCTGTCGGCCGCGGCCGGTCCGCTCGCGTTCGGCCCGGCAGCGGCGCGGGTGGCGACCTTGTTCGGCGCCCCGCTGGACATGGCGAGGGCGCATCAGCTCGCCAACAGCCTGTTCACGGTGATGGAGCGCGAACTCGCCGCGCGGCCGTTCCTCACCGGCGCGGCGCCGACCATCGCCGACGTCGCGCTCTACAGCTACACCGCGCACGCGCCCGAAGGCGGCGTGTCGCTGACGCCGTACCCGAGCGTGCAGGCGTGGCTGGCGCGGATCACTGATCTGCCCGGATTCGTGCCGATGCAGGCGAGCGCGGTCAGCGCCGCCTGACCGCCGCCATGCATGAATGCGTGCGAACGCCGCTTACAGGAAGCAGCGGCGCTCGTCGCGCAGCTTGAGCTGGATGTTGGTCGCCTCGACGAAGGTCGGCACCGGCTTGGAAACGATCTTGTAGGTCGACGGCCACTCCACCGGCTTCGACTGCAACTCGGTGTTCCAGATCTGGCAGATGCCGGTGTTGTCCCAGCGGATCACGTAGTAGCCGGACTTGGGCGCAGGCGCGGCGAAGGCGGTAGGCACGAACGAGGCGGCTGCAATGGCCGTGGCGGCAGCGAACGTGGTCAGGCGACGCATCATCAATCTCCTCAAACGAAACAACGACAATCGCCCGCCCGCGCGGGCCACCGGCCTTGCGGCCGGACCAAGGCCCAAGTGGTGCGACAAAAGCGCGCGCAACGCAAGCCGCCCGTGCCGTCGTTCACAGCGATGTCCGGGATGTGAATGACGACATGCGGTCGTCACATGATGCCGTCAGGCGCGCGCCGGCTTACAGCGTGCAGCGGCCCTGCTGGCGCAGCCTGATCTGGCGGGTCACGGCGTCGTTGAACGTCGGCACCGGCCGGCTGATGACCTGATAGCCGGACGGCCATGCGATCGGCTTGAAGGCGAAAGCCTCGCTCCAGACCTGGCAGATGCCGGTGTTGTCCCAGCGGATGATGTAGTAGCCGGCCTGCGCCGGCGCAGCGGCGAGCAGCGCGGCCGCGGCGAGGCCTGCGGCAAGACAGACTGTGGTGAAACGAGGCATCGTGAAAACTCCGGCAACAAACTGGCCCAGCCCGCGGCCGGCCCTATGTCGGAGCGGTCTCGATCAATTTGAAGGCAGCCGCGCGCGAATCGTGCGGCAAAAGCGCGCGATGCCCCCGGCCGATGATGAGGCGCGATGAGGTGGCGGAGCGAGAGGCCTCTCGGCGTGTGCAGCGCGTCGCGCAGGCCTCAGGAGTGGATGCCTCCGGCGCTCGGTCGGGACGAGAACCGGAGATCGCCGCTGAAGCTCGCGGTCGGAACCAGCGCCGGACCCGCGCCGGCGAGGAGCGGCTGCGAGGCCACCGGCCCCGCGCGTCGGCGCAGGAAGTGGCGCTCGAGATAGGCGTAGGACAGCGTGGCCGCCACGACCGACAGCGGCAGCCCGATCGCGAGCCGCAGCGGCCACCAGACGCCGTAGCTGTCCAGGAAATTCAGAACCGGCAGGTGCCAGAGATAGATGCCGTAGAAGATCCGGCCGAGGAAGATCGCGACCGGCCATTCGAAGATGCGGTGGCAGATCGTGCCGTGGCTGCGCATCAGCATGGTCAACGCGAGGATGCCGGGAAGTACGCCGCACACCATGCTGCCGAACAGATAGTAGTTCATGCTCGGCCCGTCCGCCGGCCAGAACAGGAAGGTGACCGTGCCCCAATAGATCAGGAGCGGCCACGCCAGCTTCGGCCAGAGCCGGTCGAGCGCGGGTGAGGTGCCGTGCGGCACTAGCCTGAGCACGACGGCCATCGCGCATCCCGCCATCAGTGCATCGGCGCGGGTGTCGAACGCGGTGTAGAGCCGGCGCCACTCGGCCCCATCGAGCACCAGCGCCACGCGCCAGGCCCAGATCGCGGCCGCAATGGCGCAGATGGCGCCGACCAATCGCCAGGTGACGCCGAGGCGCTTGACCAGGACTGCGAAGGTCAGCGGCCACAGCAGATAGAACTGCTCCTCGGTCGACAGCGTCCAGGTGTGGCCGATGTCCTCGATCGTCTTCGGGTCGAACACATACCAGTAGTTGGCGATGTAAGAGAGCGCGATCGCGGCGCGTTCCAGCGCCGGCAGGAACGGCGGCCGCAGCAGCCAGGTGAACAGCAGATAGGCGGCGAGCATCAGCAGCAGCGGCGGCACGATCCGGGCGAAGCGCCGCGCATAGAACTGCCGGAACCTGATGTGGCCGTGCTTATCGATGTCCCGCAGCAGCAGGCCGGTGATGTAATAGGCGCTCGCCACGAAGAACAGGTCGATATAGAGCACCGCGCCCGGCACGAGCGTGTGCGAGACATGGGCCGTAACGACGCCCAGGGTCATCAGCCCGCGCATGCCGTCATGCGAGGGAACGTAGCCGAGCGGATAGACCTGAGCCTGGAAGGCCTCCCGGATCGCCTCCCGCAATGGCGCCGTGGCGGCGCCGACGAGGCGGAACAGGGCATGGAACGGCCATGAATAAAACATCTATCGTGAAATTTTCGGAGATAATGTTTCGGACTATTAAATCCTATTTAAAATTTAAATCGTCCGCAAGAGACGAAAATCGCGGAGCGGGGGCCATCACGACGCAGGGTTGCAGAAGAATGAGGCAGGCCGCCCGTGGCGGTGGCAAACGGCGGCGCGGCTCGGCATCATTGCAGTGGATGAAGGGGACCTCGCGGTTGAACTGCGCTTGGGCGACGGCGTGTAGCTGAGGCCGGCGAATTCTGCAGGCGGAGCGGTTGCTTCCTGCACGGAGAACGTAGGGCGGGTTAGCGCCCGCGGGACGATTTCACCGCGGAGGGAATGTTTGCCAGGGCGCGTAACCCGCCGCCTGCGCGGAATGGTGGGTTACGCGAACGGCTTTCAGCCATGTGCGAGCGTGGAGAGATCGTCGGTTGCCGTCCGCTAACCCACCCTACCGTTTCACGACCGCCGCGACGCCATCGATCTCGATCAGCATCTTCGGATCGGGCAGCGCCACCACCACGCAGGTGGTGCGCGCCGGATACGGCGCCGGCCCGAACGCCGCGGCGTAAAGCCGGTTCATGGTCGCAACATCCGAAGCGCGCGTCAGCAGCACGTTGACCTTGACGAGATCGCGCAAGCTGGCGCCGCCTTCGGTCAGGACGCGGGTGAAGTTGGTCACGACGTTGGCGAACTGTGCCTCGAAATTGTCGGGCAGGTTGCCGTGGGCGTCGAAGCCGGGAATGCCGGAGATGAAGAGGAGGTCGCCGACACGGGTGCCGAACGACAGCGGTGGGGCTTTGATGTGGGGTGGGGCGGGGATGTGGTGGATGGGCATGGGGCCTTTCACGTGCTAGGGGTGGGCGAAGCCGTAGCCAGCCACTGCGAGAGAAAGACAAAAGTCGGATGACGCCGCGGTCACCGGCATGCGGAATCGTGATCCGTAGTCTGCATGAACGAAGCGATAGGCAGAGCTTTGGTCGTCAGGTCTCGGGTATCGTGCGCTCAGCTGGGCTACGCTCGCTGTCATTCCCGACTGCGCCTGCTCACGATTGCTTCTGAAGACTATTCAATATCATCTCCAGAACTTCAATTGTCCTCAGATCTGGAACTCCCTTGAATTTCCTGATGATGGCTAGCGCATGCTCAACTGATTCTAGCATGCGTTTTTTCTCGTGAGGTGTCTTCAGTATATCTGCCATATTCTGAAGCGCTAGCGCTGCATGGTAGAAGACAAATGGCTGTTCGGACGAGAAGCGATCCCTTAGCCAGTTCAAGTCGCCAGCAGGTGGATCCATCTGCATCATTGCAATAGCGGCTAAGCGACTTCCAGCTGATCCGGATCCTTTGTAGACATCGATATACTCGATCAAGCTAGGAGCTAACGAGCGCATTTTTACGAGCAGACGTGTCATGGCGCGGGTACGATCCGACCCAGCCGGCATGGTACGCCTTATAGTGTCGTACTCTAAACAGAGCCGATCCAACTCTTGTAAAAGAGTCTCTGAACCGACTTGCGGAGTTTGGATTTTTATTCGTGCCGCGGCCTCTATCTGTCGGGGAGTAATCTTCCCCTTCTCCTCGCCCGCGATGTCCGTCTCCGCGGCGACCTTGTCGAGTTCTAAGTTTATGCCGACAAGCGAAGCTTTTTGGATCTTGTTGAGCACCGCAGGCATTGTGCGCAGAAGCAGCCTTAGCTCGGAGCGGAACAAAAACAGAAGAGCAAATACGGTCGCAGGCCAAGCCACGGCTCCAAAGAAAGCCGCCATAGCCGTTAGCAGTTTAGCTGCGGCCTCCATCGCTCATCCGCCCGTTCGCAATCGTTTACGATCTGGCTAAAATGTCACATCTTTCGGTTGTTCCGCAAGCTATTTACGTGCCGTCGATGTTGCTGTCCTCATTCAAATACGCGCTGGATCAAGTTCCTTAATATCAGTTGGCTTAGCTAACAGTAAAAAAAGCCGGGCTTGCGCCCGGCTTCGATGGATGGCCGGGTCAAGCCCGGCCATGACGGTGGAGGTGGAGAGAGTGGGCGTCAGGACAACGCCTTGTTGCTCTCCTTCACCTTCTCCGCATCGAGATACACGCTGCCGCCCATTTCCTTGAACTTGGCGCTCATCTGGGCCATGCCGTCCTCGATGGTGCCGGAGATGGTCATGCCGACCGTGGCCGGGTCGTTCAGCGTCGCGGCGTAGTCGCGGACGTCCTGGGTGATCTTCATCGAGCAGAATTTTGGGCCGCACATCGAGCAGAAATGCGCGACCTTGTGGGCTTCCTTCGGCAGCGTCTCGTCGTGGAAGTGCTTTGCGGTTTCTGGATCGAGGCCGAGGTTGAACTGGTCGGTCCAGCGGAAGTCGAAGCGGGCGCGCGACAGCGCGTCGTCGCGGAGCTGCGCTGCGGGATGGCCCTTGGCGAGATCGGCGGCGTGGGCGGCGATCTTGTAGGTGATGACGCCGACCTTGACGTCGTTGCGATCGGGGAGACCGAGATGCTCCTTCGGTGTCACGTAGCACAGCATGGCGCAGCCGAACCAGCCGATCATGGCGGCACCGATGCCGGACGTGATGTGGTCGTAGCCCGGCGCGATGTCGGTGGTCAGCGGCCCCAGGGTGTAGAACGGCGCTTCGCCGCATTCCTTGAGCTGCTTGTCCATGTTGATCTTGATCTTGTGCATCGGCACGTGGCCGGGGCCCTCGATCATGACCTGGCAGCCCTTGTTCCACGCGATCTTGGTGAGCTCGCCCAGCGTTTCCAATTCAGCAAATTGCGCGCGGTCGTTGGCGTCCGCGATCGAGCCGGGGCGCAGGCCGTCGCCGAGCGAGAACGAGACGTCATACTTGCGCATGATGTCGCAGATCTCCTCGAAATGGGTGTAGAGGAAGCTCTCCTTGTGATGCGCGAGGCACCACTTGGCCATGATCGAGCCGCCGCGTGACACGATGCCGGTGACGCGGCTGGCGGTGAGGTGGATATAGGCGAGCCGCACGCCGGCATGGATGGTGAAGTAGTCGACGCCCTGCTCGCACTGCTCGATCAGGGTGTCCTTGTACAGCTCCCAGGTCAGCTGCACCGGATCGCCGTTGCACTTCTCCAGCGCCTGGTAGATCGGCACGGTGCCGATCGGCACCGGTGAATTGCGCAAAATCCATTCGCGGGTGGTGTGGATGTTACGGCCCGTGGAGAGGTCCATCACGGTGTCGGCGCCCCAGCGGATCGCCCACACCATCTTGTCGACTTCTTCTTCAACCGAGGAGGTCACCGCCGAGTTGCCGATATTGGCGTTGATCTTGGTGAGGAAGTTGCGGCCGATGATCATCGGCTCCAGCTCGGCATGGTTGATGTTGCAGGGGATGATGGCGCGGCCGCGCGCGATCTCGGAACGCACGAACTCCGGGGTGATGAAGGCCGGGACCTCGGCGCCAAAGCTCTCGCCGTCGGCGAGCGCGGCTTCGGCGCGCTCGAGCTGGGTCTTGCGGCCGAGATTCTCGCGCTCGGCGACGTAGATCATCTCCTTGGTGATGATGCCGGCGCGGGCGAATTCGAGCTGGGTGATCTTGTGGCCGTCGAGGCCGCGCAGCGGCTTGTGATGCGCGGTGAAGGCCTTGGCGGCCTTGTCGGCGCCGACATTGCCGTTGTCCTCCGGCTTGATGTCGCGGCCGACATATTCCTCGACGCCGCCGCGCTCGCGCACCCAGGCAATGCGGGCGCGCGACAGGCCGGCGTTGACGTCGATCGTCACGGAGGGATCGGTGTAGGGGCCGGAGGTGTCGTAGACCGGCAGGTTCGGCTCGCCGGCGCCTTCGGAGAGGATGATCTCGCGCAGCGGCACGCGCAGGTCGGGCGCGGACTCCGGGGTCGCGTAGATCTTGCGCGAGGAGGGCAGCGGGCCGGTGGTGACGGCGGGAAGCGTCGTGTCGGGATTGGAGCGGATGTTCATGGGATCCTCCTTCTCAATCGTTGTTGTCGGAGTGAATGGGGGACGTCACTGCGAGGAGCACTTGCGACGAAGCAATCCAGGGCTGCTCACGTCGCTCTGGATTGCGTCGCTTCGCTCGCAATGACGGTGGAGAGAGTTGAGCCTCATGCCAGTTGCTCGCTCGTACCGAGCCGAGGGCGAAAATGAGTTGTCGACGTAAGGGGCGGATGTTGTTCAGGCTCCCTCCCCCCTTGTGGGGGAGGGTTGGGGAGGGGGGTAACCCCGCGTTCGGTGCTCGTGGCTCACCCCCCTCCCTAGCCCTCCCCCACAAGGGGGGAGGGAACGAGCTCGCGTGGGGCGAGGTCGGGGCCCAATCGCTCTCAGACGCATTCGCAATAGTGGCGCGCATCAGGCCGGCTCCTTCGTCGCATCGAGCCAGGCGCGGACGCGGGCGTCGGGGTCTACGTTCTGCGTGACGTCGCTGACGACCGCGATGGAATCGGCGCCGGCGGCAAAGATCTCCGCGGCCTGCTCCAGCTTGATGCCGCCGATCGCGACCAGCGGGATGGCGCCGACGCGCTTCTTCCAGTCGCTGATCTTCGCGACGCCCTGCGGCGCGAAGCGCATCGCCTTCAACGTGGTCGGGAAGATCGGACCGAGTGCGACGTAGTCGGGCTTGGCGGCGAGCGCGGTCTCCAGCTCGGCATCGTCATGCGTCGAGAGGCCGAGCGTCAGGCCGGCCTCCTTGATCGCGGCGACGTCGGCGTCGGCGAGATCCTCCTGGCCGAGATGGACGTGCTGGGCGCCGGCGACGATCGCGGCGCGCCAATAGTCGTTGACGATCAGCCTGGTCGCGGTGCCCTTGGTGATGGCGAGCGCGTCGGTGACGATCTGCAGCGCCTCGCCGTCGTTGAGGTCTTTCGCGCGCAACTGCACCGTGCCGACGCCGAGCCTGGTCAGGCGCTCGACCCAGGCGAGGCTGTCGACGACGGGATAGAAGCGGTCAGGATACGGCATGCCAGAACGGTGTCCCAACGACAGGGGTGGAGGGCGAGGCGAAATCGCGGGCGTCCATCAGCCCGGCCTCGTAAGCGGTGCGGCCGGCCTCGCAGCCGAGCCGGAAGGCGCGCGCCATCGCCACCGGGTCGGCGGCTTTTGCCACCGCGGTGTTGAGCAGCACGGCGTCGTAGCCGAGCTCGAGCGCTTCCGCCGCGTGTGAGGGCGCGCCGAGGCCGGCGTCGACGACGAGGGTGATGTCGGGCAGGCGGTCGCGTAGGAGCTTGAGCGCATCGCGATTGGTGATGCCCTTGGCCGAGCCGATCGGCGCCGCCCAGGGCATCACGACCTTGCAGCCGGCATCGACCAGGCGCATCGCGACCGTGAGATCCTCGGTGCAATAGGGGAAGACCTCGAAACCGTCCTTGATCAGGATGGTCGCGGCTTCGACGAGCCCGACCACGTCGGGCTGCAAGGTGTCGTTGTCGCCGATCACCTCGAGCTTGATCCAGCTCGTGCCGAACAATTCGCGCGCGAGCTTGGCGGTCGTCACCGCCTCGCGCACGCTGCGGCAGCCGGCGGTGTTCGGCAGCACCGTGACATTCAGCTCGTTGATCAGCTTCCAGAACGCGTCGCCGGTCTTGCCGCCGGCCGCCTCGCGCCGCAGCGACACGGTGACGATCTGCGCGCCCGAGGCGCGGATCGCGTCCTGCATGATCGCGGGCGAGGGGTAGAGCGCGGTGCCGATGAGCAGGCGGGAGGTGAAGGTCTTGTCGTAGAAGGTGGGCATCAATGGTCTCCGTCATGTCGGACGGTGGTCGCCGCAATGAAGCCTGTCATCCCCGCGAAAGCGGGGATCCAGTATTCCAGAGGCGGCTCGGACACGCAGATAGGCCGCGGCGTACTGGATCGCCCGGTCGTTTTCGCCGAGACGCGCTTCGCGCTTTCGCCGGGCGATGACAGGTGTGCGTGGGGCGCGACCTCCCTCCCCACGTCGTCCCGGCGAACGCCGGGACCCATACCGCGTGATCTGGCGTGGGACCTCGGTGGGAGAGATCGAGCTTCAAGACAAAAGCCGGTGGCTATGGGTCCCGGCGTTCGCCGGGACGACAGCGGAGTGCGTGGCGCAAGCGAGCGCTCCATGAACTTCACCCTCCCTGCCGGGGCGTGATGATCTCGATCTCGTCGCCGGTCTTGAGCTGCGTCTCCGCCCAGCGGCTCCTCGGCACGACATCGTAGTTCAGCGCGATGGCGAAATGGGTGCCCTCGTAGTCGAGCTCGGAGAGCAGCGCGGCGACGGAGGTCGCGGCGATGTCGCGGGCCTCGCCATTGACGGTCACGCGCATCGCATCACCTCGTTGTCGATCTGGCCGTGCGAGATGTAGTTCAGCGTCGCCTGCGCCAGCGCGGGCGCGATCAGGAAGCCGTGGCGATAGAGGCCGTTGACGCGGATCTCGCGCTCGTCCTTGATGGTGATGCGCGGCAGATTGTCGGGATAGGCCGGCCTGAGCCCTGAGCCGAATTCGAGGATGCGGGCCTCGCCGAATGCGGGATGCACGGAGTAGGCGGCACCGAGCAATTCCAGCGCCGAGCGCAAGCTGACGCCGGTGTCCTCGGCCTCGAGCGAGGTCGCCCCCAGCATGAACAAATTGTCCTCGCGCGGGATCAGATAGAGCGGGAAGCGCGGATGCATCAGCCGCACGGGCCGCGCGAGCTGCACCTCGGCGGTCTCGATCAGGATCATCTCGCCCTTGACGCCGCGCAGCTCGGGCTCGGCGTCGCGCGCCTCCAGCCCGCGGCAGTCGATCACGAGGCCGTCGAGATCATCAGCCGTGACGTCGCTGTTGAACAGCACCCGGCCGCCGGCCTCGACGATGCGCTGATGCAGCTTCGGCAGCACGCGGCGTGGCTCGACATGGCCCTCGGTCGGATAGAACAGGCCCTCGCGGAAGCGCCCCTCCAGCGACGGCTCCAACGCCGCAAGCTGCTGCGCGTCCAGCCGCTGATAGCCGGAGGTGCGGCGGGCGAAGCGGTCGTAGTCGGCGCGGTCGCGGGCATGCGCGATCACCAGCGAACCGTTGAACGGCGTGTCCGGCAGCTCGCGCCGCCAGATGTCGAGCGAGGCGAGCCCGAGCCGGCTGATGATCGGCTCGGCGACCTCGCTCTCGCAATAGGGCGCGAGCATGCCGCCGGCCCAATGGCTGGTGGAGAGCATCAGATCGGCGTCGCTGCGCTCGTGCAAGGTGACGTGATGGCCGGCCCGCGCGAGCAGCAAGGCTTGCCAGGCACCCGCGATGCCCGCACCGATGATGGAAACGGGGACATCCCCGCGCGTGGTTATCTGCTGCATCCCTGTCCCTTCGCCGGCATGACCCGGATCAGGTTCAAAGGGTCACCGCACATCGCTGCGGTATCTCAGCTCCCCTCGGAGCTCCCCTCGGAACGCGCTTAAAATAGACCGATATCCCCCCGTGTCAACGGAGTGTCACGGAAAGACAATGCCGACGGCCCTTGGAACCAATGGCGATCAGTGCGCCCGCGCGTGGCGGCCGGTCGCAATCTTCGGGGTGATGTCGAGCGGGGCGCTCGTCCGCTCGGAGCGGCCGGCGGGCCGCGCGTCGGCCAGGCGCTGCCGCTTGGCCTCCTCGTAATAGCCCCTGGCGAAGTAGAGCACGGCGCGGTCGTGGTCGCCGCGGGCGGCACGGTAGGCGCCGGCGAGATAGCGCACGCCATAGGTGAGGTTGGTGTTCGGATCGTGCAGGCCCTGCGCGTCGCCGGTGTAGCCGAGGCCGCGCGCGGTGCCGAGCTTGATCTGCATCAGGCCGATGCAGCCGCAGCGGCCGACCAGGTCCTTCTGGTATTTGCTCTCGCGCACGATGACGCGGTGGATCAGCGATTCCGGAATGTTGTTGGCGGCGGCGTGCACCGCCACCAGCGCGTCGATATGCGGATGGCCGCTGTCGATGTGGCGCGGCTTGGCTTCGGCCGCCTTGCGCTCGGCCTCGCGGGGCTCGGCCGCAGCGGCATCGGTGTCGGCTGGCGCTGAGGCATTGGCGTCCATCGGCGGCGAGGTGTCGGCGCTGCTGACGGCCTCGATCGCCTCGACCTCGCGCGCGGCCTTGGTCACCGCGCTGCGTACGGCCAGCTCCCTGGTGCCGTCAGAGCGGACATGGGCGAGCTTGACCTTGCCGGCCTTCGGTTTGGCTGCACTGTCCGATGCGGTGCTCGCATCATCGGCAGCCATGGCGAACGGCACGGGACCAGCCATCGCGAAGCCTGCAATGCAGGCCGTCAGCACGAGACGTCTCATGTGTCAGGATCCCCCGGGAACCACACGCATGCCGAGTAGCCCCCCAGCACGCGCTTTACACTTTGCACACCGTAATTGGCGCAAACGCCGGGCGATAATGTGGCAACAATGGGGCGACGACGCCGGGTCGAGTCCGGATGCGCCGGCGGTTTACCGCGAATTATACCGGGCGTGCTTGGCTGGCGGAGCAATTCCGCCAATGGGGCCATGCCGCGATGACGCTGTCCGTCACCCACACCGAAGCGACCGCCGGGCGCGCGCAGGCGCTGCTGCCGCTGTGGGTCGGCGCCGGCGTCTATGCGCTGCTGCTGATCTCCGGCAACCGGCTGCTCAACGATCCCGACACGTTGTGGCAGATCACGGTGGGGCAGTGGATCACCGACCACCGCACGGTGCCCGAGGTCGACGTCTATTCGTTCACCATGCGCGGCGCGCCGTGGATCTCCACGCAGTGGCTGGCGCAGGTCGCCTATGCCGCCGCTTACAAGTTCGCCGGCTGGACCGGACCGGTGGTGCTGGCGGCGTCGGCCATCGCGCTGTCCTTTGCGCTGTTCGCGCGTGCGCTCGGCCGGCATCTGCGCGACAGCACGACATTGGTGTTCGTGGTCGCGGCGTTCCTGCTCTGCCTGCCGCATCTATTGGCGCGGCCGCATGTGCTGGCGTTTCCAATCTTAGTCGCCTGGATCGCCGCTCTGATCGACGCCGCCGATCGCAAGGACGCGCCGCCATGGCCGCTGGCGCTGCTGATCGCGCTATGGGTCAATCTGCATGGCGGCTTCGTGTTCGGCCTGTTCTTCATCGCGCCCGCCGCGCTCGACTCGCTGGTCAACGCCGATCGCTCGGTCCGCTCCAGCCTGGCGCTGCGCTGGGCGGGGTTCGCCGCGCTCGCGCTGGCGGCGAGCTGCTGCACGCCCTATGGCTGGAACGCGCTGCTGGCGTCGCAGAAGATCCTGTCGCTGGGACAGGCGCTGCCGCTGATCGTGGAATGGAAGGCGACCGATTTCCAGGGCCTCGGCCCGTTCGAGATCTGCCTGCTGATCGCGATCGGGTTCGCGCTGTTCCACGGCCTCAGGCTGCCGCCGGTGCGCATCCTGATGCTGCTCGGCCTGCTGCACATGGCGCTGGCGCAGGCGCGCGCGGCGGAGATCCTGGCGCTGGTCGGCCCGCTGGTGCTCGCCGCGCCGCTGGCCCGGCAGGCGGGCGCGCTGCCCGTGCTGCCGCAGGCGCGCGCGTCGGGAGCCGCGCTGATGGGGGCGGTGATGCTCGCGCTCGGCGCCGGCACCATCGCATCGGCCGCGATCCTGAACTACACGCCGAACATGCGCGGCACCCCGGTCGCAGCCGTGACCGAGCTGAAGAAGCTCAACCTCACGCGGGTCCTCAACGACTATGATTTCGGCGGCTACCTGATCTCAGCCGGTGTCGCGCCGTTCATCGACGGCCGCACCGAGCTCTATGGCGAAAAGTTCTTCGTCGATCACAATGCCGCCTCCGGCCTGATGGAGCCGGACAATCTGTTCCGCCTGCTCAAGGACTACGACATCGAGGCGACCCTGCTGCGCACGCAGAGTGCGGCGACCAAGCTGCTCGATCACGTCGACGGCTGGCAGAAGGTTTATGCCGACGATATCGCCACCATCCATCTGCGTAATCCAGGCGCCCGCCATGTCGCGGAACCGGCGGTCACTTCCGTAGGCAATTGAATCAAACGGATTGATCCCATCCTCGGATCCCATCCTCGTGAGGTCGGATGTCGCGCGGCATCCCGGCGCGTGCAAATCAGCCGCTGCGCGGCTATGATCCCGCCCGTCAGTTCGACAGCATGCCTGACTCATTCAAGAAGACTGAACAGAGAGGGAGCGCGTCATGGCCGTGAAGGCAGCCGATATCCAGTTTCGCAATTTCGACAACGCGCAATCCGCGATGCGCGTCCTCGACCTGCCGCGCAACAATCCCTGCGCCCAATGTGGCGAGCCGATCGCGCTGCCGGCCTGGGTCGAGAAGGATGGGCGACGCACCGCCTATCTCTGGCACTGCCGTCTCTGCGACTATCGCTACGAGACCATCGCGTTCTATGCCGAGGCCGTCGATGAGGACGGCGCGATGGCCGCGTAGCTGATTCAGAATGCGCCGCTCTCTCGGAAATATCGAAGCTCGGAGTTTTCGTCGATCGACCGACCAGTCGTCCCGAATGAGATGGCCCTGACGCAGTCGGCGGGCAGGGCAATCTCCTATGGGTTGAGCCGTCGTGGCCCCCTGGTTCGAGACGCTCACCACGAGGGCTTGGATTTATGAGGGCTTGGATCTTGCCAAGCAGCCCTTGTCCCGAGGAGCCCGCCGCAGGCGGGCGTATCGGGCTGTCAGCCTCTTCCAGATGCGATTGACCTGCGGGAGGTGAGCATCGAACCGCGTTGCGGGATCCGTGCTCGACGCGCGCAGCTCAACGAAGACCGCCGACTCGCAGTCCTCTGCTGTGAGGGGCGGCTCTTCCGGTTGCACGGGCTCCCAGTCGAACGCTCTCCTCAAACGCGATTCCAGCTTCAGCTCGCCGGCCCGGCGCGCTCCCGAGTGTCACAAAGCGACGTTGTCGCGCTGCACCGAGGCGGCTTGTCGCGCAAAATGACGAAATCGTAGTTCCCACGGAACGCTGGGGGTCGGTTGCAGTTCTCTCGTCACCATACACATTGAGAGGAGACACCACATGGTGATGAAAACTGTTGCAGCCGGCCTCGCCGGTTCCCTGTTGCTCGCGACCGCGGCGTTTGCTGCGGAGAGCACCACCACGACGACCAGCACCACGATCCGCGCCGATACGACCGCGGCGTCGTATCAGGGCGACTGGCGCAGCTCGAAGCTCGTTGGTGTGAAGGTCTACAACAACAACAACGAGAATGTCGGCTCGATCGACGACCTGCTGGTCGACAAGAGCGGCGCGGTCAAGGGCGTCGTGATCGGCGTCGGCGGCTTCCTCGGCATGGGCGAGCACCTCGTCGCCGTCTCGTTCGATCAGATCAAGTTCTCGGATCAGCCGGTTCAGGCGAGCACTGCGTCGAATGCCCCGGCCTCCGGCACCACGTCCTCGACCACGCCGCCGGCCACGACCACGACTGGTGCGGCCACCGGCACTTCGTCCTCGTCGATGAGCTCCACGAAGAACCGCTGGTATCCCGATCACGCGATGATCAACGCGACCAAGGACCAGCTGAAGTCGATGCCCGAGTTCAAGTACTCCCAGTAACGGCATCGCCGACGAAAATAGCTGCTCGTCTCGATCGCGGCGCGCCCGGCTTGTCCGGGCGCGTTCGCGCGTCATGCTGCGGGGCGCAAGGTGGTCTGGCCGAGCGGCAGCTCGATGCGGGCGATCAGCCCGTGCGGCCTGCGATCGTGCAGCGACAGTTCGCCGCCATGAGCCTGGACGATCGCCTTTGCGATCGACAGGCCAAGCCCGAAGCCGGTGGCCTCGTCCATGTTGCGGGCATCGTCGCCGCGCACGAACGGCTCCAGCATGTCGGGCTTGCGCGCATCGGCGATCCCGGGTCCGTCATCCTCCACATCGATCGTCAGGCGCTTCCCCGACGCAGATAACCTGATGACCGTTTCCTTGCCGTACTTCACGGCGTTCTCGACCAGATTGGTGACCGACCGCATCAGGTCGTCGGGCCGCACCGTCGCCATTGCGTGCGCCGGGCCGATATAGGTGACGCTGTGGCCGACGTCGGCGAACTGGTCGGCGACGAGCTGCAGGATGCTCGCGATATCGACCAGCGTCATCGGCTCGAGCTTGCGGCCGTTGCGCAGGAACGACAGCACCGAGCCCAGCATCGCATGCATCTGATCGAGATCGGCCAGCATGCGGCTGCGCTGCAGCTCGTCCTCGACGAACTCACAGCGCAGCCGCATGCGGGTCAGCGGTGTCCGCAGATCGTGGCTGATGGCCGCCAGCATCTTGGTGCGGTCGTTCATCAGCGCCGTGATGCGTTGGCGCATCCGGTTGAGAGCGCGCGCCAACGATCGGATCTCCTCCGGTCCGCGCTCGGGCAATTCCGGCGCATCGCCGTCGAGGCTGAAATTCTCGGCGGCCTTCGCGAAGCCCGACAGCGGCGATGTCAGTGCGCGCGCGGCCCACAGGCCGAGCAGCGTCATGCTGATCAGCGCGAACATGATCGTCGTCAGCCAGGGCGCACCCCAGAACGGCGGCCGGTGCGGCCGGTCGACCATTCGGGCCGAGACCATGTTGCCATCGGGCAGAGCGAAGATGACGGTGCGCGTCTGGGAGCCGGGCGGCGGCATGAAGATGCGATAGCCTGGGCCAAGGCCGCGAAAGCCGCCTGGACCGTGAGGCCGTCCGTCAGCCATCTCCGGAGGGGCCGGGCGGCGCTCGTCGCCACCGGTCCCGGCGCCGACGTCGGGGCCGGCCGGCTCGTGCAGGCGGCCGGGATCACCCGGCAGAGGTCCCGCGTGCGGCTTGAGCTCGAACTCAGGATAGGCACGAGCGATGTCGGAGATCAGCCGAGGTCGTTCGGCAGCAGGGGCGCGGCCAAGAATGCGGATGGCCGTCGCGAGCTGAAACGGCCCGACCTCGTTTTCGGGGTCGGGCTGCTCGGCACGATAGATCAGGAATGTCGCCGTGATGATGGCATGGAGCGCCACGATCGAAATGGCCACCAGCGCCGTGATCTGGCCGCGGATTCCCTTGAGGTTGAGAAAGCCGAACGACATCATGACATCGCCATTCGATCCGATGGTCAATGGCTTTGCGGGCCGGTCACCACCTCGACGACGGGCGTGAACATGTAGCCGCCGGAGCGCACGGTCTTGATCATGGTGGCCTCCTGCGGGTCTGGCTCGATCTTGCGGCGGATGCGGCTGACCAGCACGTCGATCGAGCGCTCGAACGAGCCGGCGCTGCGGCCCTGCGTCAGGTCGAGCAGGCTGTCGCGCGACAGCACGCGGCCCGGCCGCTCGCAGAAGGTGCGGAGCAGATCGAACTCGGCGCTGGTCATCGCCACGCGCGCGCCTTCGGGATTGCGCAGCTCGCGCAGCCGGAAGTCGATCGTCCAGCCGAGGAAGCTCAGCGCGGTCGCGCCTTCGGTTGCGCTCGCCGTCATCGCGGCCGCCTGCCGGCGCAGCACCGCGTTGATGCGGGCGAGCAGCTCGCGCGGATTGAACGGCTTCGGCAGATAGTCGTCGGCGCCCATCTCCAGTCCGAGGATGCGATCGACGTCCTCGCCGCGCGCGGTGAGCATGATGATCGGCACTTGCGACTCCGCGCGCAGCTTGCGGCACAAGGTCAGGCCGTCCTCGCCGGGCAGCATCACGTCGAGGATCAGGAGATCGACACGGTGGTCGCCCATGATGCGGGTCATCTCGCGGCCGTCGGTCGCGGTGGTCACGTTGCAGGCATTGTTGCGCAGATATTTTGCGATCAGCGTCCGCGTCTCGCGGTCGTCCTCGACGACAAGAATGTGTGGTTGTGTCTGGGCCATACCGACAAGTGACCTAGAATCGCGGCGTTTTGCGAAGAATTTTGTTACGGAATGTTTCCTGCGACGGGCGCGCGGAAAGGGCCCGACGACATCTCTCTGCGCCGTGTTGCGGCTCTCGTGAGAGCGCGTCAAGCCCGCGCAGTGGCGGGAGCGCCACGGTCCCGTCTCTCGTCCGCGCCGCGCATGACGGCCCGGCTATGCGCTTGCGGATGATAATACCAGATCGGTCGTGAAGCGGAATGATGACGAAGCCGTCGATGCCTCGCGTCCGTCTATTTGTCGATCGCCAGACTAATGGCGCCATCCATTTGGCTTCTCATGTCCTGCTCCTGAAGTGGCCTCGGCCGTCGAGGATCACGAATTGCCGCCGGTTTCGGCAAGGCGTCGTCGTCCAGGCGTAGCAACGGGCCGTTACAGTCCTGGCAACGTATTGACTCGAACCGACATCGTGCCCTCCGCCGAGGCGATCACGCGCAGCACGGTGGCGTCGAAGGCGATGTCGGTCAAAGCGAGATTGTTGATGTCGGTATCGACGCGGATGCCGTTCTCGTTCTTCTGCAGCTCGGCGACCGCTGTGGCGATCTTGTCGCGGACGTTGTCGGCGAAAGGCTTGAGATCGACCACCGAACGTTCCAGCAGCGCGCGTTGCAGATGCGGCACCACGGCGCGAGCGGCGGCGCCGAGCAGGCCGAATGCCGCGTCGGATTCGACGGCGAGCTGCAGGTCGGACAGCCGCAGGATCTGCTGCGCCTGATCCACCATGGGGCGTCCCCAGATGTGCACGGTCGCATCGGCGCCGAAGCTGAAGAGGCTCTCCTTCTCCTTGCCCTTGACCTGCAGCGAGATCAGCAGCCGGTTGCCCGAAGGCACGACGGTCGCATGCTTGACGGTGACCGCGACCGGGCCGGAGCCGTCCTCGGGGAACGTCCGCCCCGCAAGTTGCGAATTGACGAGCTTGCTGAGCTCGGTGAAGGGGACGTCGATCGGAACCGCGACATTGATAGTTCCGGCGGTGGGCGGAATGATCGTAATCTTATCGGGGAACGGACACTCCGGCTTGGTCTCGGCCGCCGTGACCCGGGTCTCCGCTTCGATTCCCATGGTGACGCTGACTGCGTTGGCATCGATCGCGGGCTGCGCGGCCAACGCCCGCGTCGGCTTGATCTCGAGCCAGACGGCGGGCAGTCCCGGCGCGGTGCCCTGCAGCGGCACCGAGCGACAGGCGCGGGCCCATTGCGCCTGCGCCACGCGTCGGATGGTCGGGTCCTTGCGCAGCCTGTCGCTGAGCACGCTGAGTTGCTCATTGACGGTCTTGTCGATGATCGGCTTCATCTGCGCCGGCACGTTGACGCGGGCACCCGCCACGGTCAGCGCGGTATCGCCGAGATTGACCTGGGCGGCGAAATTCGGCTCGACATACCATGAGGCGGCGAGCCGCGGCCGCATCGCGATCAGGACGTTGCCCTTGATGTCGGCGGTGGCGTTCAGATTCTTGATGTTGATGCCGCCGATCTGCTTGGCGGCATCCGAGCCGAGCAGGCCGCCGATGGCATCGCCGAGCGCGCCGGTCGCCTTGGCGGACAGCGATCCGGTAACGTTCAGCCGGCCTGAGAGCGGCGTCGCCAGGGACAATGTGTCCTGGGTGCCGGTGGCGGCGATGACGCCGCGGGTGACGGTCCAGCCGATGTCGGCGTTCTGCAGGATCTGGTTGACGGGGTTGTCGGCCTTGCCGGAGAAGTTGCGCGGCGCGGCCTTTTCGGCGGCGTCACGAATCGCGCCGAGCGAGATCGACACAGGCGTCATGATGATCGAGTTGCGCGTGGCCGGCGGCAGCGGCGGCAGTTGGGTCAGTTGCGGCGCCGGCGTGCTGCCCGAGAACAGAAACACCTCCGCGATGATGATGCCGATCAGCACGACGGCGGCAAGGCCGGCGGCGCCGATCAGGATCATCCGCAGCCGGGGCGGCGAGCGCCGCCGTGGCTGCTGCGGTCTCGGAGCGAGCGGATGAGGTCTGCTTTGCCAATCCGGTCGCGGCGTCGGAAGATTCATGTCGGATCCACGGACTCCAGTTGCCACGGGCCGGCTCGTGCCGGAAGCGGCGAGATCGCGGTTAATGCAAGATTGCCAAGCTTACAGGGCCGGACGGAGGCGCGCCAGGGCAGCCGATGAAGCAGGCCACCATCAATCGGCCGTGATGGTGAATGGCGAAATGCGCGCAAAGAAATGACCGCCGCGGCTTTCGGGCCTCGGCGGTCCAGTCAGGGAGGATCCGGGAGAAGGAACGAGCAGTGCGGCCCGCGCGGGTCAGCGGGTCATGCGGCCGAGATCGGCGCGGCGCTCCATCGGCAGCACGATCACCTTGGCGCCGACGCCGACGCGGGAATAGAGGTCGATCACGTCCTGATTGGTCAGGCGGATGCAGCCCGACGACACATGCGTGCCGATCGTCTCGGGCGCGTTGGTGCCGTGAATGCGGTAGACGGTGCCGCCGAGATACATCGCGCGGGCGCCGAGCGGATTGCCGGGACCGCCGGCCATGTGACGCGGCAGATAGGGCTGACGCGCGATCATCTCCGGCGGCGGCGTCCAGTCCGGCCATTCGGCCTTCCTGGTCACCGACTGCACGCCCGACCAGGTGAATCCGTCACGGCCGACGCCGATGCCGTAGCGCATCGCCTGGCCGTTGCCGAGCACGTAGTACAAATACTTGTTTGGTGTGTCGATGATGATCGTGCCGGGCGCTTCGCGGGTCGCGTAGCTCACGACCTGGCGGCGCAGGCGCGGGGGCAACTCATAGGCGGTCGCCTCGTCCTCGCGCGGCGTGATCAGTTGCGGCGTCGTTGCCGGTGGCTCGTAGGTCGCCACTGGCGGCTGCAGCAGGAAAGGGAAGGGGAGCGGGGCCGGGGGCGCGGCCAGCGTCGGCGTTGTCGCAACGATCGTGCCGACGATCAGCGCACCGAACAGGGTGCGGGATGGCGAACGGACTGTGCCTGGCGTGAACATGGACGTCCCCTTGTTTGATCGCTTGGTGCGCGCCGCCACTGTCTCGGCCGGCGTCGTCAAAATCGGCTGCCTGTCATCATTCTTTGTGGCGCTTCGACCCACGCCTGATGCTGCAACTCATAGGGGAGAAAAGTTTCGTTGCGTTTGCGCGCTGCACGCAAAACGGTTTCGTCGGCTTAACCGTTTGTTTCATGACGGTTTCACGACAGCGCCTGTGCGACGCCGCCACGGATCGCGGGGAAAATAGCGGCGGGCGGGCAAAAAGACCCTTCGACAGTTCGATGACGTCACACGCCTGAAATAACAATGTCGGAATTTGCGGCCGTTCAGAATCGCTGCAACTTTCCGGATCGCCTTATGCGGATCTTAATCGCAACCGACGCCTGGCACCCGCAGGTCAATGGCGTGGTGCGCACGCTCACCTCGCTGGCGCGCGCGGCCGCCGGCCTCGGCGCCGACATCACCTTCCTTACGCCGGAAGGCTTTCCATCGTTCGGTGTGCCGACCTATCCGGGCCTGCGGCTCGCCGTGACCAACGGCCGCGAGATCGCCCGGCGCATCGAGGCCGCCGCGCCGGATGCGATTCATATCGCCACCGAAGGCACGATCGGCTGGGCGGTGCGCCGCTACTGTCTGCGCCACGGCCTGCCGTTCACGACGTCCTACACGACGCGCTTTCCGGAATATGTCTCGGTGCGCACCGGCATCCCCGATGCCGTCGGCTACTGGGTGATGCGCCGCTTCCATGATGCGGCTGCGATGACCATGGTGGCGACCAATTCGCTGAAGCAGGATCTCGCTTCGCGCGGCTTCAAGAAGCTGGGCTTCTGGACGCGCGGTGTCGATACGAGACTGTTCAATCCGGATGAGCCTGTCACGCTCGATCTGCCGCGTCCGGTGTTCATGACGGTCGGCCGCGTTGCGGTCGAGAAGAACCTCGAGGCGTTCCTGTCGCTCGATCTGCCGGGCTCGAAGGTCGTGATCGGCAACGGCCCGCAGAAGGCGGAGTTGGAGCGCCGGTTTCCGACGGCGCATTTCCTCGGCGAGAAGACCGGCAAGGATCTGACCGCGCACATGGCCGCCGCCGACGTGTTCGTGTTTCCGAGCCTGACCGATACGTTCGGCGTGGTGCAACTGGAGTCGCTGGCCTGCGGCACGCCGGTCGCGGCCTTCCCCGTGACCGGTCCGCTCGACGTCATCGCCGATCATCCGATCGGGGCGATCGACTGGGATCTGCGCGCAGCATGTTTGAAGGCGCTGACGATGTCGCGGGAGACCTGCCGCGCATTTGCGCTCGACCGCTCCTGGGAGAACAGCGCGCGCCAGTTCATCGGCAATCTCGCCGTGCTGCAGCCGTCCCGCGTCGTGCGTCCGACCCCGGTGCTGGCCGGTCAGAGCGCCGTGCGCGGCTGACGGCAGATGTTGCGTCACTCCATCAATTCCAAACCAAGTGAGATGTAACGATGGCAGAAACCATGAAGCTCGACGGCGCGCGGGAGCTCGACTTCGATCGCGAGCAGGTCGAGCAGGCCTATGACCGCTGGGCACCGATCTACGACCTCGTGTTCGGCGGCGTGTTCGAGAAGGGCCGCAAGGCCGCGATATCAGCCACCAACAAGCTCGGCGGCCGCGTGCTCGAGGTCGGCGTCGGCACCGGCATCTCGCTGCCGCTCTATGCGCCGCATGTGCGCGTGTTCGGCACCGACATCTCCGAGGCGATGCTCGGCAAGGCGATGCGCCGCGTCGCCGACCAGCGGCTCAAGAACGTCGAGGGCCTCGCGGTGATGGACGCCGAGCAGCTCGACTTCCCCGACGACTCCTTCGACGTCGTGATGGCGCAATATGTCGTCACCGCCGTACCGAACCCGGAGGTCGCGCTCGACGAATTCGCGCGCGTGCTGCGCCCGGGCGGCGAGCTGATCATCCTGACCCGCGTCAGCGCCGACGACGGCCTGCGCCGCGTCATCGAGCAGGCGTTGCAGCCGGTGGTCCGCCGTCTCGGCTTCCGCACCGCCGAGTTCGGCTGGTCGCGCTATCTCCGCTGGCTCGCCGGCGCCGAGCGCATGGAGCTGGTCGAACGCCGCCTGATCCCGCCGCTCGGCCATTTCTCGCTGGTCCGTTTCCGCAAGCTGGAGCGTGCCGCCGCGGCCTGAGCCGCGGCAGCCCTCTGCCGCCGCTGCGGCGTTCTCCGTAGTCCCCAACGTCTCGCTGCGTCCGATCGTGTGACATCTTGATGATGTCACACGATCTACACCGAATCCCTGTACACGACCTGCAACTCATTCTTCGGAGCAACCATGATCAAGCATTTCCTGGAGCAGCTGCGGATCCAGCGCTGGGACGACCACCGCTATTATCATCACAGCCGCATCAACCAGAGCCTCCACTTCGTCAGCGCGCTCAGCTTCATGATCGCCTACGTGATGATGGTGTTCGATCCGCTGGTCTCGGCGCTGATCGGCTGGCTGGTGTCGATGACCTCGCGCCAGGCGGGCCACTTCTTCTTCGAGCCGAAGGGCTACGACCACGTCAACCAGGCGACCCACGAACACAAGGAAGAGATCAAGGTCGGCTACAATCTGCAGCGCAAGGTCGTGCTGATGTCGATCTGGGCCGCGGCTCCCGTGGTGCTCTATCTGCAGCCGACCCTGTTCGGCCTGCTGCCGCCCTGGACCTCGGCGATGGATTTCGTGCGCGAGACCGCCAAGCTGTGGCTCGTGATCGGCATCGGCGGGCTGCTGTTCCGCACCGTGCACCTGTTCTTCATCCGTGACGTCGAAACCGGCCTCGTCTGGATGACCAAGATCATCACCGACCCGTTCAACGATTTCGTGCAGTATCGCTCGGCCCCGCTGGCGCTGCTGCGCGGTGAGCTGATCGACCCCGGCCTGCACCTGATGGGCGAGAGCCTCGAGGAGCAGCACGCCTGAGCCGGACGCTGCGTTTGAGTTGCGCGATGCCCGGGCCGGTCCCGGGCATCGGTGTTTGTGGGAAGGCCAAAGTGAGATCGATCGCGCCCGAAGCCGAAGCGGCGGTGCCACCCTCCCCCAGAGGGGGAGGGTCGACGCGCGCGCAGCGGGCGTCGGGGTGGGGTGATCTCTCCACGAGCACTGAACTGCGTCGAGAGATCACCCCACCCCGCCTCACGCGCCGCTGCGCGCCCCGTGAGGCGACCCTCCCCCTCCAGGGGAGGGTGGCAGCGACCTCAGCGCCCGACCGCGGCGCCGAGCATCTCTTTCAGGATCTGGCGCTTGATCGTCTTGTTGGTGAGGGTGCCGTCGTTCCACCACCAGCCGTCCTGCTTCATCTTCTCGGCTGCCATGACGAAGCGCCTGGTCACCTCGGCGAAATCGGCGTCGGTGTAGTTCAGGCTGAAGATGAAGCGGCCGGTGCCGACCCAGCTCAGCGCCAGGCCCTCGGCGCGCAGGTAGTACTGCAGCATCCAATTGTAGCGCGACGGCACGGTGTACTCGACCAGCCAGATCGACTGCAGATTGGACACGCGCACCGGCAGCTCGTGCTCGGCCAGTGCGGCGTTGAGTTGCGCGGCGCGGCCGTTCCAGGTCTCGTCGAGGCCATCGTAGATGGCGCGGAAGTTCGGGCTGTCGAGCCGGCTCAGGAACTCGTCCATCGCCGCCATCACGTAAGGATGCGAGTTGAAGGTGCCGCGGGCGAAGCAGATGTCGGCCGGGCGGTCGTCGCGGAAGCGGCGCATCAGCTCGCGCTTGCCGCAGACCACGCCGATCGGCAGGCCGCCGCCGAGGCTCTTGCCGTAGGTCACCATGTCG
The DNA here is from genome assembly GCF_032489375.1 of Bradyrhizobium sp. SZCCHNR1098. Lineage (NCBI taxonomy): Bacteria > Pseudomonadati > Pseudomonadota > Alphaproteobacteria > Hyphomicrobiales > Nitrobacteraceae > Bradyrhizobium > Bradyrhizobium sp. SZCCHNR1098. The sequence goes on from NZ_JAUEXY010000002.1 coordinate 198,996, forward strand.
GCCTTGACGCCGAAATACTCCTGCGCGCCGCCCGGCGCGAGCCGGAAGCCGAGGAACACCTCGTCGAACAGCAGCACGATGCCGCGCTCCGTGCACACCTCGCGCAGCTGCTTCAGCCAGGCGGTGTAGGCCGCGCGGTCGTAGCGGCCCTTGCGCGAGGAGTCGACCAGCGCGGAATCGCCAGGCGCATTGCCGTTCGGATGCAGCGCCTGCAGCGGATTGACCAGCACGCAGGCGATGTCGCGCCGCGTGCGCAGGACGTGCAGGGTGCGCTCGGACATCTCGGCCAAGGTGTAGGTCTCGTGCGGCGCGATCGGATTGCCGACGCCGGGCTGCACGTCGCCCCACCAGCCGTGATAGCTGCCGGCGAAGCGCACCAGATGGCTGCGGCCGGTGTGGTAGCGGGCGAGCCGCACGGCTTGCATCACCGCCTCGGTGCCGGACATGTGGAACGAGACCTCATCCATGCCGGACAGCTCGGTCAGGCGCTTCACGTTGTCCGCGACGACCGGATGATAGAGCCCGAGCACCGGGCCGAGCGCGCTCGCCCGCCGCTCGGCGGCCGCGATGCACTCCTTGTAGAAGTCGTAGCCGAAGATGTTGACGCCGTAGGAGCCGGTGAGATCGTAGAACCGGTTGCCGTCGAGATCGGTCAGGGTCACGCCGGAGGAGGCCTGCATGAACGAGCCGGCGCCGAGCTGCTCCTTGACCAGCCGGCTGTACTGGAACGGCACGCGGTAGGACTGCGTGAACTGCAGATCGGAGATGCGGCTCGCGGCTTCCGCCGTCAGCGCGCGGCTCTTGGCGAACTTCTCCTGGAACAGCGTGCCGAGCCGGAAGAAGCCATCCTGCCGCCGGGTCGCGACATCCGGCGGAGCGCCGTCGGAGCGGAAGAAGTCGTCGATGTCGAACTCATAGCGCGGGATCAGCTTCGAGATCCGGCGCGACATCTTGGAATGGCCGGCCAGCGAGCGGTGCTTGGCGCGCGACAATTCGATGCGGGCCTTGACCTTCGGGGCGACGGCGGCCGTCACGGCAGCGCCAACGGCGAGCGATACATAAGGAATCGAGTTTTCCATCATGTCCAAAAGCGCTAACCCCTCCTGCTGACAGATTCATGACAGTCAAAAGCCTGATCGCCTCCGTCACCCAACAGGAAGACCTCAACTTCCTGCTCACCAACCGCGTGCCGCGCGCCGCGCTGACCCGTTTCATGGGCTGGTTCTCCAAGATCGAGACTCCGCTCGTCCGCGACGCCTCGATCGCGCTGTGGAAGCTGTTCTCCGACCTCGATCTCTCGGAAGCCAAGGAGAGCCACTTCAAGAGCCTGCACGCCTGCTTCACGCGCGGGCTGAAGCCCGGCCTGCGGCCGTTCGATCCCGATTCCGCGATCGTGACCAGCCCGTCGGACGGCATCATCGGTGCCCACGGCCTGATCCGCGACGGCGAACTCTACCAGATCAAGGGCGCGCCTTATTCCTTGCGCGATCTGGTTGCCGATCCCGCCGTGGTCGAGACCCATCGCAACGGCTGCTTCGTCACCTTGCGCCTCACCTCGAGCATGTATCACCGCTTCCACGCGCCGGCCGACATGACGATCGAGCATGTCAGCCTGATCCATGGCGACGTCTGGAACGTCAATCCGATCGCGCTGAAGCGGGTCGAGCGGCTGTTCTGCAAGAACGAGCGCGCGGTGATCCGCACCCATCTCGCTTCCGGCGAGCCGCTCACGATCGTGCCGGTCGCCGCGATCCTGGTGGCGAGCATCCGCCTGCATGCGCTGGACCGCGTATTGAACGCGCAGACCGAGCGGCCGCTCGCCTACACCTGTAACAACAATGTGCGCAAGGGCGACGAGCTCGGCTGGTTCGAGCATGGCTCGACGATCATCCTGCTCGCGCCCGGCGACTTCACGTTCTGCCCCAATGTGACGGAAGGCGCCCGCATCCGCGCCGGACAGCCACTGTGGCGCAGGCGCGTCGCCGCCGGATGAATGTCAGGTCCACGCTTGCGGAATCTCGATTTCGTCGTTGCGCAGTCCTATATCGGAGCGTTCAACTGGCGAATCGGACCGCGGGAGTTGCGGTCGTTGCGGCTCGGGAGAGGCGATGGCGAGAGCGCCGATCATGGCGGCAGGTGGCATCGTGCTGCGGCGGGAACAGCCGCCGCGCATCGCGGTCGTGCGCCTGCGCAAGCGCGACGAATGGGTGCTGCCCAAGGGCAAGCTCGACGACGGCGAGACGCCGCGCGACGCCGCCAAGCGCGAGGTGCTGGAGGAAACCGGCCACAAGGTGACCGTGCACGAATTCCTTGGCACGTTGGTCGTCGACACCGGCACGCGCTCCAAGGTCGTGCATTACTGGCGCATGGAAGCGGCCGATGAGCCGTCGCAGCCGCTGATGGACGACGTCCGCGCCGTCGACTGGCTGCTGCTCGATGCCGCGGTCGCGCGGCTGTCGCGCGATCATGAAAGGACGTTCCTGGAGATGGTCGGGCCCTACGCGCTCGCAGGCCTGATCCGCAAGACCAGGGCGAAGCCGGCGCCGGAGGTGGCCAGAACGGTGGAAAAGACCCCGCCGGCAGCTGAAAAGATCGTGGCGGAGAAGGCCGCCGTCGCCGAAAAGTCTGCCGTGGCGAAGAAGCGCCGCAGCCGCGTCAGCGAGCCGCCTGCGCCGCCTGCAGAGATCGCCGTCGTCACCGCAGCCGAGCACGACGCGCCCGCGCCGGAGATCGCACCAACGCCGGCAGCGGCGGCCACAGCAGCGGCGCCGGAGGCTCGGCCGGACCGGTCGGAGACGGAGGCGCTGTCCGAGGTCGGCGCGACGATCGCGCCGCAGCCCGCCGAGGCGGAGCGCGTGCCCGAGGATGTCGAGCGGGTGGAAGCTGTCGTGGCCGCGATCAAATCGCTCGTTCCGGACCGTCCGGCGACGCGTGGCGGCGCAGCCGGCGCCGTGCCGACACGAGAGACGGGCAGCTCCGAGCCGCAGCCTTCCGATGCGGATCGCGAAGCTGCCGATGATCCGGTCGGCAACGGGACATCGGCGGGAGAGCCGCGCCTCACCTTGGCCCAGAAGATGCGCGCCTGGCTTGGCCGTGCCGCGTGAGGTGTTCGGCCGACCGGCGTGCCGCCGATGATGCTTCACGATCTGGCCGCGCTGGCGGCCGCTTTCAGCATCGCCGTCAGCAACATCATCGCGCCGTCGGCCGTCCGCCAACTCGGTCCCGTCAGGTTCAACGCGATCCGCCTTGCGGCGGCGCTCTTGAGCATGCTGGCCTTGGTGACGCTACGAGGCCACTGGGCCGCGCCGCCCGGTGATCAGCTGCTGATGCTGGCAGCATCGAGCCTGCTCGGCGTCGTCGTCGCGGATTCCTGTTTCTATGCGGCGCTGGCCCGGCTGGGGCCGCGCCTGACCGCCGTCGTCTACGCCAGCTGGGCCGCATTCGCGGCCGTGCTCGGCTATCTCCTGCTCGGTGAGACGCTGTCCACGATCAAGATGACGGGCGTGGGGTGTATCGTGAGCGGCGTGTGGGTCGCGATCGTCTTTCGACAGCCTGTCGCGGTCGCTCAGGAAGCGCACGGCTCGGTCGGAGCAGGTTTGTTGTTCGGTCTGGCGGCCGCGCTGTTCGCGGCGGCCGCTGTCCTGATGGCGCGTCCTGTGATGGCCGCGGGTCTGGATCCGGCATTGGCCACGTCAATTCGCGCTGCGATCGGATTGGCTGCTTTGGTCGCCTTGTCCGTTATGCCGCGTTTCCGCAGCTCGTTCGCGGTGGATCGATCGGTCGTCATGCGGTCCGCGCTGAGCGGTGTGCTCGGGATGGGCGTCGGCATGACACTCGTCTTGTTTGCGCTGACCAGCCGGCCCGTCGGGATCGTCTCCAGCCTGTCGTCGACGACCCCTGTCATGATCCTGCCGCTGCTGTGGTGGAGCACCGGGCTCAGGCCCGCGCCGGCCGCCTGGCTGGGCGCCGTCCTGGCCGTGTCGGGCGTCGTCGCCATCACCAGCGGATTTTGAGTCCGCCGGCGCAGGTGGCGGACCGCGGACGCGCTTGCCGCACTCTCTCCTTGGTTGGTGGCGTTGCGTAACATCTCTCCATGCTTCCGCCCCACGCTGTCCGGATTTTCCTAGGAGAAACATGGCGCCGCTCGCGAGGGGCGCGCAGATTGGTCGGCGTGAGGCGGTCCGGGCATGGTCGAAATCGACGTCGCGGCTTTCGTGAGATCATGCACCCCGGCCACCATCCGCCTGGCGATGCTGTGCGCGGCCCTCGACCTGTCGGGCTGCGCCACGGCGCCGATGACGCAGAGCGGCGCGCTCGCATCCTATCAGTCGCTGGCGGAATCGAACGGCGTGCTCGCCAAGTCGCTGCTCAACGTCGACAAGGACAATGTGCTCGCGGCGCAGACCGTGCGTATCATGCCGACAACCTTCTCGGGCCAGGCCGGCGCGGTGCTGACGGACCAGCAGCGGCAGCTCGTCGCCAACGCCGTCGACCGCGCGCTGTGTCTCAACCTGAGCGAACGCTTCACGGTCGTGGCGCCCAATCAGAGGGCCGATTTGACGACGCGCACCTTCATCACCCAGGCGACGCCGACCGATCCGGTTGCCGCCGGGGCCTCCAAGGTCGTGTCGGCCGTGCCGGGCGCGCTCGGCGTTCCCGTTCCGGTGCCGCGGCTGCCGATCGGGCTCGGCAGTCTCACGATCGAGGCTGAGGCGCTCGACCGCAAGGGCCGGCAGCAGGCCGCAATGGTATGGGCGCGCGGCGCCAATTCGTTCACCAACTCGCCGGTGCTGTCGCAGGCCGGCGATGCCTACGATTTGGCAGGTTCGTTCAGCGCCGATTTCGGCCAGATGCTGGTGACCGGCGAGACCCCGTTCGGCAAGGTGCCGAAGCTGCCGTCGATCGAACGGATCGGCGCGGCGCTCGGCGGCAAGCCGAAGAATGCGGCATGTGAGGCGTTCGGCAGGGATCCTGGAGTCATCGGCATGGTCGCCAACCGTCTGGGCGCACCGCCGGAATGGGTCGACAAGGGTGCTGTGCAAAGGGACGCGCAGGCGAGCACACAGATGGCGAAGCAGTAGCGGCCATCTGCATCCGCATGCCATGGGAATGCGAGACGCGGCCGCGTAGGAAAGCATAGGCGCGGTGCGGTGCTGGCACACCTCGGATCGGCGCGGCCGGCACGCGCTACTCCGCCGCCTCGCTCTTGCCCTCGATCAGCAGCACGTCGAGGCTCTCGATCTCCTGCATCGCCCGGCCGGCGATGCCCTGCAGGTCGCCATACAGTCCCGCCGTCGAATCCAGCACGCCGCGCAGTTGCTCCTCGCGCTTGGCCCAGAGCCGCATCATCGTCTTGCGCTCGCGGTCGAGGTCCGATTGCATCTCGGTGAAGCGCTCGACGATGGCGTCGATGCGGTGGCGGAAGCGGGGGCCCGTGAGATAGGCGTAGACCATCTCCATCTTGGTCTGCTGGCCCTCCTGCGCGAGCTTGCTGCAGGCGACGTCGATCAGCGACTGCCGCAGTGCCAGCGACAGTGGCAGCGCGAAGCGCGGCTCGGCGACCCAGACGCCGTCGATCAGGTCGAAGCCGTCGACCCCCTTGGGCAGCGCGCTCGAGACGATCAGCGCGATGTCGGCCTTGGCGGCGCGCAGGTCGTCGCGCAGCTTGACCAGCCAGCCATCGCTCCAGTTCTTGGTGCGCTTGGATTCCCACAGGATCGCCCCGCAGACCTGGCCGCTGGGGGCCACGACCCGATGGATCACGTCGCCGCCGAACTCGCCCTTCGGCACCGGCTCGACAAGGTCGCGGGGGAAGCGCGCGCGCAGTTGTGACTCTAGCTCGATCTCGAGCGCCTCGCCCTGAAGCTGCTGCGAGCCCTGCTCGGCCTTGCGGCGGAGCTCCTCGATCTGGCGCTGCATGCCGGCGATCTGGGTTTCCTTCTCGGCGACCTTCGCCTTCAGTCCTTCCTCGGCCTCGAGCCGCGCCTTGTCGCGCACGGCGACGAGACTCTCCTGCACCTTGGTCTCGATGGTGAGATCGAGTTCGCGGCGGGCCTCGTCGAGCTCGCGCTGCTTGCGCATCATCTCGGCCTGCGCCTTCTGGGCGTCGGCGAGCTTGGCGTCCTTGCTGACGATGGCCTCATGCAGCTCGGCGAGCTGGCGGTCGCGGTTGCCCATTTCGTCCGCAACGGCCTGGCGGGCCTTCGCCGCCTCGGCCTGCGCGATCGCGGCGCGCTCGGCCTTCAGCTTGGCGGCGACTTGCTGATCGATCGCGGCCTTGGCCTGCGTGATTTGCTCCTGCGCCGCCTTGAGCTGCGCCTCGCGGCGGCCGAAATCGGCTTCCTTCGCCTGGAGCTGCTTCTCGAACTGCCGGCGCGTCTCCGCGATCAAGGGCGCTGCGAGCTGCTCTGTCAGCTTGATCTCGGTGCGGCAGGAGGGGCAGACGATCTGAGGATCGGTCATGATTCGCATCCTTCCATGAAGGCCGAATCTAACCGGCCGCCGCGTGGCGTTTAACCCACGCGGACGGCTTATCCCATGCAATTATCTGCGATTCCCCGCCATTCGGCGTCTTACGCGCCGTGCGGCGTGGCCTCCGGAGCCGCGGTGTTGTCCGGCGCCTTGATGCGGAACCAGGCGACGTAGAGCGCCGGCAGGAACAGCAAGGTCAGCACGGTGCCGACGATGATGCCGCCCATCATCGCATAGGCCATCGGGCCCCAGAACACCTCGCGCGCGATCGGGATCAGCGCCAGCGAGGCTGCGGCCGCCGTCAGCATGATCGGCCGCATGCGGTGCTCGGTCGCTTCCATCACGGCCTCCCACGGCGGCCGACCCTCGTCGCGCAGATGCTCGATCTGCACGATCAGGATCACCGAGTTGCGGATCAGGATGCCGATCAGCGCCAGCACGCCGAGGATGGCGACGAAGCCGAGCGGCGCGCCGCTCGGCAGCAGCGCCGCGACGACGCCGATCAGGGCCAGCGGCGCCACCGCGAACACCAGGAACAGACGCTGGAAGCTCTGCAGCTGCAGCATCAGGATGGTCGCCATCGTGAACAGCATGATCGGGACGACCGCGATGATCGGCGCCTGGCTCTTGGCGCTCTCCTCGACGCTGCCGCCGGTGACGACCTTGTAGCCGGCCGGAAGCTTGGCGTCGAAGGCCGCGATCGCCGGCTTGAGCTGATCGACGACCGTGTTGGGCTGCACCTGATCGATCACGCTGGCCTTCAGGGTCAGCGTCGGCTGCCGCGAGCGGCGCCAGATCTCCGGCTGCTCGATCTGGTAGCGCAGGGTCGCCAGCGCCGCGAGCGGGATCGACTGGCCGTTCGATCCGGACAGCTGCAGATCGCGCAGCGTCTCCAGCGACTGTCGTTCCTTGGCCTGGGCGCGGCCGCGAACGTCGATCAGATAGATGTCGTCGCGCACCTGGGTGATCGAGGTGCCGTCGAGCACGCCGTTCAGCGCGTTGGCGATGTCCTCCGAGGTGACGCCGAGCTGGCGCGCCTTGTCCTGCAGCACGTCGACTTTCACGACGCGCGCCGGCTCCATCCAGTCGAAGATGACGGCCCCGAGATGGCTGTTGCCGCGCAGGACGCCGGCCAATTCCTGCGCGATCTCGCGCACCTTGGCCACATCGGGCCCGCTGACGCGATACTGCACCGGGCGGCCGACCGGCGGGCCGATGTCGAGCAGATGCACATAGGCGTCGGTGCCGGGGAACGTCTTGGTCAGATAGGCCTGCAGCTTGGCGCGGGCACGGTCGCGCGCCTCGAGGCTCTTGGTGACGATGATGATCTGGCCGAACGACACGTCGGCCGGCTGCACGTCGAACGACAGCACGAAGCGCTGCGCGCCGGAGCCGACATAGGTCGACCAATGGTCGATGTCGGGATCGCCCTTCAGCGCCTCCTGCTCGAACTGCGCCATCTGCGCATTGGTCTCGGCGATCGAGGAGTTCTGCGGCAGGTTGAAGTCGATGACGAGCTCATTGCGGTCGGAGGAGGGGAAGAACTGCTGCTGCACGAAGCGCATGCCGAACACGGAGAGGCCGAAGATCAGCACCGTGGCGATGATCGTGGTCCAGCGGTGCCGCATGCAGGCATTGAGCATGGCGCGGAAGATCCGCGTCAGCCGGCCGCCTTCGGCATGATGACTCGGCAAGGTCGCTGGCAGAATGGTGACGCCGAGCAGCGGCGTGAACAGCACGGCGACGATCCACGACACGACCAGCGACACCGCGATCACGACGAACAGCGTGAAGGTGAACTCGCCGGCGGCGCTGTTGTTGAGGCCGATCGGAATGAAGCCGGCGACCGTGACCAGCGTTCCCGTCAGCATCGGGAACGCGGTCGAGGTGTAGACATAGGTCGCTGCCTTGCGCAGGCTGTCGCCCACTTCGAGCCGCGCCACCATCATCTCGACCGCGATCATGGCGTCGTCGACCAGGAGGCCGAGCGCGATGATCAGCGCGCCCAGCGAGATGCGCTGCAGGGATATGCCCGTGTAGTTCATGAACAGGAAGGTGATCGCGAGCACCAGCGGGATCGAGATCGCGACGACGAGGCCCGCGCGCACGCCGAGGCTGACGAAGCTGATCGCCAGCACGATGATGACGGCTTCGTACAGTGCCTTGGTGAAGCCGCCGACGGCTTCCTCGACGATCTTGGGCTGGTCCGAGACGAGATGCACGCCGACGCCGACCGGCAGGTCGGCCACGACCTTCGCCATCTCCTCCTTCAGCGCCTCGCCGAAGTCGAGCAGGTTGGCGCCCGCCTTCATGCCGATGGCAAGCCCGATCGCCGGCTGGCCGTTGAAGCGGAACAGCGACGTCGGCGGGTCCTCATAGCCGCGGGTGATGGTGGCGACGTCGGTGAGCGGAAAGAAGCGGTCGTTGATGCGCAGGTTGATCGCCTTGAGGCTTTCCTCGGAGGTGAACTGGCCGGAGACGCGCACGGCGACGCGCTCGGGGCCGGCCTGCAGCACGCCGGACGGCGACACCGCGTTCTGCGCCTGCAGCGCGGTCAGGATGGTGCGCTGGTCGATGCCGAGCGCGGCCACCTTGCGCGGCGAGAATTCGAGATAGATCACCTCGTTCTGCGCGCCGACGATGTCGACGCGGCCGACATTGGGCACGGTCAGCACCTTGGCGCGGACCTCTTCGACGCGGTCACGGAGCTGGCGCTGGCTCAGCCCGTCGCTGGTGAAGGCGTAGATGTTGCCGAACACGTCGCCGAAGCGGTCGTTGAATCCCGGCCCGATCACACCGGACGGAAAGTCGCCCTTGATGTCGTTGATCAGGTTGCGCACCTGCAGCCAGGTCGGAACGACATCGCGCGCCTTGGTCGTGTCGCGCAGGTTGACGAACACGGTGGTTTGGCCGGGCACGGTCAGGCTCTTGGTATAGTCGAGCGCCGGCAGCTCCTCGAGCTTCTTCTCGATGCGGTCGGTGACCTGGCGTGTCATCTCCTCGGCGGAGGCGCCGGGCCACTTGGCCTGGATCAGCATCGTCTTGATGGTGAATGACGGATCCTCCTCACGGCCGAGATGCAGGTAGGAGTAGAGACCCGCGGCCATGAACGCGATCATGAAATACCAGACGAGCGAGCGGTGCTCGAGCGCCCAGTCGGAGAGGTTGAAGAACTTCACGGCTGAGATTCCTGATCGATGCGGACGGACTGGCCATCCTTGAGACTGTGCACGCCGGCGGTGACGACGCGCTGTCCGGCGTCGAGGCCGCCGGTGACGCGGACGCTGCCGTCCTCGTTCCTGGCGATCGTGATTTCCTGTCGCTTGACGGTCTTACTGGCCGCATCGATCAGCCAGACGAAGCTCTTGTCGTTCTGCTCCAGCACGGCCGAGCGCGGCAGCCGGATGACGGTCTTCTGCTCGGTGTCCAGCGTGGCGGTCACGGTGGTGCCGAGGCGCATGATCTCCGGCGGGTTGTCGAGCGTGATGCGGATGCGGCGCGTGCGCGTGGTTGCATCGGCGCGCGGCGCGATCTCGCGGACCTTGCCTGCCGCGCTGACGCCGGGATCGACCTGGAGCCGCACGGTGAACGGCGTGCCGGCCTGCAGGCCGCCGGCGATGTCGTCGCCGACATCGATGACGGCTTCGCGGACGTCGGGCCGCGCGATGGTGACGACGCTCACGCCCGGCGAGACGACCTGTCCGACTTCTGCGCCGACCGCGGTGACGATGCCGGCGAAATCCGCCTTGAGCTGGGCGTAGCCGAGCTGCTCGCGCGCCTTGGCGAGGTTGGACTGCGCCTTGACGACGGAGGCCTGGGCGGCTGCGCGCGACTGCTCCGCGCTCTCCAAGGTCGCCTTGGTGGTGGCGTCGGTTTCCAGCAGGGTGCGCTGCCGGCCCTCGGTGCCGGTCGCATTGGTCAGTTGCGCCTGGCTGCGCGAGACCTCGGCGGCCGAGGCACGCACGGCGAGCTCGAGCGCGGCGGGATCGATCGCCGCCACCACCTGGTCCTGCTTGACCATGTCGCCGACGAAAACGGGACGTGAGATCAGCCGTCCAAGGACTCGGAAGCTCAGATCAGACTTGTAGCGCGGCTCGACGGTGCCGGTGACGGCCGAGCCGTTGGCCGCCTGCGGCTCAATCTTCATCGACAGCACTGGCCGGACCGGCTCGGGAGCGGCGGCCTTTTGGTTGCAGCCGGCGAGCAGAGCGAGCGCGCCGAGCGGAAGAACACAACGCATCGGCGTCATCACGACCGCTTCTCCTCGTTGAATGTGATCTGTTGTCCGACGCTGAGCAGCTTGCCGCCATCGGTCACGACGCGATCGCCGGGCTTCAATCCGGCCGAGACGACGATCGCGCCGGTCTCATAATCCTCGATCGTGATCGGCTTCAGCGACACGGACTTGTCGGCGGCATTGACCAGCCAGACCGCCGGCGTCTTGCCTGCGGCCGTCAGCGCGCTCCATGGCAGTACGATGCGCTGCTCCGGCTTGATGAAGCCGGTGGCGCTGACGGCGCTGCCGAGGGTCATCTCAGGTGGCGGAGTCTCGATCGCGATCTTGACGCGGACCGTGCCGGACTTCGGATCGATGGTCGGCGAGACCTCGCGCACCGTGCCCTTGGCGGTGACCGAGGGATCCGACAGCAGCGAAAGCGCCACCTTGCTGTCATCGAACTTGAGCGACAGCGCGGCCTCGTAGACGTCGATCACGGCGTCGCGGGCGCCGTCATGGGCTAGCGTGAACACCGACTGCGCGGCCTGGGCAACCTGGCCGACCTCGATGTTGCGCGCGGTGATGGTGCCGTCGGCATCGGCGCGCAGCTCGGTATAGGTCAGGGCGTCCTTGGCCGTGCCCAGCTGCGCCTTGGCGGACTCCAGCGAACCCTCCGCCGTGCGCAGCGTCTCCTGGGCCTGGTCGAAGGTCGCCCGTGTCGTGAAGCCGCTCGACAACAAGGTCTGCTGCCGGTTGAAGTTGGAGGTCGCGACCTTGACCTGCGACTCCGCAGCCGTCACGGCGGCCTCTGCGGAATCGAGATCGGCCTGCTGCTCGGCTGGGTCGATCTTGGCCAGCAACTGGCCGGCCTTAACGTGTGCGCCGACCTCGACCAGCCGCTCGGTGACGCGGCCACTGACCCGGAACGACAGGTCCGCGAGCACGCGCGCCTGGACGTCGCCGGTCAGCGTGATCGATTGCCGCCGCTCCGACAGCTTGACCACCTCGGTCCGCACCAGCCGGGATGGCGGCGCCGTTGCGGCCGTCTTCTGCTCGCAGCCGGCCAGCAGCAGGCTGACGGCAGCACAGCCGGCCACGGCCAGCAGGCGTGAGCCCGACGTCCGAAGGAAGGGGAATCCTGCGAATGGAGACATGGTCGTATCTTCGGCCCGGTTGGGTGGTGACGGTCGTCCCTGTCCCGCCGCGCATGCACGCCGGATCAGAAGCGCCTGTTGGTCGCAAGCAGCCCGCAGAATTCGCTCAGCCGCCCGCCGTTGCAAGGAAGCAGGTTCACGCGAGAGTTGAACACCATCCTCTTGACAGTGCGTGAATTAGACAATCAAATCTAGAATATATCGTCTAGTAACATTCTCGTGGCGGTTTCCAATTACCCCTATGCGGCTTGCCGGGCGCTCCCGTTGGGGACATCGGCATCGCTGCCGCCGCGATGAACGAAGGCATGACGCGAACGTGCGACGGAAAGCTGCGACCGACCTGAATGACCCCGCGCGCACGGCGGCTCGTGCGCCCCGCCAGGCGCGCGGCCGTGAGCGCCGCGAGCAGTTGCTCGACGCGGCAGCCGCCATCATCGCCGAGGCCGGGATCGGTGCCGTCGGCATGCACGCCGCAGCCCAGCGCGCCGGCGCGTCGATCGGCTCGGTCTATCACTTCTTCCGTGACAAGGATCAGATGCTCGATGCGCTCGCCGAGCGTCACGATGCCGAGCTGCAGCCGGCGTTCGATCGCGTGCTGCAGCGAAGCGATGCGGAATGGACAGCGATGTCGCCGCCGCAGGTCATCGAGCAGTTGATCGGCTGGGCGATTCGCTACTTCGTTCGCCATCCAGATGCGCTGGCGACGCTGGATCTGCACGATCAGACCATGCATGCCGAGTTCAGGGCCCTCATCGACCGCGTCATGCGTGCCAGGCTCGGCGACGAACTGGGCCAACAGGCGGCCACCACGCTCGATACCGTCGTGCTCGGTACCCTGCTGTTCACGCGCGAGCAGGATCCGCGCAGTCGCGACGTCGTGGTCGCCGCGCTGCCGGAGATGATGGCAACCTATCTCACGGCGCTGGAGGCGAAGCGGAAGCGGCCGAAGGGGTGAGGTACAGACGCCGTATCGACGCGATCAGTGCGGCGACCTGAACGGCCACTCGCTCCTTTTCCGATGGATCGCCACCGAGCGCGGCGTCGCTGTGTCCTCGATCGGCTTGGCCGAGAGGATGATCTGGTCCTCGCCGTTCCAGCGGTCGAACTCGTAGCACCATTTGCCAGTCTCCGGTGTCCGATAATGCCAGTCCTTCAGCGCTCGATCGCGAGACGGATGATCGACGACCGCGAGGGTCGTTCGGTGCCGCCGACGATGCTGCAGATCAGACGGAACGACGAGGCAGGCGCGGCCGTATGCATCCCGCTCATCGCACGGGCCCCGCTGGCGATGGCGTGTCGACATGATCCATCGTCGTCATCGACAGCGGCTGCGGGCCCTCGACGAGAGCAGGGCGATCGCGGCGATGGGCCAGCCGCTGCTCGCCGCTCCGATTGCGTTTGCTGGCGATCCCTTCGACCAGCCGGGCCACGACGCCGACCACGGCAAAGCTCACGAGCAGCGAGATGCACAGCAGCCCTAGATAGAGCTTCAGCACCGAGCTTGCGAAGCAGGCAAGCGCGATGAGCGCGACAATGGCCAGCCGGCCTTTGACGGAGATCGACATGATGGAGCGTTTCGCTGATAGCTGATTGTGGGCGCCACTCTAGCGCCATGTTTTCTGCAGCCAAGCCGCGTCCCAATGGGTGGTAAATTTTGCCGCAAGGTCATGACGACAATCGGATGCGCTCCAACTCAATCGTCGTTGCTCGGATATCAGCTCAACTGCGCGTTGTGAAAATCCGGTTGTCCCAGCGTCGGCTTCACGCATGCGTCGTGGGGAACCGAAGCGAGCATCTGCAAGCACGCCGTCGCGCAATGACCGAGCCGACGGCTGCGTTGTCGGCGAATGCCGGAACGATGGGTCGAGTGCTTGTTGCGCGCCGAGAACATGCCCCGCGCCCGTGAGGGCGAACGATATACGCAACCCGGGCCGATCGCGCCGCGGGAGCGCCGTGGCACGTCTTCTCCTAGAGAACCGCGATGATTGAAAGTCGAACCGTTGCCAGGGCGCATGAGCTCGCGCGGGTGCGTGGGCTCGGCGAACGAGCTGTTTGACAGGTGAAGAGGACAGTGAAGGTGAGCGGCTATTGCGCGCCCGCCCACGCCGCGAGCACGGCGCGCTCCTCGCCGGTGATCTCGGTGATGTTGCCGGGCGGCATGGCGCTCGACCACGCGGCGTTGCGCACGATCAGCCGTGCATTGCGCCGGATGTTGTCGGCGGTGTCGAGCCGCACGCCCTTGGGGGCTGCGACGATGCCGTCCCATACGGGCTCGGCGGCGTGGCACATGCTGCAGCGGGAGGTCACGATCTCCTCGACCTGCGCGAATGTTGGCGGCGCGCTCATCGTCGTCTTGGCGTCGCGAGGGCCCGCCGCGGACAACAGCAGGATGCCGATCATGCCCGCGGCCGCAACGCCCCACACCCACCATGGCGACGGATGACCCTTGTGACGCGCGTTGAAGAAGTGGCGGATCACCGGCCCGAGCGCAAGCACGATGGCGACGATCGCCCAATTGTAGCGGGTGCCGAACAGCAGCGGATAGTGATTGCTGATCATCAGCACCACGACCGGCAGGGTCAGATAGTTGTTGTGGACCGATCGCTCCTTGCCGGTCTTGCCGAGCCTGGGGTCCGGGGCCTGACCTGCGATCAACGCGGCAACGATCTTCTTCTGGTTGGGGATGATCACCGCGAACACGTTGGCGACCATGATGGTGCCGATGATCGCGCCGATCTGGTTGAAGGCGCCGCGGCCGCTCAGCACGTGGGTGAAGGCGTAGGTGAGCGCGACGAGGAAGATGTAGCCGCCGATCGCGAACGGCAGCTCGTGCCTGGCAAGGCCGCTGCGGCAGGCGCCCTCGTACAGCAGCCACGCCAGCGCCAGCGAGCCGAAGCTGAACAGGCCGGCCTGAACGGGCGTGAGATCGAGGATCGACTTGTCGACCAGGAACAGGTCGGCGTTGAGATAATACACCACGATCATCAGCACGAAGCCGGACAGCCAGGTGGTGTAGGCCTCCCATTTGAACCAGGTCAGCTCGCGCGGCATCTGCGCCGGCGCCACCAGATATTTGACGATGTGGTAGAAGCCGCCGCCATGGACCTGCCAGGCTTCGCCCATCACGCCCGTCGGCAGGCCCTCACGCGGCTTCAGGCTGAGATCGAGCGCGATGAAGTAGAACGAACTCCCGATCCACGCCACCGCCGCGACCACGTGCAGCCAGCGGAAGATCAGGCTCAGCCATTCCGATATGATCGAGGCCCACATCGTGCGCTCATCTCCTTGTGCAGCACGCGCCGAAGGACGGCCGCCTGCGCCCCATCTGTTGCATCGATCCCGTGTGATTTCCAGCGCATCGCTTTGGCAGGCCGTGCACAGGAGACAGGCCTTCATGCGCGCTTGATCTGGTGGACTTCGGCCGCGCGATTGCGTTCAATGCATCCGGTAACGACGCATGGCGGACGCGATGAAGAGACCGGTCCTGATCATTCTGGTGATGGCGCAGCCCGCCTTGGTGCAATCCGCCTTGGCGCAGACAGCGCCCGCGCCGAAGCCGGCAGCCGCCAGGCGCGCCGATGCCTGCGCGCCGATCGGGCGCACCGAGGACGGCAAGCTGGTCTATTCGATGAAGTGCGAGATCATTCCAAAGCCGGTCGCGCCTGCCGCGCCACAGGCGGCCGCGCAGCCGACGCAATCTGCTCCGGGAGCCGAGCCGGAGCCCGAGACCGAGCGAAGCGGCCTGTTCGGCTGGTCCTACGATCGCCGGTCGAAGCCCTAGCGCAGCCATCTCCCACCCCGGACGTGCTGCGCAGAGGAGCTGGTGGCCGCCGGACGCTCGTCGACCGGACGAAATGTCTCGCTCATGCCCGTCCCCGGATCGTCGCCATCATTGGCTCATTCGCCGAATGTCTCCTGCAACTGCGGAAACAGCCGGTCCGGCTTGAACGGCACGGCGGTGAAGCGGATGCCGGTGGCGGCGCGCAGCGCGTTGCCGAGCGCGGCGGCGACCGGATTGTAGGGGCTCTCGCTCATCGACTTCGCCCCCAATGGGCCGATCGTATCGCTGGTGTCGGCAAACAGCACTTCGGTGCGCGGGACGTCGGCATAGGACGGCACATGGTAGTCGCGGAAGCGCGGATTGATCACGCGGCCCGTCTCGTCGATCACGATCTCCTCGTAGAGCGCAGCACCGAGCGACTGCGCGACGCCGCCCTCGATCTGGCCGCGGCACTGCATCGGATTGGCGACGCGGCCAGCATCCGCGGCCTGCACGCTCTTGAGGATCTTGACCTCGCCGGTGTGCTTGTTCACGGCGACGCGAAAGCCCTGGACGTTGAACGCGACCGAGCGCGGCGTGCCCTGCGAACTGCCGCTCGCGGTGAGCGGCGATCCGCTGGCGTTCGCGAGCTCGGCAAAAGCGAGACGGTGTGCGCCGCACGTGATTGCATCATCGGCGATCACGCAGGCGCCGGGAGCGACGTTCCACCTGTCGGCCGCGAACCGCTTGATCGTCTCGGCCAGCGCCTCGGCGGCAGCCTGGGTCGCGCGTCCAGCGACGAAGGTGCCTGTCGAGCCATAGGCGCCGGTGTCGTGGCCGCCATGCGCCGTGTCGGACTGTCTGAGGCTGATGCGACCGACCGTGGTGCCGAGCACGGTCGCCGCGATCTGGCGATGCACGGTGCTGGTGCCATTGCCGAACTCG
This sequence comes from Bradyrhizobium sp. SZCCHNR1098, assembly GCF_032489375.1. Classification (NCBI taxonomy): domain Bacteria; kingdom Pseudomonadati; phylum Pseudomonadota; class Alphaproteobacteria; order Hyphomicrobiales; family Nitrobacteraceae; genus Bradyrhizobium; species Bradyrhizobium sp. SZCCHNR1098. The sequence goes on from NZ_JAUEXY010000002.1 coordinate 215,542, forward strand.
GCGGTGCCGACGGTGAGCACGAAGCCGCCGTCGTCGCGCAGGCTGATGGCGGCGTCGGCGAAGTGGCCGTCAGGCGGCACCGTATCGATCATCGTCAGCGCGATGCCATCGCCCGTCAGCCACTCGGCCGACAGCTCCGGCGTCGGCGTGGCCTCGGCCATGGCGCGCTCGACCAGATCGAGGCACTGGTCGAGCCCGTAGGAGCCGTACAGCACGTCGCTGTGCTCCGATGCCGGCGGCGCCAGCATGGGATCGCCGGGCCTGACGATATTGCGGCGTCGCATCTCGACAGCGTCGATGCCGAGCTGCCGCGCGAGCTCGTCGATTGCGGCTTCGACCGCGAAGGTGGTTTGCGGCAGGCCGTAGCCGCGATAGGCGCCGGCCGGCACCGTGTTGGTGTAGACGGCGATCGCGTCGACCTTCTTGTTGGGACAATTGTAGACCGAGATCGACTCGCCGCAGGCATGGAACAGCACGGGCCCGGCGTGATTGCCGTAAGCGCCGGTGTTGGAGACTACATCGAGCTGCAGCGCGGTCAGCTTGCCGTCGCTGTCGGCGCCCGCTTTGATCGTGACACGCATCGGATGTCGCGTCGAGGTCGCGATGAACTGCTCCTCTCGGGTGAATTCGAGCTTGACGGGACGGTTGGTCTTCAGCGCGGCGAGCGCGAGGATATCCTCGACGAACATCTCCTGTTTGCCGCCGAAGCCGCCGCCGACGCGCTCGCAGAACACGCGGACCTGGTCGGAAGGCAGGTCGAAGATTTCGCACAGCGCCCGCCGTGTCAGGAACGGCACTTGCGTGCTGGAACGGACGGTGAGCACGCCGTGGTCGTCGAGCCAGGCGAGACCGCCGTGCGTTTCCAGGGCGGCGTGCTGCACCCGCTGCGTGGTGAAGGTGCCTTCATAGGTCGCGGCGGCAGACGCGAGCGCGGCGGCGACGTTGCCAAGCTCGCCGTGGGTCTCGGCGACGATGTTGCGGCTGACGTCCGCGATGCGATGCGCAGCTGTGCGGCCGGCGTGAATAACGGGCGCGCCGGGCGCGATCGCGGCTTCGGGATCGACCACGGCAGGCAGGATCTCGTAGTCGACGACGAGGCGTCGGCAACCTTCCTCGGCGGCGGCCTCGCTGTCGGCGACCACGGCGGCGACCTTCTGGCCGATGAAGCGGACGACGTCGTCGAGCACGCGGGTGTCGGCCGGATCCATCCAGGCCTGCTCATGGCGCGCGGTGGAGAACAGCGTCGCCGGCGCATCCTCGTGCGTCAGCACCGCATGCACGCCGGGCACCGCCAGCGCGGCCCTCTTGTCGATGCCGACGATGCGCGCATGCGCATGCGGCGAGCGCGCGAGCTTGACGTGCAGCAGGCCCTTGACCGTCGTGTCGAAGGTGTAGCGTGCCCGGCCGCGCACGACGTCGGGGCCGGCGGGGGCCGGCAGGCTGCGTCCGAAGGCTTCGCCGGCCGTGACATCCTCGACATGGGTGAGGCCGAGCAGCGCGTCCTCGATGGCGCGATAACCGGTGCAGCGGCACAGATTGCCCTTCAGCGCCGCGCCGAGATCCTTCACCTGCGCCTGGTTCAGCGAGGCGCAGGTGACGATCATGCCTGCGGTGCAGAAGCCGCATTGGAACGCCTGCGCATCGAGGAAGGCCTGCTGCATCGGATGCAGGCCGTCATCGGCGGCGAGACCTTCGACAGTCGTGACCGCCTTGCCCTCGGCGCGAAAGGCGGGGATCAGGCAGCTGTGCACCGGCTCGCCATCGAGCAGCACGGTGCAGGCGCCGCAATCACCGGCGTCGCAGCCCTTCTTGACGCCGAAATGGCCGGCGTCGCGCAGAAAGGTCCGCAGGCACTGTCCGGGGCGCGGGGCAGCATCGACTTCCTTGCCATCGACGATCGCGCTCATGGCCGCGCGCCGCCAGCGAGCTCGGCGCGAATCTCCTCGGCGAGGCGCAGGGTCATTGCCTTGCGCCAGGCGGGCTTGCCATGAACATCATCATGATACGACGTATCGGGGATGTCGCCGAAGATGCTCGCGCGCAGCAAGGTTGCGTCGGGCATGCTGGCAAAGCGCAGCTGCAGCGGCGTGACGGTCGATCCGGTTACGGTGAGCAGCAGGTCGCCGTTGCGGCCCGAGGTTCCGATCAGCAGCGCGCCGGAGCGTCCGACCGGAGTGAGTGCGATCTGGCGGAAAGCGGTGCGGCGCTTGAGCGCGGGCAGCGGAATGTCGATCTGGCGCAACAGGTCTCCAGGCGCGAGCACGTTGCTGTTGTTGCCGGTGACGAAGTCGGTGACCCTTATGCGCTGCTCGCTGCCGTCACTCCTCCAGATCGTGCAGACGCCCTCGAGCGCGGCGAGCAGCGAGATCATCGGCCCGGCCGGCAGCGACATGCAGAGATTGCCGCCCACGGTCGCCGTCTTCCAGATCTTGAAGGAAGCGAGGAACGCGCGGCAGCATTGATCGATCAGGGGCGCCGCGATCCAGTCGGCCGGGCAGGGCAGCGCGTCCAGCGCGGCGACGCTGCAGGTCGCGGCGATGCCCAGGCCCTGATCGCTGATGGTGAGTGGCGGCCAGGCGAGCTCGCTGAGATCGATCAGCCGCGACAGCTGCGCCTGCGGTTCGGAGAACAGCCACGTGCCGCCGGCCAGCCAGGCATCGCCTGCCTGCCAGCTGGGCAGCTCGGCCCGCGTTCTCGGGCGCACGACCTCCGTGATGGTGTTCAGATCCATGGTGATGCCAGCTCGTGGGCGCAGCCTATCGCGGGTGGAATCCTTGCAAGACCAGCGCCAACTGGCAATAGGATGACGCTGGCCTTCCGCTTGCAAGTTACCGGCACACGCAAACGCCCAATCAACGAGACGAGGCAGCCATGAGCACGACGCCGATCTGGATCAAGGACCCGCTCGCCATTCTCGCCGAGGATGCTGCGCGCGGTGTCGTCGTCAAGGACGGCCGCATCGTCGAGCTGGTGCCTGCCGGTGCCGAGCCGGCCACCGCTGGTGCGGCGACCTATGATGCCAGCGCGCATGTCGTGATCCCCGGGCTGATCAATACCCATCATCACTTCTACCAGACGCTGACGCGCGCGCTGCCGGCCGCGATGGACCGCGAGCTGTTCCCCTGGCTGAAGGCGCTCTATCCGGTCTGGGCGAAGCTGACGCCGGAGGCACTGGATGCAGCGGTCACGGTCGCGATGGCCGAACTGATGCTGTCGGGTTGTACGACCACGACAGATCATCACTACGTCTTCCCCGCCGGGCTCGAAGATGCAGTTGGCATCGAGGTCGCGGTGGCGAAGCGGCTCGGCATTCGCGTGCTATTGACCCGCGGCTCGATGAACTTGTCCGAGCGCGACGGCGGGCTGCCGCCGGACAGCGTGGTGCAGGACGAGGACACGATCCTTGCCGACAGTGAGCGCGTGGTCGCCACCTATCACGAGCGCGGGCCGGATGCGATGGTGCAGATCGCGCTGGCGCCGTGCTCGCCGTTCTCGGTGACGGGATCGCTGATGCAGAAGACGGCTGCGCTCGCCGACAAGCTCGACGTGCGGCTGCACACGCATCTCGCCGAGACCGAGGATGAGAACCGCTTCTGCGAGGCGATGTTCGGCTGTCGTCCGCTGGACTATCTCGAAAAGCAGGGTTGGCTTGGTCCGCGCACCTGGCTTGCGCACGGCATCTTCTTCAATGCCGAGGAGATGAAGCGGCTCGGCAAGGCGAGGACGACGATCACGCACTGCGCCTGCTCGAACCAGTTGCTCGCCTCCGGCTGCTGCCCGGTGTGCGAGATGGAGGAGGCGGGCGTCGGGATCGGCCTCGGCGTCGACGGCTCGGCGTCGAACGACGGCTCCAACCTGATGCAGGAGGTGCGCTCCGCTTTCCTGCTGCAGCGGGCGCGCTACGGCGTTAGCCGGATCAGCCACAAGGATGCGCTGCGCTGGGCGACGAAGGGCTCGGCCGCCTGCGTCGGCCGGCCCGAGCTCGGCGAGATTGCGGTCGGCAAGGCCGCCGACCTCGCACTGTTCAAGCTCGACGAGCTGCGCTTCTCGGGTTCAGGGGATCCGATCGCCGCGCTGGTGCTGTGTGGCGCGCATCGCGCCGATCGCGTGATGGTCGGCGGCCGCTGGACCGTGATCGACGGCGCCATTCCGGGGCTCGATGTCACCCGGCTGATCCGGCGCCACAGCGCGGCGGCAGCTCAGATGCAGGCGGGGTGAAGACGATTGTCAGGCCGGCTGTGGGTCCAGGAAGCGCTCGGCGTAATGGCAGGCGACGAGGCGGCCGTCGAGCGGGCGCAGCGGCGGGCGCTGCGCGCGGCAGAGATCCGTCACATGGGGACAGCGGGTCGAAAACACGCAGCCGGCCGGTGGGTCGAGCGGCGACGGCAACTCGCCCTTGGGCACGATCCGCTGACGTTTGCGGCCTAGGCCCGGCGTGGCGTCGACCAGGGCCTGCGCATAGGGATGAAGTGGCCGCGCGAAAATGCGCTCCTTCGGCCCGTGCTCCATGACCAGTCCCAGATACATGATCAGCACGTCGTCGGCGATGTGCCTGACAACACCGAGGTCGTGCGAGATGAAGAGATAAGCGAGCCCCAGCTCACGCTGCAGATCGGCCAGCAGGTTGAGCACCTGCGCCTGCACCGACATGTCGAGCGCGGAGACCGGCTCGTCGGCGACCAAGAGCTTCGGCCGCAACATCAGGGCGCGCGCGATCGCGATGCGCTGCCGCTGGCCGCCGGAGAACATGTGCGGATAGCGGCCATGATGCTCCGGACGCAGCCCGACCTTCGCCATCATGTCGAGCGCCTGCGCGCGCCGCTCCTGCTTGGTGAGGTCGGTGTTGATGATCAGCGGCTCCTCGAGGATGGCGCCGACGCGCTTGCGCGGGTTGAGCGAGCCATATGGATTTTGAAACACGATCTGCACGGTACGCCGCAAGGTCCTCGAGGCGCCGGCCGGAGGATCGACGGCGTCGAGGCCGTCGAGCATGAGCGTGCCGGCGTCCGGCTTCTCAATGAGTGTGACCAGTCGCGCGAGAGTCGATTTGCCGCAACCGGATTCGCCGACGACCGCCAGCGTCTTGCCAGCCTCAATGGCAAAGGACACGCCGCCAACGGCCTGCAGATGTGCGGGGGCGCGGAACAGGCCCTGCTTGACCTCGTAGCTGCGCTTGAGACTGTCCGCGGTGACGAGCGCCGTCATGACAGGGCCTCGTGGGCCTGGCTCGGCGCACCGGCGCCATGCCGGTCGGCCTCGATTCGCTCTTCGCGCGTGGGATCGCCGAGCGGGTAATGACAACGCACCAGGCCATCGCTCCAGGGACGCAACTCGGGACGCACCGCATCGGTCAGCGGCGTCGCATAGATGCAACGCGGGCTGAACAGGCACCCGGGCGGCCGGTCGTAAGCTCCGGGCACCACGCCAGGGATGGTGGCGAGCCGTCCCCCGTCGCTCGCTTCCGGGCGCGCCGCCAGCAAGGCGGCCGTGTAGGGATGCTGGGGCGAGGCGAACAGGCTCGAGGTCGGGCGCTGCTCCATGATCTGTCCCGCATACATCACCGCGACGCGCTCGGTCGTGTCCGAGACTACGCCCATGTTGTGGGTGATGAGGATCAGCGCCATGCCGCGGTCGCGCTGCAGCGACAGCAGCAAATCCAGGATCTGGGCCTGGATGGTGACATCGAGCGCCGTCGTCGGCTCGTCGGCAATCAGGAGCTTCGGATTGCAGGCGATCGCCATCGCGATCATGATGCGCTGGTTCATGCCGCCCGAGAGCTGGTGCGGATAGGACGAGAGCCGGCTCTCGGCGGCGGGAATGCCGACCTGCTCCAGCAGCTCGATCACCCGCCGCCGCGCGGCCTTGCGGTTCATCCCCTCGTGAATGCGCAGCGTCTCGGCCAGCTGATAGCCGATCGTGAACGACGGGTTGAGCGACGTCGTCGGCTCCTGGAAGATCATCGCGACGTCCTTGCCGGTGAGGGCGCGCCGCTCGCGGTCGGACAGGGTCTGCAGATCCCGTCCCTCGAACAACATTTTGTCGGCCTGGACTTGGCCGGGGTAGGGCACCAGTCCCATCAGGGCCAGCATGCCGACGCTCTTGCCGGATCCGGACTCTCCGACGATGCCCAGCACCTCGCCCTTGTCGAGCGCGATGCTGACGCCATCCACGGCACGGACCATCCCGTTCCGCGATGGAAATGCGACCGACAGATTTTCGATCTCGAGAAGCGGCATCGGATCGCCTTCACTCTCTTGCGCAGACTATCGTTTGAGCTTGGGATCAAGCGCGTCGCGCAGCCCGTCACCGAGCAGGTTGAAGGCCAGCACGGTCAGCAGGATCGCCAGGCCCGGCAGCGTGACGACCCACCAGGCCCGCAGCACGAATTCGCGCGCGTCCGCCAGCATGGTTCCCCATTCGGGCAAGGGCGGTTGCGCGCCGAGACCGAGAAAGCCGAGCGCGGCGGCGTCCAGGATCGCGGTGGAAATTCCGAGCGTCGCCTGCACGATCAGCGGCGCCGCGCAGTTCGGCAGCACTTCCTTGAACATCAGGCGGAGCCGGCCGGCGCCCGCGACCTTGGCCGCGATGACGTAGTCTTTCGATACCTCGCTGATCACGGCGGCACGCGCGATCCGCACGTAGTGCGGCAGCAGCACGATCGCGACCGCCAGCATCGCATTCATCAGGCCCGGCCCGAGGATCGCGACGATGACGATCGCGAGCAGAAGGCTCGGCAGCGTCAACGTGATGTCCATCAGCCGCATGATCGCGACCTCGGTCACGCCGCGGAAAAAACCGGCGATCAGGCCGAGAATCGTGCCCGATATCACCGACAACGTCACCACCGCGATGCCGATCAGAAGCGACAGCCGCGCGCCGTGGATGAGACGGGACAGAATATCGCGCCCGATCGCGTCGGTGCCGAGCGGATAGGACAGCGATCCACCCTGTTGCCAGAAGGGAGGCTTCAGGAACGCCGCATTGTTGGTGAGCACAGGCGAATGCGGCGCGACGACATCGGCCGACAGCGCGAGCAGGATCAGGACCGCGATGACGACCAGGCCCGCGACGGCCCCGGCATTTTTCCGGAAGTCTTGCCAGAACTCCAGCAATGGAGACGGTGGCGCGTCCGCTTGCGCGACAACGATGCGGGTTGGGAGGTTCTCGGCGCTCATCGCGTGTACCGGATGCGGGGATTGATCAGCCCATAGGCGATATCAACCAGCAGATTGACGGTCATGACGATCGCGCCGATCAGCAGCGTGCCGCCCTGCAGCACCGGATAGTCGCGGCGGTTGATGCCCTCGATCAGCCATTTGCCCACGCCCGGCCAGGAAAAGATGGTTTCGGTAAGGATGGCGCCGGTGAACAGTACGCCGACCTGCAACCCGATCACCGTCACCACCGGGATCAGCGCATTGCGCAAGGCGTGAATCGCGATCACGCGGAACGGCGGCAGCCCCTTGGCGCGGGCGGTGCGGATGTAGTCCTCGCCGAGGACCTCCAGCATGGCCGATCGCGTCATGCGGGCGATCACCGCGAGCGGCACCGTGCCGAGCACGATCGTCGGCAGGACGAGATGCGACAGGGCCGAACGAAACGCGCCGACATCACCGGCCAGGAGCGTATCGATCAGCAGGAAGCCGGTCACCGGCTCGATGAAATACTGCACCGCGATCCGGCCCGACACCGGCGTCCATCCGAGCTGCACCGAAAACAGCAGGATCAGCAGCAGTCCCCACCAGAAAATCGGCATCGAATAGCCGGTGAGCGAGATCCCCATCACGCCGTGATCGAAGATCGAGTTGCGCCTGACAGCGGCGATGATGCCGGCCGGCAGCCCTACGCACAGCGCAAACAGGATCGCGCAGACCGACAGTTCGACCGTCGCGGGGAACAAGGTCTGGAATTCGGCAATCACCGGCTCATGGGTGACGATCGAGCGGCCGAGATCGCCGTGCGCCAGCCGCGACAGATAGAGACCATACTGCACCAGCACGGGCTGATCGAAACCGTAGTCCTTGCGCAATTGCGCGAGGCGTGCCGGATCGATGCCGCGTTCGCCCGCCATCGTCTCGATAGGGTCGCCGGGGATCAGGCGGATCAGCACGAACACGAGCAACGTGATGCCGATGAAGGTCGGGACCACGAGGCTGAGCCGGGTAAAGACGAACCGCAACATGCAGAGCTCTGTCAACTTTCCCCGGAAGGTCTTCGGGAGGGCAGCGAAGCGGAAGCGGCGAAGCAGCGAAAGCTGCTTCGCCCTGAGGTCCGCTAATCCTTGACGTCGACGCCATAGAAGCTGTGGCGTCCGAACGGCGATAGCTTGAAGTCGATCACGCGTTTGCTGACAGGCTTCAACTGCACCGCATGCGCGATCGTGAACCACGGTGCCTGCTCCTTGAAGACCACCTGGGCCTGTTCGTAGAGCTTGGCACGCTCGGCCTGGTCGCTGACGGTCTTGGCCTTTACGACCAGTTCGTCGAACGGCTTGTAGCAGAACTTTGCGATGTTCGACCCCGATCCCGCCGCCGAAGCACAGCCCAGCAAGGTGTGCAGGAAGTTGTCGGGATCGCCGTTGTCGCCGGTCCAGCCGTACATGCCCATCTGGTGCTCGCCGGCCTGCAGCCGCTTGCGGTATTCGCCCCATTCGAACGACTTGATCTCGGCCTTGACGCCGATCTTGGCGAGATCGGCCTGCATCAGCTCGGCGATGCGCTTGGCATTCGGATTGTAGGGACGCTGCACCGGCATGGCCCACAGATCGGTCTCCAGGCCGTTCGGGAATCCGGCATCGGCGAGAAGCTTCTTGGCCGCGTCGGGGTCATAGGGATCGTCCTTGACGGCGTCGTTGTAGGACCACATCGACGGCGGGATCGGGTTCTTTGCCGCGATGCCGGTCGACAAATAGACCGCGTCGATGATCGCCTGCTTGTTGATCGCCATGCTGAGTGCTTTACGCACGCGCACGTCATCGAACGGCTTCTTCTGCGTGTTGAAGGCGAGATACCCAACGTTGAGGCCCGGCTGCTCCAGCACGGTGACGTTCGGGTCCTTCCTGATCGTGTCGATATCGGCCGGGTTCGGATAGGGCATCACGTCGCATTCGCCCTTCTGCAGCTTGGCCCAGCGAACGGATGCATCCGGCGTGATCGCATAGACGAGGTCGTCGATCTTGGCCTTGCCGCCCCAATATTGGGGAAACGCCTTGTACCGGATCACGGCGTCCTTTTGATACTGTACGAGGTAGAATGGACCAGTGCCGATCGGATCCTGGTCGATCTTCTCGGGCGTACCGGCCTTCAGCATCGCGTCGGCATATTCCTTCGACTGGATCGCGGCGAACGGCATCGCGAGATCCGCGAGGAAAGGGGCTTCCGGCTGATTGAGGGTCACCTTGATCGTATAATCGTCGATCTTCTCGACCGACTTCAAAAGTTTCGGCATCGCCATGTCGCCGAAATACGAATGGTTCGGGCTCGTCACCTTGAAATAGGGATTATCCTCCTTCCATTGCCGCTCGATCGAGAACAGAATGTCGTCGGCATTGAAGTCGCGTGTCGGCTTGAACGACTTGGAGGTCGAATGCCACTTCACGCCCTTGCGGAGGTTGAACGTGTAGGTGGTGCCGTCGGGCGAGATCGTCCATGTTTCGGCGAGACCTGGCACGACTTGCGTGCTGCCGCGCTCGAACTCGACGATGCGGTTGTAGATTGGCTCATTGCCATCGAACGATGTCCCAGTTGTGTTGACACCGGGATAGAAGTTCTCCGGGCTGCCTTCCGAGCAGAAGACCAGGGTCTTGGCGAAAGCGGCTGGAGTCGTCAGTAGCGCAGACGTGCAGACGGCAACGAGCAGGATAGATCTGTTCACAGTTGGAACTCCCGGTTACGGCTGTCGAGGCATCGCAAGGTGGAGCATCATTGGACTCGACCCAGACGATGCGGCCGTACCACACGATGCATTCGGGTAACGATCTACCTCATCATTCGTCGTAACAAAAGGTCCAACTCAAATGTGAGTACCGATCACCCTGCCGCAGCAGAGCTGCAGGGTGATCGGCAGCTCCAGCTTGATTACTTGCCCGGCACCTTGTCGTCGATGCCCTTGACGTAGAAGTTCATGCCGAGGATCTGGCCGTCGGCGAGATGGTCGCCGCCCTTGCACTCGATCTCCTTGCCGTCCTGGCCGAGCACCGGGCACTTGAACGGGTGCAGCTTGCCGGCGGTGATCGCCGCCTGGGCCTCCTCCGCCAGCTTCTTCACGTCATCGGGCATGTTGGTGTAGGGCGCCATCTCGAACATCTTGGAATCGAGGCCGCCCCAGGTGTCCTCCGACTTCCAGGTGCCGTCGAGCTCGGCCTTGACGCGCGCGATGTAGTAGGGGCCCCAGGTGTCGAGGATCGAGGTGAGCTGCGCCTTGGGGCCGAACTTGATCATCTCGGAGTCCTGGCCGAAGGCGAGCTTGCCGCGCTCGGCTGCGATCTGCATCGCGGCCGGGCTGTCGGTGTGCTGCATGATGATGTCGGCGCCCTGGTCGATCAGCGCCTTGGCGGCGTCGGCTTCCTTGCCCGGGTCGAACCAGGTGTTGGCCCAGATGATCTTGACCTTGATGTTCGGGTTGATCGTCTGCGCGCCGATGATCGTGGCGTTGATGCCCGAAATGACCTCCGGGATCGGGAACGAGCCGATATAGCCGAGCACGCCGGCCTTCGACATCTTGCCGGCGATGATGCCCTGAATGTAGCGGCCCTGATACCAGCGCGCCGAATAGGTCGACATGTTCTTGTCGCGCTTGTAGCCAGTGGCGTGCTCGAAATGCACGTTGGGATATTTCTTGGCGACCTTCAGGGTCGGGTCCATGTAGCCGAACGAGGTCGTGAAGATCAGCTTGTTGCCGGCGCGGACCAACTGCTCGATGGCGCGCTCGGAGTCGGGGCCTTCCGGCACATTCTCGAGATAGGTCGTCTCGATCTTGTCACCGAGCTCCTTCACTAGCGCCTGGCGCGCGAGCTCATGCTGATAGGTCCAGCCGAGGTCGCCGATCGGCCCGAGGTAGATGAAGCCGATCTTCAGCTTGTCGGCGGCGTGCGCCACGCCGGCGATGCTTCCCGCCAGCACCAACGCGGCGGCAGCCCCCAGAAGCCTTTTCATCATCGTCAATATCTCCAAACAGTCGGGGGGAAACCTCGTGAGCCAGAGCGTCGCGCCCCATCGCTGGCGCTCCGGATGATTGCTTCAGCGATCCGGCACGAACACCGTCCCCAGCGCCGCCGGCGCGGTGGAGCCGCCGGTGCGGGCGCGCGACAGCAGCACCAGGACGATCACGGTGGCGAGGTACGGCAGCGCCGACATGAACTGCGAGGGGATGCCGACGCCGGCGCCTTGCGCATGCAGCTGCAGGATCGTCACCGCACCGAACAGATAGGCGCCGATGACGAGGCGGCCCGGCCGCCAGGATGCGAACACGACCAGCGCCAGCGCGATCCAGCCGCGCCCCGCGGTCATTCCAGGAATGAAGAACGGCGTGTAGGCGAGCGGCAGATAGGCGCCGGCAAGCCCGGCGCAACCGCCGCCGAACAACACCGCTAGCAAACGGATGCGCAGCACGGGATAGCCGAGCGCGTGGGCGGAGACATGGTTGTCGCCGCAGGCGCGCAGCACCAGGCCGGCACGGGTGCGGTACAGGAACCACCAGACGGCGATGATCAAGGCGAGCGACAGATAGACGAACGCGTCCTCGCCGAACACGATACGGCCGACCAGCGGGATGTCGCTGAGGCCGGGGATGGAGAGGTGCGGCGCGGTGCTGATGCGCTCGCCGACGAAGCGCGCGCCGATCAGGCCGGACAGACCGATGCCGAGGATGGTCAGCGCGAGGCCCGTCGCCACCTGGTTCACGGCGAGGCCAAGGGTCATGAACGCGAAGATCAACGACATCAGCATGCCGGCGACGATGCCGCACAGCGCACCGACGATGATCGAGCCGGACAGCCAGGCCCCACCGAAGCCGCAGGCCGCGCCGACGATCATCATGCCCTCGACGCCGAGATTGAGGACACCCGAGCGCTCTGTGACCAGCTCACCGGTGGCCGCCAGCAGCAGCGGCGTCGATGCGGCGAGCACCGACAGGATGATTGCTTCAACCAGCACCACTTTGCACCTGCCGCGCGGCCAAGACGAGCTTGAAACGGTAGAGGATGAGCGAATCGCAGGCGAGCACGTAGAACAGCAGGATGCCCTGGAACACCTTGGTCACATCGAGTGGAATCTTCATCGTGATCTGGGCCTGCTCGCCGCCAATGAACGTCAACGCGAGGAAAAGCCCTGCAATGAATATTCCAACCGGGTTGAGCCGCCCGAGAAAGGCCACGATGATCGCGGTGAAACCATAGCCCGGCGAGATGCCGGGCTGCAGATGTCCGATGGGGCCCGCCACCTCGATGATCCCTGCGAGACCGGCCAATGCGCCCGACACGGCGAACGTCAGAAGGATGAGCTGGTTCGCATTGAAGCCGCCGAACCGCGCCGCACGCGGCGCCACGCCCACGACTCGGATCTCGAACCCCTTGATGGTGCGCTCGAGCAGCACGAAGGCGCCGGCAACGACAATCAGCGCGATGATGCTGCCGAGATGCAGGCGTCCGCCCTCGATCAGCACGGGTACGGTCGCGACCGGATCGAACTCCGCCGTTGTGGGGAAGTTGAAGCCGGCGGGGTCGCGCCAGGGGCCGCGGACGAGATAGTCGAGCAGGAGATCGGCGACGTAGACCAGCATCAGGCTGGTGAGGATCTCGCTGGCGCCGAACTTGACGCGACACAGCGCCGGGATCAGCGCATAGAGGGCGCCGGCCGCGGCACCTGCGACCAGCATCGCCGGCAGCACCCAGTGTCCCGCCTCGGTGCCCTGCGTCTTCACCGCGATCCAGCTGCCGGCTACGGCCCCGATCAGGAACTGGCCCTCGGCACCGATGTTCCAGGCGTTGGCGAGGTAGCACAGCGACAGGCCGATCGCGATCATCACCAGCGGCGTGGCCTTCACCGCGATCTCCTGCAGCGAGTACCCGTCGGTGAGCGGCGCGATGAAGTAGACGCCGAGCGCAGTGATCGGGTTCTTACCGAGCACGGCGAACAGCACGCTCATGGTGACGAGCGTCAGCCCGATCGCGATCAGCGGCGAAACCAGCGCAATGATGCGCGAGCGCTCGGCGCGCTTCTCAAGCACGAGCTGCATGCGCGGCCTCCTTCTCGATGCTGGCGCCGCCCATCAACAGGCCGAGCTTTTCGCGCGTCGCCTCCGCGCGTGGCAGCGCCTTCGAAAGCTGCCCGTGAAACATCACGGCGATGCGGTCGGCGATCTCGATGAGTTCGTCGAGGTCCTGGCTGGTCACGAGGACGGCAGCGCCCGCGCTGGCGAGATCGATCAGCGCCTGGCGGATGATCGCGGCGGCGCCGGCGTCGACGCCCCAGGTCGGCTGGTTGACGACCAGCACCGCCGGCGTGCGCAGGATCTCGCGGCCGACGACGAACTTCTGCAGATTGCCGCCGGACAGGCTCGCCGCTTCCGGATCGCGCTTCGCCTTGCGGACATCGAATGTCTCGGTGGTGCGATCGACGGTCCGCAGCGTCGCTGCCGCGTTGATGAAGCCGTGCCGGACCATGTCGCTGGCAGCGTGTCCCGTCAGCAGCGCATTCTCCGATAGCTTCATCCGCGGGGCGGTGCCGTGCCCCAGCCGCTCCTCCGGCACGAAGGCGGCTCCCATCTTGCGGCGCTGGCTGATCGAGAGATTGCCGCAGGCGAGGCCCTCGATGATGATCGTGCCGGGCTCCTTGACGAGGCGTTCGCCGGACAGCGCAGCAAACAGCTCGTCCTGGCCGTTGCCGGCGACACCGGCAATGCCGAGGATCTCGCCGCCCTTCAGTTCGAAGGAAATGTTCTTGAGGCCCACGCCATGCAGCTCGCTGGGGGCGAGGGTGAGATCATTGACGACTAGGCGCGGCACGGTGGTGCGCCGCTCGGCCGGCGGCTTCACTTCCTTGATCTCGGTCCCCACCATCATGCGGGCCAGCGAGGCAGCCGTCTCCAGCTTCGGATTGCAGGTCGCGACCTTCCTGCCGCTGCGCAGGATGGTGGCGGTGTCGCACAGCCGCTTCACCTCCTCGAGCTTGTGGCTGATGTAGAGGATGGCGCGGCCTTCTGCTTTCAGTCGCTCCAGCACGACGAATAGCTGGTCGGCCTCCTGCGGCGTCAACACGGCGGTGGGCTCGTCCAGGATTAGGAATTTCGGACTCTGCATCAGCGCCCGCACGATCTCGATGCGCTGCCGCTCGCCGACCGACAAATGCCAGACCTCGCGCTTCGGATCGAGCGGCAGTCCGTAGTCGCGCGCGACGTCCGCGAGCCGCGCTGACATGGCCTTGAATGGCTCTTTGCCGTCGAGCCCGAGCGCCACGTTCTCAGCCACGGTGAGGTTGTCGAACAGGGAGAAATGCTGAAACACCATGCCGATGCCGAGAGATCGCGCCTCGGCCGGGCCGGACAGCTTGATGGGCACACCCTGCCAGCGCAACTCACCGGCGCTCGGCTGCACCAGTCCGTAGATCGTCTTCACCAGCGTCGACTTGCCGGCACCGTTTTCGCCAAGCAAGGCGTGAATCTCGCGTGGCCGGATCTCGATGTCGATCTTGTCGTTGGCAAGGAAGTCGCCATAGCGCTTGGTCAACCCGATCGTCTGCAGGAGCGGAGGCGTAGGGTTCGGATCGGCCGGCGCGGGTTCAGGCATTTGCTGCGTCGTGGGCAGGGGAACGAAGATGCCTCAATTGTGATCTAATTTTCCGCGGCGCGTAAGAGGCGAAAAGCGCCATCCTCTGCCCAACTCTTGTCCAAGCGCCCATCGCGCGGCGATCGGCGAATGCAGCGCGCCCTTGGTTGCAAGCAACGTACGCTGCAATCAGCTGTGATCGATAAAGCTCTGTGGCACTTTTGAGACACTGGCCGGAAATCGATCCGCCGCAGCAAGCTGCACGTTGGATGAGCAGCGTCATCCAATGCGCGTCAGGGGCGCGCTTGCGCGCAGGCTTGCTCGCGAAAGCGCGCGGAAGGCCACGCGGGGGGCTTTCGGAAAAACTTCTGCAATGTGAAGCAGCAAGATCGGAATTTGGGAGCATCGCGGCCGCGGCCAATCGTCCCATGTTCAGGCCAGCATCTGCTGTCGTCGCCGCTGCAATACGGCGGAACCTTGATCAAACTGCGGGCAAGTCCTGGAGAAAGTTGAGGCTTCTCCAGCCGGTCGAACGGCGCAACTGTGCATGCAAGTCGGGAATCGGCGCTTGTCAACTGGGGGTGTTCTGAATGTCGTTACGTCAAACAATCGCGGCGGCCGTCGCGCTGGGCGCGGTAGCGCTTAGCTCAGTCGGTGTCGCAGGGGCTGCTGACCTGCCCGCCAAGGCGATCGCGAAGAAGGCTCCGGCCGAGGTGCCGTTCTTCCTCGTCGTCGATAATCGCGTCAGCTACTCCTACATCTTCAATGCCAGCCAGCCTGGTGCATGGAGCGTCAACGGCAACGGCACGTTCAACGCCAAGACCGCCAAGCAGGTCTATTCGTTCACCCATTTCGACGTCTGGGGTTACGGCACCAACTTCTTCACGATCTCGCTGTTCAAGTCGGACCACAACGACCCGGCGGGGCCCTGCACGCAGACCGGCGGCATCGTCTCGCCCAACGCGGGCTTCGCGTTCACGCCGGCGAGCTGCGCCGGTGCGACCGAGATCTACGGCCTGTTCCGCTCGACCTTCGGCTGGAACCAGATCTTCAACACCAAGGCCTTCACGGTGGGGCCGCTGCAGAACATCTCGTTCGAAGTGGGCATGGATGCCAATACCGAGAACCGCTACTTCGGCGCGGCCAAGCGTGACGTCGTCGCCGGTCTGCAGTTCGCGTTCAACCTGCCTTACAAGGGCTACTTCAACGTCGCTCCCTTGATGTACTGGGAGTTCGCCAACCACAACTCGTTCTCGCAGTGCGGCGCCGGCTGGTCGAACCCCTGCATCTCCGACGGCAACACCTCGTTCAAGCCAACCTGGGCGGTCGAGACCAACTACTACATGGATCTCGGCTTCCTGCCAGAGAGCATGCAGTTCTTCTCGATCTCGGGTCGCGCCGGCTGGTACGGCAAGAAGGGCACCGATACCGAGCCGCTCCCGGCCAGCGTCGCGAACGGCGTCTATCCGACCAAGGTCGAGTTCAACTCCGAGCCGATCCGCCTGACCTTCGATGCGTCGAAGGCGATGTGGGGTGAGAAGCAGAGCCACATGATCGACGTCTGGGTGGCCTATCGCTACTGGCAGAACAAGTTCGGCCTCGACCACAACAACGCGGTCGGCTGCTCCGTCGCCGGTGGCGGCGGCACTCGCGTCGCCACGGGCGCTTGCACCGAGTCGTCGCTCTACTCGGGCGTGACCGTGAAGTTCTGATACGGATCGAAGCACTCGAAGAGGGCGCCGCGGCTCGGTCGCGGCGCCTGCTTCATTTGTCCCAGGCTCCTTCATGCAGCGCCGCGGCTTCCTCCTCCAACAAGGGGCCGACAATCTCGGTTGCGCGCTGGCCGCTCGCGAACACCTCGCGGCAGGGCAGGTCGAGCGTCGGGTTCTCCGGATGGTTGCCGGTAAGGTCGCGTAGCCGCCGCTCGCTGAGGCCGTAGACCACGCGTCCGATGCCGGCCCAGTAGATGGCGCCCGCGCACATCGCGCACGGCTCTGCCGACGAATACAGCGTAGCCACAGCTCTGATCTCGGGGGCAATCGACGTGCAGGCCTGCGTCGCGACCAGTCGTTCTGCGTGCGCTGTGGCATCGCGCGCTGGCAGGTAGCCGTTTTCACTTTCGATCAGGACCCTGCCGTCAGCATCGACGAGAATGGCGGCGAACGGATGATTGCCGTGTGACATCGAGCGGAGGGCGACAGCGAAGCTGTGGCGCAGGAAATGCGCGTCGCGCGCCTGTGTGTCGGCAAATCCGTCTTCGTCCGCAGGGGCCTCGCCATCGATCTCCACTAGACTGCTCCGCTGTCTGTCCGGCGATCCTGAGCCGTCCGGATGAGCTTCGCAAGGGAGGCGATGTCTGCAACCTGCGTTGCGGGGCGGCGCACGAAGCGGGGCAGGCGGGCAGGCTACGATGGCCGCGAACGCGGATTCCAGGATTGCCGTCTACGCCGCGCCGACGATGATGAGAATGAGAGTAACGATATTGGGTGCGCGTCCGATTCTGCTCTTGGCTGGGGCATGAGATGCGTATCAAAGCCAAGCACCGGGCTCGTTCCTAATTTGGCGCAGCTACGACGCGTGGTGCGCTCAGCAGCACAATGACGAGCAGTGCGGCCAACATCCAGAACGCGGCCGGCAGGCTGGTGGCCGCGGCGACGAAGCCGATGCCGGCGGGCCCAAGCAGTACGCCGGAGTAGCCGGCGGTGGTGACGGCGGCGACGGCCAGCCCGACCGGCATCGCGGTCTGCGCGCCGGCCCGGCGGAACAGCACCGGGACCAGGTTCGATGCACCCAAGCCGATCAGCGCGAAGCCGGCCATGGCAGCAACAATCCAGGGAACCGCGAGCAGCACGACGAAGCCGGTGATCGCGATGACGCTGCCCCCCAGCAACGTCGCGCGATCGCCGATCCGTGCAACCACGGCATCGCCGACGAGACGCCCGGCGGTCATTGCGATCGAGAACATGATGTAGCCCAGCCCGGCTTGCGCGGCCGGCAGGCGGCCCGACCCGGCGAGCAACAGCGCGCTCCAGTCGAGCATCGCACCCTCGACCAGGAACATGATCGCGGCGAGCGCCGCCAGCAGCAGCACTGCGCCGTGAGGAAGCACGAGCAGAGGGCCCGATTGCGCCGGTTTGCTCGCTATCAGTCGTGGGGCAGCCACGGTCATCGCGGCCAGGGCGAGCGCACAGCAGGCGAGCGTGCCGAGCAGCGGCGCGACATCGAACGCGAGCAGCGCAGTCATGACGCCGGAGCCTGCGAAGCCGCCGATGCTGAACTGCGCGTGGAAGCCGGACATCAGCGGACGCTCGCTCAGCCGCTCGACGTCGATCGCCTGGATGTTCACGGCGACGTCGAGCGAGCCGAGCGCCGCGCCAAAGGCGAACAGCGCAAGCCCGAGCGTGGCTGGCGTTGAGGCGATCGTCAGCGGGGGCAGCAGCATGCTCAAGGCGATGCCGCTGACGATGACGACGGGCTTGCTGCCGTAGCGGGCGCTCAGGAGACCTGCCGCCAACATCGATGCGACCGAGCCCACGCCGAGCGAGAGCAGCAGCAGCCCGAGCGTCGCATCGTCGACCCCCAGCCGCTGCTTGGCGAACGGCACCAGCGGCGCCCAGCAGGCGATGCAGAAGCCGGCGACGAAAAAGGCCAGGCGTGTCGCGAGCCGCGCCGCGCGGTGATCCGAACTCATCTGGAAGGTTTCTGAAACTCCGAAGGCGCCGTCATCCGGGCGGGGTGGCGGTCATGATGGTAGCTCCCGCCCGTCTGAGCAGGGCGAGTCGGGCCGCCGGCGCATCATGCTCGACGGTGAGCTGGCTGATCGTCTTGGCGCCGGCGATACGGTGGGGGGCTCGGGTCTCGAGCTTCTCGTTGGTGACCATTGCGACGCTTACGCGGCTCAGCGACAGCAGCGTTCGCTTGAACGTTGCGTCAGTCGGATCAACCGCGCTGATGCCGCCTTGCGCCGATACAGCGCAGGCGCCGATGAAGCAGCGGTCGATGTTCAAGCGCTGTACCTGCATGATGGCGTCGGCGTCGACACAGCCGCCGACTGCGGGGTGAACGGAGCCGCCGATCACGATCAACTGCAGGTCCTGCCGATGCAGCACGGTTGCGGCAATGTCGATGGCGTTGGTCGCGACGGTGAGATCGAAATCATCGGGCAGGACTTCAGCGAGGGCGAGATTGGTGCTGCCACTATCGAGGAAGAGAAACTCCCCACGCGCGATGTTGCGGGCGGCCGACCGGGCGAGCGCCAGCTTGCGTTCGCGATCTTGCCCGATACGCGCCGCCATCGGTGCCATGCCGCCGGCGATGGGCAATGCGCCGCCATACACGCGGCGGCAGCGTCCTTCGGCGGCAAGCGCGCGAAGATCGCGCCGGATCGCATCCTCGGAGACGCCGAATTCGTCGGCGAGGGCGGTCGCGATGACCGCTTGCCCCGCAGAGAGGCGGCCGGCGATCTGGTCGCGGCGCGCCAGTGGAAGGTCTGACATGCCGCTTGTTACCATGCACGAACAAGAATAACAACGTGCATAATCGTGCATGATGCAATTTGTTGTTTGCGTGGCCCGCCCGGCGTGCCATTGCCAGATGTGGAAGTGTTCGGGAGCAGGATGTGACCGCCGTCTATTCGTCAGCAACGCCGGCCTTTGTCGCCGTCGACTGGGGAACCTCCAGTTTCCGTGCCTGGCTTATGGCCGGAGACGGGACGGGGCTTGCCGAGAGCCGTGGTGGCGAGGGCATGCTGCATTGCGCGACATCAGGCTTCGCGCCGGTGCTGCGCGATCATCTGGCGAAGCTTGGCGCACCGGCCGATGTTCCGGTGCTGATCTGCGGCATGGCCGGCGCGCGGCAAGGCTGGGTCGAGGCGCCGTATCTGCACACGCCCACCCGTCTGGATGCGCTGTATGCCGGAGCGATCAGTGTCGACGCCGACCGCGACGTCAGAATTCTGCCGGGACTGGCGCAGGTTCGCGCGGACCGGCCGGACGTGATGCGCGGCGAGGAAACCCAGCTGCTCGGAGTCACCGAGCCGGATTTCACTGGGATCGTCTGCATTCCGGGCACCCACAGCAAATGGATCCAGATCGATGCCGGCGTGGTGATCGACTTCGCCACCTACATGACCGGTGAGCTGTTCGCGGTGGTCTCTCAGCATAGCATCCTGATGCATGCCGTCGAACCGGAAGCCTCGACCGTCGAGCACGACACGGCGTTCCGCGAGAGCCTCGCGGCGGCGCTGGCCGCGCCGACGGCACTGACGAACGCGCTGTTCCGGCTGCGCGCGGCGCAGCTCCTCGGCTTCGAGCGGCGGTCCGATGGAACTGCAAGGCTCTCCGGGATTCTGATCGGCAGCGAAATCGCCGATGCGCGAGCGCGGTTCGGCGCCGAGCTTCCACTCCGGTTGATCGGAGCGGGCCGGCTCGGCCGCCTCTATGGCGAGGCGCTGGCCGCTGCTGGTTTCGACGTGAATGAATGCGATGCCGAACAGGCGTCACGCCGCGGCCTGCTCAAGGCCGCGCGGCAGATCTGGGGAGCGCGTTTCTGAAATGACACAGTCCGTCGCCTGGCCGCATGTGAAGCGGTCGCTCGTTGCGATCCTGCGCGGTATCAAACCCGACGAGTCCGAGGCCATCGTCGATGTCCTGATCGAAGCCGGTTTCGAGCTGATCGAGGTTCCTCTCAACTCGCCGGAACCGTTCGTCTCGATCGAGCGTCTGGCATCTCGGTTCGGCAAGGACTGCCTGATCGGCGCAGGAACGGTCGTCAATGCCGCGGATTGCGTGCGCGTTGCGGAGGCCGGCGGGCGCCTGATGGTCAGCCCGAACGTCGACGTCGAAGTGCTGGCGACGGCGCAGGCCTATGACATGGTGACCATGCCCGGGGTCTTCACGCCGACCGAGGCCTTTCTGGCTTTGCATTGCGGCGCCTCGGCCCTGAAATACTTTCCGGCGTCAGTGCTCGGTCCGTCGGGGATTGCAGCGCAACTTGCAGTCCTGCCGAAAGGCGTCGTGGTCGGCGCCGTCGGCGGTGTGTCGGACAAGACGCTCGCCTCCTACGTCGCCGTCGGCGTGCGCGCCTTCGGTCTCGGCTCGAGCCTGTACAAGCCGGGCATGAGCGCGAGCGATGTGCGGGAGACAGCTCGAGCCTCGGTCGAGGCGTATGACGAGGCTATTCGCGGTCAGGGCTGAGCTGGTAACTCGTGACAGTTTCGTGACTGTTCCCGAAACCCGTTGTGAGGGCTCGGCGTTGTAGGTGAACATATTGTTCGTCCTTCGCAAGTGCCATGATCCGCGCCATCGGGAAGAAGATCACACCGGCAATTTCGGTGCCCTTTCGCAAGCAAAGTTCCGCCACGGCCATCCACGTCGAGCCGACCAAGGCGGACCGCATCATTGCGGACGTAGCTGCACGAACCACGGAGCCGTGGCTGCAAAAGCTCGCACGCGGCCTCGCGTGGGGTGCGGACGAGAAGGTGTGGTTGGCCCTGACATCGGTGGCTTGGCTGGTGACGCGCAGCCAAAGCAGCCGCGTTCGTGCGACGACCACTCATGCATTGGTGGTCACGGTTGCGGCTTCGGCTCTGCCGCATGCCTTGAAGGCCATCTTCGATCAGACCCGGCCGGATCGCACCACCTTGCGCGGCCATCTCCACGGCGTGGCGCCGTCCGGCCATGCACAGGACGCCTTTCCCTCGGGACATGCGCTGCACATGGGTGCGCTCTACTCCGCCGCCGGTCCGCTGCCGGCACGCGCAAGGATTGCGGTGAGGAGTGCTGCCGTCGGGCTCAGCATCACGCGCGTGATGCTGCTTGCGCATTGGGCCAGCGACGTCGTTGTCGGATTCATGCTCGGCGCTGCCCTCGAGCGCAGCTTGCGCCCGTGGACCGGCTACGAACCACCGGGAGCAAGCCGGACATGACCGAATACGTCATCCGCTTCCTGATCGGCGGCGTCATCGTTTCGGCATTCGCGATGATTGGCGACGTGCTGCGTCCGAAGAGCTTTGCCGGATTGTTCGGAGCCGCGCCCTCGGTTGCGCTGGCGACGCTTGGCATTGCGATCGTCACACATGACGCCGCCTACGCGGCGGTCCAGAGCCGTTCGATGATGTTCGGCGCCGTCGCGCTCTGTCTCTACAGCATGATCGTGTGCCAACTGCTGATGCGGCTGCATCTGCGCGCGTCGACTGCGAGCCTGCTCGCGACGGTCGTCTGGCTGGTGGCGGCGCTCGGACTCCAGGCGGTCTTCTCCGGAGGCGCGTGATGCTGATCCGCATCTCGCCCGCGGCGCTGAAGGACGGCAAGTGGCACGAATATGTCATCCGCTTCGCGCTGGGCGGCGCCGCGACAGCCGCCACGGGGCTCATTGCCAAGGCCTTCGGTCCTGCGATCGGCGGCCTCTTCCTGGCATTGCCCGCCATCTTCTGCGCCAGCGTCACCCTGATCGAGGCGCACGAGATCAGGCGTAAGCGCCAACAGGGATTCTTCGGCGAGCGGCGCGGACGCGAAGCGGCTGCGCTCGACACCGTAGGCGCGGTGCTCGGCAGCCTCGGCATGCTGGCGTTCGCGGCCGTATTCTCCACGCTGGTTCAGCTAAGCGTCGCGACCGCCTTCGCCGCCGCAACAACGGCGTGGCTCGTCGTCTCGGTGACAGCGTGGGCGATCCGACGCAAGCTGCGTGTCGCAGCAACGGCCCGCAAGGCTGCGGGCCGTTGCGATACTGCTCGGCCGCAGCCTCCGCTGGTCAGCTCGCGGCGGCGTTGATCTCCAGCGATTCGCCTTCTTCCGCAGACTGGGTGAACGCCTGCAGCGCCTCCGCCATCCGCATGCGGCCGCCGACGCCGGTGATGACGACGTCGACCATCATGAACGACGAATGGAAGTGGCCGTGCGCCTTGAGCTGTCCGACCGGCACGCCCGCGGCGGCGAGGGCTTCCGCATAGGCAATCCCCTCGTCGCGCAGCGGATCGAACTCGCAGGTGACGATGTAGGCCGGCGGCAGGCCCTGCAGCTTGCCCCGCAACGGCGATGCGCGCGGATCGGTGCGATCCGCCGGCGAGCAGTAGATGTCCCAGAACCAGTATATCAGCGACCGCGTCAGGAAGTAGCCGGTCGCATTGTCCGTGTAGGACGGACGATCGAAGCTGCAGTCGGTGGCCGGGCACAGCAGCAGCTGGCCGCCGATATCAGGCCCGCCGCGATCTCGCGCGAGCTGGCAGGTGACCGCCGCGATGTTGCCGCCGGCGCTCCAGCCTGCCACCAGCACCGTTCCCTCGCGTCCGCCGAGCTCGGCGGCGTGCTCGGCCACCCAGCGCGTCGCCGCGTAGCCGTCCTCAGCCGCCGCCGGGAAGCGGTGCTCGGGCGCATGGCGATAGTTCACGCTGACGAAAATCATGTTGGAGCGGCGGCACATGTCGCGGCAGAACGGATCATCCGACTGCTCGTCGCCGAGGACCCAGCCGCCGCCATGAAAGTACACCACGATCGGATGCGGGCCGGGCGTCGCCGGACGATAGAGCCGGTAGGCCAGGTGACCATCAGCGCCCTGCAATGTGCCATCCTTGACTTCGCCAACGGGACGTCCAGGCGGCCTCGTCGCGTTGAATTGCGCGACGAATTCACGGGCGCCGGCCGCGCCCATTGATTCGATCGGCGGCAGGTTCATCTCGGCCAGCATGTTCAGCACCAGCCGGACATCCGGCTGCAGCCGCACGATCTCGCCGTCATTGCATTGGGACGCGCCGTTCGGACCTGACAGCTTGAAGCCGAGCATGCCGCGGCTGACGATCTCGTTGCAGATGCCGCGATAGGGGCCGACGCCGCCGGTGTAAGGCATCAGCGTCTGCGGCTTGCCCGGCACGTTGGCGCCGGTGTACCAGGTGTTGGCGAGCCGATGCAGCGTCACGGTCGCGCAGTCTGCCATGTGGCGCGCCCAGCCGGCCTGCGCGGTCTCCGTGGGCTCAATGGTGGTGAAGCCGTCCTCGCGAAGGGCGATGAGACGGTCGACCACCCAGTCGACATGCTGCTCGATCGAGACCGCCATGTTCGACAGCACTGACGGGCTGCCGGGACCCGTGATCAGGAACAGATTGGGAAAGTCCGCGACCGTGAGTCCGAGATAGGTTTGCGGTCCGTTGGCCCAGACATCCTCAAGTGATTTGCCGCCGCGCCCGGTGATCGGATGCACGGCGCGGATCGCACCGGTCATGGCGTCGAAGCCGGTCGCGAACACGATGACGTCGATGTCGAAGCTGCGCCTGTCGGTCTTGATGCCATCAGCGGTGATGGATGTGATCGGCTCCTGGCGCAGATTGACCAGCGTGACATTGGGGCGATTGAACGTCTGATAGTAGTTGGTGTCGAGGCAGGGGCGTTTGGCGCCGAACGGATGGTCATGGGGCGTGAGCGCAGCAGCGGTCTCGGGATCCTTGACGATCTCGTGGATCTTCTCGCGGATGAGATCGGCGAGCAGCGCGTTGCCGTCGGGGTCGACGCCCTGGTCGGCCCAGAGCTGCGTCAGCATGCCGACGAGGTCGCCAGAGGCCCACAGCTTCTCGAAGCGCTCGCGGCGCTCGGCCTCGCTCATCTGCCAGCTGAACTCGGTGGCCGGCGGAATCGGCACGCCGGTCATCGACCAGCGCGCCTGCTGGCGCAGCCCGTTGCGATCCTCTGCAAGCTGCGCGGCGCGATCGGCCGGGAGCGGACCATTATGCGCAGGCAGTGCGAAGTTCGGCGTGCGCTGGAACACCGTGAGCTGCGCTGCCTGCTCGGCGATGAGCGGGATCGACTGGATGCCGGAGGAGCCGGTGCCGATCACGGCCACGCGCTTGCCGCGGAGGTCGACGCCATCGTGCGGCCAGCGGCTGGTGAAGTAGATCTCGCCCTTGAAGTCGTGCACACCGTCGATTTCCGGCGGCTTCGGCTGCGACAGGCAGCCGGTCGCCATGATGTAGTGGCGGCAGGAGACGGCGGGGCCCTTGTCGGTCGTCAGCAGCCAGCGCTCCTTGGCATCGTCCCAGGAGGCGCCGAGGACACGGGTGCCGAAGCGGATGTCGCGGCGCAGATCGTAGCGGTCGGCGACGAAGCCAAGATAGCGCAGGATCTCCGGCTGGGTGGCGTATTTCTCCGACCATTGCCAGGCCTTCTCGAGCTCGGGATCGAAGGTGTAGCTGTAGTCGACGGTCTGGATGTCGCAGCGCGCGCCGGGATAGCGGTTCCAGTACCAGGTGCCGCCGACGTCGTTTGCCGTGTCCAGCGTCACGGTCGAGAAGCCCGCCTTGCGCAGGCGGTGCAGCAGGTACAGCCCCGCAAATCCGGCACCCACGACGGCTACATCGACCGTCTGCGTTTCACCGGCCGACACCTCCGACGCGCGTGTCTCGACAACCCCGTCTGACATGCTGACCTCCCGATGATTTTGTGATTGGAAGAAAGGCTAGCTCTGCTCGCATGGTTTGTCAGCAGCCAAAACAGCGATCTCCGGTTGTTGCAGTGCAGGCCGTGCGGTGCGGCCGGTATGCCAGGCGCTGATTTTGCATCGCCGGTCAAAATGCCTGTGCGGAGTGGACAAGACCCTGGGAAAGCGACAGAAAGCGTTCCTGCCGCGTCGCATTCACCAAGTTTCAACGCATCGCGACTGTAACAACCGCTACACTACGCCACATCCACGACTGAATCAGGCCAGGCCCATGCCGCTATCGCTGCCCAAGCAAAAGATCCGCGTTCTGCTCCTTGAGGGCGTGAACGACTCGGCCGTCCGCATGTTCGAGGCCAATGGCTATACGGAAATCGAACGGCTGCCGAAGGCGCTCGGTTCGGCGGAGTTGAAGCGTATGCTGTCGGGCGTGCACATGCTTGGCATTCGCTCGCGCACGCATCTCACCGCCGACGTGCTGCAGGCCGCCGACCGGCTGATGGTGGTCGGCTGCTTCTCCGTCGGCACCAACCAGGTCGATCTCGATGCCGCGAAGCGGCTCGGCATCCCCGTGTTCAATGCGCCCTATTCGAACACCCGCAGCGTCGCCGAGCTGACGATCGCCGAAGTCGTGATGCTGATGCGCCGAATCTTCCCGCGCTCGGTGTCGGCGCATGCCGGCGGCTGGGACAAGTCGGCCAATGGCAGCCGAGAGGTGCGCGGCAAGACGCTCGGCATCATCGGCTATGGCAACATCGGCTCGCAGCTGTCGAACCTCGCCGAGGCCATGGGCATGCGGGTGATCTTCTTCGATCTCACCGACAAGCTCCGCCACGGCAACACCGAGCCGGTCGAGAGCCTTGATGAGCTGCTGGCGATGAGCGACGTCGTGTCGCTGCACGTGCCGGAGACGCCGGCGACCGCCAACATGATCGGCGAGCGCCAGATCCGTCACATGAAGGACGGGGCCTATCTGATCAACAATTCGCGCGGCACCGTGGTCGACATCGAAGCGCTGGCCAGCGCGCTGCGCGAGGGCAAGCTCGCCGGCGCCGCGGTCGACGTGTTCCCGGCGGAGCCGGCATCGAACGCCGATCCGTTCGTCTCGCCGCTGCAGGGCCTGCCCAACGTGATCCTGACCCCGCATGTCGGCGGCTCCACCGAAGAGGCGCAGGACCGAATTGGTGGCGAGGTCGCGCGCAAGCTGATCGACTATTCCGACGTCGGTTCGACTTTTGGCGCCGTCAACTTCCCGCAGGTACAATTGCCGGCGCGCCCGACCGGCACGCGCTTCATCCATGTCCACCGCAACGTGCCGGGCGTACTGCGCCAGGTCAACGAGGCGGTGGCGCGGCACAACATCAACATCCTCGCGCAATATCTTCAGACCGATCCCGAGGTCGGCTATGTCGTGCTCGAAACCGACGTGGTCGGCGGCGAGGGCGAGGCGCTGCTGTCGGAGCTGCGCGCGGTGGAAGGCACGATCCGCGTTCGCGTGCTGTATGATCACGACCGGCCTTGAGGCCGTGGAGGCTGCTGCGCGATGACCGGCCAGTCTGCATCGTCTTCAGCCTCGTCCGTCGTTCTCAGCACGACGGTTCCCGCGCGCGTGCTGCGCCATGATCCGCAATATGGCATGTCGACGCTGTTCTTTGCCGATGGCGAGTTGCGCGTGCCGATGGTGGACGCGGCGATCGACGCCGGCGTCTCGGTGACCATCGAGGCCCGCGACGTCTCGATCGCGCTGTCGCGGCCGATGGACGTGTCGATCACCAACCGGCTGCCGGGCCGGATCGAGCAGATCCTGCCGCTCGAGCCGCCTTACGTGCGGGTCACCTTCGATCTCGGCGCGACCAGGCTGCATGCGCTGGTGACGCTGGAGTCGGTCGAGCGGTTGGCGCTGGAGCCGGATCTGTCCGCCTGGGCGATGATCAAGAGCGTCGCGATCGGACCCGGCGCGGTTCGGCCTTCGGAGCTGCCTCGGCCGCGCCGCTGGCCCGCTTCTGATAGCGGGGATCCGTAGCCTTCTGCAGCTCGCCGAGCGCGGCGGCCGTTGCGGTGCGCGTGCGCCGCTCCATCGAGCGGTACAGCGCGATCAGCCGCTCGCCGAACGGCGTGATCTCCGCGCCGCCGCCCCGGCGCCCCGGATGAGTCTCGAACACCGGCGTCTCGAAGGTGCGGTTGAGCGCATCGACCATCAGCCAGCATTTGCGGTAGGAGATGCCGCTCGCGCGCGCGGCGCCGAGGATCGAGCGCTCCCTCCGGATGATATCGATCAGCAGCAGATCCTCCGGGCACAGGCTGCCGCCATTGCCGAAGTTGATGGTCAATGCGATCTGAGCTTCGCGCTTCATCCCATTCCGATCCGCTCGCGTTGAGAGCCAACCATGTCACGGGTGGCTCGCGATGTCACCCAGCGGCTGTACCGCGCCTCGATCCAGCCCGGCCGGCGCGCGATATCGGCGTCAACGTGCTCGGCGAACGCGCCGGCAAAGCGCGTCCACGCGTCCATCATCGCCGGTGAGACCGCCGTGATGACCGGGAGGCCGGCTGCGATGGCGGAGCCGAAGGCATCGGCAAGGCCACCTCCTGCCGCTTCCTGCTTGCCGAACTTGCTGAGGATCACGATGTCGGTGCCCCGCGAGATCGACTGCTGCACGGCGGCGCAGGCGAGCACGAGGCCCTCCGGGTCGAGATTGCAGGCCTGCGACTCCGGGCCGAGATCCTGAGAGATCGCGAACACGCGGCCATCGTCGAGGCTGCGCAGCATCATGGCCTTGCACGGCCTGGCCTTGTCGGCGCTGCTCTCGATCACGCCGGAGACACGCAGGCCATTCTCCGAGAGCCGCTTGGCGAAATCGCCGAGCATCTCCTGGATCACGCTGGACGCTGCGCCCTGCAGCGCCACGATCTGACAAGTCCCGACGTCAGCGACACCCATGGCAGTCCTCCTCATACGTTGGCGGAGACGCGGCCCGCCTTCCGACCGGTTTGCATGATCTGGTGAAGGGCCGCGACGACGCTCGCCGCGATAGCCTGTCCGCGCTCGTCCATGCCGGTCCAGGCGGCTTGACGGCCGCGCGGATCGATCTCGAGCAGCTTGACGTTGGCCGGCACGCGTACGCCGTCGCGGGCGATGCCGCGCAGCGCGCCGTCGAGCGGTGCGAGCACCGGCGTGCCGCCGAGCGAGCCGAGCTGCAGGCCCTTGTAGACCCGGGTGCCGATGTCGAGCGGGGTGTGCCAGACGGCCTCCTGGTCCGAATAGACGAAACGCTCGCGGCCGGCGCCGCCGAGATCGCGTGCCTTGCCGTCCGCATCGCGCGTCGTGCCATGGGCCAAGATCGTGCCGGTCTCGCGGGGATGAGTCTCGATCGCGACGTCGCAATTGTGCCCGATCGCGAAACGCGGCCCGATGCCGACGGCGATACCGGCGACGCCGCGCAGATCCGGCGTCACCAGATGCTTTTGCATGCGGGCGTCGACGATGACGGCTGGATAGCGGAAGGCGATGATGTCGGTCAGATGCATCCCGGTCACGGCGGCCTGGTCTGGCTCACGGTGAATCCGCACGACATCGGTGATGCTCTCGGCGCGGGAGCCGATCACGCCGTCGAGGTCGCGCGTCTCGCCGAACAGGACGTCATGGAAGGCCATGCCGCGCCGGATCACCGGCGGGAAGGCGTCATGGCATAGTACGACCGCGAAGCGGGCATGATTGAGCTTGGCCGCGACGGCGGAGGCGATCTCGTTGGTGCCCAGCACCAGCGCAAGCGGCTTGGGTGCGTTCGGATGCCAGGTGACGGCGGCTTTCATGCTGATGACCTCTTGTTGCGAGATCCAGATAGCAAGCACCGGGCCAGACGATGTCCTGCCGCTCAACTCGTTCATTGCATTGACGAAATCAAAGCGCCTGCCGCTTTGTCTCATCCGAAGTTGTATTGTTTACGATATAACATGAGGGATGCTATTGTCACGTATGCAACATCGCGCGATGTTGCCGAATGCCAGGTGTTTGGATTCAGGCGATAGGCTCTTCGCGGCGGACGAGCGCGACACCCTTGACCTGGGCATAGACCGCAAGCCCCGCACGCAGGCCGAGCTCGTTCCACGAGCGCTGGGTGACACGCGTCAGCAGCCGCGCGCCGTGACCATCCTCGCCGAGTCCGAGCAAGGCCGTGACGCGGTGGTCCGACTGGCTGCGGATCTCGAGTATTCTGGCGCGGAGCACGTTGACGATGGTGCTGCGGCTCGGCGTTTCCAGCGCGAGACTGACGTCGTCAGCGAGCACGCGCAGGCGGCGGCGCGCCCCCGGCGTGAGGGGCTCGGCCGGGAGCAGGAATTGGCCGCCGGGGACTTCGAGTGTCGCCATGCCATCGGCCGTATCCTGGGCGGTGACGGTGGCGTCGAGGCTCACGGCGGCGTCGCGCGACAGCGCGAGCGGCAGCGACAGGTCGGCCTGCAGCACGGACAAGGGGCCCGAAGCCAGGACCGCGCCATTGCGCATCAGCACCAGCTGATCGGCAAGCCGCTCGACCTCAGCGAGGTCGTGGCTGATATAGAGGATCGGCAGGTCGAGGGCGGCGTGCAGCCGCTCCAGATACGGCAGGATCTCATCCTTGGTCATCTGGTCGAGCGCCGACAGCGGCTCGTCCATCAGCAGCAGCTTCGGTTGGCTGAGCAGCGCGCGGCCGATCGCGACGCGCTGCCGCTCGCCGCCGGACAGGTGGCGCGGCGAGCGGTCGAGCAGCCGTCCAAGGCCGAGCAGCGCGACGACCTCGTCGAAGCCGATCGCGGCCGCGCTGCTCGAGCCGGGATGGCCGTACATCAGGTTGCGGCGGACCGAGAGGTGCGGAAACAGATTGGCTTCCTGGAAGACGTAGCCGATCGGACGCTGATGCACGGGACGAAAATGCTTTTCGTCCTGCCAAACCTCGCCGGCGACGGAGCAGAGCCCGCCGGCGAGATGGTTGAGGCCGGCAATGCAGCGCATGACCGCGGTCTTGCCGCAACCGGACGGACCGAAGATCGCGGTCACGCCGCGCGCCGGAACCTCGAAGCGCGCGTTCAGCTCGAAGCGACCGAGCGTGCCGTGGAAATTGACCCTGATCGTGCTCATGACGTGCTGCGCGTCATCTTCTTCTCGATCAGCATCATCGTCAGAATGACGCAGAACGAGAACACGACCATGCCGAGCGCCAGCACGGAGGCCTCGGTCCATTGCGAGGTCTCGACATAGTCGTAGATCGCAACCGAGAGCACCTTGGTCTTGCCGGGAATGTTGCCGCCGATCATCAGCACGACGCCGAACTCACCGACGGTATGGGCGAAGCCGAGGATGGCGCCGGTGAGAAATCCGGGGCTCGCCAGCGGCACCGCGATGGTCCAGAATACGCGCCAGGGTGAGGCGCGCAGAGTGGCGGCCGCTTCCAGCGGCTTTTCGCCCATGGCCTCGAAGGCGTTGCGGATCGGCTGGACGACGAACGGCATCGAGAACAGGACCGAGCCGATCACCAGGCCCGGAAAAGTGAAGGCCAGCGTGCGCGCGCCCCAGAGCGAAGCCAGAGCGCCGCCCGGACCGCTGGGGCCGAGCACGACCAGCAGGTAGAATCCGAGAACCGTCGGCGGCAGCACCAGTGGGATCGCCACCAGTGCCGCGACCGCCTCCTTCCACCACGCCCGCGACCGCGCCAGCCACCATGCGATCGGCGTGCCCACGATCATCAGGACGATCGTCGCGAGCGCTGCCAGTTCGAGCGTCAGCCGGATCGGTTGCCAGATATCGGCGGAGACGTGGAGGTTCATGAATCCTAATGCTCAGGTGCCCGACTTCGGATCCAGAGCATAGCCGAACTTTTCGATGACCGCACGGGCTGCCGGGGTCTTGAGGAAGGCCAGGAATGCGGTGGCGGCCTCGTTGCCGGCGGACGCCTTCAGCAGCACGGCATCCTGGCGGATCTCGCCGTAGAGATTCTGCGGCACCAGCCAGCGCGAGCCGCCGGCGTTCGGCATCAGCTGCGACAGCGCGACGAAGCCGAGCTCGGCATTGCCGGTGTCGACGAATTGGTACGCCTGCGAGATCGTGTTGCCCTGGACGATCTTGGGCTGGATCGTCTCATAGAGCTTCAGCGCCTTCAGCGTCTCGACCGCGGCGGCGCCATAGGGCGCCGCGGTGGGATTGGCGATCGACAGCTTGTTGAACGCGTTCGCCTTCAGCGTTTCCTCGCCTTTCACCGCGTTGGGGTCCTTGCTCCACAGCACGAGCTTGCCGATGGCGTAGGTGAAACGGCTCCCGGCGACGCCGAGGCCCTCGTCGACCAGCTTCTTCGGCCGTTCGTCGTCGGCGGAGAGCAGGATCGCGAACGGCGCGTTCTCCTTGATCTGGGTGTAGAACTGTCCGGACGCGCCGAAGCTCATCACCAGTTCGTGCCCGGTCTTGGCCTTGAACAGCGCCGCGATCTCCTTGGCGGGCTCGGTGAAGTTGGCGGCCACGGCGACGTTGGCACTGCCGGCGAACGCAGTCGCGCAGGTCAGAAGAATGGCCGCCGCGCTCAGAGCGGCGGTGAGGGAGCGTGTCGATCTCATCGCATTGTCCTTGTTCATATCCACCGAGGCGGGTTCGTTTCGGTGAATTGCAAGTCCCGTTCCGACGCATGGGCCGGTGCCGACGCCGAGCTATATCCATTCGTATACATCAAAATAGACAGGTCGGCCAGTTCCCGTCAACCCGAGGCGATCTCGAGCGAACGCGATGCGCGTCAGTGTTCGACTTTCGACAATCGATGCCGGGCAGTGTCGGAAACATGACGGCCCGAGGACCTCGATCCTCGGGCCGCAGCGGGACTAAACCATCCGTTCCCAGAGCTGTCGCACCAGCATTCCTGCACGCTTCTCGATTGCTGCGGCGGCATCGAGCGCAAGGTCCTCGCGATAGCGGCCGGCGATCAGCTGCACGCCGATGGGCTTGCCGTCGTGGACCGTGACCGGCACGACGGCGCCGGGCAGGCCGAGCACGTTGATCGCCGAGATGAAGCGGATCTCGTTGAAGAAGATCTCGCGCACACGCTCGGGGCTTACCGTGTCCTCGCGCGGGCCCGGCGTCGGCTTGACCGTCGTCGGCGCCAGCACAACCGGATAATCCTCGAAGAACATCTGCCAGGCGCGGATATGGGTGGAGCGCTGCGCCGTCGCGTTCATCCAGCCGGCGAGGTCGAGCATCTCGGCCTTGGCGCGCATCCCGCCCCAGGCCTTGTGGAAATCCTCCGACGTCACGGCCAGCATCTTGGCTTCCTGCATCACCACCACCTCGTTGGTGATGATGTCGCACCAGGTTTGCCAGACGCCGGAGATGTCGGGGACCTCGACCTCGCTGACCCGGTAGCCCGACCGCTCCAGATGATCCGCTGCCTGCCGCAGCGCCGCGTGCACGGACGGATCGACGTCCATGTCGTCAGGGATCTTGGCGAGCGCGACCTTGACCGGCCGCTTGGGCTTCACGCCTTCCAGTGGCGCTGGCACCCACCACGGATCGCGCGGATCGCGCCGGCTCATCACCTCCAGCGCCAGCCGGACGTCGGCGACGCTGCGCGCCAGCGGCCCCTGCGACGACATGAGATGTGCGAGCATCGGCCGCTCGGCAGCAGCGCTCTCGTTGTAGGCGGGGATGCGGCCCTGCGTCGGCTTGATGGTCACGACGCCATTGCAATGTGCCGGCCAGCGCAGCGACCCACCGATGTCGTTGCCATGCGCGATGGTGCCGATGCCCGCCGCGACCGCGGCTCCGGCGCCGCCCGACGAGCCGCCGCAGGTGATCTCTGGATCCCACGGGTTCAAGGTCAGCCCGTGCAGCGGGTTGTCGGTGAAGCCGCGGAACGAGAATTCCGGCGTGTTGGTGAGGCCGAGCACGATCGCGCCGGCCTGCTTCAGGTTGCGCACGACCGGAGCGTCCGACGGCGCGATGATCCCCATCTGCGATGGAACGCCGTTGGGATTCGGCCGTCCTTCGTAGTCGACGTTCTCCTTGATCGTGACCGGCACGCCATGCAGCAGGCCGCTCTTGTCGCGCGCCTTGTCGGCCGCACGCGCAGCCTTCAGGGCGTCTTCGGAGAGATCGACGACGACGGCATTGAGCTTCGGATTGACCGCATGCATGCGCGCGAGATGCGCCTCGGTCACTTCGACCGAGGAGGCCGCGCCGGCGCGGATCGCAGCTGCCGTGTCGACCGCCGACCACTGCCAGACCGGTCCTTTCGGCAGCCGCGGTCTTGGCGCGGCTGCCTTCGCTTGTGGCCTGTGCTGCGGCTTGGCCTTCACGTGCTTCTTGTTGGCCGTGGCGGTCACGGCCGCGCGCTTCGGAGCAGGCTTGGCGGTCTTCGCCGCCGGCTTCTTCTTTGTTGCCGTTTTCGCCATTGTGTTCCCCCCCCCCAAGGTTGACGTTTCAGGCGATCGACATCTTCAGCGGCGGCTCCACTTCGGCAGGCAGCGGACTGACATAAGGTGTGCGCATCGTCCGTTTTTTCAGGTCGGCCTTGGCAGCTGCAATCAAGGCGGGTTCGTTGAGCGCCTTGATGCCCAGGCCGGCCATGGCCTTGGCAGCCTGCACCATGGCCTTGTGCGCGGCTGGCGTCTTGCCTTGCGCGACGACCTGCCAGGTGTGGAACGGCGTGCCGATCGCTACCGTCGGCGCATGCACCTGCACCGTCGGCACCACCCAGCTGACGTCGCCGACGTCGGTCGAGCCGATCTGCGGATTGCGCTTGGCATTGAGCGGCACCAGGAAGTCGGCCAGCGGCTTGTCGGTCGGGTCCAAGCCGATGCTGTAGTAGACCGAGGCGATGTCCTTGTCGGTCAGGGTCGCCTGGATCTGTCCAGCGAAATCCTTGTCGGTCGCGTCGAAATGCGGCGGGCCGAGCTCCTCCATGATCCCATACAGCGCCTCTTCGAGCGGCGTGTTGGGCAGGATGTTGGAGACCGCGGAGATGATCTTCATCTCCACCTTGGTCTCGGTCATCAGCGCCGCACCTTGTGCGATCTTGTGCACACGCTCGACCAGCTCGTTCATGCCGGGCAGGTCTCGGGCACGGATCGAGTAGCGCACCCGTGCATGCGCCTGCACGACGTTGGGCGCGATGCCGCCGGTGTCCAGCAGCGCGTAGTGCACGCGGGCGTCGCTCGGCATGTGCTCGCGCATGTAGTTGACGCCGACATTCATCAGCTCGACCGCGTCCAGCGCGCTGCGGCCGAGATGGGGCGAGGCGGCCGCATGCGAGGTGCGTCCGGTGAAGATGAAGTCCGCGCGCGTGTTGGCGAGAGAGGGCGTCATCACCACTTCCCAGAAGCTCGACGGATGCCAGGTGATCGCGATGTCGGCATCCTCGAACGCGCCCGAGCGCACCATGAAGGCTTTTGCGGCGCCGCCTTCCTCGGCGGGGCAGCCATAGTAGCGCACGCGACCGGGAACCTTGTTGGTGGCGAGCCAGTCCTTCACGGCGGTGGCCGCGAGCAGCGCCGCCGAGCCCAGGAGATTGTGGCCGCAGCCGTGGCCATGGCCGCCGGTCTCGACCGGACGGTGCTCGGCGACCCCGGCCTCCTGGCTGAGGCCGGGCAGGGCGTCGTATTCGCCCATGAAGGCGATGATCGGGCCGCCTTCGCCCCATTCCCCCATCAGCGCGGTCGGGATTCCCGCGACCTTCTCGGTGATGCGAAAACCCTGGTGCTTCAACTCGGCGAGGTGTTCGGCGGACGAGCGGGCCTCGGTGTAGCAGACCTCGGGCATGCTCCACACCCGGTCGCTGAGCTCGATGAAACGGGTCTTGATCGCGTCGACGCCGCGCCAGATCTCGCTGCGGTTGTCCATCTCCGGTCCTTGTCCTTTGCTGCCGATGGAAAGCCGATAGAGGTATCAGCTAAGTTCCCGGGCGCCTAGCGATCCCGGGCGGGAGCAGCCATGCGGCATGCACCAGGCCGAGGGCGAGCGCGTCATCCTTTGAGCAGATGATGCCGCGATTGGATGCAGCGCGGTGATTGCGGCAGCGCAAGGTCAGGCGAAGCGGGACGACCCGTTCTCACATTTCGGAACTATCGCCGTGCACCGTTACCGGGATTGCCGAGGAACGATCGCGGGCGGGTTTGGTTCTCGCTGCCAGGAGCACGATCGCCATGCGTGCTGGACCGATCACAATCATCGTCGCATTGCTGCTGATTCTCGCAGCCGCCATCGTCTTTGCCTATCAGGGGCTGACCCTGCCGGGCGATCCGATGCCGCGAGAAGGATGGATCGCGCTCACGCTCGGCGTGGTGTTTCCGCTCATCGTGGGAATTGGGCTGATGGTGCTGTTGTTCTACAGCAGCCGTAAGGGTTACGACGAGCCGTCACAGTTCCGGGCTGATGATCATCCCGACTGAGACCGCTCAAGCCGGACGCGGCGGATGTTGCGTACGCGGGTGCCGGTCGTGAAGCAGCTTGGCCAGCTCGTGCCTCAGATCGTTGTGACCGCGCATCGCTGTCTCGAACAGCGCCTCCTGGATGTCGCGCGGCATGTCGCCCCAGACGCCGATGGCGGCGTTTCCGAGCAGCTCTGCGAATCGCTTGTCGTCCATGCGGCACCTCCGCACGAACTGACGTGCGAGGACGGCAAAGGTTCCAGGCGGGCTATTGCGTGGTGAACAGGACCAAGGCGATCGCGACGGAGAGCGCGACCGCGGACACCGTCCCCGTGGTCGACAGCACGCCCATGCGCCACAGCGCGCCGGCAAAGACGATGATGATCGGCGTCGCGGTGAGGAGGCCGAGCTGCGCTTCGGTCATGGGATCTGCTCCTGACGATGCCGGCTCTTAGCGTGCCTCGCCGGTCCGCTGTTTGCGCGCCGACAAAGAGTCAAACTGACGGTCCGACTAGCCTCTCGAAGTTCAACTCGGAGGCAGGGATGTCGGCGCTCGCTTGTGAGCCGGAGCAGGAGGAACGTTGGGGCGTGCTGGATGGTCTGCCCGGCGACGCCATGATGTGGGTGCTGATCCTCAGCGAGCTCGTCGCCTTCGGCCTCCTGCTGGGCGGTTTCGTGGTGACGCGGGCCCTCAACCCCGTCGTGTTCGCGGTCGGGCAGGCGATGCTCGATAGCCGCCTGGCCGCTGTGAACACGGCCGTGCTGGTCACCAGCGGCTGGGCCGCCGCGCGAGCTGCTGCTTCTGCGCGGCACGCCTCGACCGGGAGCGCCCGACGCTGGCTCGGGCTCGCCATGTTGCTGGGTGCCGTTTTCATCGCCGTCAAGCTGACGGAATATGGCGGCGAGATCGCCGCCGGCGCGGGCATGGAGACATCACCGTTCTTCACCCTCTACTTCCTACTGACGGGCTTTCACCTCCTGCATGTTCTGCTCGGCATCGTCATCCTGGCCGTCGTCGGCCGCAGCGCCACCGCCAATGGCGTCGAGACCGGGACCGCCTTCTGGCACATGGTCGACCTGGTTTGGATCGTCATGTTTCCGGTCCTCTATCTGGTCGGTTGAGCCATGTTCCGTGACCGTCTCGATCGGGCCTGGCTTCAACTGCTGGCCCTTGCCATTGCGACGCTTGCGGCGTCGCTGCTGCTGCCGAGCCGATGGCTCGTCGATGCGGTCGCACTGCTGCTCGCATTGGCAAAGGGCAGGGTGATCGTGCTCGATTTTCTCGGCTTGCGCGATGCGCCCGCGCTGTGGCGCGGCCTGCTCACCACGTGGCTGGCGGCTCTCGTTGCGCTTGCCGGGCTCGCGGTCGCGATCCGCGCGCTCATCTGATCGGCCATCGCCGCGCTCGTTGCGCTCCGACAAAGAGCCCCTCGGCATTGCCGGTAGATTGCTTTCACACCATCGAACTTCACCAAACGGAAAGGACGTGTCATGGCGGAACGCCTGACCAAGTCGGCCGCGCGGAACGTCTTTTACGGCGGTTCGGCCTTCTTCTTTGCGATCTTCCTCGGGCTCACAGCGCACAGCCACTACTACATGGTCACGACCTCGACCAATGCGTCGACGCTGTCCGACGGCGTCGCACGCGGCAAGCACGTCTGGGAGAAGAACTCCTGCATCAATTGCCATACCCTGCTCGGCGAGGGCGCCTATTTCGCGCCCGAGGTCGGCAATGTCTGGGACCGCTGGGGCGGCAGACAGGACCCGGCCGCCGCGCGCGAGATGCTGAAATCCTGGATGCAGTCGCAGCCCTCGGGCGCTCCCGGCCGCCGGCAGATGCCGCAGTTCAATTTGTCCGACCAGGAGCTCAACGACCTCGCCGACTTCCTGCAATGGGCCGACACGATCAAGCGTCAGGACTGGCCGCCGAACAAGGCCGGCTGAGCCGGCGTCCCGCCCCCCGTCATGAGAGAGATCCGCGATGAGATATGAGACCCAGAAGGTCGCGATGCTGTATTTCTACGGCGCGCTGACGCTCTTCCTCGCCCAGGTCATCTTCGGCCTGCTCGCCGGTACCATCTACGTGCTGCCGAACACGCTGTCGGTCCTGCTGCCCTTCAACATCGTCCGCATGATCCACACCAACGCGCTGATCGTGTGGTCGCTGATCGGCTTCATGGGGGCGACCTACTTTCTGCTGCCCGAGGAGACCGAGACCGAGCTCTACAGCCCGCTGCTCGCCAAGATCCAGTTCTGGATGTTCTTCGGCGCGGCGGGGGCTGCCGTCGTCGGCTATCTCTTCCACTACCATGAGGGCCGCGAGTTTCTCGAGCAGCCCTTCATCATCAAGGTCGGCATCGTCGTCGTTTGCCTGATGTTCCTGTTCAACGTCACCATGACAGCCCTTAAGGGCCGCAAGACCACGGTAACCAACATCCTGCTGTTCGGCCTGTGGGGCGTGGCGATCTTCTTCCTGTTCGCCTTCTACAATCCGGCCAATCTCGCCGTCGACAAGATGTACTGGTGGTACATCGTCCATCTCTGGGTCGAGGGGGTCTGGGAGCTGATCATGGCCTCTATCCTGGCCTTCCTGATGATCAAGCTCAACGGCATCGACCGCGAGGTGGTCGAGAAGTGGCTCTACGTGATCATCGGGCTCGCGCTGTTCTCCGGCATCCTCGGCACCGGCCATCATTTCTACTGGATCGGCGCCCCCGGCTACTGGCAGTGGATCGGCTCCTTGTTCTCCACCCTCGAGGTCGCGCCGTTCTTCACCATGGTGATCTTCACAGTGCAGATGACCTTGAAGGCCGGCCGCAAGCACCCGAACCGCGCTGCGCTGTTGTGGTCCGTCGGCTGCTCGGTGATGGCCTTTCTCGGCGCCGGCGTCTGGGGCTTCCTGCACACGCTGTCGTCGGTGAACTACTACACCCACGGCACCCAGGTCACCGCTGCGCACGGCCACCTCGCCTTCTTCGGCGCCTATGTGATGCTCAACCTCGCCGTGATGGCCTATGCCGTGCCGCAACTGCGCCAGCGTGCGCCCTACAATCAGTGGCTCTCGATGGCGAGCTTCTGGATCATGTGCACGGCGATGATGACGATGACTTTCGCGCTGACCTTCGCCGGCGTCGTCCAGGTGCATCTGCAGCGGGTGCTTGGTCAGAGCTACATGGACGTCCAGGACCAGCTCGCGATGTTCTACTGGGTGCGGCTCGGCTCCGGTGTGTTCGTGGCGATCGCGGCGCTGATGTTCGTCTGGGCCGTGCTGGTGCCCGGCCGCGCCAAGCAGGCGGTGATCCCCGGCGCGCTGCAGCCCGCCGAGTAAACGCCGACAGGCGGCGGCCCCGGGGCCGCCGCCTGCTTCCCTCGATGCCGGAGAGTGACCATGAGAGCTGCACTGCACGCGATCGACACCGCCACTTCGTTTCCGTCCTACACTCCGTCCGCCAATGAATGTGCGCTGTTCGAGCATGCGTTCCGGCATCGCCTTCCGGTTCTGCTGAAAGGGCCGACCGGCTGCGGCAAGACCCGCTTCGTCGCGCATATGGCCGCGCGGCTCGGGCTGCCGCTGCACACCGTCGCCTGTCACGACGACCTCACGGCCGCCGATCTCACCGGCCGCCATCTGCTCAAGGGCGGCGACACGGTCTGGACCGATGGCCCATTGACCCGTGCGGTGCGCGAGGGCGGCATCTGTTATCTCGACGAGGTCGTCGAGGCGCGCAAGGACGTCACCGTCGTGCTGCATCCTCTCACCGACGACCGCCGCATCCTCCCGTTGGAGCGCACCGGTGAGGAGCTCGCAGCGCCGCCGGAGTTCATGCTCGTCGTCTCCTACAATCCGGGCTACCAGAGCCTGCACAAGGCGCTGAAGCCTTCGACCCGCCAGCGCTTCATCGCGATCGAGTTCGGCTTCCTCCCGGCCGAGCAGGAGGTCGCGGTGGTTGCGGCTGAGAGCAGCCTCGCACCGGAGCGCGTCCGGCCGCTCGTGGCGCTGGCGCAGCGGCTGCGCGCGCTGCAGGGCCATGATCTGGAGGAGGGCGTCTCGACCCGGCTGCTTGTCTATTGCGCCACGCTGATCGCGGCGGGAACGCCGGTCGCAGACGCCGTGCTCGCCGCGATGATCGAGCCGCTCACCGACGACGCCGACGTCAAGGCCGCGCTGCGCGACGTCGCACATGCCGTGATCGGGTGAGCCATGCTCGACTTCCTCGAGCTGGAGGAGACGGTCGGCCGTGCCTGGCACAGCATGGTCGGCACGACCTCGAGCTATCCGGTCCATCCGGATCAGGCCGTCGCGCTGAACGAGATCAGCGGCCGCATCGCCGTGATGTTCCGCGCGCTGGGCGGCGAGAGCGGCGTGCAGGTCGCCGGAGCCAGGGCGCGCAAGTCGGGCCATCGGCTCGGCTGGCGCCAGCGCATTGGCCTCGGCGACGAATGCCTCGATCAGGCCGGGCGCGACGGCGCCACAGTGTTCCTGCCGGAGACCATCGCTTTGCTGCCGGATCGCGCGCTCAATGCGCAGCTCTATCACTGGCTCGCGGCGTGGTTCGCGACCATGGCGGTCGAGCCGATCGCGGAGCGCGATCCGCTGCGGCATGATCTGCTGGCGCTGCGCCGGGCCTGTGAGACGACCTCGCTGGTGCTGGCGCGCTTCCCTGGACTGGCGCGTCCGCATGCGCAACTCGCCGAAGCGCTGGCTGCGGCGCGGCCGCGGCGGCCGCTGCCTCGGCTCGAGCAGCAGGTCGAGCATATCGTCATGGCGCTGCTCGGCGCCGGCGCGCCGCCCAAGGGCGCGCTGTGGAATGCGGTCATCGCCGGCGGCGCGTTGCCGGAGGCCGCCCCGCCCGGCTATCGGACGATGCTGCCGTGTCCGCTATGGGGCGATTGCTGGAGCCGCGATGCCGTTGCCGCGGCGCGCGATGACG
Organism: Bradyrhizobium sp. SZCCHNR1098; assembly: GCF_032489375.1. Taxonomy (NCBI): domain Bacteria; kingdom Pseudomonadati; phylum Pseudomonadota; class Alphaproteobacteria; order Hyphomicrobiales; family Nitrobacteraceae; genus Bradyrhizobium; species Bradyrhizobium sp. SZCCHNR1098. The sequence continues at coordinate 256,033 of NZ_JAUEXY010000002.1, forward strand.
ACGAGACGCAGACGCCCGCGGAGCAGGAGGGGGCACCCGACACCCGCAAGCGCTTCGCGCGGCGCGAGCGCGACGACACGGCCAAGCGCGATCCGTTCATTCTCAACCGCTTCGAGAAGATCCTGGCGATGGCGGAGATGGTCAATGTCGATCGCCCTTCCGACGATACCGACGATGACGATGCCCGCAAGGCCGCCGACGATCTCGATGAGCTCGCGATCGCCAGGCGCAAGGGGCGTCCGGCGAGCAAGCTGAAATTCGATCTCGACCTGCCGCCCGAGGCGGTGGACACGGCCCGTCTCGGCAGCGGCCGACTGTATCCCGAATGGAATTATCGCAGCGGCGCCTATCTGCCGGACCATTGCCGCGTCGTGACCGGCGACGCCGCTGAGGCGGGCGAGGCGTGGGCTCCGGACGATGCGATGCGCCGGCGCATCCGCAGCGTACGGCGCAGGTTCGAGACCTTGCGGCCGCGTCATGAGGTGATGCGCGCGCAGGCCGATGGCGACGACCTGGACATCGACGCGCTGGTGCGCGCGCGCAGCGATCTCAATGCCGGCCATGGCGGCATCGACCGCGTGCACTTGGCGATGCGCCCGCTCGCGCATGATCTTGCGGTGACCCTGCTGGTGGACGTCTCCCTGTCCACCGATGCGTGGATCGACGGCGTGCGCGTGCTCGACATCGAGAAGGAGGCGCTGCTGGTGCTGGCGCATGGGCTGTCGGCCTGCGGCGACAGCCACAGCATTCTCACCTTCACCTCGCGGCGCAACTCATGGGTCCGCCTGGAGACCGTGAAGGCATTCGGCGAGCCGATGAGCGGGCGGGTCGAGCGCCGTATCGGTGCGCTCAGGCCCGGCTACTACACGCGCATCGGCACGGCGGTGCGTCACGCCGCCGGCGAGCTCGCCGAGCGACCCGAGCGCAAGCGTCTGCTGCTGGTGCTGACCGACGGCAAGCCGAACGACGTCGATCACTATGAGGGACGTTTCGCGATCGAGGACACGCGCAAGGCGGTGCAGGAGGCGCGGCGCGGCGGCGTCGCGGTGTTCGGCGTGACCATCGATGCGTCGGCGCAGTCGTATTTTCCGACCCTGTTCGGCCGCGGCGGCTACGGCATCGTCGGCAACATCAGGCGACTGCCCGCAGCACTGCCCGCACTGTATCGGCAGATTGCCCATTGAGGTCGGACGCTGGTTGCGAGTTGCGAGCTGTTTCTTACCTTTCGGGAGCTTGCTCCCCTTCAGGTCGCCGGCTCGCGCAGATTCCGCAACGGCACCGGCAAATGACCCATCAGCTTATCGAACTCGCCAGGGTCGAGCTTCTCCCAGAGAATTTCGAAGATGCCGCGTGCGGCCCTGAGCGGATCGACCGGAAATTGTGGCGGCAACTGACGGAAGATGTCATCGACGAAATATTCGAGATGGCGGTCCTTGGTCGGCGTCGCCGCGTGATGCCAGCCTTCGTAGTAGATGCCGCGAATGAGCAGCGGCAGCTGCGCGCCGAAGTTCACGGCGGTCGCCATCGGCAGGCGGTCGCGCAGCACATGCAGCACCGCGCGCAGCGCGTTGTAGGCCTGCTGTCGGCTCGAGAGCGCGAGGCGCTGCTCGATGGCCTTCAGCCAGATGTTGGTTTCCTGGACGGTGTGATCCAGAGCCGTCACGCCGATCTCGCTCATGTGATTCTCCATGAATGCTGCACAAGATGAATGCTGCACAAGGACCGTTCGCGGGACGCCGAACGAGGCAACAGCGACGACTGATTCGCTAGGGAGCCTTGTGAGTAGGCGGCGCGTTCTCAGCGAGGATGTTGATCTGCATCAACGCGAGTGTTGTGGCCGATCGTGAGGTAAATGGAGGGTCAACCGCGCCGGGCCGCCGTTGACGGTTCCCGCTCATCTGCGCCGAGCTGCCGACAGGGATACCGGGCGGCGGGCGCGGCATCCGTGATCTCACGGGGATCGGGGTTCACACTGACAAACAGCAGGACAGCACATCGCGATCTCGCGGCGCAGGTTACGCCCGAGGCTTGCATGACGTCACCCTCTTCAAGTGAGAGGGCGCAGGGAAGGCCGGGAGCTTGCCGCCCCCATGGCCCCCGTGCGGAAAGAATGCACGGGGCAGGAACCACAGGTTCGGCTGAGACATCCCGGCCTTCCCTGCGCGACGGTGTTACGGCTTATACGCATTCTCCCCGGTGAACGGGCTGTCTTGCCACCGTCACTCGTGCGAGGCTGAAACCTCGTCGCGAGCTTGACGCCAGCGTCGCGGCGCCAGGACCATGCGATTTCGCCGTCCGCGCCGTGCCGTTCGTCCGCAGGCATGACACCCGCTGCGACACGTCGCGTCCATCGCATCCCGCACTCCACGTCTCGTGACGTTCGCGACACGCCCCTCTTCATGAGGCGGGATGCGCGAAATGTCGTCCCGATTTGCCCGACGGTGCAAGCGGTTTATCTGCGGCAGACTGGCACGACGGGCAATTCGCGCATGGCGGTCATGCTGAGTCATTCATTCGATGCGGCGGGATTTTGCGTGACCTCGCTCAGTTGGAGCGCGTATCTCATGCTGGAATCGGGCTCCTGCCTTCGAGGCGGCGCGAGGTGAGCGCTGCGGGCACTGAGAGACATGCGACCACAGCGCTCGTCGTTCGCGGTGGCGAGCATGACTCCGAGCGTCCGGAAAGCTCGCAAATCTGGAACTCGGGCGACTCGTTCGCAGTGAACATCCCGAGATCATCGCGGGCCGGCGCTGCTCCGTCAGGTTGAACCGTAATCGTCCTGCTTGTGAAGAACACGTCTTCGCTTGCTCGTCGCGACAGACTCACCTTACATCGGAGTCGTCCGAGGCGGAGAGATCGCGTCTCGACACCCCTTCAACTCACGAATCGACGTCGGCTCGCAATGCTCAAGTCTGCCCAAGAGAAGTCTGTTCACAACAAGCCTGCTCAAGACAAATCCGGCAAAGACCTTCCGCTGACCGGCTATGCCGTCGTGGTCGATGGTCAGATCAAGACCGAGTTCAAGACAAAAGAGGGCGCGCACAACGGCGCGCATGACCTGAAGCGCCGGTTTCCGATGTTGCAGATCAGGGTGTACGACGCGGAGACGAAGCAGACCCACGACATCGAGTTGGCGCGGGTGTGAGTCGGCCTGCCGTGCGGGTCCTGGTGTCGTGAGGACGCAAGGCCGTTGCACCTTGTTGAGGTCATCGCAATCGTTGTCGATGTTTGAGTGTATGGAAAGCAGCTCCTGATCTAGCCGAGGGTGCGGTGCCCGTTACTGCGCCCTCGCCCGTTGTGGGAGAGGGCGCTGCAACTGCAGCCGCGTCGTGGCTGGGGTGCACGCAGACGGCTGTCGCGGCCTGCGCGCAAGATGCGCCGTTGCGGTGTCGGGTGGTATGAGCCAATCTTCCTCATCTCCGACCATGCGAGCAGCCATCATGACAGAAACCGCCTGGAACAGACTTTCCGCCGCAGCGCTTCGCGCGCTCGCGGCGCGCGACGCGATCGTGTTGTTGCCGGTGGCCTCGACCGAGCAGCACGGCCCGCATCTGCCGACGGGCGTTGACGACTTCCTGTGCAGCGAGGTCTGCCGTCGCACCGCGCTGGAGCTGGCTCCAGACTATCCCATCGTGGTCGCGCCGACCGTCTGGTGCGGGCTTGCCGACCATCACGTTCCGTTCGGCGGCACCTTCACCCTCGGTCTCGCCACCTACCACGCCGTGCTTAGGGACCTGTGTCGCTCGATCCTGAATGCCGGCTTCCGCCGCATCGTGATCGTCAACGGCCATGGCGGCAACATTCAGGCGCTGGCCACTCTCACCGGCGAATTGACGCGCGAGCTCAATGCGCCGATCGCGACGACGACCTATTTCATGGAAGGGCGGGAGATGATGGCCGAGGTCCTCGAGGATCAGGAGGGCGTGATGCATGCCTGCGAAGCCGAGACCTCGATGATGATGGTGGTTCATCCCAGCCTCGTCGATGCGGCGAGGCTCGACGCGGCCTTTGGGCCGAGCTTCGACATCATGGGCTCGCTGGTGCCGTCGCTGAAAATGTTCAGATCGTTCGCCGACATCACGGCCTCCGGCGTCGCGGGCGATGCGCGCAAGGCATCTGCTGCAAAGGGCGAGAAGCTGCTCGCCGGCTGCGCGGCGGCGCTGGCGGCGCGACTGCGGGCGGGCGAGCCATGGTCTACTGCAACAATTCCGCCGCCAGCCGCAAGATGACAGCGACGCAGAGCATCATCCCGGGAAGCCCGCCGCAGGCAGGCGTTTCGGATGATGGGGCGCAAACGATACGTCCACCGGTCTAATCATGGACGCACCGTGCCGATCGGCAAGCTCAGCCGCGTTCCGCGGAAGCGGCGAGACTCGGAGCCCCGATCGCGTCGACGCAACCGGCGAGACTCCGGCTCGCGTTGCGCACCTCGTTTCGAAACGTCTTCGCCAGATTCGACAGCGGCCTTGCCTCGGACCACAGCACATAGGCCGACACCGTGGTGCAGGGCGTGAACGGCCGTACCACGAGATCATGCCCGCCCTGGCGCGGCGAGAATGGATCGACCACGGCGACGCCGACGCCGGTCGAAGCCAGCACGCAGGCCGTGTTGCAGTATCGCACTTCGACGGTCGGCTGGAAGTCCGCATCGGCTTGCCGGAAGCTCTCGCGCACGGCTTCGCCGAGGCGGGTGCCGCGTTCGAGGCCGATCAGCGGGAACCCGACGAGATCCCGCGCTGAAATCACGTCGCATTCGGCAAGCGGATGCCGGGCCGGCATCACGCACACCATCTCGCCGGTGTGCACGACCTCATGGGCGATCCCGGGATGGTCAGATAGTCCGAGCGCGAAACCGAGCTCGGCGACATTGCCGAGCACGCCCTCGATGATGCCCTCATAGCGCCTGACGTCGAAGAACATCCGCGTCTGCGGCCGGCGCCGCAGGAAGCCCGACAAGGTCGGCGGGATGATGCTGTAGGCGAGCGGCGGCGTGGCGACGATCGACAGATGACCCGTCTTCTGCTCGCGCAGGTCACGCACGCGGTTTTCCAGCCGGGCGTGCAAGGTGAAGATCGCATCGCTTTCCTCATAGAGCGTCATTGCCTCCGGCGTCGGAAACAGTCGGTTGTTGACGCGCTCGAACAGGGTGAAGCCGGCCTGGGCCTCCATCGCCTTCAGCGCGTTGCTGATCGCAGGCTGCGACAGCGCCAGCTCTTCGGCGGCGGCGACGGTGGTGTGATGGCGGATGACGGCCCGCAGGATCTCCAGCTGGCGCAGGTTCATGACATGGTAGCCCTATAAGCCCCGGTGATGGTCTCGGCCAAAATATCATAGCGCGCGGCCGTGTGGGCAGATTGCAAATCCCGCGCCGCTTTCGCCAAATGATCCCTTCTTCCAGTGCGCGCATCCAGGCGGCGTTCCGCCTGATCGTTCGGCATGGCGCACAGATCGGAGGCACTATTGAGCCGTATCTTCCGCGCCGCCGCCGCCCAGATGGGACCGACCCAGCGCGCCGACAGCCGGACGCACACGCTGTCCCGCATGATTGCGCTGCTGGATCAGGCCGCCAGCCAGGGCGCGAAGCTGGTGGTTTTCCCCGAGCTCGCCTTCACGACGTTCTTTCCGCGATGGATCCTCGAAGACGAGGCGCTCGACGACCATTTCGAGCGGTCGATGCCAAACCCGGCCGTCGCTGCGCTGTTCGACCGGGCGCGAGAGGTTCGTGTCGGCTTCTATGTCGGCTATGCCGAGCTGACGCCGGACGGACGCCGATTCAACAGCTCCATCCTGGTCGATCCCGACGGCGAGATCATCAGCAAATATCGCAAGGTGCATCTGCCGGGCTCGGTCGAGCCGCGGCCGGGCGCCAGGTATCAGCAGTTGGAGAAGCGCTATTTCGGCTACGGCGATCTCGGCTTTCCAGCGGTGCGCGCCGGCAGCGAATGGGGCGGCGCGATCATGGGGATGATGATCTGCAACGACCGGCGCTGGCCGGAATCGTGGCGCGTGCTCGGGCTCCAGGGCGTGGAGCTGGTCTGCGTCGGCTACAATTCCGCGGCCTACGATCCGAATGGCGGCAACACCGAGGATGCCTCGCTGCGCACCTTCCATTCCACGCTGGTGGCGCAGGCCAACGCCTACATGAACGCGACCTGGGCGATCGCGGTCGCCAAGGCGGGCGACGAGGACGGCAGCGGGCTGATCGGCGGCTCCTGCATCGTCGATCCCAATGGCTGCATCGTGGCGAAGGCGACGACGCTCGCCGATGAGGTCATCGTCGCCGACATCGACCTCGATCTGTGCCGCCAGGGCAAGGACAAGATGTTCAACTTCGCGGCGCATCGCCGGCCGGATCAGTACAAGGTCATCACCGAGCGCGCCGGCGTGGTCGAGCCGGTCGCGGTCGATTAGCCGTTCACATGGGGGAGTGTCGCAGGATGCGCCGTTCGTCGTTCGCAGGTTTCGTCATCCTCGCCTCGCTTGCTCCGGCGGGGGCCGCGGAGCTGCCAGCCGAGATCAAGCAGGCTGGCGTGCTTAAGCTCACGGTCAACTCGACCTACGCGCCGATGGAATATCACGACCCCGCCACCAACGAGCTGAAGGGACTCGACATCGACCTGGCCAACGAGCTGGCGAAGCGGCTGGGCGTCAAGATCGTCTGGAGCGAGACGCCGTTCGCCGAGCTGATCCCATCGCTGCAGACCAGGCGCGCCGACTTCATCATCTCCGGCATCTCCGATCGCGCCTCGCGCCGCGAGACCGCCGACTTCGTCGACTATCTGGTCACAGGTCCGCAATTCTTCGTGCTGGCGGAGAGCGATGCCAAGGTCGCGACCGATCTGTGCGGCAGGAAGATCGGCACCACGCGCTCGACCAGCTTCCCGCAGGAGATCGAGAAATGGAGCAAGGCGGTCTGCGAGGCCGCCGGCAAGCCGGCCGCGCAATATGTGCCGGGGGAGAACTCGATCGATGTCCGCAACCAGCTGAAGCAGGGCCGCATCGAGGCCGCCGTGCAGGGCAGCGAAACCTTGCCCTATGCGCAGTCGCAGGAGGCCGGCAAGTATCGCATCGTCGGTGAGCCCATCGCCTTCGGCTACCAGGGCATCATGTTCCGCAAGGATGATGCGGGGCTTCGCGAAGTCGTGACCGAGCAGATCAAGGCGATGATCGCCGACGGCAGCTACAGAGGCATTCTCGACAAATGGGGTCTCGGCGCCAATGCGGTGCGCGAGCCGATGCTCAACGCGGCGCCGCAATGAGCCGCGCCGACGTGCTGGCCGATGGCTTTCCCGACCTGTCGGCGCACAGGATCGCGCGCAAGGCGCATTGGGGCCGCTGGCTTACGGCTGCCGTCATCGTCGTGATCCTGCTGGCGATCGGCCGCGCCTTCGCCAGAGGCCAGATCGAATGGTCTTACGTCGAACGCTTCCTGACCGCCCCGGTGATCCTGCGCGGCATCGTCAACACCATGGTCATGGCCGTCGCGGCGATGGCGCTCGGCATAGCGCTTGGCGTGGTCGTCGCGATCATGCGGCTGTCGCCCAATCCGGTGCTGAGGTCGGTCGCCGCCGGCTACACCTGGCTGTTCCGCGGCACGCCGCTGATCCTGCAACTGCTGCTGTGGTTCAACCTCGCGCTGGTGTTTCCGACCATCGGCATTCCTGGTCTGTGGAGCGCGCGTGCCGTCGACGTGATGACGCCGTTCCTGGCCGCGCTGCTCGGGCTCGGCATCAACCAGGGCGCCTACACCTCGGAGGTGATGCGGGCCGGGCTGCTGTCGGTCGACATCGGCCAATACGAGGCGGCGCAGGCGATCGGCATGGGACGGCTGCAGGCGCTGCGCCGGATCATCCTGCCGCAGGCGATGCGGGTGGTGATCCCGCCGCTCGGCAACGAGTTCATCGGCCTGGTCAAGGCGACCTCGCTCGCCAGCGTGATCCAGTATCCGGAGGTGCTGCACTCGGCCGAGAATATCTACTACGCCAATTCGCGCGTCATCGAGCTCCTGATCGTCGCCGGCCTCTGGTATCTGCTCGTGGTCTCGGTCCTGACGCCGCTGCAGATGCTGCTCGAACACCGTTTTGCCCGCGGCATCGCGCGGGGTCGCTGATGACGCCGCTCGTCGCCATCCGTCAGGTCAGCAAGCGCTTCGGCGAATTCCAGGCGCTCAAGCAAGTCTCGCTCGATGTCTTCGAGGGCGAGGTGGTCTGCCTGATCGGGCAATCCGGCTCCGGCAAGACCACCTTGCTCCGTTGCGTCAACCAGCTGACCACGGCCGACAGCGGCGGCATCTGGCTCGACGGCGCGCTGCTCGGTTTCCGCGAGCAGGATGGCCGGCTGCATCGGCTGTCGGAGCGCGAGATCGCGCGGCAGCGCCTCGCCTGCGGCATGGTGTTCCAGCGCTTCAATTTGTTCCCGCACATGACGGCGCTGGAGAACGTCATCGAGGGGCCGGTGCAGGTGCAGAAGCGTGGACCGGCCGAAGCGAAGGACGAGGCCATGGCGCTGCTGCGGCGGGTGGGCCTCGCCGACAAGGCGGGCTCCTATCCATCGCAATTGTCGGGCGGCCAGCAGCAGCGCGTCGCCATTGCGCGCGCGCTCGCGATGAAGCCGCGGCTGGTGCTGTTTGATGAGCCTACCTCGGCGCTCGATCCCGAGCTGGTCGGCGAGGTGCTCAGCGTGATGAAGGAACTCGCGACATCGGGCATGACCATGCTGGTGGTGACGCATGAGCTCGGCTTCGCGCGGGAGGTCGCCGACCGGGTGGTCTACATGGATCAGGGTGTGATCGTGGAGAGCGGCCCGGCCCGTGAGGTGCTGCGCGCGCCGCGCGAGGCGAGAACAAAGGCATTTCTGGCAGCTGAAGTGGGGTGAGGTGATGGGTTTGAAGTCGATCATGTTGGCTGGGTTCATGAGCGCGGCCGTGGCGGGCGCGGCTCTCGCCGCCGAGCTGCCGGCCGAGATCAAGCAGAGCGGCCTGCGCATCGCGGTGGTGCCGAACTATCCGCCGATGGAGTTCAAGGATCCGGCCACCGCGACCTTGACCGGTTTCGACGTCGAGCTCGGCGAGGCCTTGGCCAAGAAGCTCGGCGTCAAGGCGGTGTGGCAGGAGACGAGCTTCGACCAGTTGATGCCGGGCCTCGCCACGCAACGCTTCGACATCATCCTGACCGGCATGACCGACTACAAGAGCCGGCAGGACATCGCGACCTTCCTCGACTATCTGCGCAGCGGTCCGCGCTTCTTCGTCCAGGCGTCGCGCGCGGCCGAGCTCAAGGAGCCGGCCGCGCTGTGCGGCAAGAAGGTCGGCGCCAGCAGGCGCACGATGTTCCCCAAGGACATCGCCGCCTGGAGCGAGAAGAACTGCGGCGCGAGCCCGATTCAGTTCGTCGGCACGGAAGGCTCGGCCGATGCGCGGACACAGCTCAAGCAGGGCCGCATTGACGCCGCCGTGCAGGGCAACGAGACCTTGCCCTACATCATGGATCTCGAGCCGAACACCTATGTGCCGGTCGGCGCGCCGATCGCCTACCAATATACGGGGCTGGCGACGCCATTGAAGGCGGACGAGCTGCGCGAGGCCTTGCGCGCCGCGCTGGAGGGCCTGATCGCCGACGGCAGCTACAAGGCGCTGCTGGCCAAGTGGAAGCTCAGCGACAATGGAATCGAGAAGGTGCTGATCAATGCTGGACAGTAAGGCGCTCGCAGGCATTCCGCTCATTCCCGCCAACACCGCGCCGCCGGCGCCGGACTATCCGTGGCCTGAGCCGTATCGCGCGGCCATGTTCCTGTCGTTCGACATCGACGCCGAGAGCGCCTGGACCTCGAAGGATCCGGCGCACGCCGCGCGTCTGGTGACGATGAGCTTCGGTGGCTATGAGGCGCGCGTCGGCACGCCGAAGCTGCTTGAGCTGCTCGCCGAGCTCGATCTCAAGGCGACGTTCTTCATCACGGGCTGGTCGGTCGACGCGCATCCGGCGATGGCGGAAGCCGTGCTGAAGGCGGGGCACGAGATCGGCCATCACGGCTATCACCATCTGTTGCCCGATCCCGGCGATCCCTTCATCATCGAGGAAATCGAGCGCGGCTTCGAGGCGATCCAGCGCCGGCTCGGCGTCCGGCCGATCGGCTACCGTGCGCCGGTCGGCGAGTTCTGCGAGGAGCTGCTGACAGCGCTGGTGCGCCAGGGCATCGTCTATACCTCGTCGTTCCGCGATGACGTCAGGCCGTATCGCCATCGCCTCGCGGACGGCAAGCCGGGCACGATCGAGATCCCGGTGACCGCGAGCTATGACGACTGGATGCACGGCCTGTCGGCGCGGTTCTCGCCGCGCTCGATCTTTCCGAAAGAGCATGTGCTGTCGATGTGGAAGGACGAACTGGACGAAGTCCGCGACTGGGGCGCGATGGTGACGACCGTGCTGCATCCGCAGGTCTCGGGGCGGCCGATGCGTTTCCGCCTGTTGCGCGAGTTCCTGACCTACGCGAAGTCGTGCCGGGACGTGTGGATCGCGACCGGGGCCGAGATCGCGGCGAACTATCAGCGTCATGAGGCGGCGGAAGCGAAGGACGCATGAGCACGACCGCGATCTTCGGCAGCTACGTGCTGGCGCGCAAGGACGGCGTCCAGGACGTGCTGCGCGATCACTGGGTGCTGGTCGAGGGCAGGCGCATCGCGGCCGTGACGCGCGATCGGCCGGCGGCGGACGAGGTGTTCGATCGTCCGGGCCGCTTCGTGCTGCCGGGCCTGTTGAACCTGCACAACCACATCTTCAGCGAGGCGATCGCACGCACGCTCACCGAGGACGGCAACGGTCGGCGCAACAACAAGAGCATCGTCTACACCGTGCTGCTGCCGCTGTCCAAGCGCGGGGCCGAGATCCTTTCGGTGGAGGAGCGGCTGGCGATCGGCCGCATGGGGGTGCTGCAGCTCCTGAAGGGCGGCGCCACCACGGTCATGGAGCCGTTCCGCAACACGATCCCGGAGCTGTTCGATGCGGCTCTCGAGATGGGCATGCGCTTCTACGGGGCGCCCTATCTGTTCTCGACATCAGATGCCAAGGCGGATGCCTCCGGCGTCGTGACTTACGCGGGCAATGACGGCGAAGCCGACATGGCGATCTGGAATGCGCTGTATCAGCGCTGGCACGGCCAGGGCGACGGCCGTATTCGTCTCGCGATGAGCCCGCACGCGACCGATACTTGCGGACCGGATTTGTTGCGCGCGGCTGCGAGCCGGGCGCGCGAGCTCGACATTCCCATCACGACGCACATGGCGCAGAGCGCAGGCGAGGTCGCGACCATCGCGCAGCGCTATGACGGCCGCACCCCGGCTGAGTATCTCGATTGGCTCGGCCTGCTTGGTCCAGATCTGCTGGCCGCGCATTGCCACGCCTCGACCGATGCGGACCTTGCGCTGATGGCGGCGCGTGGTGCCGGCGTGCTGAACTGCCCGCGCGTCTTCGCACGCGCCGGCGTCACCGCCGCCTTCGGCCGCTTCGCCGCGCATGGCGTACGCACGGCGGTCGGCACCGACGGCTACAACATGGACCTGCTCGGCGAGCTCAACGCGGCATCGATGATCTCGAAGATCGCGCTGGGAAGCGCCGAGACCGCGAGCGCGCCGGAACTGATCGACGCGGTCACGGCGACCGCCGCCGCGATGATCAAGCGGCCTGATCTGGGCGTACTAGCACAGGGTGCGACCGCCGATCTCACCGTCGTCGACATGACCCATCCGCATCTCCAGCCGCTGCACGATCCCCGCCGCGGCCTGATCGCCCTCGCCAACCGCGCCAACATCGACCAGGTGATGGTCGACGGCCGGCTGCTGATCCACGACGGTCGCTATCTCCACGGCAACGAGGCGGCCATCATGGCCGCAGGTACTGCTGCGATCGAGAGGATCTGGGCGCTGCCAGAGGCGCAGGCCGCGTTCGCCGGCTGACCGCTGCTACCTCGTGCCGTAGGCGCGGTCGCCGGCGTCGCCGAGGCCGGGAACGATGAAGGCGTCGTCGTCGAGGCCCTCGTCGATCGCGGCGGTCCACAGTGCGACATCGGGATGCAGGCCGCGGACGCGCTCGACGCCCTCGGGCGCCGCGATCATGCAGACCATGCGGATGTCCTTGGCGCCGCGCTCCTTGAGCCGGTCGACCGCGGCGACCGCGCTGTTGCCGGTCGCGAGCACCGGTGTGACGACGACGGCGAGACGCTCCTGCAGGTCGGACGGCGCCTTGAAGAAGTACTCGATGGCGGTGAAGGTCTGCGGCTCGCGGTAGAGGCCGATATGGGCAACGCGCGCGGTCGGCACCAGGTCGAGCATGCCGTCGACGAAGGTGACGCCGGCGCGCAGCACTGGCACGAACACCAGCTTCTTGCCGGCGATCTTGGCCGACTGCATCCGCGCCAGGGGCGTCTCGATCTCGACCTCCGTGAGCGGCAGGTCGCGCGTGACCTCGTAGCACAGGAGCATGCCGATCTCCTTGAGCAGCTCGCGAAACGACTTGGTCGAGATCGACTTGTCGCGGATCAAGGTCAGCTTGTGCTGCACCAGGGGATGATCGACGACCGTGACGCCTTCCATGGCTTTCATCTCCGAAGCGTAGGGTGGGCAAAGGCGCGAAGCGCCGTGCCCACCTGATATTAGCTCAGCTTGGAATGGTGGGCACGCTGCGCTTTGCCCACCCTACAGGCACTTCATCAGTTTCGTCATTGCGAGGAGCGGAGCGACGAGGCAATCCAGACTTCGTTCCTGGCCCTGGATTGCTTCCGCCGTCGCCCTTCGGGCTATGGCGGACAAGTCGCTTCGCTCGCAATGACGGAGGCGCGAGATCGATGAGTTTAGCCTCAACCCCCCTTAAAACACAGTGCCGTCGCTGATGATGGTCAGTGGCGGCGAGCCGTCCGGGCGGCGAGCGAAGGCGAGCTTGCGGCCGGCGCCCCAGCTGCCGCCTTCGAGGATTCGCGCCAGCGGCAGCTGCTCCGCGGTCTGGCCGGTGCGCTGACGGATCAGCAAGGCCAGACGGTCGAGCAGGGCGACGGTCAGCGCGCGCCATTCCACCACCAGCGGCGAGTCGACTGCATGGGCGCGCGCGGCATCGGCAGGGTCGCGCAGCAGCAGCACGCCGCCATCGACGAACAGACCGCCATTGCGGTATTCGGCAAGGCCAGTGAGGCCGTCGATGTTCTCGACCACCAGGCCCGCGCGCTGCAACGGTTCGATCAGCGAATAGCTCAGCCATTGCGACAGCTTGTGCAGCGGGACGAGACCGCTGGTCGCGTCATCGGTGACCAGGGAAGCATGGCGCCAGCAGTCGCCGAGCGCGATGCCTTGCAGCGTCAGCCGCGACGGCCAGATCGGGCCGAGCTGCAGCAGCACCTGCTGCAGAATGTCAGCGGCCTGGAGGTGGCCGCCGGTCGCACCAGCGGCGAGCTGATCGAACAGACCGCCGGGACGTGGGGTATCTTTCCGACCGAAGATCTCCGGCTTTGCAGCCGTGACCTCGCCTAGCCGGCGCAGCAGCGCAACGCGGCCTTCGAGTCCGACCAGCGGATTGTCGGCGCTCACCTGGAAGCCGCGTTCGAGATCGCCGACGGTGAGCTGCTTCAGCTTCGCTGCATCGGCCCGCAGCGGATCGCTCGCGTCGGCCGAAAACGCACCGCGTGCGAACATGTCGAGGCTCGCCAGCGCCAGTCCTTCGGAGCGGCCGATACGCGTGTCGCTTATGACATCATGGTAACGCCACGCCGCGCCGGCGCCCGCGTCGAGCAGCACGCTGGTGATGGCGAGATCGAACTCGGCGCGCGCCCGTGAGGCCGCATCATTCCACTGAATCTTGCCTGCGACAGCGGCCCAGCGATCGACGCCGCCGACCACGAAATGCCGCCAGCGCGAGTGGAACGGCACCTCGCCATCGGGATAGGCCTTGCTGGTGACGTCCAGCACGAGGTCGGCGATCGCATCGAGCTTGCCGATCTCGACCCGAAAATGCGGCAGCTTGTCGGCAAGACCGAGCGCAAGCATTTGATGCGCCCGCTCGCGCACTGCGCGGGCCGAGAGGAGATAGGAGACGTCGTCCATGATCGGCTGCTGCGCTCAGTATTTCTCGAGCGGCCGGCCGACGGTGTCGCCGAGCGCCTCGGGCTTCTGCGGCTCCAGCGAGAAATAGCCGGCCGCCTTCTTCGCCGCGATCTCGACATGGGCATCCGCCGGAATCAGCTCGTCCGGGATCGGCACGCGCTCGACGATATCGACGCCTTGGCCCACCAGCGCGTCATGCTTCATGTCGCTCATCGAGATGAAGCGGTCGATGCGTTTGATGCCGAGCCAGTGGATGACGTCGGGCATCAACTGCTGGAAGCGCGCATCCTGCACGCCGGCGACGCATTCGGTGCGCTCGAAATAGGCGGCGGCGGCGTCGCCGTCCTCCTGGCGCTTGCGCGCATTGTAGACCAGGAACTTCGTCACCTCGCCGAGGGCGCGGCCCTCCTTGCGGTTGTAGACGATGATGCCGAGGCCGCCGTTCTGCCCGGCCGCGACACATTCCTCGATGCCATGGATCAGATAGGGGCGGCAGGTGCAGATGTCGGAGCCGAACACGTCCGAGCCGTTGCACTCGTCATGCACGCGACATGTGATCTTCGTCCGGCTGTCATTGAGCTTGTCGACGTCGCCGAACAGATAGACCGTGGTGCCGCCGATCGGCGGCAGGAACACCTGCAGGTCGGGCCGGGTCACCAGCTCCGGATACATGCCGCCGGTCTGCTCGAACAGGCCGCGGCGCAGATTGGTCTCGCTGGTGCCGAAGCGCGCGGCCACGCCGGGCAGGTACCACACCGGGTCGATCGCGATCTTCACCACGGACACGCTGCCATTGGCATGCACGACGTCGCCATCATGAACGAGGCGCTTGGCCGCGAGCGCCGCATGCAGCTCCGGCAGCTCGATGCGCGCCTTGGTCACGGCGATCGTCGGCCGGATATCGATTCCTTCCGCGATCTCGCCGCCGAAATTCTCGGCGACCAGATGGCCCCAGGGATCGAGCGCGACGATCTTCGCCGGATCGCGCCACTGCGCGAACGGGCCGATGGTAGCGGCGGGATGGGTGTTGGTGAGATCCGGACGGCGGATCGGATCGAGCGCACCAGATGATACCGCGAGCGCGCGGTAGACCGTGTAGGAGCCGCCATGGCTGCCGATCACGTTGCGGTCCTGCGGACGCGACACCGTGCCGATGATCGGGCCGCGCTCGCGCGCGCTCTCGGCGCCCCAGTGGAGCGGGAAATTGTGCTTGGCGCCTGGCACCGGGTGCGAGGTCAGGCGAATGTGATCCGTACGGTTGGAGCGAGTCATCGGACAGCTACCCCCAAAACGGCAACGGCCCGCCTTGACGACGGGCCTGAGCAGAACGAGTTCACGTTTTCCATGCATCAATATAGCAGTTTTTCCCCGGCAAACAAGTGGTTCCCGGCGGCCGTCTATTTGTAAACGAATGGTATCGACCGCTGGCCGCGCGTTGCGGCGGACGGGCCTTGGCATGGTGCTTGCCTTTTCGCAGCCGGGCCGCCAGCTTGGCGCGCGTATGGAATCCCTGGCGGCAGCATGGACCTGATCATTCGCAACGCGGTGCTGGCGCAGCAGGGCGAACTGCGCCGCGCCGATATCGGAATTTCCGACGGTGCCATCGCGGCGATCACGCCGTTGCTGCAGGCCGACGGCGCGGAGCGTGACGCGGAGAATTGCCTCGTCGTTCCCGGCTTCATCGAGACGCACATCCATCTCGACAAGACTTGCATCCTCGACCGCTGCACCATCCGCGACGGGACAGTCGCCGAGGCGGTGCGCGAGACCGCGGCCGCGAAACGCAACTTCACCGCTGATGATGTCTACGCGCGAGCGAAGCAGACGGTGGAGCGCTGCGTGAGCCATGGCACGATGCGCATGCGCACCCATGTCGAGCTCGATCCCGGCATCGGCTTCATCGGCTTCGAGGCGATCCGGCGGCTCGCGCACGATTATGCCTGGGCGCTCGATCTCGAGATCTGCGTGTTTCCGCAGGAAGGGCTCACCAACTATCCCGGCACCGAGGAGCTGCTGATCGAAGGCCTGCGCCGCGGCGCGCGAACCATCGGCGCCGCCCCGTATTTCGACACCGACCCGCCGGCCCAGATCGACCGCATCTTCGCGATCGCGCGCGAGCACGACGTCGACATCGACATGCATCTCGATCTCGCCGAGACGCTCGATCACATGCAGATCGAATATGTCTGCCGCAAGACCGAGGAGTATGGCTGGGGCGGCCGCGTCGCCGTCGGTCACGTCACGCAGCTGTCGCTACTGCCGCCGCAGCGCTTCAAAGCCATCGCTGCGCAATTGGCCAATGCCGGGGTCGCCGTCACCGTGTTGCCCTCGACCGACCTGCATCTGATGGGGCGCCGGCAGGATCATGCGATCCCACGCGGCGTGGTCCCCCTGGAGCCGCTACGCGCTGCGGGCGTGACCTGCTCGCTCTCGACCAACAATGTGCTCAACCCGTTCACGCCCTATGGCGACGGCTCGCTGATCCGCATGGCCAATCTCTATGCCAATGTCTGCCACGTCTCACGCCCTGACCATCTCGCCGGCTGCCTGGACATGGTGACCCATGATGCGGCGAAGCTGATGCGGCTCGGCGACTACGGCATCACCGTCGGCGCGCCGGCCGATCTCGTCTGCATCGATGCAGCCAATCCGACCGAGGCGGTCTCGACCCTGGCGCAGCCGCTGTGGGGGCTGAAGCGCGGCCGCCCATCGTTCTCGCGGACGCGGCCCGTGCTGCATCGGCCGGGGTGACGCCAGAGTTAGAATAGGAGACCAACCATGCGCGTGATCAACGTTGCCGCCGCCCAGATGGGGCCGATTCAGCGCGCCGACAGCCGCGAGGCGGTGGTGGCGCGCATGATCGCGCTGCTGGACGAGGCCAAGCGCCGGGGGGCCGATCTCATCGTCTATCCAGAGCTGGCGCTGACGACGTTCTTTCCACGCTGGTACATGGAGAATCAGGCGGAGGTCGATAGCTGGTTCGAGCTGATGATGCCGAACGCCGCCGTGCAGCCGCTGTTCGATCGCGCTGCGCAGCATGGTATGGCGATGTATCTCGGCTATGCCGAGCTGACGCCGGATGGGCACCACTACAACACCGCCATCCTCACGGATCGCAGCAGCACCATCGTCGGTAAGTACCGCAAGGTGCATCTGCCCGGCCACGAGGAGTTCGAACCGGAGCGCAGCCACCAGCATCTGGAGAAGCGCTATTTCGAGCCGGGTGATCTCGGCTTTCCGGTGTGGCGCAATCTCGGCGGCATCTTCGGCATGGCGATCTGCAACGACCGCCGCTGGCCGGAGACCTATCGCGTGATGGGGCTGCAGGACGTCGAGCTGGTGCTGATCGGCTACAACACGCCGTCGGTGAACTCATTGAAGAGCGCCGAGGGCCTGCAGCAGCGCCTGTTTCACAATCGCCTCTCGGCGCAGGCCGGCGCCTACCAGAACTCGTGCTGGGTGGTGGCGGTCGCCAAGGCCGGCGTCGAGGACGGCCATCACCTGATCGGTGGCAGCCTGATCGTCAATCCCGACGGCGAGATCGTCGCGGAGGCCGCGACGGAAGGGGACGAGGTGCTGGTCGTGCCGTGCGATCTCGATGCGACGCGGTTCGGCAAGCAGACGATCTTCGACTTCGCAAGGCATCGGCGGATCGAGCATTACGGGCTGATCACCAGCCGCACGGGCGCGGTGCCGCCGGAGTGAACAACGAGTTTTTTAGCTGCCGGAGCCAAGCAAATCGCAGTTATTGTGCTCGACTCCAGCGACGACAATGGTGTCGTCCCGGCGAACGCCGGGACCCATACCGCGGAAGCTATCGAGGAACGTGACTGTTAGTTGCCTGCCTCACCGCAGCCGGTGGCTATGGGTCTCGGCTCAAGGCCGGGACGACAGCCGTGTGTGAGGCGATCGGTCGGGCAGATCAGCGAATGCAGAGCGCAAGGCTCAGCGCCACTCACCCGGCAAACGCCACCGCGCCGAGCGCCATCGTCACCGCAGCCTGGGTCGGATCGATCACCGGAATCCCCAGCGCCTCCTCTAAGCTCTTCCGGTGCCGCGCCATGCCGGCGCAACCCATCACGATGGCGCCGGCGCCGTCCTCCTCCTTCAGCGCGCGGCCGACCGCGATCATCTTCGCCAAGGTGCCTTCGCCTGACGCCGTCTCCGCCACGGTCATGTCCAACGGCCGTTCCGCGGCCAACCGATCCATCAAGCCCATCTGGCGGAGATAGCGGATGTGGCGGCGGATCGAGCGCTGCGCGATGGCGAGAACGCCGAACGTGTCGGCGCGGGTCAGCGCGGTGAGCACGCCGCATTCGGCGATGCCGAGCACCGGCCGTGCCGTGGCCTCGCGGCAGACATGCAGGCCAGGGTCGCTGTAGCAGGCGATCACGAACGCGCTGGACGCGTTGTCGCCCTCGACGAGACGCCGCAGCGGCAGGGTGACGCTGTCGGCGTCCTTCTGGCTCTCGATGCCGTATGGACCTTCCTTCAAGGTCTCGCAGACGATCTCCGGCCCGTCGGCGAACATCAGCGGCTTGAGCGCCGCCGCCAAGCCGTCGGTGACCACCTGGTTGGAGTTCGGATTGATCACGGTGATGCGCGGGCGGGACATGGGAGCTACCTGCTTCTTCAGTGTTGACGGCGCGTGACAGGCAACCACTATGCCATGGCTGACGCAATGGGGCCGATGCGGTCACCGCGCGTCCACGGCGTTCCATCTGGCAGAACTAGGAGATCGCGATGACCGAGCCGGACTATGACCTGATCATCCGGGGCGGGCGCGTCGCCACCACCACCGATACGTTCGAGGCCGATGTCGCCATCACAGGCGAGACCATCGCGGCGATCGGCCGCGGGCTCGGCCCGGCCAAGCGCGAGATCGATGCGCGCGGCAAGTATGTGCTGCCCGGCGGCGTCGACAGCCATTGCCATATCGAGCAGCTCTCGGCGGCAGGGATCGTCAATGCCGACACGTTCGAGAGCGCCACCACGTCGGCCGCGTTCGGTGGCACCACGTCCGTGATCTCCTTCGCAGCCCAGCATGTCGGCATGCAGTTGCCGCAGGTGGTCGAGGACTATCACGCGCTGGCGCGCAAGGGTGCCGTGATCGACTACGCGTTCCACATGATCGTCGCCGATCCGACCAGGGAGACGCTGGAGCGGGACCTGCCGGCGCTGATCCGCCAGGGCCACGGCTCGATCAAGATCTTCATGACCTACGACCGGCTCAAGATCGACGACGAGCCGCTGCTCGACATTCTCGTCGCCGCGCGCGAAGGCGGCGCCATGCTGTGCGCGCACGCCGAGAACCATGGCATCATCTCCTGGATGGTGAAGCGGCTGCTGTCGCGCGGCTACACCGCGCCGAAATATCACGCCATCAGCCACGCCCGCTTCTCCGAGGCCGAAGCGTTCAACCGGCTGATCGGCATGGCCGCCCTCGTCGATCAGCCGATCATGATCTTCCACGTCTCGACCGCGGAAGGTGCGAAAGTGATCCGGGATGCGCGCGGGCAGGGGCTGAAGGTGTTTGCTGAGACGTGCCCGCAATATCTGTTCATGACGGCTGATGATCTCGACAAGCCCGGCATCGAGGGTGCGAAGTGGATGTGCAGTCCGCCGCCGCGCCGCGCGCCCGATCAGGAGGCGCTGTGGCAGGCGCTGTCGCTCGGCGACCTGCAGACGATCTCTTCCGATCACGCGCCGTATCGGTTCGACGAGACCGGCAAGCTGCGCGCCGGCCCCAACCCCAACTTCAAGCAGATCGCCAACGGCCTGCCGGGCCTGGAGCTGCGGCTGCCGCTCTTGTTCGACGCGATGGTGTCGAAGGGGCGGCTGGGCCTCAACAAGTTCGTCGAGCTGACAGCGACGGCGCCGGCCAAGATCTACAATCTGCATCCGAGAAAGGGCGCGATCGCGATCGGCGCCGATGCCGACATCGCGCTGTGGGATCCGGACAAACACGTCACGATCAGCGATGCCGCCATGCACGACCTCGCCGGCTACACGCCATTTGCGGGGCGCAGCGTGCAGGGTTGGCCGGTGACCGTGCTGTCGCGCGGCCGCGTCATCGTTGACGGCGGCAGACTGTCGGCCCAGCCCGGCTCCGGCCAGTTCCTCGCCCGCAGCGGTGGCGAGGCTGCGACGCCGACGGGGCGCCTGGTCGCGGATATGGACCCGGAGCAGAATTTTGGGGCGAAGCTGCTCTAGGCGCGAAGAGCTGTTGGAGTAGCTGATCATGTCGACGCGGTCGCTCCGCTGTCCGCCGTCCTGCCCGGGCTGGACCCGGGCATCCACGTGCTTCCCGGGATGCCGCCGGACGTGGATGGCCGGGGCGGCGCTAGGCCATGACGTGGGGAGAGAGCTGAACGCCCTTTGTCGATCGCTGTCCACGCGAGGACCTCTTTGATGCATGTCCTGATCTTCGGCGGCGCCGGCTTCGTCGGGCTCAACATTGCGCAAGGCCTGCTGGAGCGCGGCCATGCCGCGACGATCTTTGACGCAGCAGGTTTGCCGGCGGCAGCGCAGCGCGCCCTCGCGCCGTATCGCGAGCGTCTGCACCTGGTGCAGGGCGACGTCACCGATGCGAGCGCCGTCGCGGCCGCCGTCGCCAGCGGCTGCGATGCCGTCGTGCTCGGCGCCGCGATCACTGCCGGGCCCGAGCGCGATGCGGCCGACCCGGAGCGCATCCTCGCGGTCAATCTGCTTGCGCAGGTGCCGATCCTGCAGGCGGCGCGCGGCAGCGGCATCCGCCGCGTCATCAACCTGTCCTCGGCGGCGTCCTATGGCGACAGCGGTCAGCGCTTTGCCGTGCTGGAGGAGACCATGCCGTGCGAGCCGGTATCGCTCTATGCGATCACCAAGTTCGCCTCCGAGCGCGTCGCCGCGCGGCTGTCGGATCTGTGGCAAACCGACGTGATCAGCGTGCGCCTGTCGGCGGTCTTCGGCCCTTTCGAGCGCGCCGGCGGCGTGCGCGACACGCCATCGCCGCAGGCGCTGATCGCAGCCTGTTGCGCGCGCAATGCCCCGGCGCTGCTGAACGAGCCGGGCGACAAGGACTGGGTCTATGCGGTCGACGTCGCCGACGCCATCTGCCGGTTGCTGGAAGCCGAGAGGTCGCAGCACAGGCTCTACAACATCTCCAACGCAGCCATGTTTACCGCCGAGGCCTGGGGCCGCGCCTTCGCGCAAGGCCGCTCCGGTTTCGTCTGCCGGCTCGCGGAGCAGGGCGAGGCGCCGACGGTGCCGGTGTTTGCTCCGAACCGCGGCCGGCTGTCGACGACGCGACTGGCCGAGGAGTTCGGCTGGCGCGCGCGCTTCGACTGCGCGGCGTCGGCGGAGCATTTCGGCCGCTGGTTCGATCAGCACGGGAGAGATTGAGATGAGGCTCAAGGCGAAGGTCGCGGTCATCACCGGCGGCGGCTCCGGCATCGGCCGCGCCAGCGCCGTCATGTTCGCGCGCGAGGGCGCTTATGTTGCGCTGGTCGACCGCGACGCGGCAGGCGCGGAGGAAACCCTGTTGCTCCTGGCCAAGGCCGGAGGCCAGGGCCGCGTGTATGTCGGCGATGTCGGCGAAGCTGATTTTGCAAAGGCGACGGTCGAGAGCGTGGCAGCCGCGCGCGGCCGGCTGGATGTGCTGATGACCGCTGCCGGCTTCTCCTGCGGCGGCACCGTGGTCACGACCGATCCTATGGATTGGGACGCGGTGTTCCGCGCCAATGTCGGCGGCACCTGGCTGTGGGCCAAGGTCGCGGTGCCGATCATGCAGAAGCAGAAGGCCGGATCGATCATCACCGTGGCGTCGCAGCTTGCGGTCGCCGGCGGCAAAGGCAACAGCGCCTATATCGCCGCCAAGGGCGCGATCATCAGCCTGACCCGCACCATGGCGGTCGACTTCGCCGCCGATGGCATCCGCGTCAATGCGCTGGCGCCGGGCGCGATCGACACGCCGCTGCTGCGCCGGAGCTTTGCGCGCCACGCCGATCCCGAGCCGGTGCGCGAGGCCTCACGCCAGCGCCACGCCATGAAGCGCTTTGGCGCGGCAGACGAGGTCGCGGCCGCCGCGCTGTTCCTCGCCAGCGACGAGGCGTCGTTCACGACCGGCATCGTGCTGCCGGTCGATGGCGGCTGGCTGGCGGCGTAGCTCAACGCCTCGCAGTGCCGGATTTCCGATCGCGCCCGCGCAAAATGTCCGCAAGCGCGGCCGCGTTGCGTGATAGCGGCTCGAAGCGTGGCGTCAGCAGATACGCGCGCATCGGAATTTTCGGTGCGAGTGGCCGTGCCGCGAGGTCGGGCCAGGCGCGGCCGCGCAGCACGAATTCGTCGACCACGGCAAGGCCCGCGCCGGCGCGGGCCATGGCGCAGGCGTCGGGCGTGTAGCGCACGATCGTGGTCGGCTCCGGGCCGCCGGCGAGGGCCGATGTGACGATGTGGCCATAAGGCGTCTGCCGGCCGAAGCCGACCAGCGGATAGGGCAGCATGTCCTTCGGCCTGATGCTGCGCAGCTTCGCCAGGGCATGATCGGCCGGCATGATCACGTGCAGCGCGCCCTCCGCGATCGTCTCGACCGCAACTGTCGGCTCGTCGACCGGCAGCACGGTGATGCCGAGATCGGCGCGGGCTGTGCCGACGCGGCTGACGATCTCCAGCAGGGTCAGCGACTCGAACTCGACGCGCAGATCGGGAAAGCGGTCGCGCAGCCGCGCCAGCGCCTCCGGCACCATGCTGTGTGCCGCGCTCGGGCTCGCCACCACGCGGATCGTCCCGGTGCCGCCCGCGCGCAACTCGTCGGCGAGATCGTTGATGCGCGCGACGCCGCGATGGACGTGCTCGACCTCGGCGAACAGCCGCCTGGCCTCCGGCGTCGGCTGCACCCGGCCGCTGATGCGCTCGAACAGCTTGAGCTTGAGGCCATCCTCGGTATAGGCCAGCAGCCGGCTGATCGCGGGCTGCGACACGGACAGCAGCCGCGCAGCGCCGCTGATCGAGCCTGTCATCATGATGGCGCGGAACACCTCGATCTGGCGCAGATTGAGCGGCATGCGACCTCTTGTCTCGCTGCGGATGGCTGTCGATTCTAGCTGCCGCTGCCGTCCCATAACAAGCTGTTATGGGCGGCGGACAAATCGGTATGGTCGGTGCCGGACCTGCTTTGCTAAGCTTCGCGTGCCGGGTGACATGACTGATGGAGAGAGCGTGAGCGACAGCGAGCGTGTCGATCGCGATTGCGCGTGTTTCATCCGGTGGCCGGCATGAGCGACGGTCTCGCCGCGCTGACGGCCCAGGTCCGCAGCGATCTTGCTAGGATCGCGCATCCCAGCATGCCATGGCTGACGCCTGTCATCGGTCCCGATGGCCGACCTGCGCGCGATGTGCTGATCGTCGGCGGCGGCCAATCGGGTCTTGCCACCGCCTTCGCGCTGCTGCGCTCCCGCGTCAGCAACATTCTCGTGCTCGACAAAGCCGAAGCTGGCCGCGAAGGACCGTGGCTCAGCTATGCGCGCATGCCGACCCTGCGCAGCCCGAAAGATTTCACCGGACCCGATCTCGACATCCCCTGTCTGACCTATCAGGCGTGGCACGAGGCGAAGTTCGGCGGCGAGAGCTGGCGCAATCTTGACCTGATTCCGCGCGAATATTGGGCAGACTATCTCGCCTGGTATCGCGAGGTGCTCGACCTTCCCGTGCGCAACGGCTGCGAAGTCGTCGATATCGCGCCGGCCGCTGATGGACTGCTGCAGGCGACCGTGCGCAGCAAGGATGGTGAGGCGACGATCTACGCGCGCAAGATCGTGCTGGCGACCGGGCAGGAGGGGATGGGCGACTGGAGCATTCCGGAGCCGCTGCGCGATCTGCCCGCAACGCGCGGCGCCCATTCCGGCGCCGAGATCGATTTCGACAGCTTGCGCGGCCGCCGCGTCGCCGTGATCGGCGCCGGTGCCTCGGCGTTCGACAATGCGGCGGTTGCGCTCGAAGCCGGTGCGGCGCGCGTCGATCTGCTATGCCGCCGCGCGGAAATCCAGCTGATCCAGCCCTATCGCTGGCTGACGTTCCGCGGTTTCCTGCGGCATTTCTCCGAGCTCGACGACGCCTGGCGCTGGCGTTTCATGCGCGCGGTCCTCGAATTGCGCGAGGGCTTTCCGCAGCACACCTACGATCGGTGCGCTCGTCATGCCGCGTTCCATCTACACGAGGGCGCGCCGATCGTGGCCGCGCGCGAAACGTCCGACGGAGTCGTGCTGCAGACGCCGCAAGGCGACGTCGCGGTCGACTTCGTGATCAGCGCGACGGGCATCTCGATGGACTTCGCAAAGCGTCCGGAGCTGCAGCGCTTTGCCGCCAACATCGCGCGCTGGTGCGATCGCTACACGCCCGATGCCAGCGAGCGCAACGACCGGCTTGGCGCCTTTCCCTATCTCGCCGACGACTATGCGCTGTGCGAGCGTGTGGCTGGCGCAACGCCGTGGATCCGCGACGTCCATGTGTTTGCCATTGCCTCGACGATGAGCTTCGGCGCGTCGGGATCTTCCATCAATGCAATGACCACAGCGGTGCCGAAGCTCGTGCATGGGCTGACGCGCGGGTTGTTCAAGGCCGACATCGACAAGCATTGGGCCAGCTTCCAGGCCTACGATGTGAAGCAGGCCGAGGTGTGCCGTGGCACGTGATTTGCTGCTGCGCTTCCATCTGCTGCGCTTCCATCTGCTGCGCTCCCATCTGATGCGCTTGCGCCGCCGGTGACCGCTGGCAGGGTATTTCAGTCCCGGATTTTGAGACCAATGAGGGAACAAGGGCGATGAGTTTCGAGATGTCCAAACGTTCGTTGTTCGCTGCGACCGCCTTGCTCGCGGTGATGCTGGCTGCGCCATCGGCGCATGCGCAGAGCCGCGCGGAGACCTTGCGCTACGTCACCGGCGCCACCGTCAACACGCTCGATCCGAACATTCCGGGCTCGACGCGCGAGGCCTTCGCGCTGTCGATGTCGAGCTACGACCGGCTGGTGTCGTTCGGTCGCAAGCAGCTCAATGGTAAGTGGGTGTTCGATCTCGACACGATCACCGGCGAGCTCGCTGAATCCTATCAGGTCAGCGCTGACGGTTTGAAGATCACCTTCAAGCTGCGCCCCGACGCCAAGTTCCAGGACGGCTCGCCGGTGACGGCCGAGGACGTCAAATGGTCGCTCGACCGCTGCGTCAGCGCGCCGATCCTCGGCAAGGCGCAACTGCTGACGGGCTCGCTGACGTCGGCCGATCAGTTCAAGGTCATTGATCCCCTGACGTTCGAAGTGACCTTGCCGAAGCCGGACAAGCTGGCGCTGCCGAATCTCGCGACCGTCTATCCGATCATCATCAACTCCAAGCTGGCCAAGGCGCATGCGACGGCTGAAGATCCCTGGGCGCTGAACTGGACCAAGGAGAACGCGGCCGGCAGCGGCGCCTACATCGTCGAGACCTTCAAGCCCGGCGAGCAGGTGATCGCCAAGCGCAATGAAGCGTGGAATCGCGGCACGCCGGACAAGCCGGCGGCGTTCAAGCGCCTGATCATCCAGTCGGTACCGGAGCCGGCGACGCGCGCCAACCTCGTCGAGCGCGGTGATGCCGATCTGGTCATCGATCTGCAGGCGAGCGACGTGCAGTCGCTGGAAAGCAAGGGCAAGCTGAAGGTGATCTCGACGCCGCAATACAACGCGGTGACCTTCATCTCGATGAACAACACCATTCCGCCGTTCGACAACGTCAATGTGCGTCGCGCCATCGCCTCTGCGCTGCCCTATGACGACATGTTCAAGGCGGCCTTGTTCGGCCGCGGCGCGCCGCTCTACGGCGCGACCTGGGCCGACGGCAAGCCGCCGAGCGGTGGCTATCCGATCCCGCAGCCGATCAAGCTCGATCTGGAGAAGGCCAAGGCCTATCTGAAAGACGCCGGCATGGCGGACGGCTTCTCCACCACCTTCAGCTTCAATGTCGGCCAGGCGGCGACCGCCGAGCCGATGGCCGCTTTGGTCAAGGAATCGCTCGCCAAGATCGGCATCAAGATGGACATCCAGAAGCTGCCGGATGCGCAGATGTCGACCGCGATCAACGAGAAGAAGCTGCCGTTCTTCACCGAGGGCATCGTCGCCTGGCTGCCATCGACCGACTACTTCTATCGCAACTTCTACACCGGCAAGCAGCGCTGGAACTACTCCTCGACCGACAATGCTGAGCTGGAGAAGATCGCGCAGGAGGCGCGCTTCGAGGCCGACAAGGCGAAATATGAGGAGCAGGGCAAGGCGCTCAACGCCATCCATTTCGACCAGATGTTCCAGATCCCGATCTGGCAGGCGGCGCAGGACGCGGCGATGCAGCCGACGGTGGATGGCTATGTCTACCAGTTCACGCGGCAGGTCGATTATCGTAACCTGAGCCGCAAGTAACGGGGACGGCTGACAACCATGGGCACGATCGGCGCAACCTTGGCTCGGGCGGGGCGACGCTTCGTCTCGTCGCTGCCGGCGCTGTTCGGCGTCCTGGTGTTCACCTTTCTCTTGATGCGCGTGCTGCCGGGGGACCCGGCCGTGTTCTTTGCCTCCGGCCCCAATGCCGGCCAGGAGGAGATCGAGGTGATCCGCCGGCAGCTCGGGCTCGACAAGCCGCTGCCGAACCAGCTCGCGATCTATCTGTACGACGTCGGCCGCGGCAATCTCGGCCGTTCGATGATGACCGGACAGGCCGTTGCCAAGGACCTCAAGGAGCGGCTGCCGGCCTCGCTGGAATTGACGCTGACGGCGCTGCTGATCGCGCTGGTCTCGGCGGTGCCGCTTGGCGTGCTAGCAGCGCTCCGGCCAGGGTCGCTGGTCGATCACGGCGTGCGGCTGTTCTGCTCGCTCGGCGTCTGCGTGCCGACCTTCGTCTCCGGTCTGCTGCTGATCTACGTGTTCTACTATCTACTCGGCTTCGCGCCGGACCCCACGGGCCGCATCGACATCTTCGCCACGCTGCCGCCGCAGCGCACCGGTTTCCTGATCATCGATTTCCTGCTCGCCGGCGATCTCGAGGGCTGGTGGGCGGCGGCGCGGCAATTGATGCTGCCGGCGCTGACCATGGCGCTGTTCGTGATCGCGCCGCTGGCGCGGATCACCCGCGCCTCGATGCTGGTGTCGCTCGGCAGCGACTTCGTGCGCACCGCGCGCTCGGTCGGGCTGTCGTGGTGGCGCATCGTCGTCACCTATGCGCTGCGCAACGCGATCCTTCCGGTGATCACCATCGCAGGCATCGTATTCTCGACCATGCTCGGCGCCAACGTGCTGGTGGAGAAGGTGTTCTCCTGGCCGGGTGTCGCCTCCTACGCGCTCGATGCGCTGCTGGTGTCGGACTACGCGCCGGTGCAGGGCTTCGTGCTGCTGATGGCGACGATCTTCGTGATCGTCAATCTCCTGGTCGATGTGCTCTATGGCATCGCCGATCCCAGGGCGACAGTGGCGTGAGCATGAGCACGATCGAGACCGCGTCGACCCTGCGCCATACCGCGTTCGTGCTACGCGGCAATCCGGTCACCGCCGTCGCGGCCGGCGGCGCGCTGCTGCTGGCACTGATCGCGATCGTTGCGCCGTGGCTCGCGCCTTACGATCCTGTCGCGTCCGAGGTTTCCGCCGCGCTGCAGCCGCCGAGCGCGGCGCACTGGTTCGGCACCGACCAGCTCGGCCGCGACGTGCTGAGCCGCCTGATCGTCGCGAGCCGGCTCGATCTTACCATCGCGGTGACGGCGGTCGCCGTGTCCTTCGCGCTCGGGTCGGTCGTCGGCGCGCTGTGCGGCTATGCCGGCGGCCGGCTCGACAAGGCGGTCGGCCGCTTCGTCGACGTCCTGATGGCGTTCCCGCTGTTCGTGCTGGCGATGGCGATGGTCGCCGCGCTCGGCAACCGCGTCGAGAACATCGTGATCGCGACCGCGATCATCAATCTGCCGTTCTACATCCGCTTCGCCCGCGCCGAAGTGAACATCCGCCGTAATCTCGGCTGGGTCGAGGCCGCGCGGGCCTGCGGCGAGAGCCACATCGCCGTGGTGCTGCGCTTCCTGCTGCCGAACGTGCTGCCGGCGATGGCGGTGCAGATCTCGCTCAATCTCGGCTGGGCCATTCTCAATGCCGCGGGCCTCTCCTTCATCGGCCTCGGCGTCAAGCCGCCGACGCCGGAATGGGGCATCATGGTCGCCGAGGGCGCACGCTTCATCTCCACGGGGCGCTGGTGGCTGGTGGCGTTTCCCGGACTTGCGCTGATGAGCGCGGTGCTGTGCTTCAATCTGCTCGGCGACGGCCTGCGCGACATCCTGGATCCGAGGATGCGCACGTGATGTCTCGTCAGAACCAAGCAGAGCCGGGCGCAACCCCGGATGCGCACGTGACGGCGCCGCTGCTCGAGGTCGAGAACCTCAAGGTGACCTTCTCGACCCGTCGCGGTCTCGTCGAGGCGGTGCGCGGCGTGTCGCTGTCGCTGCAGCCCGGCGAGATGCTGGGCCTTGTCGGCGAGAGCGGCTCCGGCAAATCGGTGACCGGCTTTGCCATCACCCATCTGCTCGACAAGGCCGGCCGCATCACCGATGGCTGCATCCGCTTCAAGGGCCAGGACATCACCCGCGCCGGCGGCGCCGATCTGCGCAGCCTGCATGGCGCAGCCATGGCGATGATCTTCCAGAACCCGCGCGCCGCGCTCAACCCGATCCGCACCGTCGGCCAGCAGATTGCGGATGCGATCCTCGCCCATCGCCGTCTGTCGCGGCAGGAGGCGCAGGCCGAGGCTCTGAGCTTGCTCAAGGCGGTGCAGATCCGCGATCCCGAGCGGCGCATGGGCGCCTATCCGCATGAGCTGTCCGGCGGCATGTGCCAGCGCGTGATGATCGCGATCGCGATCTCCTGCAGTCCGCAGCTCCTGATCGCCGACGAGCCGACCACCGGCCTCGACGTCACCACACAGAAGGTGGTGATGGGCCTGCTCGCTCATATCGCCGCCGACCGCGGCATGGCGACGATCCTGATCACGCATGATCTCGGGCTCGCCGCGCGCTACTGCGCGCGCGTCGTGGTGATGGAGCAGGGCAGGCTGGTCGAGCAGGCCGAGCCGCTCACGCTGTTCCATCGCCCGCAGCACCCCTACACCAAGCGTCTGGTCGCGGCATCGCCGACGGCGACCTCGCGCATCGAGGATCTGGTGCCCGATGGCGAGAGGATTCCGTTGGTCGAGATAAGCGAGCTGCCGCCTCCGCCGCACGGCACGCCGCTGCTGCTCGACGTCAAGAACATCGTCAAGCGCTTCGACGACGGCACCGTTGGGGTGGCCGACTTCTCGATGACGATGCGCGGCGGCGAGAGCGTCGGCCTGGTCGGCGAGAGCGGCTCGGGCAAGAGCACGACCTCGCGCATGATCTGCCGCCTGATCGATCCCAGCGAGGGCGAGATCCTGTTCGACGGGCGGCCGATCGGCCAGATCCCGGCACGCGACTTCCACGCGAGCGAGCTGCGCAAGGACATTCAGATCGTCTTCCAGGATCCGAACGACAGCCTCAATCCGCGCTATACCGCGTTCGACTGCGTCGCTCATCCGTTGTTTCGGCTGATGAACATGCGCAACGGCGACAAGCTGCGCCAGCGCGTGGAGGAATGCGCAGACCGCGTCGGGCTGCCGCGCGAGCTGTTGTCGCGCTTTCCGCACCAGCTTTCCGGCGGCCAGAAGGCGCGCGTCGGCATCGCGCGGGCCATCGCCTGCCGGCCGCGGCTGCTGGTGCTGGACGAGCCGACCGCGGCGCTCGACGTCTCCGTGCAGGCCGTGGTGCTGCAGCTTCTCAACAGGCTGAGGCGGGAGGACAATCTCGCCTTCCTGTTCGTCAGCCACGATCTCAACGTCGTGCGCATGATGTGCGACCGCACCATCGTGCTGCGTACCGGCCTGATCGTCGAGCAGGGCGAGAGCCGGGCGCTGTTCGCCAACCCGCAGACCGACTACACCCGCGAGCTGGTCGAAGCCGTGCCGCACATCGCGCCGCCAGTGGCGCTGGCGCCGGCCTGAACGCACCCATAACAATCGATTATGGACGCCGGACAACTTGGTATTGGGATCGCGATCGGCTGGCCTGTTAGTTTGCGGGCATCGGCCTCTCAAGCCATCAAAGGGTCAAAGCGCTGATCATGACGGAGCTGATCGAAAGGCTGCAGGGCGCCATCGGCGCGGCGCATGTTCTCGTCGCGGCCAAGGATCAGGCGCCATATCTGCGCGACTGGCTCGGCAAGTATCATGGCACTGCGATTGCGGTGGTGCGCCCCGGCTCGACCGCGGAGGTTGCGGCCGTCATGGTGGCCTGCGCCGAGGCGCGCTCCGCCGTGGTGCCGCAGGGCGGCCACACCAGCCTGTCCGGCGGCGCGACGCCGGATGCGGGCGGAAGGGCGGTCGTGCTGTCGCTGGCGCGGATGAACCGTATCCGCGCGGTCGATCCCATCGGCCAGACCATCGTGGTCGATGCCGGCGTCGTACTGGCCAAGGTGCAGGACGCCGCGCGCGCGGCCGGCTTGCTGTTTCCGCTCAGCCTGGGCTCCGAGGGCAGTTGCACCGTCGGCGGCAATCTCGCGGCGAATGCCGGCGGCGTCGCCGTGCTGCGTTATGGCGTGATGCGCGAGCTGACGCTCGGCCTCGAGGTGGTGCTCCCGGACGGCCGGATCTGGGACGGCCTGCGCTCCTTGCGCAAGGACAACACCGGCTACGCGCTGCGCGATCTGTTCATCGGTTCGGAAGGAACGCTCGGCATCATCACCGGCGCCGTGCTCAAGCTGTTTCCGCAGCCGACCGCGCGTGCGACCTCCTTCGTCGCCGTGGCCGATGCAGCCGCCGCACTCGCGCTGCTGCGGCTGTCGCGTGCGCATTGCGGCGACCGGCTCACCGCGTTCGAGTTCCTGACCTCGGCGACGCTGGAGATGATCCTGCGCCAAATGCCGGACACGCGGCTGCCATTCGCGGCGCTTCCCGGCGCGGCAGTGCTGATCGAACTGAGCGACATTGGTGACGAGAGCGCGCTGACCGTGCGGCTCGAAACTGCGCTGGCCGAGGCGATGGCGAACGGGATCGCCTCAGATGCCGTGGTTGCTCAGGACGGCACGCAGGCGAAGGCTTTCTGGCGCGTGCGCGAAAGCGTGTCGGAGGCGCTGGTGCGCGAGGGCAAGGCGCTCAAGCACGACATCGCCGTCCCCGTTGCCGAGATCGCCGATTTCGTTGATGTGATGGATGCAGCAGTCCGTGCGGCGCTGCCGGGCATCCGGCCCATGGTGTTCGGTCATCTCGGCGACGGCAACCTGCACTACAACCTGATGCGTCCGCTCGATATGAGCGAGGCGCAGTTCTACGAGCACGGTGCGTGGATCACCCGTATCGTCCACGACGAGGTCACCCGCCGCAGGGGCTCGATCAGCGCCGAGCACGGCATCGGCCAGCTCCGTATCGCCGAGATGCCGCTGTGCAAGCCGCCGCTCGAGCTGGAACTGATGCGACAGCTCAAGGCTACGCTCGATCCGCACGGGCTGATGAATCCGGGCAAGCTGTTGCCGAACGTTTAGTTCGATGCTGATGTCGCCCGTTCGTCCGGCCAGAGCCGACGTGACGTCAGCCTACGTCTTGCCGGATCCGCGCGACAGTCGCACGGGTTCCATTCAGGAAGAGGCTACCGAGTGCCGTCTCAACCGCACGCGCGAAACGAGGATCGTTCGGCAACCCGTGGCCGAAGACTGACGTAACCGACAACAACGCCGGCGCGAGCCGGCTCGCGACCGGGCCGGCCTCATCCGCCAGTGCGCGCAGCTTGGCCGCCAGCGGGTCGCGCGGCGCGATCGGCTGGCCGTGCTCGTCGGTGCCGCTGACGTAGCGCATCCATCCCGCAACGGCGAGCGCGAGCCGGGTGATCGGCACGCCGCGCGCCAGCCGGTCACGGATCGTGCCGAGCAGGCGCTGCGGCAGCTTCTGCGAGCCGTCCATCGCGATCTGCGCCGTGCGATGCTTGAGCACCGGATTGCGGAAGCGGTTGAGCAGCGCGGCGCGATAGGCCGCCACGTCGAAGCCGCCGAGCGCGGGCAGGGTCGGCGTGATCTCCTCGCGCATCATGTCCTCGACGAGACCGGCAAGATCGGGCTCGGCCATCGCCGCGGCGACTGTCTCGCAACCCATGAGATAGCCGAGATAGGCGAGCGTGGAGTGCGCGCCGTTGAGCAGCCGGAGCTTTATCAGCTCGAACGGCGCGACGTCGCGGACGAATTGCGCGCCGCTGGCGTCCCATGCGGGACGGTCGCCGCCGAATTCATCCTCGATGACCCATTGGCTGAACGGCTCGGTCACGACGGGCCAGGCATCGTCGAGGCCGAGCGCGGCGCTGACATCACTGCGGTCGGCGTCGGTGGTGTCCGGCACGATGCGGTCGACCATGGTCGAGGGAAAGCGGACATTGTCCGCGATCCATTCGGCGAGGTCGCGGTCGGTCAGCTCGGCGAAGGCGATGGCAAGGCCGCGCAAGGTGTGGCCATTGGCGGGAAGGTTGTCGCAGGCGAGCACGGTGTAGGGCGGCAGGCCCCGCTGCCGCCGCAGCCGCAGGCCGCCGACGATGAAGCCGAGCGTGCTTCGCGGATGCGTGAGATTGAGAGCGTCGTGACGGATGTCGGGATCATCGGCGCGCAACGCGCCGGTGGCCGGATCGTGGCTGTAGCCCTTCTCGGTCACCGTCGTCGAGACGATACGCACCGCGGGATCGGCCAGCCGTGCGATCAGGCCCGCAGGATCTTCCGGCGCGACCGCAACGCCGGTGAGCGCGCCGATGACGCGCCGCGCATGGCCGGCGCCATCGCTGGCCGTCACGCTGTAGAGGCCGCCTTGCGGTTCGAGCGCATCGCGGGTGTCGGGTGAGCGTAAGGAGACGCCGAGGATGCCCCAGCGCGGATCGTCCTTGAGTAGCGCGTCGGTGTAGACGGCCTGGTGGCCGCGATGGAACGCGCCCAGTCCGAGATGGGCGATCCCGGTCGCGACCGTCGTACGGTCGTAGTCCGGCCTGACGATGCCGGCGGGCAGGCGGTGGAGCGTGGCGGTGCCGAGACGGTCCATGTTTTGGATCAGATGGTTTGCATCAGAAGATCAGCTGCACTTTGCAGCATTCGGTCTGGTTGTACTCGAACGTCTCGAACGCGGTGGCGTAGGCGTCGAGCCTGAAGCGGTGGGTGATGAGGCGCTCCGGCTGCAAGGTGCCGCTGGCGAACCAGTCGATCACCTTGGCGAACTTGCCGCTGTTCAGCCGCGAGGCGTGGATCGAAAGCTCCTTCGCCGTGACCTTCTGCTGCACGATCGTGGACGGCTCGGCCGAGAAGCCGAGCAGGCCGATCCGCGCGGCGGGCGAGGCGATCTCAATCGCTTCAGTGAGAATGGCGGGGTGGCAGGCGGCATCGATGATCAGTGTCGGCTTGATGCCGGCGTCCGCGAGCGCCGCGGGCAGGGCGGTCTGTGCGGTGTTGATGACGCGATCGGCGCCATTGTGCCGCGCCGCGTCGAGGCGTTGGTCGATGCGGTCGGTGACGATCAGCTCCTTGACGCCATAGACGTGCTTGAGCACCTGGATCACCGTCAAGCCAATGGGCCCGGCGCCATAGACCAGCGCGATGTCGGAGGCGAAGACGCTTGTGTGGTCGGTGATGTTGGCGGCGATCGAGAACGGCTCGACCAGCGGCGCCTTGTCGTCGTCGACGCTGTCCGGCAGCAGATGCGCGTTTGCGGCCGGTACGCAGGCATATTCCGAAAAGCCGCCGTCGCGGTGGACGCCGAGCACGGCGAGTTCAGCGCAGACATTGGGGCGGCCGACCGAGCAGGGATAGCAGCGGCCGCAGGCGACGACGGGGTCGACCACCGCGCGGGCGCCGAGCTTGGCGTCGACACCGTCGCCGAGCTTGTCGATGCGGCCGAAGAATTCGTGGCCGATCACGCGCGGATAGCGCGCGAACGGGTTGCTGCCGTGCAGGATGTGGATGTCGGAGCCGCAGATGCCGGCGCGCTCGACCTTGATGCGGACCTCGCCCGCGGCGGGCTCAGGAATAGGGCGCGTTTCGATCGACAGGCGGCCGGGCCGCTCCACCACGAGGCTCTTCACGCGTCCCTCCATCCCCTTCAGTGCTCATCTCGATCGCGAGCCGGCGTCGTATAGCAACCTCACAACTTGGATACAAGTTATCTATTGAAACCTATTTTGGTATCCCTTATAGGCTTGGGTTGCAGGAATGACATACAAAAGGCCCCACAGCGGGCCGGCAGGGGAGGTTTGCCAATGTCTTCAGCCACATCCATGTCCCGTCGAAGCTTCGTCGGCACCGCGCTCGCGGGGGCCTCAGCCCTGGCGTTTGGACCGGCCCACGCCCAATCCGCGAAGTATCGCCTGCGTTACGGCACGGCGTTTCCCGCCACCCATCCCGGCGTCATCAGAATCATCGAGGCGTCGGAGGTCATCAAGAAGCAGACCAGTGGTCTGGTCGACCTGCAGGTCTATCCGAACAGCCAGCTCGGCAGCGAGCCCGACATGTTCTCGCAGGTGCGCAGCGGCGCGCTCGACTTCATGTCGACGTCAGGTGTGAACCAGACGGTGGTGCCGATCGGCGGCATCAATGCGGTGGCGTTCGCGTTCGAGAGTTACGACCAGGTGTGGTCGGCGATGGACGGCGATCTCGGCAACCATGTGCGCGGCGAGTTCGCCAAGGTCGGCCTGCACGTGCTCCCGAAATGCCTCGACAATGGCTATCGCAACATCACCTCCGGCGCCAAGCCGATCGCCTCGCCCGACGATCTCAAGGGCTTCAAGATCCGCGTGCCCGGCAATCCGCTGTGGGTGACGCTGTTCAAGACGCTCGGTGCTGCGCCGACGCCGATCAATTTCGGCGAGCTTTATGCGGCGCTGCAGACGCACATCGTCGACGGCCAGGAGAATCCGCTGGCGCTGATCCAGAGCGCCAAGCTCTACGAGGTGCAGAAATACATCGCGCTATCCGGTCATATCTGGGACGGTCACCACATCTTCGCCAATGCGACGCGCTGGAACGGTCTGCCCGCCGACGTGCGCGACGCCATCACCGCGGCGCTGTCGGAGGCCGCCGTGAAGGAGCGGCAGGACATCCAGAGCTTCAACGAAAAGGCGCAAGCGGAGATGCAAGGCGCCGGAATCACCTTCAATAAGGTCGATACCAAGCCGTTCCGCGATGCGCTGCGCTCCGCGGGCTTCTACACCGAGTGGAAGACCAAATTCGGCGCCGAGGCCTGGGGCCTGCTCGAGAAGTCGGTCGGCCAGCTCTGAGGCCACGCCCAGTCAAGCGCTGTGGAACGAGACGAATTCGTGGAAGCCCGTCATAAACCGCCAAGCCGTTGCATGCTCATCGTCATTCCGGGGCAATCGACAATGCGCAGCAGCGCATTGGCGATTGAACCCGGAATCTCGAAGTTATCGAAGACGGCCGCAAGACAATGTCGAGATTCCGGGTTCAAGGCCTGCGGCCTTGTCCCGGAATGACGGCGGTCTCGATGAACAAGGAACGAGCCGGGGAGGACGCAATGGCCGTTGACATCACAGCGACGACCTCCGTGCCGTCGCACGGTGTGTTCGCGCGGTTCGATCAGTGGCTCGGACGCACCGTGGAAGCGCTGGCCGCCGCCATCGTCGTCGCCGAGTTGGTGTTGCTCGGCGCAGCAACGGCTGCGCGCTACGTCTTCAATGCACCGCTGATCTGGTCGGACGAGCTTGCCACCGTGCTGTTCGTCTGGCTCGCCATGCTCGGCGCGGTGGTGGCGCTGCGCCGGTCCGAGCACATGCGTCTCACCGCTTTCGTGCGCAACCTCTCGCCGGTGTGGCGGGCGCGCACCGACGCGCTGGGCCTGATGCTGGTCTGCACCGTTCTGGTCGCGTTGGTGATGCCGTCTTGGCATCACCTCGAAAGCCATCTGATCAGCAACATGCCGGTGCTCGAGATCAGCGAAGGCTATCGCGAGGCGGCGATGCTGGTCGGCGTGCTCCTCATGCTGCTCACGGCCGTCGACCGGTTGGTCCAGCAGGCGAGCCTTCCGCAGATCATCGGCGCGCTGGCGCTGGTATTCGCCGGCGCAGGGGCGCTCTATGCGGCCGCACCGGTGCTGGAGGATCTCGGCAACTACAATCTGTTCATCTTCTTCTTCGTCCTTGTCGCGGGCGCCATGGTGATCGGCACGCCGATCGCGTTCACCTTCCTGCTCGCCACCGTGGCTTACTTGCATTTCAGCACCACGGTGCCCGTCTCGATCGTACCCGGCCGGGTCAGCGAGGGCATGTCGCACATGGTGCTGTTGGCGGTGCCGATGTTCGTGCTGCTGGGAGCGCTGATCGAGATCGCCGGGCTGGCGCGGGCGATGATCCTGTTTCTCGTGTCGCTGATCGGCCATCTCCGCGGTGGCCTGCAATATGTGCTGCTCGGCGCGATGTACCTGGTCTCGGGCATCTCCGGCGCCAAGGCGGCCGACATGGCGGCGGTCGCGCCGGCGCTGTTTCCGGAGATGAAGCAGCGCGGCAGCCGGGAGGGCGATCTGGTGTCGCTGCTGTCGGCCTCGGCCGTGATGTCGGAGACCATTCCGCCCTCGATCGTGCTGATCACGGTAGGATCCGTCACGGGCGTATCGATCGCCGCGCTGTTCACCGGCGGGCTGCTGCCGGCGGTGGTCGGCCTGATCGCGCTCTCCGTCGTGGTCTTCATGCAGACCCGCAAGGAGGACATGAGCGGCGCGCAGCGCTTCGATGCCAAGACGCGGCTGAAGCTGTTCGCGATCTCCATTCCGGGCCTCGGCCTGCCGATCGTCATCCGCTCGGCGGTGGTCGAGGGCGTCGCCACCGCGACCGAGGTCGCGGCGATCGGCGTCATCTACACGGTGCTGGTCGGCATCTTCGTCTATCGCCAGTTCGACTGGAAGCGGGTCTATCCGATCTTGGTCGATACCGCCTCGCTGTCCGGCGCGATCCTGCTGGTGGTGGGTGCCGCGACCGGCATGGCCTGGGCGCTGACCCAGTCGGGCTTCTCGCAACAGCTCGTCGATCTCATGGTCGCGGTGCCCGGCGGCCGCTGGGGCTTCCTCTTGATCTCGGCCCTCGCCTTCGTCGTGCTCGGCAGCGTGCTGGAAGGCGTGCCGGCCGTGGTTCTGTTCGGGCCGCTGCTGTTCCCGATCGCGCGGATGATGGGCGTGCACGAGGTGCACTACGCCATCATCGCGGTGTTCGCGATGGGGCTCGGCCTGTTCACGCCGCCGTTCGGCGTCGGCTTCTATCTCGCCTGCGCGATCGGCCGTGCCTCGCCCGACGAGGTCATCCGTCATGTCTGGCCGCATCTCGCCGCGCTCGTGGTGGCGCTGCTGCTGATCGTGTTCCTGCCATGGATCTCGATCGGCTTCCTGTGAATCGGATAGACTGCCGTCATGGATGACGATCTGACACCGCTGACGCGAATGGACGGCAAGGCCGGGCGGCGGCTCGCCGACCAGGTCTATGAGCGGCTGCTCGAGGACATCGTCTCCGGCGCGCTGCCGCCGGGGACGCCGATGGCCGAGCTCGATCTGTGCGAGCGACTCGGCGTCAGCCGCACGCCGGTGCGCGAGGCGCTGATCAAGCTCGCCGATGTCGATCTGGTTCGAATCTATCCGCAGAGCGGCAGCGTCGTCGCGCCGGTGTCGCGCGAGGCGTTCGGAGAAGCGCAGTTCATCCGCGAGCATCTCGAATGCGCGCTGGTCGCCGAGGCCGTGCGCTACATCGATGCGACCTCGCTGCGTGAATTGAACGAACTGATCGACAAGCAGAAGGCGGCCGCGACTCCCGCGGAGTTCTACGCCCATGACGAGGCGTTCCACCAGACCATCGCCCGCACCAGCCGGCATCCGCATGTCTGGCAGGTGATCCGCCAGACCAAGATCCATTTCGACCGCGTCCGGCATCTGACCTTGATCGAGGATGCCGGCCACATTCCGCTCCTGATCGCGCAGCATCAGGAGATCCTGGACGGGCTCGCGGCCTGCAACGAGGCCCAGGCGGTGGCAGCGATGCGCCGTCATTTGCGCGAGGTGTTCCGCCGCGCTGACGGCATTTTTGCACGGCAGGAAGAGTTGGCGCAGGCCGAGCCGCGCACAAGGACACGGCGGCGGCGCTGACCGCACGCGTTTTGGAAGGTGGACGACATGGAACAGACGTGGCGCTGGTTCGGACCGGATGATCCCATCACTTTGCCGCAGGTCCGCCAGACCGGCGCGACCGGCATCGTGACCGCGCTGCACCACATTCCCTATGGCGTGGTGTGGAGCACGGATGAGATCGTCAAGCGCATCGGCATGATCGAGGGTGATTCATCGCTGCGGCTGCGCTGGAGCGTGGTCGAGAGCCTGCCCGTGTCGGAGGCGATCAAGCTCGGCGAGGGCGACCTCACTGACCTGTTCGACAATTACCGGCAGTCGCTGCGCAACCTCGCGGCCTGCGGCGTCACCACCGTCTGCTACAATTTCATGGCCGTGCTGGACTGGACCCGCACCGAGCTCGCCTTCCGCCTGCCTGGCGGCGCCACCGCGCTGCGCTTCGATCAGGATCGCTTCGCCGCGTTCGACTGCTACATCCTGCAGCGCCCCGGCGCCGAGGCGGAGTTCTCCTCCGACGTGCTCGACCGTGCCCGCGCGTGGGTGGCGCAGGCATCGGAATCCGACAAGGACCGTCTGCTCGCGACCATCATGGCCGGGTTGCCCGGAGCCTATGATCGCTATGACGTGCCCGGCCTGCGCCGCATGCTGGAGAAATATCGCGGCATCGGCCATGCCGAGCTGCGCGCCAACTACGCGCGCTTCCTGCGCGAGGTGGTACCCACGGCGGAGGAGTGCGGCGTCAGCCTGTGCGTCCATCCGGACGATCCGCCGCGGGACCTGTTCGGCCTGCCGCGCGTGGTGTCGTCAGCCGACGATCTGCAGTTCATCGTCGATGCCGCCCCGTCCAAGGCCAATGGCATCACGTTCTGCACCGGCGCGCTCGGCGCCGGCGGACAGAACAACGTGCCGGCGCTCGCCGAGCGCTTCGCTCCGCACATCCGCTTCGTGCATCTGCGCAACGTCACCAAGATGCTCGACGGCTCGTTCATGGAGGCGGAGCATCTGCGCGGCGACGTGGACATGGTTGCGGTCGTGACGACCTTGCTGAAGGAGCAGGCTCGCCGCAAGGCCGAGGGTGAGCCGGACTGGCGGATTCCGTTCCGGCCCGACCACGGCCACGAGCTGGCGGACGACATCGGTCGCGGCACCCATCCAGGCTATCCGCTGGTCGGCCGGCTCAAAGGTCTTGCCGAGATCCGCGGCGTCATGACCGCGGTAGCGGCCATTAACCGCTTGCCCGTCTGATCCAGGCCGCGCCGGACAACGCGCTTGTCAGCGCGCGTGCCGTGGCCGAGGATGCCGGCCCGAATTAGTCCATTCGAGTTGAACCGATGTCGACCTCGCTCTTCGATCTCTCCGGCAAGACCGCGCTGGTGACCGGGTCCTCGCGTGGCCTCGGCCGCGCCATCGCCGAAGGCTTCGCCAAGGCTGGCGCGCGGCTCGTCATCAACGGCACCGACCCGGCGCGCACGCTGGCAGCCGTGGAGGAATTCCGCGCCGTGGGCCATCAGGCCGAGGCCTGTCCGTTCGACGTGACCGACGAAGAGGCCGTCGTCCGCGCCTTCGCGCGCTTCGATGACGAGGGGATTGCGATCGACATCCTCGTCAACAATGCCGGCATCCAGCACCGCAAGCCGCTGGTCGAGTTCACCACCGACGAGTGGCGCCGGATCATCGAGACCAATCTCACCAGCGCCTTCGTGATCGGGCGCGAGGCCGCCAAGCGGATGATCCCGCGCAAGAGCGGCAAGATCATCAACATCGGCTCGCTCGGCAGCGAGTTGGCGCGGCCGACAATCGGACCCTACACCACGGCCAAGGGCGGCATCCGCAACCTGACCCGTGCGATGGCGGTCGAATGGGCGGCGCACGGCATCCAGGCCAACGCGATCGGCCCCGGCTACATGCTGACCGACATGAACCAGGCGTTGATGAGCAATCCCGACTTCAACAATTGGCTGATGTCGCGCGTCCCGGCGAAGCGCTGGGGCCGTCCGGACGAGCTGGTCGGCACCGCAATCTTCCTGGCCTCCGAGGCCTCCACCTACGTCAACGGCCAGACCATCTATGTCGATGGCGGCATGCTGGCGTCGATGTAGGATCGGCCGGGACAACGAGCCAGGGAGAACAGCCGATGCGAGCCGTCGTGATTCATGCGCCCAAGGATCTGCGCATCGACAGCTATCCCGATCCGGCGCCCGGAGCAGGTGAGGTCCGGGTCAAGATCGAAGCCGGCGGCATCTGCGGCTCGGACCTGCACTACTATCATCATGGCGGCTTCGGCACCGTCAGGATCAAGCAGCCGATGGCCCTGGGCCATGAGATCGCCGGCATCGTTGCCGCGGTGGGCAGCGGCGTCAGCGGCCTTGCCGAAGGCGCGCGCGTCGCGGTCAATCCGAGCCTGCCGTGCGGCAGATGTGTCTATTGCCGCGAGGGGCTGCGCAACCAGTGCCTGGACATGCGCTTCATGGGCAGCGCGATGCGCGATCCCCACGTGCAGGGCGGCTTCCGCGAGTTCGTCACCGTCGATGCCGCGCAGGCTGTTCCGATCGCGCCGTCGCTGTCGCTCGGTGAAGCGGCGATGGCCGAGCCGCTGTCGGTGTGTCTGCATGCGGCGCATCAGGCTGGCTCGCTGCTCGGCAAGCGGGTGCTGGTGACCGGCTGCGGCCCGATCGGTGCACTGTCGATCCTGGTTGCGCGTTACGGCGGCGCCGCCGAGATCGTGGCCACTGACGTCGCCGATGCGCCGCTGGTGGTCGCGCGCGCCCTCGGGGCCAGCCACGCCTTCAATGTCGGCGCGGGGCCGTCCGCGCTCGATCCGTGGCGGGCCGGCAAGGGCACGTTCGACGTGTTGTTTGAGGCCTCCGGCAACCAGGCCGCGCTGCGTGCCGCACTGGATGTCATCAGGCCCGGCGGCATCATCGTCCAGCTCGGGCTCGGCGGCGAGATGACCCTGCCGGTCAACACGCTGGTCACGAAGGAGCTGCAATTGCGCGGCACGTTCCGGTTCGACCGCGAATTCGAGCTGGCGGTGCGGCTGATGGGCGAGGGGCTGCTCGACGTCAAGCCATTGATCTCGGCCGCGCTGCCATTCGAGCAGGCGGTTGCCGCGTTCGAGCTCGCCAGCGATCGAAGCCGGTCGATGAAGGTTCATTTGACGTTTTGATGGATGGATCGACGCCGATGAAAGTCGCCTGCATCGGAGAGTGCATGGTGGAGTTCGCGCAGGAGGACGGCAGTCTGTTCCGGCGCGGCTTCGGCGGTGACACGCTGAACACGGCGCTCTATCTGGCCCGGCTCGGCGTGCCCACCTCCTACGTCACCGCGCTCGGTGACGATCCCTTGAGTGCCATGATGCTCGCGGCCTGGCAGGCCGAGGGCATCGACACCTCGGAGGTGCTGCAGGTCGAGGGCCGCGTGCCCGGCCTGTACATGATCGAGCGCGATGCCAAGGGCGAGCGCAGCTTCCTCTATTGGCGCGACCGCGCGCCGGCGCGCGAGCTGTTCGATCGCGCCGACAGCGACATGCTCGACAGGCTTTCGCGCTTCGACTGGATCTATCTCTCCGGCATCAGTCTCTCGCTGTACGGCGAGACCGGCAAGGCCAAGCTGCGCGAGCTCTTGACGGTGGCGCGCAAACGCGGCGCGCGGGTCGCCTTCGACGGCAACTATCGGCCGCGCGGCTGGGCCAGCCGCGAGGCGGCGCAACGCGCATTCCGCGCGATCCTGCCGCTGGTCGACGTCGCGCTGCCGACGCTGGAGGACGAGCAGATGCTGTTCGGCGATTCCGATGCGTCGGTCAGCCTGCGCCGCTTCAAGGACGCCGGCGTGGGCGAAGTCGTCGTCAAGCGCGGCGCGCGCGGCTGTCTGATCCATGCCGATGGCGTGCTGGTCGACATTGCGCCGCCCGCGGTGCTCAAGCCGATCGACACCACGGCGGCCGGCGATTCCTTCAATGCGGGTTATCTCGCCGCGCGCATCAAGGGCGCGCCGCCACGGAAGGCGGCGTTGGCGGGCCACCGGCTGGCGGGGGCCGTGATCATGGCGCCGGGGGCCGTGATTCCGGCAACCGCGATGCCGCGGGACATTCTGGCGATGAGCGAGGCGTGATGAGCACTCTGGACAAGCGCGCGAAGCTCGATGCGGTGCTCGCGCTGGCGCCGGTGATCCCCGTGATCACCATTGACGATGCGGCGCACGCCGTGCCGCTGGCGCGCGCCCTTGTGAGCGGTGGTCTGCGCGTGATCGAGATCACCTTGCGCACGCAAGCCGGTCTCGATGCTGCGCGGGCCATCATTGGCGAGGTGCCGGATGCCGTGGTCGGAATTGGCACCGTGCTGACACCGGCGGACTACGAGCGCGCGGCCAGGCTTGGCGCGGCGTTTGCGATCAGTCCGGGGCTGTCGATCGAGCTGCTGGATGCGGCGAATGCCGGCGAGCTGCCGTTCGCGCCGGGCGTCCAGACCGCGTCGGATCTCATCGCCTGCGTGACGCGCGGCTATGAGCTGGTGAAGTTCTTTCCGGCGGTGCCGGCCGGCGGACTTGCCGCGCTCGATGCGCTGGCGGGGCCATTCCCGAGCGTGCGCTTCTGCCCGACCGGCGGCATCAATGCCGGCAATGCTGCGCAATGGCTCGCGCACAAGAAGGTCGTCGCAATCGGCGGCTCCTGGGTCGCGCCAGCGGCGGACATCAGGGCCGGCGCCTGGGCCGCGATCGAGCTGCGCGCCCGCGAGGCGACCAAGCTGCGGTAGCTGAACGCTGCTGACAACTTAAGATTTCATTGGTGTATGCTGTCGCTCTTGGGCAGTGTGCACGCGCGGGCTCGCACATCCTTTTCAAAAAGTATTACAGTCAAATAATATGACTAGTCAGCCCTGAGGTTCCGTGGAATAACCGGGCACGTCGGCCGTTGAGGCCGGCTGAAAAGGTGCGACGACACCGCTCTGGAGCGGCGGCGCATCCAAAACAGACATTTGGGAGAGAACGCCTGATGACCCTGAAAGCCCTCTTTGCGGCCTCCGCGACGGCCGCCTTGTTGCTTGCCACGTCCGCCAGCGCTGCCGAACTGACCGTCGGCTTCTCGCAGATCGGCTCCGAGTCCGGCTGGCGCGCCGCCGAGACCTCCGTCTCCAAGTCGGAAGCCGCCAAGCGCAAGATCAACCTGAAGATCGCCGACGCGCAGCAGAAGCAGGAAAACCAGATCAAGGCGATCCGCTCCTTCATCGCGCAGGGGGTGGATGCGATCTTCCTGGCGCCGGTCGTGGCCTCGGGCTGGGATGCCGTGCTGAAGGAAGCTAAGGAAGCCAAGATTCCGGTGGTGCTGCTCGACCGTGACATCGATCCGTCGGGCAAGGACCTCTATCTGACCGCCGTTACCTCCGACAGCGTGCATGAAGGCGAGGTCGCCGGCGAGTGGCTCGCCAAGACCGTCGGCGGCAAGGCCTGCAACGTCGTCGAGCTGCAGGGCACGGTCGGCGCCAGCGTCGCCACCAACCGCAAGAAGGGTTTTGACGCGGTCGTCGCCAAGAATGCCAACCTGAAGGTCGTGCGCAGCCAGACCGGCGACTTCACCCGTGCCAAGGGCAAGGAGGTGATGGAGAGCTTCATCAAGGCCGAGAACGGCGGCAAGTCGATCTGCGCGGTCTATGCCCACAACGACGACATGATGGTCGGCGCGATCCAGGCGATGAAGGAAGCCGGGCTCAAGCCGGGAAAGGACGTCCTGACCGTCTCGATCGACGCCGTGCCGGATATCTTCAAGGCGATCGCCGCCGGCGAAGCCAATGCGACCGTCGAGCTGACGCCGAACATGGCGGGCCCGGCCTTCGACGCCATCGTCGCCTTCAAGGAGAAGGGCACCGTTCCGCCGAAGTGGATCCAGACGGAATCGAAGCTCTACACGGCGGCTGACGAGCCGCAGAAGGTCTACGACAGCAAGAAGGGCCTCGGCTACTGAGCCTGGCTGTTGAGCCGTCGTCCCGGCGCTCGCCGGGACGACGGACGACAAGTCGCTGGCGTCCGCACATCGTGCGGACGTCAACCTTCCTGGTGATCGCCAAGTAGTTCGTCATGTCTGATAGTTCAGCTCCGCCGGCGATGCGTCCAGCCCTGCTGGAAATCCGCGGCTTGGCCAAGAGCTTCGGTGCGCTGAAGGCGCTTGATGACGTCGACTTCACGCTGGGTGAGGGCGAGATTCACGCGCTGCTGGGCGAGAACGGCGCCGGCAAGTCGACCCTGATCAAGGTGGTCACCGGGGTGTTCGCGCGGGACGCCGGCAACGTGCGGCTGGCGGACCGCGAGATCGCGCCGCGCTCCGCCAAGGACGCGGTCGATGCCGGCATCGCCACCGTCTATCAGGAAGTCAATCTGCTGCCGAACCTCTCGGTGGCGCAGAATCTCTATCTCGGTC
Source organism: Bradyrhizobium sp. SZCCHNR1098 (assembly GCF_032489375.1). Lineage (NCBI taxonomy): Bacteria > Pseudomonadati > Pseudomonadota > Alphaproteobacteria > Hyphomicrobiales > Nitrobacteraceae > Bradyrhizobium > Bradyrhizobium sp. SZCCHNR1098. The sequence goes on from NZ_JAUEXY010000002.1 coordinate 300,689, forward strand.
GGCAGCCGACGCGCTTCGGCGTCATGCGCGAGGCCGAGATGCGGCGGCGCGCGCATGCGCTGCTGCTGGAATATGGGCTGGACATCGACGTCGGCGCACCGCTTTCGAGCTACTCGGTCGCGGTCCAGCATATCACGGCGATCGCGCGCGCCGTCGATCTGTCGGCGCGCGTCCTCATTCTCGACGAGCCCACGGCGAGCCTCGACCGCCACGAGGTCGAAATCCTGTTCAAGGTGATGCGAAAGCTCGCGGCTGATGGCATCGGCATCATCTTCGTCAGCCACTTCCTCGATCAGGTCTATGAGATCTGCGACCGCGTCACGGTGCTGCGCAACGGCCGGCTGATCGGCTCGCGCGAGATGGCCGGTCTGCCGCGGCTCGACCTCATCCGCATGATGCTGGGCCGCGAGCTCGCCGAGACCACCGGCGAGCGCGCCGCCAGCCAGCCCGAGACTGCCCGCGAGGTCTGTGTCAGCTTCAAGGGCTATGGCAAGCAGGGTTATCTCGCTCCGTTCGATCTCGAGCTGCGCCGCGGTGAGGTGGTTGGGCTTGCCGGCCTGCTCGGCTCCGGCCGCACCGAGACGGCGCGGCTGGTGTTCGGCGCCGAGCGCGCCGACAGCGGCGCGGCCACCGTCAACGGCGAGACCGTGCGGCTGAATTCGCCGCGCGACGCCGCCGGACTCGGCTTCGGCTATTGCCCGGAGGAGCGCAAGACCGAGGGCATCGTCGCCGATCTGACCGTGCGCGAGAACATCATCCTGGCGCTGCAGGCCCGGCGCGGCCTGCACCGGCCGCTGTCGCGGCGCGAGCAGGATGAGATCGCGATGCGCTACATTCGCATGCTCGACATCAGGCCGCCCGATCCGGAACGGCCGATCGGGCTGCTGTCCGGCGGCAACCAGCAGAAAGCGCTTCTGGCGCGCTGGCTCGCGACCTCGCCGAAGCTTCTCGTGCTGGACGAGCCGACCCGCGGCATCGACGTCGGTGCCCATGCCGAGATCATCCGCCTGGTGCGCGAGCTCTGCGAGCAGGGCCTGGCGCTGCTCGTGATCTCCTCGGAGCTCGACGAGATCGTCACCTATTCCAACCGTGTCGTGGTGCTGCGCGATCGCGCCCATGTCGAGGAGCTGAAAGGGGAGGCCGTCGAAGTCTCCAGCATCCTCGCGGCGATCGCCGCCGATGGCGAGCCGGCGCACGAGGCTGCATCATGACGCTCCGGATTCCGCGCCGTGGTCTCGCGCAAGCCCTGGCACTGATCGTGATCCTGATCATCGATCGCACGGTGTCGCCGCAGTTCTTCAACCTGCATCTGCAGGATGGCCGGCTGTTCGGCAGCGTGATCGACGTGCTCAACCGCGGCACGCCGGTGGCGCTGCTGTCCCTCGGCATGGTGCTGGTGATTGCGACCGGCGGCATCGACCTCTCGGTCGGCGCCGTGATGGCGATCGCAGGCGCCACTGCGGCGAGCCTCGCCGATACGCAGCCGCTGCCGGTCGTGATCGGCTCGGCGCTCGCCGTCGGCCTCGCCTGCGGGCTGTGGAACGGCATCCTCGTCGCCGTCCTGCGCATCCAGCCGATCGTCGCCACGCTCATCCTCATGGTTGCCGGGCGCGGCATCGCGCAGCTCATCACCGAGGGGCGCATCGTCACGTTCACGTCGCCTGACCTGGTGTGGATGGGCAACGGCGCCGTGCTCGGCCTGCCGACGCCGATCGTGATCGCGGTCGGCATGCTGCTGGTGACGGGGGCGGTCGTGCGCGGCACCGCGCTCGGGCTCCTGATCGAGGCGACCGGGGGCAATGCACGCGCGAGCGAGCTCTCCGGCGTCGGCACCCGCGCCATGATCCTGTCGGTCTATGTCTGGTGCGGACTGTGCGCCGCGCTCGCGGGCGTCATTGCGGCCGCCGATATCATGGGCGCCGACGCCAACAATGCCGGGCTGTGGCTCGAGCTCGATGCGATCCTCGCCGTGGTCATCGGCGGCACCTCGCTGTTCGGCGGGCGATTCAGCCTGGTGCTGGCGGTCGCCGGCGCGCTGATCATCCAGGCCATGAACACCGGCATCCTGCTGTCGGGCTATCCGCCGGAGCTCAACCTGCTGGTCAAGGCCGTCGTCGTGCTCGCCGTGCTGCTGGCGCAGTCGCCGCGGCTCGGCGATCTCTCGCGCTTCACCGCGCGCTGGCGGAGGATGAAGCCATGAGAGCATCGACCTCGGTTGCGATCACGGCCTTTGTGCTGGTCGCCGGCTTCGCGTTGTGCGCGTTGCAATTCCCGAACATCGCCTCCACCCGCGTCGTCGCCAATCTGCTCACCGACAACGCCTTCCTCGGCATCGTTGCGGCGGGGATGACCTTCGTCATCATCTCCGGCGGCATCGATCTGTCGGTCGGCTCGGTGATCGGCTTCACCACGGTGTTCGTGGCGCTCGCGATCGAGCGCTGGGGCATCCCGCCCTTTGCCGCGTTCGCAATGGTGCTCGTGCTGTGCGCGCTGTTCGGCGCCGCGATGGGCGCCGTCATCCACGTCTTCGACCTGCCGCCTTTCATCGTGACCCTCGCGGGCATGTTCCTGGCACGCGGCGTCAGCTTCCTGCTGTCGACCGAGTCGATTCCGATCACCGCGCCGATTTACAGCGCCGTGTCCGATTTCGCGATCCGGCTGCCAGGCGGCGGACGACTCACCGCGATTGCGATCGCCATGCTGGTCATCCTGGTCTTGAGCGCGCTGCTGCTGCACCTCACCCGTTTCGGCGCGAACGTCTATGCGCTCGGCGGCAGCCGCGCCGCGACGGCCCTGATGGGCATTCCGGTCGGACCGATGACGATCCGCATCTATATGCTGTCGAGCGTGCTTGCCGGCCTCGCCGGCATCGTCTTCTCGTTCTACACCGCGGCCGGCTATTCGCTTTCTGCGGTCGGTGTCGAGCTCGACACCATCGCCGCGGTGGTGATCGGCGGAACATTGTTGACGGGCGGGCAGGGCTCCGTCATCGGCACCTTCCTTGGCGTCCTGATCCAGGGCATGATCCAGACCTACATCAACTTCGACGGCACGCTGTCGAGCTGGTGGACCAAGATCGCCACGGGGGTTCTGTTGTTCGTTTTCATTGCGCTGCAGCAAGGTCTGATGGCGCTGGCGCGCCGCTCGTCCGTCAAACCGGCGGGGGCGAGGACATGACCTCGCAACTCGTCTCGATTCCGACACGGCGCGCGCATTCCAACCATGCCGAGGTCGCCCGCAGCATCGGCATCGACATCATCTCCGGCCGTTTGGCCGAGGGAGCGCGCCTTCCCGGCGATGCCGAACTGACGGCGACGTTCGGCGTGTCGCGTCCGGTGCTGCGCGAAAGCGTGAAGACGCTCGTTGCAAAAGGGCTGCTGTCGACCAAGGCGCGCGTCGGCACCGTGGTGCGCGGACGCTCGGACTGGAACATGTTCGATCCCGACGTGCTCGCCTGGCATCTGGATGCCGGCATAGACAAGCGCTTCCTCGCCGACCTTGCCGAGATCCGGCTGGCGATCGAGCCGCGCGCTGCGGCGCTCGCTGCCGAACGCCGCAGCGAGGACGATCTTGCCGCGATGAGCAAGGCGATGGCGCAGATGGAGCGCGAGCCGTCGACCTCGGTCGCCTTCGCCGAAGCCGACCTCGCTTTGCACATCGCGATCGCCAATGCCTCCGGCAATCCCTTCATGCGCTCGATCGGCGCCGTCATCGAAGCCGCCTTGCGCGCCTCGTTCGTCCTGAGCGCCCCGATCGAGACTGCCGATCGCGACACCGTGCTGGTCTGGCACCAGCGCATCATCGACGCGATCGCCGCTCGAGACGCCGAGGGCGCCTCCGAGGCGATGATCGAAGTCATCTACAACGGCCGGCGGCGCCATGCCCAGTCGGCTGCACGAACGGACCGGGAATGAGCAACGACAACGAGAAGAAGACGCTGCGGAGCCAGGCGTGGTTCGGCCGCCAGGACAAGATGGGCTTCTATTATCGCTCATTCCTGAAGAACAGCGGCACGCCGCAGGACCGGTTCGAGGGCCGTCCGGTCATCGGCATCTGCAACACCTGGTCGGAGCTGACGCCCTGCAACGCGCATTTCCGCGTCATCGCCGAGCATGTCCGGCAGGGCGTGCTCGACGCCGGCGGCTATCCGCTCGAATTCCCCGTCTCCTCGCTCGGCGAGGTGACGATGCGTCCCACCGCGATGCTGTTCCGCAACCTCGCCTCGATGGATGTCGAGGAGGCGATCCGCGCGCACCCGCTCGACGGCGTCGTGCTGCTGATGGGCTGCGACAAGACCACGCCGGCGCTCTTGATGGGCGCCGCCTCGGCCAACCTGCCTGCGATCGGTGTTTCAGGCGGGTCACAGCTGCGCGGCGTCTATCGTGGCCAGATCATCGGCTCCGGCACCAACATCATCTCGATGAGCGAGCAACTGCGTGCCGGCGAGATCACGCTGAAGGAATTCCACGAGGCCGAGGCCGGCATGAACCGCTCCGCCGGCAGCTGCATGACCATGGGCACGGCCTCGACGATGGCGTCGATGGTGGAAGCGCTCGGCATCGGCTTGCCGGAAAACGCAGCGATCCCTGCTGCGGACGCGCGCCGCAACCTGCTGGCGCGCATGGCCGGCCGCCGCATCGTCGAGATGGTGGCTGAGGATCTCAAGCCGTCCGACATCCTGACGCGGCAGGCGTTCGAGAATGCGATCCGCACGCTGGCCGCGATCGGCGGCTCGACCAACGCCGTCGTGCATCTTCTCGCCATCGCTGGCCGTGTCGGCGTCGAGCTGACGCTCGATGATTTCGATCGGCTCTGCCGCGACGTGCATTGCCTGGTCGACCTGATGCCGTCGGGCCGCTTCCTGATGGAGGACTTCTATTACGCCGGCGGCCTGCCGGCGGTGCTGCGTGCGCTCGGCGAGCGCGGCCTGCTGCACAAGGACGCCCGAACCGTCAACGGCAAGACGCTATGGGACAACGTCGCCGCCGCGCCGAACTGGAACGCCGAGGTCATCACCCCGTTCGAGACCCCGTTCAAGACGGAAGCCGGCATTGCCATTCTCACCGGCAATCTCGCCCCCAACGGCGCCGTCATCAAGCCGTCGGCGGCCTCGCCGGAACTGATGAACCATACGGGACGCGCGGTCGTGTTCGAGAGCGTCGAGGAGATGCATGACGCCGTCGACGACGACAATCTCGACATCGACGCGTCCTGCATCATGGTGCTGAAGAACTGCGGACCGAAGGGCTATCCGGGCATGGCCGAGGTCGGCAACATGCCGCTCCCGGCGAAGCTCCTGCGCCAGGGCGTGCGCGACATGATCCGCATCTCGGATGCGCGCATGTCGGGCACCGCCTACGGCACCGTCGTCCTGCACGTCGCGCCGGAGGCCACCGTCGGTGGACCGCTGGCGCTGGTGAAGAATGGCGACATGATCACGCTCGACGTCGCCGCCCGCGCGCTGCATCTGCATGTCAGCGACGAGGAGCTGGCGACGCGCCGCGCCGCATGGACGCCGCCGAAGCCGCATGCGGCTCGCGGCTATCAGAAGCTCTACATCGATCACGTGCTGCAGGCGGATCGCGGCGTTGATTTCGATTTTCTCGTTGGCCGCAGCGGCTCGCCGGTGCCGCGCGACAATCACTAGAGGTGCCGCATGACCGCTTCCGCCAAAAAGCTCTACAAGGGCGTCTTCCCGGTCGCGCCGACCATCTTCGACGCTGACGGCCGCCTCGATCTCGAGGGCCAGAAGCGCGCGATCGACTTCATGATCGATGCCGGCTCGCACGGCATCTGCATCCTCGCCAATTTCTCCGAGCAGTTCGTGCTGACCGATGACGAGCGCGATCTGGTGATGACCACGGTGCTGGATCATGTCGCCGGCCGCGTGCCGATCATCGTCACCACGACGCATTTCTCGACCTTCGTCTGCGCCGAGCGCTCGCGCCGCGCGCAGGAGAAGGGCGCGGCCATGGTCATGGTGATGCCGCCCTATCACGGCGCCACCTTCCGCGTGCCTGATAGCTCGATCTACGAGTTCTATCGCGGCGTGTCGGACGCGATCTCGATCCCGATCATGGTGCAGGACGCGCCGGTCGCCGGCACGCCGCTATCGGTGCCGTTCTTGGCGCGCATGGCCAAGGAGATCGAGAACCTCGCTTATTTCAAGATCGAGGTGCCGCGCGCGGCCGACAAGTTGCGCGCGCTGATCGAGGCAGGCGGCACGGCGATCGAAGGTCCGTGGGACGGCGAGGAGGCAATCACCCTGATGGCCGATCTCGACGCGGGCGCCACCGGCGCGATGACCGGCGGCGGCTATCCCGACGGCATTCGCAAGATCATCGATCCGTATTTCGCGGGCGACCGCGAGGCCGCGGCGGCGGCCTATGAGCGCTGGCTGCCGCTGATCAACTACGAGAACCGGCAGTGCGGGCTTGCCACCTGCAAGATCCTGATGAAGGAGGGCGGCGTGATCCGCCACGACACCTTGCGTAGCCCGCAGCCGGCGATTCATCCGGCGACGCAAAAGGGCCTGATCGAGATCGCGCGCCGGCTCGACCCGGTCGTGCTGCGCTGGGGCCGCTAGAGATGAGCGAGCTTCGTGTCGCCATCGTTGGCTTCGGCAAGATCGCCAGGGATCAGCACGTGCCGGCGATCGCCGCCACCGAGGGCGTGACGTTGACGGCAGTGGCGAGTCGCAATGCCTCGCTGCCCGGCCTGCCGCATTTCGGCACGATCGAAGAGCTGCTGCGCGACGGACCCGAGATCGACGTGGTCGCGCTGTGCACCCCGCCGCAGGTGCGCCGCGCGCAGGCGCTCGTCGCGCTGGAAGCCGGCAAGCATGTGATGCTGGAGAAGCCGCCGGGCGCCGCCGTCAGCGAGCTCGATCCGCTGGTCGCGCTTGCCGCCGCGAAGCGGCGCACGCTGTTCGCGACCTGGCATTCACGTTACGCGCCCGCCGTCGAGCCGGCGCGCGAGTGGCTGTCTTCCCGCCAGATTCGCAGCGTGCGGATCGACTGGAAGGAGGACGTGCGCGTCTGGCATCCGGGGCAGGGCTGGATCTGGGAGCCGGGCGGGTTAGGGGTGTTCGATCCCGGAATCAACGCGCTGTCGATCCTGACCCGCATTCTGCCAGAGCCGGTGTTCGTGACCGAGGCGGAGCTGTCGTTCCCGTCCAACCGCCAGGCGCCGATCGCGGCCAGCCTGTCGCTGTCGACGGCGAGCGACCTGCCGATCGCGGCCGAGTTCGACTTCCGCCAGACCGGGCCGCAGAGCTGGGACATCCGGATCGAGACCGACGCAGGCCAGTTGACGCTGTCGCTGGGCGGCGCGCGGATGACCGCGGACGATCAGCCGATGGTCGACGAGAAGGAGCGCGAGTATCCCGGCCTCTACCGTCGCTTCGTCGAACTCACAAGGACCGGCGCGAGCGACGTCGATCTGGCGCCGCTGCGGCTGGTGGCTGACGCTTTCCTGCTCGGTCGCCGCCAATTCGTCGAGCCGTTCGAGGACTGACGCCATGGCGGAGCAGGCACGGATCACCCGGGATGTCTTCGGCACGCTGCCGGACGGCCGCGAGGTCGAGCGCGTCACCTTGCGTGGCGCTCACGGCTTCGAGGCGCGGATCATCACTTACGGCGCGGCGCTGCAGGCGCTGCTGGTGCCGGATGCGCAGGGCCGCGTCGACGACGTCGTGCTCGGCCACGACGACCTGCTGAGCTACCTCAAGCTCCGGAAATTTTTCGGTGCAACGGTCGGACGCTACGCCAACCGCATTGCCAAGGCGCGCTTTTCGCTCGACGGTCAGGACCTGCGCCTCGACGCCAATAATGGTGCGCATGCATTGCATGGCGGCCCCGACGGCTTCGACCGCAAGCTCTGGCAGATCGTCGCCACCGAAGACGGCGCCCAGCCCTCGGTCACGATGCTCTATGTCAGTCCCGACGGCGAGGCCAACTATCCGGGGCGGCTCGACGTTCGTGTCACCTATCAGTTGACCGGGCCTATGGAGTTGGCTGTCAGCTTCAGCGCCCGGACCACCCGGACGACGGTGGTCAACCTGACCAACCACAGCTTCTTCAATCTCGATGGCCTGGCCGCCGGCACCGGCATTCTCGATCATCGTTTGACAGTCGAAGCCGACCACTATCTCGCGATCGACGAGACTGCGATCCCGCTGGCGGGGCCGCCGCATTCCGTCGTGGGGACGCCTTTCGATTTCCGCGACGCGCATCCCATTGGTGCGCGCATCCGTGCCGACGATGCGCAGATCAAATGTGGCCGCGGCTATGATCATAATTTCTGTCTGCGCGACGGCTCTGGCGTGCGTTTCGCGGCCCGGCTCGAGTCGCCGCGCTCCGGGCGGATCATGGAGTTGCTCACCGACCAGCCGGGCCTGCAGGTCTATTCAGGCAACTATCTTGACGCGACCGTGAGCGGCAAGGGGCGTGTCTATCGTCAATCCGACGCGCTCTGCCTGGAGCCGCAGGTCTGGCCTGACAGTCCGAACCGTCCGGATTTTCCAAGCGCGCGCCTTGGGCCCGACGACGTCTATGAGCACGAGACCGTGTATCGCTTCTCAACCGCGGGAGCGCCCAGATGATCGAGCAGGTGCCGACCACGATCCTCTGCGACGAGCGCTGCCATCTCGGCGAGGGGCCGACCTACGATCCCCACACCGACACCGCCTGGTGGTTCGACATTCGGGAGGGTCTGCTGTTCGAGGCCAAGATCGGCAGCGGCGAAGTCCGCCGCCACGGGCTCGGCAAGATGGCGAGCGCGCTCGGCCGCGTCGATGCCAACAGGCAGCTGATCGTGGCCGAGGACGGACTCTACATCCGCAGCGTCGCCGACGGCGCGCTGTCGCTGCATCTGCCGCTCGAAGCCGACAATCCGGCGACGCGGTCGAACGATTCGCGGGTCCATCCCTCCGGCACGTTCTGGATCGGCACCATGGGCCGCAACGCCGAGTGCGGCCTGGGCTCGATCTATGCGCTGCATCGCGGCGAGATCATCCGGTTGTTCCCCAACGTCACCATTCCCAACGCGATCTGCTTCTCGCCGGATGGCGCGATCGGCTATTTCGCCGATACGGATGAGAACGTCCTCTACCGTGTCGCGCTCGACCCGGAGACGGGCCTGCCGCGCGGCGAGCCGGAGGTGCTGCTGCGCCATGCCGGTGTCGGTGGGCTCGATGGCGCCGTCGTCGATGCCGAGGGACGGATCTGGAACGCACGCTGGGGCGGCGGTTGTGTCGACGTCTACAGCCCGCAGGGCGAGCATCTGCGCAGCATCGCGGTTCCGGCCAGCCAGGCGAGCTGCCCGGCGTTCGTCGGTCCCGATCTGTCGCGCCTGCTGGTGACGTCGGCCTGGCAGGACATGGACGAGGCGGCCAAGGCGGCCGACCCCGGCCATGGCCAGACTTTCCTTCTTGACGTCGGCGCTCACGGTCGCGCCGAGCCCGACGTCAAGCTGTCGATCTGAGAGGAGGAACAATCAGTCAAGCGTCGTTCAGCCTAACAGCTAACTGGTATCAAGATACGCAATCGGGTATCTCTTGTCAAAATTCGAAAATCCAAAGGGAGTGAAGACATGTCGAGAATGAAGACCATCATGGCCGCCGCGCTGGCCGGCCTCGGCGCGATGGCGCTGTCCAGCGCCGCACTGGCCCAGAGCAAGGGGACCGTCGGCATCGCGATGCCGACCAAATCCTCGGCGCGCTGGATCGACGACGGCAACAACATCGTGAAGGTGCTGAAGGAGCGCGGCTACACCACCGACCTGCAATATGCCGAGGACGATATTCCGAACCAGCTCTCGCAGATCGAGAACATGGTGACCAAGGGCGCCAAGGTGCTGGTGATCGCCGCGATCGACGGCACCACGCTGTCGGACGTGCTGAAGCAGGCCAAGGCCAAGGGCATCACCGTGATCGCCTATGACCGCCTGATCCGCGACACGCCGAACCTCGACTACTACGCGACCTTCGACAACTTCCAGGTCGGCGTGCTGCAGGCGCAGTCGATCGTGGACAAGCTCGGGCTGAAGGACGGCAAGGGACCGTTCAACATCGAGCTGTTCGGCGGCTCGCCGGACGACAACAACGCCTACTTCTTCTACAATGGCGCGATGTCGGTGCTGCAGCCCTATCTCGACTCCGGCAAGCTCGTGGTCGCCTCCGGCCAGAAGGGCATGGACAAGGTTGCGACCCTGCGCTGGGACGGTGCCACCGCCCAGGCCCGCATGGACAACCTGCTCAGCGCCTATTACGGCAACAAGCGTGTCGATGCGGTGCTGTCACCCTATGACGGCCTCTCGATCGGCATCATCTCGTCCTTGAAGGGCGTCGGCTATGGCAGCGGCAACCAGCCGATGCCGGTCATCTCCGGCCAGGACGCCGAGGTGCCGTCGGTCAAGGCGATCCTGCGCGGCGACCAGTACTCGACCATCTTCAAGGACACCCGCGACCTCGCCAAGGTGACCGCCGACATGGTCGATGCTTCGCTGAGCGGCAAGGAAGTGAAGGTCAACGACACCAAGACCTACAACAACGGCGTCAAGGTCGTCCCGGCCTATCTGCTCAAGCCGGTCGTGGTCGACAAGAGCAACTGGGAGAAGGTCCTGATCGAAGGCGGCTACTACAAAAAGTCGCAGGTCGAGTGATCTCATGGCCGGCGAGCGCGGCCATGCGCTCGCCGGCTCCTCTTATCTCAACGACTTCAAGTGTTGCGGGATACAGCGCGATGACGGCAATCCTCGAGATGCGCAGCGTCAGCAAGAGCTTCGTGGGCGTGCAGGCGCTCCGCGACGTCAGCTTTACGGTCGCGGCGGGCGAGATCCACGCCCTCGTCGGCGAGAATGGCGCCGGCAAGTCGACCCTGATGAAGGTGCTGAGCGGCGTCTATCCGTACGGCCGCTATGAGGGCCAGATCATCTTCGAAGGCGAGGAGCGGCGCTTCCGTGACATCAACGATTCCGAGGCGCTCGGCATCATCATTATCCACCAGGAGCTCGCGCTGATTCCGCTGATGTCGATCGCCGAGAACATCTTCCTGTCGCATGCGCCGTCACGCTTTGGCGTCATCGATCGCGACGAGGTCTACCGGCGCACCCAGCAATTGCTGGCTCAGGTGGGATTGAAGGAATCGCCGGATACGCTGATCACCGATCTCGGCGTCGGCAAGCAGCAATTGGTCGAGATCGCCAAGGCGCTGTCCAAGCGCGTCAAGCTCTTGATCCTGGACGAGCCGACGGCAAGCCTCAACGAGGCCGACAGCCAGGCGCTGCTCGACCGCCTCGTCACCTTCCGCGACCAGGGCATCTCGTCGATCCTGATCACGCACAAGCTGAACGAGGTGGCCCGCGTCGCTGATCGCATCACGGTGCTGCGCGACGGACGCAGCGTCGACAGCATCGATTGCCGCGCCGAGCCGGTCCTGGAGGACCGGATCATCAAGAGCATGGTCAATCGCGACATGGCGCACCGCTTCCCTGAGCGGCAGCCGAAGATCGGCGAGCCCGTGTTCACGGTCGAGAACTGGTCGGTCTACCATCCGCAGCATACCGACCGCCAGGTAATCAAGAACGTCGATTTCCAGGTGCGCCGCGGCGAGATCGTCGGCATCGCCGGCCTGATGGGCGCGGGGCGCACCGAATTCGCCATGAGCCTGTTCGGCCGCTCCTGGGGCGTCAACATCACCGGTCGCGCCCGTCTCGAAGGCCACGACGTCACTCTCAACAGCGTACCGGCCGCGATCGACGCTGGCCTCGCCTATGTCACCGAGGACCGCAAGCAGCTCGGCCTGATTCTGGCCGACGACGTGCGCAAGAACATCACGCTGGCGAGCCTCGCGCAGGTCGCGCCGAAGGGCGTGATCGACGACATCGCCGAGCTCAAGGCGGCGTCCGGCTACCGCGGCCGGATGCGGATCCGCTGCTCCGACGTCTATCAGGAGGCCGGCCAGCTCTCCGGCGGCAACCAGCAGAAGGTCGTGCTGTCGAAATGGCTGATGACCGATCCCAAGGTCTTGATCCTCGACGAGCCGACGCGGGGCATCGACGTTGGCGCAAAGTATGAGATTTACTGTATCATCCAGGAGCTCGCGGATGCCGGCCGGGGTGTTGTCGTGATCTCATCGGAGATGCCGGAGCTGCTCGGAATCTGCGACCGCATCTGCGTGATGAATGACGGCGCCTTCGTCGGCGAGTTCGCCGGGCCGGAGGCGACGCAGGAAAAGATCATGCGCGCCATCATGCGTAATGAAACCATCAAGAACCAGGAGACGGCCGCGTAAGCGGTCGGGAGGACGCCAGCAATGACCGACAAGACGGTTTCGCTCCCGGAGGAGAAGTCGCACAGCGGCTTCCTGAAGAACAATCTGCGCAGCTACGGCATGCTGCTGTCGCTGTTCGTGATCATGCTGTTCTTCCAGTTCATGACCGACGGCACCCTGCTGCAGCCGCTCAACCTCACCAACCTGGTGCTGCAGAACAGCTATATCGTCATCATGGCGCTGGGCATGCTGCTGGTGATCGTGACCGGGCACATCGATTTGTCGGTCGGCTCGGTTGCGGGCTTCGTCGGCGCCGTCGCCGCCGTGCTGATGGTGCGCTATCACGTCGACTTCCCGCTTGCGATCATCGCCTGCCTGATCGTCGGCGCCGCGATCGGCGCCGCGCAGGGTTATTGGGTGGCCTATTTCGGCATTCCGTCATTCATCGTCACCTTGGCGGGCATGCTGGTGTTCAAGGGCCTGGCGCTGGCGCTGCTGCAGGGGCAATCGGTCGGGCCGTTCCCGGGTACGTTCCAGAAGCTGTCGTCCGGCTTCATCCCTGAGTTCATGCCGAGCGCGGCGCATCTTTATCCCACGTCGCTCGCGATCGGCGCGGTGCTGACGCTCATTCTGGTCTATGCCAGCGTCAAGGGCCGTGCGCGCGAGGTGGAGCACGGCATCGAGGTCGAGCCGTTCGGCTTCTTCGCTGCCAAGAACGTCGTGCTGGCCGGCGCACTGATGTATTTCACCTATCTGATCGCCTCGCATCGCGGCCTGCCCAACGTGCTGGTCATCATGACGGCGCTGATCGCGCTCTACGGCTTCATGACGCGCCGCACCGTGGTCGGCCGGCAGATCTATGCGGTCGGCGGCAACGCCAAGGCCGCCAAGCTGTCGGGCATCAAGACCGAGCGGCTCGTGTTCATGACCTTCGTCAACATGGGCGTGCTGGCCGCGCTGGCCGGCCTGATCTTCGCCGCCCGGCTCAACACCGCGACGCCGAAGGCCGGCCTCGGCTTCGAGCTCGACGTCATCGCGGCCTGCTTCATCGGCGGTGCCTCGGCCTATGGCGGCGTCGGACGGGTCGGCGGCGCTGTCATCGGCGCCATGATCATGGGCGTGATGAACAACGGCATGTCCATTCTCGGCGTCGGCATCGACTATCAGCAGGTCATCAAGGGCCTGGTGCTGCTCGGCGCCGTCTGCATCGACGTCTACAACCAGCGCCGCTGAGTTCGGCGCGCAGCTCCCGGTGACGCTGTAACGACCTAGGGTAGGCAAAGCGGCGCCTGCCCACCACGTCTCGCGACCCGCGTGAAAGCGGTGGGCACGCGGCATTCGCGTCGCGAATGCGGCTTTGCCCACCCTGCGCATTCACAGAACTACACCACGTGGAAATTCGACACGCTGTCATTGGCGAGCTGAGCGACGAGCTGCAGCTCCCAGTCGATATAGGCCTGCATCGCTTCGGCGGCGTTGTCGGTGCCCTCATAGGGACGCTTGTAGACGTCGTCGGCAAGCGAGATCCATGAGGACCGATCGCTCTCCAGCACATGCCCGGCAGCCGTCCAGGCGCGCGTGCCGCCGGTGAGCACGCGCAGCTCACGCGTCGTCGCGGCACGTGCATCCGCAAGCGCAAACGCGGCTTCGCTGCCGTCGTTGCTGGTCAGCACGATCGGACCGTCGCCGGGCAGCTTGGCGAGATCATCCGCAAAGCGCGACGCCAGCACGAAATGTGCGCCCGGAATGTGTCCGGCCTTGTAGCTCGGACTGCGCGTGAGATCGACGATCGTCCACGCAGCGGGATCGGCCGCGAGTTGCTCGGCGCTGATTGCCGCGTCGCCAAGCTGCGGCAGCGGCGGTCGGCGTGCGGCGCGGATTTCCGTCTCGGTCGCTCCAACGACATCCGGTCCCACGACCGCCACGTCCCAGCCCATCTGCTTCAGCCATGACGCCGTCATGCGCGCGCGCACGCCGTCATCGTCGAACAGCACCAGACGGGCGCCGCGCACGCCCACCCACTCGTCGGTCGCCTGCACCAGCTGGCCGCCAGGTGCCGACGCGAAGCCGGTCGGATGGCCGGCGGCATGTTCCTCGGGCGTGCGGACGTCGAGGCAATACAGCGTGCGCACCCCGGCTTCGGCCTGATGGCGCGCGAATGTCGCGGCATCGAGCACGCCGACGCCGACGCGCTCGGCCCAGGCCTTGGCATCAGCCAGCGCGGTCGCGTAGCTCGTCCGTGGCCGCTCCAGGACGCGCGCGGTCTTGCCGCGCTCGACCTGATGGCCGGCAAGTGTCCAGCCGATCGTGCCGTTGCGCAACGCATAGATCTTGTTCGGCAGCCCGGCATTGATCAGCGACTGCGTGCCGATGATCGAGCGCGTGCGTCCGGCGCAGTTGACGATGATCGTGGTGTCGGGCGACGGCGCGACCTCGCGCGCCCGAAACGCCAGCTCGCCGCCGGGGACGCTGACCCCGCGCGGGATGCTCATGGTGCGATATTCCTCGAAGCGGCGGGCGTCGAGCACGACCAGGTTCGACTCGCGCTCGATCAGCGCCTTGGCTTCGTCGGCCGACAGCGACGGCGTGTGCCGGATGGCCTCGACCAATTCGCCGAACGCCTTGCTCGGCACGTTGACGTCCCGGAACACCTCGCCATGGCGCGCATAGCCCGACAGCCCGCCAGCGAGCATCGCGACGTCGGTGTAGCCCAGTGCATGAATGCGCGGCACCGCGCGGGCGGCATAGCCTTCGCCATCATCATAAACGACGACGGCTACATTCAGACGCGGCACGAGATCGAGGATGCGCAGCTCGATCTGCGACAGTGGCAGCGACACCGCGAAGAACGGGTGCGACAGCGAGTAGGGGCCTTCCTCGCGGACATCGAGCAGCGCAACCTCCTCGCCGGCGCGCCAGCGCCGCCGCAACTCGGTCGGTGTGATGATGCGGAAACCGTCAGGCGGCGGTGCGGTCGGGCCAGAGGTTGGGGACGGTGTCATTCGAATATCCGGAAATGAAGTCTCGGGCGGCGCCGGTCTCCGCATCGTACACCGCGCGGCGGATGCGGCCGATATTGCCGCCATAGACGTGGATGCTGATCGAGGAGCGGTCCGCCAGACCGTTGGAGATCGCGTGGATGTCGCCAATGTGTGGCGATACCGCGGCCGTTTGTCCAGCCCGCAGCCGCTCCGGCGCAGCCGCGCGCAACGTGCCGTCCGGCTGCCGCGCATAGCTGACGGAGAGTTCCTCGCCGCGCAGCACGCCGACGAGGCCCCAGACGCGATGGTCGTGCACCGGCGTGCCCTGGCCGGGGCCCCACACGAAGCTCACGATGGAGAACCGATCGAGCGGATCGGCATACAGCAGATATTGTCGGTAGCGGCCGCCGTCGGCGACCGCAAAGGCCTGAGGCAGCCAGTCGTCATGCGCGATCAGCTCCTTCAGTTTCGGTGCGAGCGCGGCGAGCAGCTCCGGCTCGTTTGTCGTGCTTGCGACGAGGCGTGCCGTATCGGCGACGAAGTCGCGGAAGCGCGCAATGTCAGTCATGTCGGGCTCGTGTCGTATCGAGGCGGGAGGCCGCCGATGGGCGGCGCGATGTGCGAGGGATCTGGTCCCACTCAGACGTGAGGGCCGAGCATCGCGATGTAGAACAGGTCCTCATTGGACAACTCGGCGGCCGGGCGCCGGGTGAGGATGTCGTGCGCTTTGAGACGGCTGTCAGCGCGCCCTTGCGGCAGCAAATGACCGAGCCAGCCTCCGAACCATGAGACGTAGCGCATGAGAGCCTCCGCGCGGTTTGATCACGTCCTTGATATCACGCCTCGACCGGCATCGAACAGAGCCCGGCACGGCTCCGCATCACTTTGGCAGATCATGCCTGCTGAAGCACCTCGCCGGCAAATTCCTTTTCCGCATCGTACGCGTCGCGCTGCTCTGCTTCTCCATCGGTCGCGTCTGCGCCGGCATTCCGGCCCGTCAGGCTTTCGTGCCAATGGGTGCGGAATGCCATCCATGATGCGTGATCCTGGAAGGCAACCTCGGCGAACCACTCGACCGTGACGGCGCCGCTCGGCCAGTAGCGTTCCTGGTCATGCCAGCACACGACAGGCCAGCGCGGATTGCGGTAGGAGCGGCCGGTCTCATCATGCAGCGATGGCCGGCCGAGATGATCGATCAGCCATGACATCACCTCGGGCAGGAACGTGGCGGCAAACGACACGCCATGGCGGCCGAGCCGCTGCGGCATGCGCATGACGCGCTGATCGATGATGGCGAAGGCCGGCGGCACCGCGCCGACATTGAACTGGCGGATCATCAGCAGGCGGAAGCCGCAGTCGCAGAGCTCGGCAGGCACGGCATGGATCGCCGTCGGCTGAAGTGGAGCCGCGATGTTCATACCAGTGCTCCCTGCGCCTGTCCGAGCGCGAGGTCGATGGCGTGCTGCAACGCTGTGCGCGTCGGCACATCGCTGCGTTTCAGATAGGCGGTCAGAACGCGTGCCATCCCTGTCTCCCGTCGGCATCTGCACGTTGCTGGTCGCAGCCTGCGCAGATCGCCTTGCGTGGAGACGGACATTCGACCCGAATCCGACGCGACGAAAATCAACAATCCCCGACATTGCTGCCGGTCAGGGAGGGTAGATCAAATTTCGTGCCAGATGCGGCGATCAGTGGAGACGATGGCCGTCGGCGTCGTGTTCCGGCGTCGCGAGCTGCGCGATCGGGCTGGATTGGTGGTGGATCATCCGCCAGGCGCCGTCGATGCGCGCGAAGTGATTGGCCGCCGCGAGCGCCGCGCCGTCGACCAGCTCGATGCAGAGCACGTGGCCATGATCGCCGTTGGCGATCGCGTGCGGGTCCGCGCAGACGATGTTCGGCCGGCCTGGGTTGGCGAGGATGTCGCGCCAGCTGCCGATCACGGCGGCGCGGCCGACGATCGCCGGCCAGCCCGGATGAATGCAGGAGATGCCGTCGCGATCGGCCCAGAGGGCAACGAGTGCCGCGAAATCGCCGGCCGTGAAGGCAGCATAGAAGGCCGCATTGGCGGCCAGGATCTCGCGCTCGTCGCTCATTGTGATGGCGTGAGCCAAGCTGGTGCGAAAATCAAGCAATGTTTGGAAACGCACATCCCCTGGTGCGCAAAAACTTGCAAGCTTCTTGCAGGACCCGGTCGAGACGCGATCGCAACGCATCAGCCGAGGTCCTGCCATGCTCGAAACGGCCATTGTCGGAGGTGGATTGTGCGGAATGGCACTCGCGCGCAGCCTGCAGCAGCGCGGCAGCACGTTCGCTTTGTTCGAAGCCCGACATCGCCTGGGCGGACGTGTGCTGTCGGTCAGGAGCAAGGCGGGGCTTGCGCTGGACCTCGGCCCGACCTGGTTCTGGCCGGACACCCAGCCGCTGCTGACCGGCCTGATCGCGGAGCTCGGCCTGTCCGACTTTGCCCAGCACGATGACGGCACGGTTCTTCATCTGAAGGAGGCGGACAAGTCGGCCGAGCAGATCGGCGGGCCGCCGGTCCACCAGGGCGCGCGCCGGCTCTCCGGCGGCATGACGAAGCTGGTCGAGGCGCTGGCGCGTGATCTGCCGCAGCCCTGCATCCATCTCGGCCATGAGCTGGTGCGCATCGTCGATTGCGGCACGCATGTGCGGCTGATCTTTGCCACATCAACGGAATCGGTCGCGATCGAGGCCAAGCGCGCCGTGCTCGCGCTGCCGCCGCGGCTGCTGATCGATCACGTCGGCTTCTTTCCCGAGCTGGACGACGCGACCTTCGATGCGATGCGCGGTGCCGAGACCTGGATGGCGGCGCAGGCCAAGGTCGTGATCGCCTACGACCAGGCGCATTGGCGCGACCAGGGCCGGTCCGGCAATGCGTTCGTCAGCCACGAGCAGGCCGTGATCGGCGAGATCTTCGACGCCTGCGATGCCGGCGGCGACCGTGCTGCGCTCGGCGGCTTCCTCGCCTTCTCGCCCGATCTGCGCGCGACCTTCAGTGTCGGGCTGCCGCTGCTGATGGACAGCCAGATGGTGCAGCTGTTCGGCTCCGCGCTGGAAGGCGGCGAGCAGCACTATCAGGACTGGGCGGCCGAGCGCTTCACCTGCAGCGCATTGGATCGCACCACGCCGCGCGGCGAGCACAGCGAGATCGCCAATCCGATGCTGCGGCGGGCGCTATGGGACGGGCGGCTGCACCTCGGTGGCGCCGAGACCGCAAGCCACGCGGCCGGCTATCTCGAAGGTGCCCTGAACGCCGCCAAGCGCATCGAGCGTGCGATGGCCCGGAGCATGGGCGAGATCGCCGGGCCGCGGCCGGCCGTGGCGATCGGCGACGGGCTGTCGGGCAACGCAGCGAGCCTCGCCTGGTTCGGCGCCTGGGTCGCCGCGCAGCGTGATGCCGCGTTCGACGATTATCGGCAGCGGCTCAACCGCAGCCTCGCTACGCAGCAGCGCGAGCAACTGACCCAGCTCGCTGTTCTCGGAGCCACCGAGGGGGTGTTCGCGGCGGCGCTGCAGGTGCTGGACGCACTGACCTTCGACATGCGCGACGTCGCCGTCGAACGCGGGCGCTCCGCCCTGATGCCGGAGATCCAGAAACCGTTCCGCGATGTCATGCAGTCGCTGCTCGACGATGCCATAGCCTTCAATCGCACTTCCTGTGCGCTGTCGAACTTTCCGTTCGAGCACAAGCCGTCGAAGGACTACGTGCAGACGATCCTGCGCGACATCGCCGCCGCCTGGCAGGAGTTCTCGCTCGCCGCCAACCGCCTGCTGCTGGCAAAGGCGGAAGACGTGACGCGCACGCCGACGAGAATGTCGTCGTGAGTCCGACAGCGTCGAGGTGCGACCGATGAAGGCGCAGATCGAACGTCCGACCATCCTGGCGATGGCGGCGGCCTTCCCGCGTCTGGCCTCGTTGACGGAGCAGCTGCGTTTCGGCGACAAGGTCGAGGTCAATATGGCGCAACTCGCGACCGCCGAGCTCGACTTCCTGCGCGACAGCTACCAGAAGGCCGGTCCCGAATGGCACGCCCGTGCGGCGCAGATCGCCACCCTGCAGCGCGCCTTTGCCGATTCCGGCGCCCGGTTCTCCGAGCACGAACTGGAATCGGTGCTGCCGGCGATTGCGCGCTACCTGATCTCGGACGCCATCCGCGGTTGGATGTTCACGGCCAACGTCGCCAGCCGGCCGCTGCCCTATGTCGTGACGCGACTCGACTACACCGCACCGTCGAATGACGAGGCCGGCCGCGTCTTCATCGAGCTCAAGGCCAACGCCAAGGGCGCGATCACCACGTCCACCCTGCGCATCTCCGCCGGCGACATCGTCGGCAGGACGGTCGCCGAAATCTTCGCCGCCAAGGGCTTCCTCAAGGAAACACCCGAGCTGATATCCGCCTATGACGAGACGGCCGAGCGCTATTTCGCCTGGCGCGGCCGCTACGGAGCGCAGTTCTCCGGCCGAGGCATCGGCTTCTTTGCCGATGATCCGAACTCCTCGCATCGCGATATGGACTGGTCGCGCAAGGACGTGATCGTGCTGTCGTCCGGCGGCGGCAGCGCGCGGCTCGTCAACGACGAAGGCATTCTCACCGAGCGGGCGCTGACGCTCGAGGTCACGGGCGACATACTCGGGCAGTACCTGCGCAAGGCTGCCAAGAGCAATCTCTATGACGCCGAGCAGGAGGTCGAAGAATCCAGGGCGGCGATCCCGAAGGGCATCTTCTGCCGCATTCCCGTCCATCCCTATATGCTGATGTTCCATCTCGACCTGCACCATTATCTCTGGGTGCATGCCGACGACATGGTGCCCTACGCCTATCAGCCCGAGCTCAAGCAGAAGCTGGTGCTGCCGGAGGAGCAGACCGACCTGATCGACATCCTCACTGCCGAGATGGACCTCTTGATGGACGACATCGTCGCCGGCAAGTCCGGCGGCACCACCGTGCTTTGCGCGGGGCCGCCCGGCGTCGGCAAGACGCTGACGGCGGAAGTC
Organism: Bradyrhizobium sp. SZCCHNR1098; assembly: GCF_032489375.1. NCBI lineage: Bacteria > Pseudomonadati > Pseudomonadota > Alphaproteobacteria > Hyphomicrobiales > Nitrobacteraceae > Bradyrhizobium > Bradyrhizobium sp. SZCCHNR1098. The sequence goes on from NZ_JAUEXY010000002.1 coordinate 320,959, forward strand.
TACGCTGAGATCATCGGCCGGCCGCTGTACCGCGTGCATTCCGGTCAGCTCGGGCTGAACGTCGCGGCGATGGAGAGTGCGCTGAAGGATGCGCTGACGCGCGCGCAGCGTTGGGGCGCGGTCATGCTGATCGACGAGGCCGACGTCTACATCAAGCGGCGCGAGGACGACATGACGATGAATGCCGTCGTCGGCGTATTCCTGCGTGTGCTGGAATATTTCAACGGGCTCTTGTTCCTGACCACCAATCGCATCGACGACATCGATGAAGCGATCGTGTCGCGCTGCATCGCGCTGATCAAGTTCCAGGCGCCGGACGCGCAAGCGCGCGGCCGGATCTGGCGGGTGATGTGCGCGCAGTTCGGCTTGAACGTCGATGCCGGCTTGGTGGAGCTGCTGGTGGACACGTTCCCAGGCGCGTCAGGCCGCGACATCAAGGGGCTGGCCAAGCTGGTCGCCAAATATTGCCACCACAAGAGCGTCCGCCCGACCATCGAGGTCTTCCGCCGCTGCGCCATCTTCCGCGGCATCGATCTTGGCGACCACGAGCTGCTGCCGGAGGCCGCGGAGTAGATCGGCTACAACTGGCTGGCTTGCCCCAAGGTCGCCGGATTGTACCCTTCCTCGCGCAGCACCCGCTGCACGACCGGGCGCGCGAGCATGCGGCGGTAGTGCGCGAGCAGGTTGGCCGGCAGCGCAATGCCGGTCTTGTCGGCCCAGAACTCGACATAGAACAGGATCGGATCGGCGACCGAGAATTCGCCGCCGAGATGGGACTGCCCGTCGAGCATCTTGTTCAGGATGGCAAAGCCCTTCACGACGATGTTGCGGCCGAGCGCGCGCACCGACTCCTGGTCGGCCTCGCTGCGGCTGAAGGTCGGCGTGGCGAAGATGCGCGCGAAGCCGTGGCCATGCACCGTTCCGGCAATGTAGCTCATGGCTTCGAGCAGCCGCGTTTCGGTCTCGATATCCGAAGGCCACAATCTGGCGCGCGGCCTGGAGCGGCCGAGCCAATAGGCAATCGCCGGCACCTCCGTCAGCACGCTGCCGTCGCTGCGCACCAGCGCCGGAATCGTCGATTTCGGGTTGATGGCCACATAGTCCGGTTTGAAATTGTCGCCGGCCGGCAGGTTGACGATATAGGCCTCGAACACCTCCTCGAGCTCTTCCAGAATGATGTGGATGCCGGTCGAGCACGATCCCGGCGTCATGTAGAATTTGATCGCGGCCATCATTGTCTCCAAGCCGACATCGCGCGTGTCTTCGATGCCTACGGCATGCTTCATGCAAGGATCGGGACAGATCGAGAATGATGCGCCGTGGCTCGACACGTCGGGCTGCTGCCGTCAGGTTTGCGACAGGAGACGTCATCGCGGTCCCGTAGCTCCGTCGCGCCGGTCAGGGAGCGCCGCGCATGACGGAACGTGAGCCGGAAATCTTCGTGATCTGTCCGACCGCCGGCATCGCGCCGGGTGAAGCCAAGGCGTTCAGCCTGTCGCGGATCGGCGACAATGGCGAGGCGCGGCCGTTTCCTATCGTGATCATCCACACTGTGTCCGGTGGCTTTGTCGGCTACGTCAACTGCTGCCCACATGAGGGCAAATGGCTGAACATCGGTAGCGGCCAGTTCTTCAATCCGGATCGGACGCTGCTGCGCTGCGGACGGCATGGCGCAACGTTCGAGATCGACACCGGGCTGTGCAACGCCGGTGCCTGCGCAGGGCAGAGCCTGGAGCCGATTGCGCTCGCTGTCATCGACGGCGAGGTCTGCCTGTGCGGTGTCGCGCTGGTGGAAGATATTCCCGACCCGTTCGACGACCTCGACGAGACCATGGAGATCATGATCCACCCGGATTGACGGATGGGGTTTCCAACGTCATTGCGAGGAGCGAAGCGACGAAGCAATCCAGAATCCTACCTGAGCCCTGGATTGCTTCCGCTTCGCTCGCAATGACACTCACTACGTGATCTCGTTCGGCGGACCCTCAGAACCCATCCGCCTTCTTGCCCCAGGGATGGGTGCCGGATACAAGCTGTGCCTTGATGCCGGCCTTGTCGACATCGGCCCGGGTTCTGAAAAAGGTCGCCTCGTGCACCAGCGTGCCGTTCTTGGTCGTCACCGCGACATAGCGCGCGACAGTGTCGATGTCGCACAGATATCCGCCGCCGGGATCGGCGGCACTGCGCAGGTTGCCATCCCAGTCCACGAAGAATCCTTCACTCATCTCTTTCTCCAACCTCGTTCAGTCAGGTCTCGGGCTGATCGGCGACGAGCTGCGCATAGGCGCTCTCGACGATGGCCCGGCAATGCAGCAGGCGCTGATGCTCGGCCTTGCCGATGCTCACCGTCTCGCCATGATCGTCGGCTGCAGCCGTCGCCGCCTGCAGCGCATCGAACAGCGCCTTCTCGAGCTGGTAGATGCGCTCGCTGGCGCGTTCCAGATAAGGAATGGGATTGGCGCGGACATTGGCCTCGTGCAGCGCATCGAGGCTGAGCAGCGTCCGGAAGCGGCGCTCGACCTGGCGCTGCTGCATGCCGAAATCGTGCTCGATGACGGTCACGGTCGGACCTCGGGCGCGGGCGCCTTTGAAGCCGCCGCCTTGGCCGCATTCCGCAGCAGGTTCAGGCATTCGAGCGAAGCGGCCATGTCGAGCGCGGAAAAGCCGTCGAGCGTCTCGGTGCGGATGTCCGCGCCCTTGGCCAGGAGATGCGCGACCACATCGGCCTTGCCGGAGGAGGACGCATACATCAGCGCTGTCGCACCATTGTCGTTGCTGTTGTCGAGATCGATGCCGGCCTCGACCAGCGCGTCGATGGCGTCGAGATGCCGGCCGACGCAGGCGAGCCACAGCGCGTTATTGCCGTCCGCGTTCCTGGCGGCGATGTCGGCGCCGGCAGAGAGCAGCTCGCGGATGACGCCGACATTGCCGAGATGCGCCGCCTTCATCAGCGGCGTGGTCCGATTGGCGATGATGGCGTCGATGTCGTCAGCGGGAAAGCCCTGGGCGGCGAGCCACGCCGCCAGGGCCGGACTGACGTTCGCCGCGCCGCTCCGCGCGGGACAACGCTGGCGCCACGCCTCATAGCCGCCGTCGAGGCTATAGACCTCAGTGAAGCCGAAATCGGAGAAGGTCTGCGCGTAGTCCTGGCTGGCGTTGCCGTGATAGCAGTAGATCAGGATCGGCGCGCGCCTGCTTGTGCCGGCGATCATCTCGGCGAGATTGCGCTGGGTGAGATGCCGCGCGCCGGCCATATGCGCGGTGTCGAACGAGGCGGTGTCGCGGACGTCGAAGCGCAGCACATCGTCGCGCTGCAGCAGCTCGGCTGCGTGGTCGACATCGATGCGCTGAAACGGAATACGCGGTCTCATGGCAGGACTCCCGCTTCATTGCGCGTTCGGCCGGGATAGGCCGCCAGCGTCGTGATGCGATCATCGGTCAGGGGACGGCCGACCGTGAAGTGATAGAGCACCTGGAACTGCTCTCCGACCACGCCGAGCATCTCGTGCACGGAGTCGTCGAAGAAGCAGCCGATGCCGGTGCCGCGCAGGCCCGCCGCCTCGGCTTCGAGGTAGAGCACGTGGCCGATCAGGCCAGCCTCCCAATGCAGTTGCCGATAGCGCCACGGATGGTCGCTGACGGCCGGCGTGAACTCGGCGAGCATCGCCATCGCAAAGCAGCCGTCGCCCGCGATCGCCTGGTGACAGCTAGCGGTGCGGATCACGCCGCGGCTGTCGGTCGGCAGCAGCCGGAACAACGGCAGATGATCAGGCACGCGCTCGACCGGCTGCCAGTCGAAGTCGGGACGCAGCGCGCGCCGCAGGCTGGTCTCCGCCTCGCTGCCGCGCGGCAGCGCATAGAGCCCGGGCGTGAGCCCCTCGACGCGATGGACGAATAGCAGCGGATGCAGCCGCGACGCGAACGGCCAGATGGTCCATGGCGGCGTAGCGCGCGGCAGCAGCGCGTCGAGAAGGTGAAGCAACGTTGCGAGATCCATCGTGAACCTGGCGTCGAAGCGTTGCGCGCTGCGACGACCGAGAATGAGCTCGGCCGCGCGCGCCTGTGATTGCCGCGTCAGCGGCGGGCACCGCCACGGAATGGAGATCGCATCCTGCGCCGCGCCGGCCGTGGCCGCGCTCACCTCGGGGATGATGGGCCAGCGGTAGAGCGGATGGCGATCGAGCCGGTTCGCCTGACCTTTCCACGTGTCGTCGATCGTGGCGAGTGATGGCAAACCGGCAGGCGACCGCGAGCTCGCATCGCGCGGCGCGATCGCGAGCAGCACATCGGCATTCTCGGTCTCGACGCCGGCGAAATCATCCGCGCGATCGAGTCCCATCAGCGCCGCGAGCCTCGCGCTGTCGATGCCGTCGATCACGCGCGCGTACCAGCCGAGCGCAGCGGCGGCGTAGCTGACGGCGCCGATCGCATGTCCGAGGTCGAGCTGGCAGTAGCGGAACGCGCGCTCGCCATATTTCCACGCCTCGCGCCAATGGATCGAGGACAGCGCGAGCCATAGCCGCGGCTCGCCATGCGATGGCCTGCCGCGGCGGCAACGTTGCTCCAGCACGTGATCGCGGCTGACATAGTGATGAAGACCGTCGCTGAGCCCTGTCACATTCTCCGCGATGACATAGGCCTCGGTCGGATGCAGATTGCCGCTGGAGGGATTGCAGCGCAGCGCCCAGCGGTCAGGGCCGTACTCCTTCCAGGCCGCCAGCCCGAACGACAATTCCAGCAGCAGCGCGACGCCGTCGATCGTCAACGGCTGGACCGGCGCCGTGGCGTCGCAGGCATCGGCGAAGCTCACGGCGAGACGGTCCGAGGTCAGCGGCAGATCGGTGCGCGGGCTGCCGGCGAACTCGCGGAACGGATTGGGCTGCGCGTCCCAGTCCAGCGTCTCCGGCCCCGCCGCATAGCGCTTGAGGCTGTGCTTGGTGCGGGCGTGATAGGCCAACGCGATGTCGGCGGCGGCTGGAACGTCCGCCGTGCCGGACTGTGACACGGACATGCTTCCTCACAAGGCGCGACCTGCGCGTTCGCGCATGTTGGACGGTCGCTTGGTGACTGCGTCAGGCGGAGCAAAAAACGTTCCGAACAGCCGCGACTGCCTCCCCGTCGTTATGAGCCCGTTGGGCGCAGGCCCGGAATCCATAACCACGGCTGGTGGATATGGATTTCGGGCTTGCCGCTGCGCGTCGCCCCGGAATGACGCGCCGACACAGCGTGTCCGATTCTGAACAGCGCGATCAGAACTGTCCGCTTCTCGACATATCAATGCCGGTGCGTGGTGCCCGATGCGCTGTCGTCGATCAGCACGGCGACCTTGGCCGCGATCGACAGCCACGCCCGATGCGCGGCGATCTTGTGGCCGAGCCTGAAGCCGTCGGCCATGCGGGCCGCGAACGCAGGCCCGTCGGTCCCATGCTGTTGCGCGATGATCCACGCGGTCTGCCACAGATCGGTCTCGGTCGTCACGGTGCTAGAGATCCAGCACCAGCCGGTCGCCCTTGCCGCGCGATACACAAGGCAGGAAGTAACCTTCGGCACGTTGCGCCGCCGACAGGCGCTTGTCGCGATGGTCGACCTCGCCCTCGACGACCCTGGTCTTGCAGGTGCCGCATAGGCCCTGCTCGCAGGAGGTCGCGATCTTGACGCCGTTCTCCTCGAGGAACGCGGTCACGGTCTTGTCGCCGGGGATCTTGAAGGTCGCGCCGGTGCTCTTGATGGTGACGTCGAACACCTTGTCGAGCAGTGCCGCGGCCGCCTTCGCGGTGAAGCGCTCGACATGGATGCGCTCCTCGGCAAATCCCTTCTGCTTGGCCAGCGCGACGATCGGATCCATCCACCAGTCGACGCCGCAGATGAACAGCTGGGTGTCGTCGGGCCGGTCGGCCAGCAGCTCGGCGGCCTTCAGCAGCTGATTGTCCTCGGTGGCTTCCTTGTAGTATGTCGTATCTTCGGCGAAGGCCGAGGCCTCGATGGTGCTACGGAACGAATCCGGCGACATCAGCGCGAACACGTAGTGCAGCTCGAACGGGATGTTCTTCGCCTTGAGCGTGTCCGCGATCGACAGGATCGGCGTGACGCCGATGCCGCGCGCCACGAGCAGCGCGCGCTTGGTGTCCTTCGGGATCTTGAAGCGGTTGCGTGGGCGGCTGACCTGCAGCTTGTCGCCTTCGTTGATATCGAGATGCAGCGCCTTGGAGCCGCCGCGGCTGTTGGCATCCTTCCACACGCCGATGCAGTAGCGATTGCGTTCGGCGGCGCTGTTCAGCAGCGAATATTGCCGTGTGAGTCCGTTCGGCAGGGTGACGTCGATATGGCTGCCGGGGGTGAAGCCCGGCAGCGGCTGATCGTCCGCCGGGACAAGTTCGAATGAGGCCATGTTGTGCGCCTCGATGGCCTTCCTGGCCACGACGACGGTGTGCAGGCTGTCGGACATCTGACAACTCCATCTTGCGAACCGGCTCATGAGAGGCCGATGCAAGGGGAGGGCCAAGCGGCGTTCGCCGCGGGGCGCGGCGGCTTTTCCGCTTGTGCACGCTGCGACGAGCGCAAGGTCCTGGAGCGCTGGGCCAAGGCGCGCGGCATCAACGCCGGAGACATGACCTGCGTCGCCGCTGCGGGGCGGCGGCGCCGGTCGTCCGTGCCGATGTCAATGGGCGTCGATCGCGTCCGCCTTGGCGCCGCCGGCGACGGAGTAGCGCATCGGCACCTTGCGGGTCTTCAGAAAGGCTTCCAGCGTCTCGCCGCGAAACGCCGCATAGACCTCCGGGTTGGAGACGCCGATCACGGCGGCCATCTTCTCCAGCACGAAGAAGCTGACGCCGCGTCGGATCATCTCGATCCAGCGGCGGTTCTTGATGAGCTCGCGCTCCTCGTCCGTGAGACGGTGCTCGTCCGCCAGTGCGTCGAATTCCTCAACGAATCTCTTGCGATGCGCGGGGATGACGAGCCGGTGCAGGAAGTCGTTGATGCGGAAATTGGCCTGGCTGCGGCCATGGGTGAACGGGTAGGTGCCGGTCAGCATCTCCGCGCCCGCGAGTTCATGGCCGATGTGTGCGCGATAGGCCGCGACCTCCTGCGGGTCGGGCGCGCCGCCGAGATCCTCGAACACCAGCGTGGCGATGTTGGTCACCGACGGCGCGTAGGTCTGTTTGTGCACGAGCCTCACACTGTCCGAGAGCGCACCGCGCATGATCAGCCACATGATGACCTCGGCGCCTTCCATGCCGCCCTTGACCGCGTAGTCGGCGATGCGCATCGCCGTCAGCTGCTCCGGGTCGTTCTCCAGCAGATCGAGGAATTCGTTGTCCCAGTCTTCGTTGAGAAAGCCCGCGCGCTCGCCATGCACCTGATGCGACAGCCCGCCGGTGGCGAAGATGGCGACCTTCAGATCCTCCGGATAGCTCTCGATCGCCTTGCGCAGCGTCTTGCCGAGCTTCCACATCCGCTTCGCATTGGGAATCGGCAATTGCAGCACGCCGACTTGCAGCGGCACCACCATGCCCGGCCACGGGCCGCTGGCATCGCCCATCATCGACAGCGGCGACAACAGGCCGTGATCGACCGGCTTGCCCTGGAAGAACGACATGTCGAACTCGTCCGCCATCATCGCCATCGCGATGTGCTGCGACAGGCCGAGGTGGCCCTTCGCCGGCGGCACGTCGCGCGGTCCGCCGCCTTCGTCGGCGGCGATATACCGGTCGTCAATGCCGAGCGCGAAGGCGGAGTAGTGATCGAAGAAGAACGAGGTGATGTGATCGTTGTAGATCATGAACAGGACGTCGATGTCCTTCTGCTTCACCCAGTCGCGCACGACTGCGAAGCCGTCGAAGATCGGCTTCCAGGCCGGGTCGTTCTGCTTGTTGGTGTCGAGTGCGAAGCCGATGGTGGGCGAGTGCGAGGCGCCGATGCCGCCGATGATCCGGGCCAAGTGTCCCTCCGCGAAATGGGCCGCCGTGGACTGTGACCCGCGGCCGTGCTGGGACGGACCTTACGAAGTTTCCCATGCTAGACAATCATGCTAACGTGCACGGATCGTTTCTCTCGATGAACGAGCGGCTCTAGGATGAAATGGCGGATCGAGGACATTCCGGTGTTCCATGCGGTGGTCGCGACCGGCGGCATGACCGGCGCCTCGCGGTCGCTGGGCATGCCGAAATCCTCGGTCAGCAAATCGGTCGCCCGGCTCGAGCAGGATCTCGGCATCCGGCTGTTCGACCGCAACTCGCGGCGCGTCCGGGTGACCCGTGAGGGCGAGCTGTTCTTCCAGCAATGTCAGAAGATCCTGGATCAGGTCTCTGAGGCCGACGCGGTCATGACCGGGCTGGTCGGCGTGCCCAGCGGCCGACTGTCCGTGGCGCTGCCGCCGGCATTCTGCGAGGAGATCCTGGCGCCGCAGCTCGCCGAATTCCACCGCCGCTATCCGCGCATCGAGCTCGATGTCGAGGCGACCACGCGGGCGATCGACATGCTGGCCGACCGCTTCGACATCGCGGTCGTGGTCGGCGTGCAGGAGAATTCCGAACTGGCGCAGAAGGTGCTGATCGGCGGCCGCCTGATCTGGGTGACCAGCCCCGCTTATCTCGCCGCGCACGACATCGGCGAGGACGTCCGCGCGCTGGAGCGCCATCTCATGATCTGCGAGCGGCGCTATGGCGATCGCACCCTGATGATCAAGCAGCACGGCCATCTCGTCCGCTTCGACGTCGGTGCGCATGTCGCCCGCATCAACAATCCGCTGGCGGTACGCCGCGCCGTCGCCCATGGCGCCGGCATTTCCTTTCTGCCGGAGCACTATTGCGTCGAGCTGATCGGCGAGGGCCGGCTGGTCGAGATCGGCAGGGGGGTCGTGTTCGACACCCGCGCCGCCCAGCTGACCGCGATCTTTCCGAGCCGCAAGCTGATCTCCTCGCGCGCCCGTGCCTTCCTCGACTTCCTCGAGGAGATCTGCACCGCGTCCGCGCACACCCTGATCGGTCAGACCTGAGGTGCGCCGTCCGCCTGTCTCACGCAAGCCGATGGAACGACGGCGGCAATGGCTCTCGCACCAGCTCGCTCAGATCGAGCGTTTCACCGCTGTCGGCGATATCCGAGAACAACACCTCGATGAAGGGATGCTGACGGTTGGATGCGGCGCCGCGCCGATATTTCCTGCTCACGATCCGCTCGATCGCAGCAAGGTTCAATTGTCCCAGCGCATTGTATTGGACACGAAACAGGCTCTGCCGGCCGCCCGTGTGCTCGATCGACTCGGCCCAGATGTCCATCACCTTGCGGCTGACGAAGGCCTCGACGCCGACGGCGCCATCCTGGGCGAGCAGGCGCAATCCGTCCATCGTGTGCGGCTGCTCATCGACGCTAAATTGGCTCAGCGACATCGGAGATCCCTTTCTGTTGCGTGCATCGGCGGTCTCACGGGAGAGTCGAGAACGGCGATCGGCGCGTCGAACGTGTAGGAGAGCCCTGACGGCGCATAGGTCAACTGAACCTCGCCGCCGAGCTGCACGCCGAGCGTTTCGATCAGCCGGGTTCCGAAGCTTCGGCTGGCGGGCTGTTGAACGACCGGGCCGTTTCTTTCGGTCCAGGCGAAGCGGACCCGGCGTTGGTCGACGGTCCACAGCAGATCGACGCGTCCTTCCGGCACGGACAGCGCACCGAACTTCAGGGCGTTCGTGCACAGCTCGTTGAGCGTCATCGCGATGGCGATGACGGCATCCGGCGTCACCAGCACGTCGGGCCCGGTGATCGCAAAGCGTGAGTCGTCGGGCGTGTCGAAGGCCTGGACGGACGTACGGATCACCGTGCGGAGATCGCCGCTGGACAATTTCGCTTGCAGGAGGAGATCGTGTGCCCGTCCGAGGGCCAGGAGCCGCCCGGAGATGGCATGCTGTGCATCCTTGGTCGCCGGCACGTTGCGGAGGCTCTGGGAGACGATGGCGGTGACGGTCGCGAGCGTATTCTTGATGCGATGGTGCAGCTCCTCAAGAATGAGCTTTTGCAGCCTGCTCGCCGTCTCGCGTTCTCTCGCCTCGATTTCGGCCTGCTCGGACCGGGTCTTGGCATTGCTCTCGGCCTCGACGAGCAGGCGCTTCAGCCCGATGATTTCCGTCAGCAGAAAGTCGGGATCCACGACCGTGCCGTGAGGAGGCTCTGTGGTGAGGTTGATCTCGAGCATTGGCTGACTGTCCTTGTACCGGATGCCGCCCTCGGAGGGCACGATGGTACGCAGGAGCAGGCCGCCCCAGCGTCACTTCGTTCGCGAGCGGACACTTCCGTTGAAATGCCCGAGTATCTCGGCGGCGTTTGCGAGGATGGTCGCCTTCCTGATCGCGGCAGCGCGCTCGCCGCCCTGCTGCATCAGGCCCGCCGTCTCCAACGCATTCTCCGCCCTGGTGGCGAGTGTGGCGTGCAGCGATGACCGCTCTCGCTTGGCCGGCTCGGAGGGCTTGTCGGGGTGAACTGGCGCAAGCGCCCCGCTGCGAACGGCGGCCACCGGATCAGAATCGCGGCGACGATCAGCAGCCCAAAGAATGGCGGCGCCAGGAGCGGTCGCACCAACCACGCGCGCACTGGACGTGGTGGTGTTCGAAGAGGTGTTCGAAGTTTTCGACATGCTGTCCGCCTTCTGGTCGCAGCGGGAGCGCATGGCTCTCAGTCACCGATGGCAGCCGGGGGACGCGCGGTGATCATCAACATATGGTGTGCGCGCGCGCAATAGCGAGGTCCGGCCGAAACTATTTGTCGCGAGGATCTGGTCGCCGCCATCGCCTGAAGCGAGAGCGAGTCTGGCCTGACGGCTCATCCGACGTTCGTAGCATCGTTGCATCGACATGCGAACGTCGGACGCCTGGCTCATTTGTGGATCATGTGCAGTTCTGATCGCGATGCCTTGGCATGGAGTCAGAACGTCGGACGTGTTATCGGCCGATTCCGACGCTCACGCCGGGCGCGCGGATGCCGATGCCGTCACGATCTTCATAGCCACGCCCTTCATAGTCACGCCGCTCGTGCCGGCCATAGCCGTAGGCGCCGCGGTCTTCGCGGATGATGACACGGCGTTCGCGGCTTTGGCGCCAGCAGCGGCCGTTCTCGTTGCAGACCAGGCGAACCTGCTGGATGCTGCTCTCCGGGAGGACCGATATACTGGCCGTGAGCGGGGCAGCGGAGGCGGCTGCAGCCATCAATGTGCTCGCGGCTACTGCGAGAGTGATCGTAAGAATCTTCATGGTGATGAGATGTCTCCGGGTGGGGGGATTGCGTCATGGAACCAATCTGCTGGCAATCCCATGGTTCCCCAGGCGGCGTCATTTGTTTCGTCCCGAGGCTCTGGCGTCGAACGGCAGCCTGCGCGCCATCGCGGCGGCAGCCTGTGCCCGTGACGCCGGAGCGCGGCGATGCTGCGCTCCGGCTGGCAAGGTCATCCCCGCCGCGCCGCCTCGATGGCGGCGACGTCGATCTTCTTCATCGTCATCATCGCGGCGAACACGCGCTTGGCCTCGGCTCCGCCGGCCGCCATCGCGTCGGTGAGTGCGCGCGGCGTGATCTGCCAGGAGATGCCCCATTTGTCCTTGCACCAGCCGCATTGGCTTTCCTGGCCGCCATGGCCGACGATGGCATTCCAATAGCGGTCCGTCTCCGCCTGATCGTCGGTGGCGATCTGGAACGAGAACGATTCGTTGTGGGTGAACGCGGGGCCGCCATTGAGGCCGAGACAGGGGATGCCACACACCGTGAATTGCACTGTCAGCACGTCGCCGGCCTTGCCGGACGGATAGTCGCCCGGCGCGCGGTGCACGGAGGCCACGTGGCTGTCGGGAAACACCTCGGCATAGAACCGCGCGGCCGCCTCGGCGTCCTTGTCGAACCACAGGCAGATCGTGTTTTTGTTCGTCGGCATCGCAGGGGTCCTCTCCGGTCCGGGTGCAGGCCACGCTTCAACCTTGGATAGGCGGCCATTTGGGAGTGCTCAAGCCAGCTCGTATCGATACGGCTGACCCAAGGACGGTCCGCATGCGCACATGCCGACACGACGGCCGGCGTTTCCAGCAGATTTTTTTCAGGTGGTCTGCAGCGGGTCGGTTCCGCCAACGGTTGTGGTCTTGGCGCAGTCATATCGTATAGACTTGTGAGGCTTGCCGCCGCGGGTCCAGCCGCAGGGGGAATTGCATGAAAGCCATCACGCCGTCCGTGATATCGGACGCGCTCGTCCTGCTGGCATTCGTTTTCGCAGCCGGGAGCGCCGCCGCGGCGGCCGGGTTCGCCTGCGTCGCGAAGATGTCGCAGCAGCTCACGCCGGCCAATCTGGAGAATCTGATCACGCGAACCTGCCTTCATCTCGTTCCGCTCGTGATCGGCGACGCTGTCGATCGGGCAGGGCGTGTGATCTCGATCCGGATTCGTCAGCCGTGAGGCCAGTCGAGGCTCGGGCCGCCGTAGCCGGATTTGCGCCGCGGATATCTGCTCCGCCGTGACAAGCTGCCAGGTAACCTTTCCAGGTCCGCGATCGAACCGTCGGAACGACATGGTCCGGAGCGGTCAGCGGAGGTATCCGATTGCAAATCACACGCCCGCGCATCGTGCGCATCACGCACCGGCCGAGCGGCGAGGTGATTGCCGAGGGGCCGGTCGGACTCTGGGGCATCACGCCGTTCGAAGGAAATCTCTACATCCGGCGGCGTTACCTGAAGACGGGCCATCTTCGGCTGAACTGGATCCCCGGGCTGTGCATCTACAAGTTCTTGTACGTTTGGCTGGACCTTCGGCTTCCGGATGGCCGGCGTGAGCCGTCGATCGGCTGGCTGTACTGGCTACCCAATCCGCTGTTCTTCTTCATCGCATTCCGTCCCGCCGTGCCGCAGTCGTCGCCCGTTCTCGTCGTCGAGGAGGTGACGGAATGAGCGTGGCGAGCCGGCGCGATGTGACCGGCGGCCTGCTGTCGGTCCTCATGGCGGGCGCGGGATCCGCCCTGGCTGCGCCGCCTCACGATGACGTGCCGGCCTTCGCGGACGGGCGCCATCAGCTCATCTTGCTGCGGCCGCAACAGAGCCTGCCGCCGGTGAGGCTGTTTCGCCTCGAGGGCGGGACGCTCGATCTGGCCGCGCTGCGCGGCGCGCCGATCCTGCTGAACTTCTTCGCCTCATGGTGCGCGGCCTGCCGCACCGAACTGCCGGTGCTGGATCAACTCGCGCGCAGCGTCGCCCATGATCGCCTGCAGGTCGTCGCGGTGTCCGAAGACCGGAGCGATCGCGACCGTGTCGGTCGTTTCGTCGGGTCGCTTGGGCTGAAGACGCTGCCGATCTGCCTCGATCCGAACGGATATGTGGCCCAGCAGGGCGACGGCAGCGGCAGGACCGCGCCGTTCATCCTCCATGGAATGCCGATCACCTACCTGATCTCCGCTTCGGGCCTCGTCATCGGATACCTCCAGGGCGCCGCCGATTGGTCGTCGTCGGCGGCCGCCGATCTATTCGTCTATCTCAGGCGCAATTGAGGGACGCCATCTCGAACGCGGCGACGTAACCTTCCGCCGCATCCGAGCGAACCAATGTGCAGGCGTGCCGATGGCCGCCAGACGCCTGCAATGTCCGCAGGCTGAACCCTGAGAATGGAGGAACACGCATGTCCAATCGCACGCTGTCCGCAATGATTGTCGGCGCATTCGCGGTCGCCGCCGGCACGCTTGCCGTGACGTCCGCCTCGGCGGAGATGATGGCCAAGGGCGACATGGAAAAGATGATGAAGGCCAAGCAGGCCGAGACCATGAAGGCCATGAAGGACGGCAAGATGGAGAAGTGCTTCGGCGTCGCGCTGAAGGGCCAGAACGATTGCTTCGCAGGCGCCGGCACGACCTGCGCGGGCACGAGCACGGCGGACTATCAGGGCAATGCCTTCAAGCTCGAACCCAAGGGCACCTGCACGACGATGCAGACCCCGAAGGGATCGGGAAGCCTCACGCCGAAGGCCTGATGCCGCGGGCGGGCTGCGCGCGGCCCGCCTCACTTCTTGATCGGAGACTGCACGTGTCACGCCCGCAATTCTCGACGGCTGGAAGGATTCCTGCACGGGCAGGCGTCGGCCTGAAGGCCGAGCACTACCGCTGCATCGTCGAAACATCGCCCGACGTCGGCTTCTTCGAAGTGCATGCCGAGAACTACATGGGCGCGGGCGGACCGCCGCACCGCTACCTCATGGCTATTCGCGAGCGCTATCCGCTGTCGCTTCACGGCGTCGGATTGTCGATCGGCGCCGATCGCCCGCTCGACCAAGCCCATCTCGGCCGCCTCCGCCAATTGATCGCGCGCTACGAGCCCGGATTGTTCTCGGAACACCTCGCGTGGTCGTCGCACGAGTCCGGGTTCTTCAACGATCTGCTTCCGGTCCCTTACACGACGGAAACCCTGAACCGCATCTGCGCCAATATCGACGAGGTGCAGAGCGCGCTCGGCCGCCGCATGCTGCTCGAAAATCCGTCCACCTATGTCGCGTTCGCCGAGAGCAACTGGTCCGAGCCCGCCTTCATTGCCGAGATCGCGCGCCGCACCGGCTGCGGACTCCTGCTCGACGTCAACAACGTGCACGTCGCCGCAACTAATCAGCAGTGGGATCCGTATTCCTATCTCGACGCGTTTCCGCTTGGGCATGTGCTGCAGATCCATCTCGCCGGTCACGCGCGCGAGGCCGACGAGCACGGACAGCCGCTCCTTATCGATACCCATGACCGTCCGGTCGACGACGTGGTCTGGGCGCTGTATGCGCGCGCCATCCGGTCGATCGGCCCCGTGCCGACGCTGGTCGAGTGGGACGCCGAGGTGCCACCCTGGCCGGTGCTCGCGGAAGATGCCAGCCGCGCCGAGGCGATCATGCAGATGCAAGTGACGGAGGTGGCGTGATGCCGCCGCCTGCTGAACGTCTTGGCAGCTTTGCGCGGGCGCTGCTCGACCCCGAGCAGCCGGTGCCCGCCGGTCTGGTCGGGCCGGACGGCACGCCGAGCCGGCGACGGTTCGGCGTCTACCGCAACAACGTCGTGGTCGGCTTGACGGCCACGCTGAAGGACGCCTATCCCGCAGTGCATCGCATCGTCGGAGCGGAGTTCTTCCAGGCCATGGCGCGCCGCTATGTCGTCTCCGAGCTTCCGCGCTCTCCCATCCTGCTCGATTACGGCGCCGGCTTCGCCGCGTTCATCCACGGCTTCGCGCCGGCATCGGCGCTGCCCTATCTGGCGGATGTCGCGCGGATCGAGCGCGCCTGGACGGAGGCCTATCACGCCGCCGAGGCCGGGCCGGTCACACCGGCGGCCTTCGCAGCCGTTGCGCCGGCCGATCTGCCCGGGCTTCGCCTGCGGTTTCATCCGTCGTTGCGGCTCGTCGGCTCATCGTTTCCTGCGCTCACGATTTGGCAGATGAATGCGGCGGGAGGAATTCCTGGCCCTGTAGATCTCGACGCCCGAGAGGCCGCGCTGATCGTTCGTCCGGACGCTGATGTCGTGGTCCGCTCGATCCCCGCGGGCAGCCTCGCTTTCGTCGAGGCCCTCCTGGCTGGCCGATCGGTCCTGACGGCGCTGGAGAATGCGCTGCGCGCCGACGTCCGGTTCGAGCTGGCCGGAACACTCCACGACCTGATCCACAGCGGAGCCGTGATCGGCTTCGACCTCGCGCCGATGGCGGGGACGGCATGAGACCGGCCGCAACCATTCCAGCCCTCGCCGTCGTCGTGCGTGACGTCGCGGATCGGCTCGCTCGGCTGGCGGGGACCGTGGCGCCCCCGGTGCTGCGGATCGCGCTGGCGGTCCCGTTCTTCAGATCCGGCCTGACCAAGTGGGATGGGTTGCTGTCGCTGTCGCCGGCCGCTTCCTATCTGTTCGAGGATGAGTTCAAGCTGCATGTGTTCGGGCAGGCCTACGATTTTCCCTGGCCTACGGCCTTCGCGTTCTTCGATGGCGTGGCCGAGATCGTGCTGCCCGTGCTTCTGGTGGCCGGGCTCGCGACCCGGCTGAGCGCGCTCGGGCTTCTGATGATGACCGCAATCATTCAGCTCGTGGTCCCCGACGGCTGGGCCAATTTTCATCTGCCATGGGCTGCGATGGCCGTTGCGATCATCGCCCTGGGGCCGGGGCCTGTCAGTCTCGATCATCTCGCGGCGTCGTTCGGTCGAAAGGCGGAGGGCGCCGATGAGCGGTGATCCGGGCGGTCCCGCACCGCGGCTGAGGCTCGTCGCGGCCGGCCATCAGGCGCGTGCCGAGGTCAAGCCGGGGCGGCGGGCGCTCGATTGGGCGATCCTGATGGCGCATGCCCAGGAGGGTGACCGCGTCGCCTATCAGCGACTGCTGCAGGAGATCACGCCGTATCTGCGCTCGCTCGCGGCCCGGCGCTGCAACGACCGCAGCGACATCGAGGACGCGGTGCAGGACGTGCTGTTGACCATTCATTCGATCCGCCACACCTATGATCCGACGCGCCCGTTCGCGCCGTGGCTGGTGACCATCGCCAACCGCCGACTGATCGATCGGGTGCGGCGGCAGGTCCGCCAGCGTGGGCGAGAGATCGCGCTGGCGCCGGAGCACGAGATTGCAGCCGAGCCCGAGACCAGTGCGGAGGCGGCCCCTGACCGCCGCGAACTGGAGCGGGCGATCGGCAACCTTCCGCCGGCCCAGCAACAGGCCGTGCGGCTGCTTAAGCTCAAGGAGCTGTCGCTCAGGGAGGCGTCGGCGGCGACCGGAATGTCCACGACCTCCTTGAAAGTCAACATGCACCGCGCTCTGAAGAGCCTTCAGAAACTGCTCATTCCGCGGAACGAGCCATGATCAAGACCGATGACCTGATCGACTCTCTTGCGACCGACATGCGGCCGGTGAGACGGCTGCGGCCGCCGCTGCTGCGCGCCTGCGGCTGGCTGCTGGGAGCAGCCGCCATCGTGGCGTTGCTCGCCGTCAACCAGGGGATCCGTCCGGATCTGGCGCAGCGCCTGCACGATGCGCCCTTCGTCACCAGCCTGCTGGGATCGATCCTGACCGGCGTGCTGGCGGTGATCGCGGCGTTCCTGATCAGTCTTCCCGACCGCTCGCGACTCTGGATGCTCCTGCCGCTGCCGGCGCTTGCGCTCTGGCTGTCCAACATCGGCTATCAGTGTCTGACGGACTGGGTCTCGATCGGTCCCGACGGCATGAGTCCGGGCGAAGCGGCGCGCTGCTTCACGACGCTCGCGGTGACGAGTCTGCCGCTGTCGCTGGCCTTGCTGGTGATGCTGCGCTATGCCGCGCGGCTTCGTCCCACCATGGTCGCTCTGATGGGAAGCCTCGCCGTCTCTGCGATCACGTCGACGGCGCTCGCGCTGTTCCATACCATCGACGCCTCGGTGATGATCCTGATGTGGAACGTCGGAACGGCGGTCCTGCTCATGGGGGTGGCCGCCCTGTTTGGCCGCCGCATGTTCCTTTCGATCGCGCCACGCGTCTTTGCCCAGGACTGAGCTCGCAGTGCTGCGCGCCACGAACATGGGCGGCAGCGGGCGTAACCTTTGTCGCGTTCGAAGCGAACAGCCAGCAGGGCTTCGGCGCGGGCAGGCCCGCCAGGACGCGCATCGCGCGCGTCGACATGCACGCGGCGCCAGGAGAATAGGACGATGCAACGATCGAAGAAACTGATCTCGTGGGCCGGCCCGGTGCTGCTGCTCGCGTCATTCGCTGCCTCCGGCCCCAGCATGGCGGCCGATGCAAGCCATCTGACCTTCGTCACGCATGCTGCATTCTTCTCGGCCGAGACAAAGCAGCCGAAGTCGGTCGATCCCCATGCCTTCGTCGCGGACGCGGCAGCGCCGGTCGCCGTCGGGCCGCAGAACATCTCGCATGTCGCCGGCTTCCGGCCAGCGTTCATCGATCAGGATGCGATGACCGTTGCAATCTCCAATGCCAAGGGAGAGGCGATCGGCTTCACGCTCGGCGACTGGCTGGCGGCGAGCGGCAGCGTGACGCTCACGCCGGCGGCTGGCGGCAAGGTCGAGATTGCCATGAGCTTCGATCATCTGAAGCCGGGCGGCCATTACAGCCTGTTCGAAAACCATTTCGACCAGAAGCCTGTCGGCTTCACGCCGCTCGACGGCACTGCCACGACCAACGACTTCGTGGCCAGCGCAGATGGCAAGGCCAAGCTGACGATCATGGCGCCGCAGCCTCTGACCCACGACAACGCCGTACTGCTCGTCTATCACAGCGACGGTGCGGCTCATGGCGCGCAGCGCGGCGACATCGGCGTCAATGCCCATCATCAGCTGATCGCACGGATTCCGGAATAGGCGGTCAGAGAGCTGGCGCATGATGGCAAGGCCGGCGAGGTGACCCGACGATTCGTAGGCCATTATGCACGGCTGTGGGGGAGGGGGATCGCAGATGGACAAGAGCGCAGTGCTGGCGGCGCCTGCGGCCGTCCTCTGAGACCGCCGCTTGCCGCGGCCCTCGGACCATGAGAGCTCAGCAACGGCTGCAGACATCAACGACGCAAATGCGATCGCTTTGGTCGTTCAGGGGAAAGGCCTTAGGAGCGACCGAACGGCCGAACGATGAGCTTCTCGCGCTGTTTCGGGGGCAGGCGGCCTGCCGATTGGAAAGATTTCGGTTGCGGTTTTTCAGAAACTGTGCTTATGTCGGCGCAACCCGCCTCGAGCAGAGGGACGTACGCGTCGTCACGAACGTGGAGGTGGGCTGCGATGGACGTGATGGCTGTGCCGACGAGCGCAGTGGTTACGTACGGCGAAGTCGTGTGGTCCTGGCCTCTCGACGCTGAGGTCAAGTCCGTGAGCGTTGCTTGACGGCACGCGCGGGCGATGGGGGCAAGAAAGCCGATCCCCAGGGAGAGCACGAAGGACACCGTTAACACCGTCGCGCGGGGAAGGCCGGGTCTGTCCGGCTGTACCTGTGGTACCTGCCGCCTGCATTCTTTTGAGCAGGCGGGCCACGGGCCTCAGCCGAGGTCCGGCCTTCCTCGCGCCCTCTCGTTGTTCAGAGGGACACGAATGCTGCATCACCCGGGCACGACGTGCCGCGGGATGAAAGATGCTTATCACTTCGCCTCCGTGATGAGGCCGAAGGTGTCGACATTTACTCAACTGTCGTCCCGGACAAGCGCGCAACGCGCGCGCCGATCCGGGATCCATAACCCCAAGGAGATGTGCGAGGCACGATGGTCGACCATTCTCGCCCAGCCGCATCCGCCGCGGCGTATGGATCCCGGGTCGGCGTCCGGCAACGCTCCGCGTTGTCGGACTTGCCCGGGACGACACTGAATGCTTGGCGCGTTTTGGACTTCATCACCGCCAGCAACGTGAGTTTTGCAGCGCTGCTCCGATCCATGTATCCAGCAGCCGCACAACACAGAGGAAATGCACATGACCAAGACCGCCGCCGAAATCGAGGACGACCGTCAGATCCGCGAGCTGTTGCAGAACTGGGCGATCTGGCGCGATGCCGGCGATTGGGAGCGTTTCCGCACGGTGTGGCATCCGGATGGGCGGATGATGGCGACGTGGACGCAGGGCACCGGCGACGAGTTCATCGAGATCAGCAAGGCGGCCTGGGCCAAGGGTGTGAACATCCTGCACTTTCTCGGCGGCATCTCGGTCGATCTCGCCGGCCACCGCGCGATTTCGCAGACGAAGATGACGATCTCGCAGCGCGCCGAGGTCGAAGGCGTCGTTTGCGACGTGCTCTGCACCGGCCGCTTCTACGACTTTCTCGAGAAGCGCGCGGGCAAATGGGGCATCGTGCTGCGCCAGCCGATCTATGAGAAGGATCGCATGGACCCGGTGACACCCGGCGCG
This sequence comes from Bradyrhizobium sp. SZCCHNR1098, assembly GCF_032489375.1. Taxonomy (NCBI): domain Bacteria; kingdom Pseudomonadati; phylum Pseudomonadota; class Alphaproteobacteria; order Hyphomicrobiales; family Nitrobacteraceae; genus Bradyrhizobium; species Bradyrhizobium sp. SZCCHNR1098. The sequence goes on from NZ_JAUEXY010000002.1 coordinate 340,774, forward strand.
GTGCCGGCGCTGGATCGTGCGCTGCTCGAACAGTTTCCCGTGGGGTATCGGCATCTCGCCTATCTGCAGACGCGCATCGGCTACACGGTGAAGCGCGATATGCCCGGGCTGAAGGGGCCGGAAGTCGAAGCGCTCTATGCACGCGGCGCCGCGTGGCTTCGGGGCGAGCACTCGTGATCGTCGAACCCTGCCTCGCTGGCACCGCGCTGCCTGCGGGATCTGCTCTCGCCGTGGGGCGGCTGATCCCTCGTGCCTGTGGTCCCGTTGCCAGGCAAAGATGCCAAGGGATCGAGCGCTCGCTGGGCGGCGAAGACCGAAGCCGAACGGGTGACATCTGGTCGAGGACCGGCGAGGAATCAACGCAAGTCACTGAATCAGAAAGGATTGTCTGTCAGCTTCGTTCCTTCTGGCGGAACCGTCGCGCGGCTGAGAAGGTGTTTTGTATACAGAAATGGCAGATGTGGACATGGAACAGGCGGAACTTGCGCCTTGTCTCCCATTTATTGTATACAGCGGCCAGTTGGACGTATACCGACACGAGGACACGCCATGGCCGCTTCTTTTCCGATGAATGCCTGGTACGCCGCTGCCTGGGACGCCGAGGTCAAGCAGGCCCTGCTGCCGCGGACGATCTGCGGCAAGCACGTCGTGATGTACCGTAAGGCCGACGGCACCATCGCCGCGCTCGAAGATGCCTGCTGGCACCGGCTGGTGCCGCTGTCCAAGGGGCGGCTGGAAGGCGACACTGTCGTTTGCGGCTATCACGGCTTGAAGTTCAGCCCGCAGGGCCGCTGCACGTTCATGCCCTCGCAGGAGACCATCAACCCCTCTGCCTGCGTGCGGGCCTATCCGGCGGTCGAGCGGCATCGATTCATCTGGCTGTGGATGGGCGATCCGGCGCTGGCCGATCCCGCGACCATTCCCGACATGCACTGGAATCACGATCCGGCCTGGGCCGGCGATGGCAAGACCATCCACGTCAAATGCGACTACCGGCTGGTGGTCGACAATCTGATGGATCTCACGCACGAGACCTTCGTGCACGGCTCGTCGATCGGCAACGACGCGGTGGCGGAAGCGCCGTTCGACGTCACCCATGGCGAGCGCACCGCGACCGTGACGCGCTGGATGCGCGGCATTGAGCCGCCGCCGTTCTGGGCCAGGCAGCTCGGCAAGCCCGGTCTCGTCGACCGCTGGCAGATCATCCGCTTCGAGGCGCCGTGCACGGTGACGATCGACGTCGGCGTCGCCCCGACCGGGACGGGCGCGCCGGAGGGCGACCGCTCGCAGGGCGTCAACGGCATGGTGCTCAACACCATCACGCCGGAGACCGACAAGACCTGCCATTATTTCTGGGCGTTCGCCCGCAACTACCAGCTTTCCGAGCAGCGGCTGACGACGGAGATTCGCGAGGGCGTGTCGGGCATCTTCCGCGAGGACGAGCTGATCCTGGAAGCGCAGCAGCGTGCGATGGACGAGAATCCAGGACGCGTTTTCTACAACCTCAACATCGATGCAGGCGCAATGTGGGCACGACGGATCATCGATCGGATGATCGCGCGCGAAACGCCGCTGCGCGAAGCCGCGGAGTAAATGGAATGGCTGAGCGTGACAGCGAGCGCTCGATCTCGCAGACCGTCCGTGCGCAGCTCACTTTGCGCGACCTGATTCTCACCGGCGGCTTGCGCCCTGGCGAGCGCATCTCCGAGCTGCAGGCGGTCGAGGCCGCCGGCGTCTCGCGCACGCCGGTGCGGATGGCGCTGGTGCGGCTGGAGGAGGAGGGGCTGCTCGAGGCCATTCCGTCCGGCGGCTTCATGGTGAAGTCGTTCTCCGAGCGCGACGTGCTCGACTCCATCGAGGTGCGCGGCACGATGGAAGGACTGGCGGCGCGGCTCGCCGCCGAGCGCGGCGTGTCCGTGCGCGACACCGAGCCGATGCGCGAATGCCTCGCCCAGATCGACGAGCTCATCGCGCCCGCCGAGCTCTCGTTCGATGGGTTCTCGGCCTATGTGGCGCTGAATGCGCGCTTTCATGCCTTGCTGGCCGAATTGTCGCGCAGTCCGCCCGTGATCCGCCAGGTCGACCGCGCCAGCGCGCTGCCGTTCGCCTCGCCGAGCGGCTTCGTGATGGCGCAATCGGCGCTCCCCGAGGCGCGTCACATCCTGGTGGTCGCACAGGAGCATCACCGCATCGTCATCGACGCGATCGAGAACCGCGAGGGCGCGCGCGCCGAGGGGATCATGCGCGAGCATGCCCGGCTTGCCGCCCGCAATCTGCGGCTGGCCGTGAAGGCGCGTGGTCCGATGGACCTCGTGCCGGCGGCGGTGCTGATCAAGACGCAGACCAACGGCTGAGGAGGCGATCATGCGATTCCAGGACAATTGGTCGCCTGCGACCCTGGTCGCGACACGCGACCTCGCGCCGGGCATCCGCGAGTTCATTCTGCGGCCCGACGGCTATGTCTGCGCGCCCTATGCGGTTGGCAGCCACATCAAGGTCGGCGTTCTCGCCGCCGGCCAGCCCGATGTCCGCTCCTATTCGCTGGTCGGCGAGGCGGATCCGCGTGGCTACCGGATCGCCGTGCGCTTCGCCGAGGATTCCCGTGGCGGGTCGCGCTATCTGTGGTCGCTGCAGCCCGGTGCGCGGCTGGATGTGGCGAGCCCGACCTCGCTGCTGCAGGTCGACTGGCAGCGGCCGCATTATTGTCTGGTGGCCGGCGGCATCGGCATCACGCCGCTGGTTGGGACCGCGCACGCGCTGCTCCGCAAGACGCCGAACGTCTCGTTGCACTACGCAGTGCGATCGCAGGGCGAGGCGGCCTATGTCGATGAGCTCTCGGCGCTGCTCGGCGACCGGCTCGCGGTGTATGCCGCAGACCAGTCGCAGCGGCTGGACCTGCCCGGTCTGTTTTCGGGTCTGCCGTCCGGAGCAGCCGTGCTGTTCTGCGGTCCGATGCGGATGCTGGATGCTGCGCGCAGCGCGTGGGCGGCGTGCGGCCGCGCTCCCGCCGATCTCAGCTATGAGACGTTCGGATCGAGCGGCAGGCTATCGACTGAGCCGTTCAAGGTCCGGCTGCGTGGCAGCGGCGAGGAAATCGTGGTGCCGCGCGACCGCTCGATGCTCGACGTGCTGAATGTCGCCGGCCATGAGGTCATGGCGGATTGCCGGCGCGGCGAGTGCGGCGTCTGCGCGGTCGATGTGGTCGAGGTCGAGGGCGAGATCGATCATCGCGACGTGTTCTTCAGCGCCGAGCAGAAGCACGACAACCGCAAGCTCTGCGCCTGCGTGTCGCGCGCCCATGGCGTGGTCACGATCGATACGATGGAACGAGCCGACGCGCTGTGAGCGCGATGCCGGCTACTTGTCGGCGAGGCTGACCGGCATCGCTTCCTGCGGCTTGGCGGCCGGTCTCCGGCCGCTCTGCTCCGCGGCAAGAGCGGCCCGCGCCGCCTTGAGGCGCGCGTCGGCGTCCTTGTCGGCGAGCAGCGCGTCGGTGAGGTTGGCCTCGGCGATGTAGGCGGCCTCGGCCGCGGCCTTGGCCGCCGCGATGTTGGTAGCGGTGGGATTGGCCTTCGCCAGCGCCTCCGCCGCGTCGCGGTCGGAAATGGCCTTCTCGTTGGCCGCCAGCGCCGCATCGAGATTGGCGTCGGCGACCGTCTCGGCTGCATGGGCAGCCGCCAGCGTCGTCGCGGCGGGACTGAGCGGCGGCCGGGGGCGCAGTGGTTTCGCCGTGGCCTGCGGCTTGACGGTCTGAGCCTGTGGCGGCAGCGCGGGCGGAGAGGATGGTGGGAGTGCCGTTGGCTGCTGGATGGGAGGTGGCTGGAGCGATGGCATGGTCGGTACGAGCCCGATCGGCACCATCCGCGCAAACGAGCTGCGCGCGTCGCGCATCAGGCCGCCCATGATGTCGTCGAGCGGATCGGCCATCGCGGTCCCGCTCAACGCTGCGCCGGCAAGCATGCCGATCGCACCGGCGACATGTCTCGACGTGATGCAGACGGCCATCGGAGCCTCCCTTGCGACGAGATCGGGCCAGCCGACCCCTCGCGCTCGCCGGCTGCCTTATTCCGGAAATGGGTTTGCAGGGTGGCGCCATCGTGGAGCGTCGCGCCCGACATGCGCCGCATCTGCCACATTGGGCTTTCAGGCGAGCTCTTCGCGCACCCGCGCCGCCGCCCCACACATCGCCTTCAATTTCCCGAAGGCGGTCGCACGCGGCAGATATTTCATGCCACAGTCCGGCGCCACCACCAGCCGCTCCGGCGCCACCACTTTGAGGCCGTTGCGGATGCGCTCGGCGACGACCGCGACCGGCTCGACCTCGGCATCGCCGAGATCGAGGACGCCGAGCACGATGGTCTTGGTCGAGAGATCTTTGAGAACGCCGAGGTCGAGTCGCGGCTGCGCCGCCTCGATCGCGATCTGCGCGGCGTGGCAATCGGCAAGCTCGGCCAGGAACGCATATCCGCTCGGCTTGCTGGAGCCCGGCACGATGGCGGCATAACCGAAGCAGACGTGAACGATGGTGGGCACCGTAATATGATCGAGCGCCCGGTTGATCGCCTTGACGGCATAGCGCCGCGCCGCCTGCGGATTGTTGCGGACCCAGGGCTCGTCGAGCTGGATGACGTCGGCGCCGGCGCGTTGCAGGTCGCGGGCCTCGGCATTGACGACCTCGGCGAAGGCCATCGCGAGCGCCTCGTCGTCACCGTAGAAGTCGTCCTGGGCTTGCTGGCTCAATGTGAACGGCCCGGGCAGGGTGATCTTGGCGGCATGCTTGGTGTTACGGCGGAGGAACTCCATGTCACGCAGCTCGACCGGCTGTGTCCGCCGGATCGGGCCGACGACGCGCGGCACCGGCGTCTTGATCCCGGACGGCGAGATGATGATGGCGGGATTGTCGGCATCGACGCCGTCGAGCGCAGTCGCGAACCGGTTGGAGTAGCTTTCGCGCCGGATCTCGCCATCCGACACGATGTCGATCCCGGCCTGTTCCATGTCGTGGATCGCGACAATGGTCGCATCGTCCTGGGCGTCGTCGAGCAGCGGCCGGGGGATGCGCCACATGCCCTGCATGCGAATGCGGGGAACGGACTTCGACAGCATTGCGCGATCGACCAGCCAATCCGGCTGCGGGTAGCTTCCGACCACGGTGGTCGGCAGGAGATGTCGAGGCATATTCACGCAATGCTCTCCCGCGGGGCCGACTCAACCTTTGATATGATAGCAGGCAGTAAGCTCAGGGCAGAATGCAACCTAGCGTTTTGTTCGTCTTCGGATCGTCACGGAAATAGTTCGTATTTTCTGCAGTTTATCAGTTCATCATTCTCCACGAGGCGGCATCATCGATGCAACACATCCTGACCCTCAACTCCGGCTCATCCTCGATCAAGTTCGCCTTGTTCGAGGAAGATGCCGCGCTTGTCGAGGCCGTGCATGGCCAGATCGAAGGGCTCGGCGGTGCGGCGCCGCATCTCGAAGCAAAGCTGAGGGACGGTGCGCTGGCTGACGAACGGCTCGATGCCGCGAGCGCCACCGATCACGAGGCGGCTCTCGGCGTCGTGCTCGAGGTACTGCAGCGCGCCATCGGCCGCACCGAAGTCGACGCCGTCGGTCATCGCGTCGTCCATGGCGGGCTCGCTTTCACGCAGCCGATCGTCGTCAATGACGATGTTCTGAATGATCTGCAAAAGCTCATTCCGCTGGCACCATTGCACCAGCCTCACAATCTCTCCGGCGTCCGCGCCGCGCATCGCGCCTTTCCCGATGCCGTGCAGGTCGCATGTTTCGACACCGCGTTCCATCGCTCGCACCCCTGGGTCAATGACACCTACGCCTTGCCGCGTGAGCTCTATGATCAAGGCGTCCGCCGCTACGGCTTTCACGGCCTGTCCTACGAATACGTCGTTTCGCGACTGAAGGAGATCGCTCCGCTCGACGAGAAGGGCCGGGTGGTCGTGATGCATCTCGGCAACGGCGCCTCGATGTGTGCGATCCGGGATGGGCAGAGCATCGGTTCGTCGATGGGATTCACGGCGCTCGACGGTCTGCCGATGGGCACGCGCTGCGGTCAGCTGGACCCTGGCGTCGTCCTCTATCTGCTTCAGGAGAAGCGGATGACCGCCGAGGCGGTCACCGATCTCCTCTACAATCATTCGGGCCTCAAGGGATTGTCGGGACTGTCGCAGGACATGCGCGAATTGGAGGCAGCCGGCACGCCGGAAGCCCGGCAGGCGATCGACTACTTTGTCGACCGCATCAGGCGCGAGCTCGGCGCCATGGCCGCGATCCTCTCGGGCATTGATGCGGTGGTGTTCTGCGGCGGCATCGGCGAGCACGCATGGCGCATTCGCCAGCGCGTCTGCGAAGGCTTCGAATGGCTCGGGATCGCGTTGGACGACGGCCGCAATCGTGCGAGCCATTCCTTGATCTCTTCGGACCGGTCGCGGGTGCGCGTGCGCGTGGTCAATACCAATGAGGAAATGATGATCGCGCGGCACGCCGCGCGCCTGCTTAGGCAGCAATGACTGATGGCCGACCAGACCTGCTGATTTGCCGCTTGCATGTCCTTGCGTTTTGGTATCATCGAGGATGAAAGAATAACAAGGCCGGTGGGGAAGCGATGGAAGGCAGCGTGGCGTTGCGTGAGGCGGACATGGAGTTCGACTACGTCGTGGTCGGTGCCGGCTCGGCCGGCTGCGTTCTCGCCAACAGGCTCAGCAGCGACGGCAAGCACACGGTGCTGCTGCTCGAGGCCGGTCCGAAGGACAGCAACATCTGGATCCACATTCCGCTCGGCTACGGCAAGCTGTTCAAGGAAAAATCCGTCAACTGGATGTACCAGACCGAGCCGGAGCCCGGGCTCGACGGCCGCTCCGTGTTCCAGCCGCGCGGCAAGGTGCTCGGCGGCTCCAGCTCGATCAACGGCCTGCTCTATGTGCGCGGCCAGCACGAGGATTACGACCGCTGGCGCCAGCGCGGCAATGTCGGCTGGGGCTATGACGACGTGCTGCCCTATTTCAAGCGGGCGGAAAATCAGTCCCGCGGCGGCGACGACTATCATGGCGTCGACGGCCCGCTGCCGGTGTCCGACTGGCGACACGAGGACCCGTTGTCCGAAGCGTTCGTGAAGGCGGCGGTCGAAGCCGGTTTGCCCTTCAATGGCGACTTCAACGGCCAGAGCCAGGAGGGCGCGGGCTTCTTCCAGACCACCACACGCCATGGCCGGCGCGCCAGCAGCGCAGTCTCCTACCTGCGGCCGGCGCTCGGCCGCAGCAACCTCCACGTCGAGACCGACGCGCTGGCCCAGCGCATCCTGTTCGAGGGACGCCGGGCGTGCGGCGTGACGTTCAGCCAGCGCGGCCGGATGCGGACGGCCCGCGCTCGCAAAGAGATCCTGGTGTCGAGCGGTGCCTATAACTCGCCGCAACTGCTGCAGTTGTCCGGGGTCGGTCCGGGCGAGCTGCTGAAGCAGCACGGCCTCGACGTGGTTCTTGATGCGCCCGGTGTCGGGAGTGACCTGCAGGACCATCTGCAGGTCCGCATCGTGATGCGCTGCAGCCAGCGCATCACGCTCAACGACATCGTCAACAACCCCGTGCGCAAGGTGCTGGCCGGCGCACGCTATGCGGCCTTCCGCAACGGTCCGCTGACGATCGCGGCGGGTACGGCCGGCGCGTTCTTCAAGACCGATCCGCGGCTTGCGAGCCCGGACATCCAGATCCACTTCATCCCGTTCTCGACCGACAAGATGGGCGAGAAGCTGCACACCTTCTCCGGCTTCACCGCCTCGGTCTGCCAGCTCAGGCCCGAAAGCCGCGGTTCGCTGCGGATCAGGAGCGCGGATCCGACGGTGCCGCCGGAAATCCGCATCAATTATCTCGCCAGTGAAACCGACCGGCGGGCCAACATCGAGGGTCTCCGGATCCTGCGAAAAATCCTGGCGGCACCGGCGCTGAAGCCGTATGTCTCGGATGAAGCCTATCCGGGATCCAAGATCGCGAGCGATGACGACATCCTGGCCTATTGCCGGCAGACCGGCAGCACGATCTACCATCCGACCTCGACCTGCCGGATGGGGACTGATGCTGCCGCCGTGGTCGATCAACGCCTGCGGGTGCGCGGCGTCGACGGCCTGCGCGTGGTCGATGCCTCGATCATGCCGGATCTGGTTTCGGGCAACACCAACGCGCCGGTCATCATGATCGCGGAGAAGGCCTCCGACATGATCTTGCAGGACGCGCGCTGACGCAGGAATGAGTTCGTGACACGTTTCCGGATCGGCACCCGCAAGAGCACGATGGCCTTGGCGCAGACGGAGGAGATCGCCCGCCGGCTGCAGGCTGCGATTCCGTCGCTCGACATCGAGATCGTCAAATTCGAGACGACAGGCGATTCCGACCAGACCAGCAAGCTGCTCTCGCATGGCGGCAAGGGTGGGGCGTTCGTGGCCGAGATCCGCCGTGCCATGCTGGACGGCCGGCTGCATGCAGCGATGCACTCGCTGAAGGACATGCCGGGCAACGAGGAGACGCCCGGTCTCGTCATCGCAGCGCTGCTGTCGCGCGATCCGCCGGGCGACGTACTGGTGCTGCGGCGCGGGCTGTCGCTCGACGAATTTCGCAAGGATGGCGGCCGGGGCTTCAAGATCGGCACCAATGCCGTGCGCCGGGCCGCCTATGCGCGGCGGCTGTTTCCGCAGGCCGAGCTGATCCATTTCCGCGGCGCGGCCGACACCCGCATCCGCAAGCTCGACAATGGCGAGCTGCAGCGGCTGCCGGACGGCGGCGCCGTGGGGCCGGCCGACGCCCTGATCATGGCGCGCTCCGGGCTGGAGCGGGTCGGCTTGTCCGACCGCGCCTCCTACGAGTTTCCGGTCGCCGACATGCTGCCGGCGGTCGGGCAGGGCATCGTCGCCGTCGAGTGCCCCGCGTCGGATTGGGAAACCCGGCGCATCCTGGCGACCATCGACGATGCGGCGGCGCGGACCTGCGCCGACGCCGAGCGCGAGGTGCTTTGGGTGCTCAACGGCCATTGCAACTCGCCGATCGCAGGCTTTTCGACCATCGACGGCGGACAGTTGACGCTGACCGCCTCGGTGCTCGACGAGGACGGCGGCCGCTTCATCGAGGCGCAACGCTCCGCGCCGGCGGATCGTCCGCGCGAGCTCGGCCGTGCGGTCGGGCTCGAGCTGCTTGCCAACGGCGCGGCCGAGCTGATCGAGCGCAGCCGGCCGCGTTGATCGGTCATCCCCTGTAGGCGCGGACGCGCGCCAGCATCTGCTCGACATGGGCGATCGGCGTCTCCGGCAGGATGCCGTGGCCGAGATTGAAGATGTGACGTCCCCCGGCATAGCTCGCCAGCACGTCGTCGACCGCCTGGTCGAGCGCCGCGCCACCGGTGATCAGCGCCAGCGGATCGAGATTGCCCTGAACGGCCACCTTGCTCTGCACCCGTTCGCGGATAAAGGCGGGCTCCGCCGTCCAGTCGATGCTGACCGCATCGATTCCGGTTTCGGCGACGTAGCCCGGCAACAGCGCGCCGGCGCCGCGCGGAAAGCCGATGATCCTGGCGTCGGGCCGCGCCTTGCGCACGCCCTCGACGATGCGTCGCGTCGGCGCGACCGACCAGCGCGCGAACTCGCGCGGTGACAGCACCCCGGCCCAGGTGTCGAAGATCTGCAGCGCGTCGGCACCGGCCTCCAGCTGCTTCAAGAGATAGGCGATCGAGCTGTCGACCAGCGCATCGATGATTCTGCCGAACGCATCGGGATGCCGATAGGCGAGCAGCCGCGCCGGCGCCTGATCAGGTGTGCCTTGGCCCGCGACCATGTAGGTCGCAACCGTCCACGGGGCGCCGCAAAAGCCGATCAGGGCGGTGCTCGGTGGCAGCTCGGCCCGCACACGGCGCAGCGCCTCGAACACCGCCTCCAGCTTCGACAGGTCTGCCTTCGCCGACAGCGTCGCGATCTTCTCCGGCGTATCGAGCGGATCGAGCCGCGGGCCTTCACCGACCTCGAAGCGGACGCTGCGGCCGAGCGCATGCGGGATCACCAGAATGTCCGAAAAGATGATCGCCGCATCGAAGCCGAAGCGCCGGATCGGCTGCAGCGTGACTTCGGCCGCGAGCTCAGGATTGAAGCAGAGATCGAGAAAGCCCCCGGCCTTGGCGCGGACCTCGCGGTACTCCGGCAAATAGCGGCCGGCCTGCCGCATCATCCAGATCGGCGGTCCGCTCTGGCGCTGACCGAACAGCACGTCGATGAAAGGCTTGTTCACGGCAGTCTCACTCACGCTCGGGGCTCCGCAACCTTCGGGAACAGTTTACCGTCCGTGATACATGCCCAAGCGGTTCCGGCCAAGGTCATATCCGCTCGGGCGTCGCGGGAGATGCGAGCGTCCCCGCAGTCGCCGGGCGTCACATCGAGGGGAACACGTCCTTCGCCCCTGCGTTGTCGTCCCACAGGGAGATTGGTCATGGCTGAGAAATTCAATCCCGCGCCGCACGACAAGCACGCCGTCGATCCCCGCGAAGCCGCGCGTCTCGACCGCAAGACTGCAACGCAGCTCGACAAGGGACTGATGGACACGTTTCCGGCATCGGACCCGGTGAGCCTGCAGCAGCCCTCGACGACCCGTGTGAAGGACGACGCTGACGTTGACCGAGACCATTCGCCATCGCTTTGGGACAAGGTGCGATCGGTGTTCGTTCGCTGAACTAACAGGCGGAACGCCCGCCTTGACCGCGGCGCCGCCGCTGTTTGTCCGTAGTCGTACGGGAGATGCCGTAATCTTACGGGGCGCTGCGGACGCCTTTGGACCCGCCGCATTTCAAGGTTAGATAAAATGTCCATGGGACTCTCCCGGCGTCCGGAGAGTCCCGCGGAATGGACGTTGGTGCGACCAGAGTTGATCGAAGCCGCCTGCCGATGTGGGCGGCTGGCGTGCTTGCGCTCGTGTCGGTCGCGATTCTCGCTTACAGCGTCTGGGGCGAATGGACGTCCCGACAGGCGGAGGTGCGCAATGCCGAAACCGATCTCGGCAACCTCGCTCACTCGCTCACCCAGCACGTCGAGGATACCTTCGAGCTTGCGGATTCGCTGTTGCGCGGCGTCGTCGCCGCGCTCGAGACTGATGACGGCAAGCCCGGTGCGATCGCCCGACTGCAGATGATCCTGAAGACGAGGAAGGCCAATCTCGGCCGCATCCGGGGCATCTTCGCCTATGGCGAAAACGGCGACTGGCTTGCCACCACCGAGGATGTCACGCTCACCAACTACAACAATGCCGATCGCGACTACTTCGCACGCCACAGGAGTTCGGCCGATCGCTCGCTGCTGATCGGTCGTCCGGTGCAGAGCAGGGCCGGCGGTCAATGGGTCATCACCCTGTCGCGGCGCTGGAATCACGCGGATGGCCGGTTCGGCGGCGTCGTGCTGGCAACCGTCGACGTTGCCTATTTTGCTCGGTTCTACCGTCAGTTTGCCGTCGGTCGTGAGGGGACGATCAGCCTGATGAGCCGTGACGGAGCCGTCCTCGCCGACAATGCGGAACCGGACCCGCAGACGGTCGGGCGCCCCGTACTTGAAGCGATCCCCTATCATCCGGCGTCGGGGCCGTTGCAGTTCCGAAGGCACGGCGAAACATCGGAACGCATCGGGTTCTATCAGCATGCGCAGCGCTATCCGTTCCTCATTCTGGTGACGCGCACGGAGGCGAAGGTCCTGGCCGAATGGAAGCGTGATGCGCTGATTCGGCTCACGGTGCTGGTCTGTCTGGTCGCGCTCGTCATTGCGATTGGCATCTTCCTCGCGAAGCAGTTGCTGCAGCGGCAGCAGCTTGCCGCGGCGCTGGCGGCAAAGGAGGAGAACTTCCGGCTGCTCGCCGAAGGCTCCAGCGACATCGTGACGCGGATCGAGCTGGACGACTGCATCGGCTATGTGTCGCCGTCGACCATGCGCGTGCTGGGCTGGCACCCGTCGCAGCTCCTGGGCAAGCGCGCGCTGTCCGGTGTGCATCCGCTCGATCGCCCGCAGTTACAGGAGATCCTCGATCAGCTCAGGAGGGGCGCCGTCGACGAGGCGCGCGCCACCTATCGCATGCGTCGCCGCGACAAATCCGAGATCTGGGTCGAGGCCACGATCCGCGCCACCCGTCAGCCGGACGGTACGCTCGACGGATTCGTCGCCGTCACCCGCGACGTGACGCAGCAGAAGACGCTGCAGGGCCGGCTCGAGACACTGGCCATCGAGGACGGCCTCACCGGGCTCGCCAACCGCCGCCGGTTCGACGAGCGGCTGCTGGAGGAGTGGGGCAGGGCCTACCGCGACAAGACTTCGCTGGCGCTGCTGATGATCGACATCGACCACTTCAAGGCCTTTAACGACGCCTATGGCCACCCGGCCGGCGACGAATGCCTGCACACCGTGGCCGGCATTCTCGCCGACGAGGCGCAGCGCAGCTCGGATCTGGCGGCCCGCTACGGCGGCGAGGAGTTCGCCATCCTGCTGCCGAACACCGATGCCGGGGGCTGCGCCAGGCTCGGCGAGCGGATCAGGCGGGCACTGCACGAGGCCCGCATCGTCCACGATCACAACCCGGCGGGCATCGTCACCGCGAGCATCGGCGGCGCGGTGTGCCGGCCGGGCTTCGAGCGATCGGCCGGCCCGGCCTCGTTGATCGAGGCGGCCGACCGCGCGCTCTATGCCGCGAAGGACGCCGGCCGCGACCGCCTGATCATGGCCGGAGAGGTGATCGATCTGCCCGCCGGCAAGGCGCCGGCGACCGTCCCGGCCTGAGATCGCCGCGCACTCAGTAGTGCGGCGGCTGCTCATTGCGCGGCCCCTCGGCATTGCTTTGCGCATCCTCGAGCCGCTCGACCAGCAGGGCGATCTTGCGCTTCAGCGCATCGATCTCGCGCCACTGCGCGGTGATGGTCTGGTTCAGCGTCTCGATCGTGTCGTCCTGAAAGGTGAGGCGCATCTCCAGCGTGTCGATCCGCTCGCCGAGCTCCGCGTTGGATGGATCAGAGCTGCTCATCGCGTGCGCCCTCCGGAACTGCCTTGATCGTGGCCGCGCTGTGCTCCCGCAGACCGTGGCCGAGCGCGACGCGTTCGTCGAACACGAAGCAGCCGCCGCGCCAGCGGCTCTCGGCTTCCGGGATCTCCTCGAGATACTTCAGGATGCCGCCCTTGAGGTGGTAGACCTCGGAAAAGCCGCGCGCCAGCAGCAGCGCGCTCGCCTTCTCGCAGCGGATGCCGCCGGTGCAGAACATCGCGATCCGCTTGTGCCTCGCAGGATCGAGTGCGCGTTCCGCAAAATCCTTGAACTGCCCGAAGCTCTGCAGGCCCGGATCGACCGCGCCTTCGAACGTCCCCATCGCCACCTCGAACGCATTCCTTGTGTCGAGCACGACGGTATCCGGCGCGGCGATCAGCGCGTTCCAATCGGCGGGACTGACATAGGTCCCGACCTGCCGGGTCGGATCGGCGGCGGGATCGCCGAGCGTCACGATCTCCCGCTTCAGCCGCACCTTGAGGCGCCGGAACGGCATGGCCGTGGCGCGCGAGTATTTCAGCTCCAGACTGTCCAGCCGGCCGGCGAACAGCGTTCCGTCGCGAAATTCGCCTACCAGAGCGGCAATTGCCGGTTCGGTCCCGGCCACGGTGCCGTTGATGCCCTCCTCGGCCAGCAGGACGCTGCCCTTGATGCCGCGCTCGGCGCAAAAGGCGTGGAGCGGCGCGCGCAGGTCGCGAAAATCCGGCAGGGCGACGAACTGATAGAAGGCGGCGACGGCGAGGGGCATGCGGCCGTTTACCAGCAGAGCTGACCATAGAAAAGCTGGTATCCCCGGGCATTGCCGAGCCTGGAAGGAATGTGCGATGTAGCCGGTCAGCACTGGCATTCCAGCCACCAAACGATCACGCAGCGAGCAACGATGAGAAGCTTCCATTTCCCCGGCAGGTCGACGGTCCACGCCCAGAACGGAATGATCGCCACCTCGCACCCGCAGGCGGCGCTGGCCGGGATCGAGGTGCTGCGGGCCGGCGGCACCGCAGCCGACGCGGCGGTGGCGGCCTGCGCTCTGCTCGGGGTGATCGAGCCGCAATCGACCGGCATCGGCGGCGACTGCTTCGCCTTGGTCCAGCCCAGGGGTGAAGGCCGGATCATGGCCTATAACGGCTCGGGCCGGGCGCCCGCCGCCGCGACCGTGGACTGGTTTCTCGAGCGCAAGATCCATTCGGTCCCTCTGACCTCGGCTCATGCCGTCTCCGTGCCCGGCGCGATCGATGCCTGGGACCGCATCCTGCGCGACCACGGCCGGCTCGGGCTCGACCGGCTGCTGCAGCCCGCGATCCGCGCCGCGGAGGACGGCTATGTGGTGGCGCCGCGTGTCGCGTTCGACTGGAACAACCAGTTCGAGAAGCTCAAGAACGGCACCAACACCGCGCGCTACTTTCTGCCGCATGGCAAGGCCGCTGCCGTGGGTGACGTGATCCGCCAGCCGGAGCTGGCGCAGACCCTGCGCGTCATCGCCAAGGACGGGCCGAAGGGCTTCTACACCGGCGCGGTCGCCGAGGACATGGTGCAGACGCTGCGTGGCATCGGCGGCCTGCACACCTTGGAGGATTTCGCCAACCACCAGACCGAGGTGACCTCGCCGATCGGCACCACCTACAAGGACTACGACGTCTGGCAGTGCCCGCCGAACGGCCCGGGCATCACCATGCTGGTGATGCTCAACATCCTCTCGCGCTTCGACCTCACGCGCATCGATCCGCTCAGCGTCGAGCGCTTCCACCTCGAGGCCGAGGCCGCGCGCATCGCCTACATGATGCGCGAGCAGCACATCGGCGATCCCGCGCACATGACGACGGAGGTCGCCAGCATCCTCGCCAAGGAGTTCGCCGACGAGTACATCTCGCAGATCAGCCTCGACAAGCTGCTCGACCTGCCGAACGTCGCGCCGCCTATGAATCCGGAGACGGTCTACATCACGGTCGTTGACCGCGACCGCAACGTCTGCTCCTTTATCAATTCGATCGCGCATTCGTTCGGCTCGGCCATCGTCTCCAACGAGACCGGCGTGCTGCTGCAGAACCGCGCCGGTGGCTTCCGCATCCAGCCGGGCCATCCGAACTGCATCGGCCCGGGCAAGCGTCCGCTGCACACGATCATCCCGGCGCTCGCCACCAAGGCCGGCCGCGCCCAGATGTCGTACGGCGTCATGGGCGGCCAGTATCAGCCGGTCGGCCAGACCCACGTGCTGACCAACATCCTCGACTATGGCTGCGACGTGCAGGAAGCGATCGATATGGCGCGCGGTCTGCACTACGAGGGTGTCTATCAGCTCGAGGACGGCGTGCCGGCCGAGGTGGTCGAGGGCCTGCAGAAGATCGGCCACAAGACCGCCAAGGTGGTGTCGCCGCTCGGCGGCGGTCAGGCGATCTGGATCGACTGGGACAAGGGCACGCTCACCGGCGGCTCCGACCCGCGCAAGGACGGCTGTGCGCTGGGCTATTGAGGTGCCGGAATTCCTCCGTGCGTTCGTCATCGCGAGCGCAGCGAAACGATCAGAGTGGCGATCGTGACCCCGGATTGCTTCGTCGCTTCGCTCCACGCAATGACGATGGTGGCTACGCAAGCCGTATCCACACACACCGCTGTCGTCCCGGCCTTGCGCCGGGACCCATAATCCCAGGCAGTGGTTTGAGGCAGGCCAGCCGTTAGTTCCTCGCACGTCACGTCCGCCGCGGCGTATGGGCCCCGGATCGGCGCCGGGACGACGGCGGTGGATGGGGCGGATACACGGCTCAAACAACGATCGACACACGGTCTCGTTCTCGCGGCACGGACGCCCGAGGTCTGCGATCATCATGGCCCTTGCAAAAATGCAGAGGGCGCAGGGAATGCCGGGTGAAGGCCTCACCCATGGCCCGCCTGCGAAAAGAATGCAGGCGGCAGGTACCACAGGCAAAGCCGATTCAACCGGCATTCCCTGCGCGACGGTCTTCACGCTTATACGCAGTCTCCCTGGTGCGCCGGGCTTGTTGGCCACCATTGCGACAATGCGCTTGCGCGCACTGCGCGTGATACCAGCATCGGGGTATCAGGACGCTGCGACTTCACGTCCGCAAGCTGCCGTTCGTCGGCGCGTCCGAAGACACGCTGCGGCAACAACGCGGCCATCGCATCCCACCTCGCGTGTCGTGACGATCGCGCGCTACGCCCCTCTGCGGTGAGGCGGGATGCGCGGAGAAAATCATGATTTCCGATTATACGCAAGTGAATTATTTTTTTCGGAAGTCGATGCCGGGCTGGTCAGCCGCTCCCGCATGGGCTAAACCGCGGCTCCCGTGAACGAGCAGAGGCGGTCTGGAGCATGCGGCGTCCGATGAACAGAAGAGTTGCGCTGATGGCGGCGGCATCGGCCGCGGCCGGCGTCTTGCTGGGCTCCCGCGCGGTCTCGGCACAGACCAGTTCCGCCAAACCCACAGGAAAGACCATGACCACTCCCTCCGGACTGCAGATCATCGACACCAAGGAAGGCACCGGCGCCACGCCGACGCGCGGTCAGACCTGCGTGATGCACTATACGGGCTGGCTGTATGAGAACGGCCAGAAGGGCAAGAAATTCGACTCGTCGGTGGATCGCAACGAGCCGTTCGAATTCCCGATCGGCATGAAGCGCGTGATCGCCGGCTGGGACGAGGGCGTTGCCACCATGAAGGTCGGCGGCAAGCGTACCCTGATCATTCCGCCCGAGCTGGGCTACGGCGCCCGCGGCGCCGGCGGCGTGATTCCGCCGAACGCGACGCTGATGTTCGACGTCGAACTGCTCGGCGTGAAGTAAGGCGCGCGAATGATGCCGGGAGGGCAACCAAGCGTGCTGCGCGATACAGCGCCCTCTCCCCTTGTGGGAGAGGGCATCACGGGCCCAACCGCGAACACAATGGGGTGAGGGGTTTCTCTCGGCGAGCGACGCTCATGGAGAGAGACCCCTCACCCGACCGAGCTTGTGGCGCTGTCCTGCATGCCCTCTCCCACAAGGGGAGAGGGCGCATTCATGGGCGCCGGCTGGAGCGCTGTAATGATCTGGCTGATAGTTGCCATCTCTCGTCAACTAACGACGATGCAAAGACCGGCCCCGTGAGGGGCCGGTCTTGTAGTTGATAGCGTCTTCGCGCGATCTCCGCGACCGCGCCGATCCTGCTCAGAGATTCTTGTTGGCGGCGCCGGCGGCGGTGTTCACCGCGTCCTTGGTCGCCTTCTTGGCATCGCCCAGCGCCTGCTGGCCCTTGCCCTTGATTTCCTGCACGGCACCCTCGCCCTGCAGGCGCTCGGAGCCGGTGGCTTCGCCGATGCCCTGCTTGGCCTTGCCGATGGTCTCGTTGGCGACGCCCTTGATCTTGTCGGTGGTGGCACCCATGACTTCGTCCTCCGCTGTTTGTGTGAACTCCACCGATCCAACGCACGCGATGCAGAAAGGTTCGTGGGGAACCGCGAATAGCTTCGCTGCGGCATTTCGGCTAACAATGGCTTGGTTCCCTCGAACAGATGAAGTCCCGAGAAGAAATCATGTCAGGCTCTCACGATCACGCGCACGGCCATTCCCACGATCACGGCGACGAGCGCTGGAAGCACGACGGCGTCCGCGTCATTCCGGGCAATCAGCTCGATTCCAACGTGCCGTCGACGCCGGGCATGGACCGCAAGGCGGCGATCAACTTCGCGCGCGTCGGAGCGCAGAAATTGTGGGCGGGCACGGTCACGATCAGGCCTGACGCCAAGACCGGGGCGCATCATCACGGTCATCTCGAGAGCGTGATCTACGTCGTGAAGGGCAAGGCGCGGATGCGCTGGGGCGATCGGCTGCAGTTCACCGCGGAGGCCGGTCCCGGCGATTTCATCTTCGTGCCGCCCTACGTGCCGCACCAGGAGATCAATGCGAGCCCGGACGAAGTGCTCGAATGCGTGCTGGTGCGCAGCGACGGCGAGGCGGTCGCGATCAACATCGACATCGAGCCGGTCGAGAAGCCCGAGACGGTGCTGTGGATCGACCCGGTGCACCGCGATCCCGCCGAGTCGAAGTCGTAGCCATCAAGGAAATGGCGGAGCCGTCTCGCGACGGCTCCGCCGGGCAGGGAGCGGCTATACCGCCTTCCCTCTCACACGCGAAGCAGGGGCGACTGTCGCGCGTGTGTCTCGCGGTTCGTTGCACCCGAGGACTTTCGGTTCGGATGCGGGCTGGTCAGGCCGCCTCGTTGGCGCGGCGCCACCTTCAGTCGCTGGCGGTTGTTCAGGATGTGGTTGAGCAAGGTGGTCTTCCCAGCCCCGAGGAAGCCGGACAAGACCGTGACGGGGAGTTTGCGCATCGAGGTCGAATAGCCTCTTCAGGGGGAGGGGTCGGTGCCGGCGAGCGGGCATGCGGCCTCTTTATGCAATGTTATAACGTAACATCACCTGAAACGGGAGAGGGTGTCAAGGGGAGGGAGTGGCGACGAAGGTGAGTGGGCGGGCCGGCGGCGGCTTGTGGAGTCGGCAGAGGCGGCGGCCGAGACGCAGGGCGCGAGCGGCTCTGGTGAGCTGATGAAGTCCTTGCAGTGCTGAAACGACGCCGCAGCCGCCAGCGACACCGCGTTCCCTCTGCCGTGAAGAACGGGGAGAGGGAAGCAGTAACGGTGGCGGGATGCAGCTCCGTTTCATCTCGGAAGAGAGGAGCTGATATCTTCTCGTGAAGCCGGGTCGTCAGTCCCGGCGACCAGCCGCTGAAACAGCACTCACGAGAATTGGCTCAGCTATGGCAACTACCTCGACAGGAACGCCGTGCCGGCCGGACCACTGGCCGCCGACATCGACAACGCGCCGGGCGCGATCGCCCAGTTGGTCTGGTTCAGGATCAGCGTGTTGAACACCATCGTGACGCTGTTGCTGCTCATGGTCGAGACCGAGTTGATGGTGACGTTGCGGCTCGGCAGATACATCAGGCCGGTGTAGGACGAGCTGCTGGTGCCGTTGATCGGAAGGTTCGTCGTCGACAGGCCGCTCGGCTCGTACATCAGGATATTGGCGTAGGTGCCGCTGGTCGGCGCCGACAGCGTCGCATTGACGTTGCCGTTGAAGGTGAGCGTCGCGTTCTGGTCGACGAGGTAGAAGGTGACGCCGCTGCCGGTCACCGTCCATCCCGAGTTGAAGGTCATCGCGCCGCCCTTGATGATGTAGAGGCCCGGATTGAGCGTCAGCGTGCCGGAGCCGTTGAAGTTGGTCGCGCCGCAATAGACGCCGGGGCTGAGCGTGACCGAGCCGGGATCATAGACTTTGTTGTTGGTGGTGCACGCGCCCACCGTGACGGCGGGCAGCTTGCCGGCAAATGGGTCGGAGATCGCCGCGCAGCCGGTCTCGGCCGGCGGAGTGGCGCCGCCGTTCTTGGTGATATTGGTGCCCTTGATGCAGATGCGCTTGACGTTGAGCGTGGCGTTGAACATCGCGGCCGGGCTCTGCGTCGACAGCACGTGGATCTCGCAGCTCGGCGCATTGAGCTGGGCCCCGGAATTCACCAGCAATGATTGCGCGTTGATGGTGCTGACCAGCAGGATGCACACGGGCGACGTAGTCTGCGCGCCGGCCTTGGCCGTTGCGGACGCCGTCACGCCGAGCGATGTCGTGCCCATCACGTTGAGGAACGAGGTCTTCACCGAGGTCGTCGCGGTGCCCGACAGCGAGCCGTCGCTGTTGGGCGTGAAGGTCGCCGTTGTGCCGGTGCCGAACCGGCCTTTGAAGCTGCCCGAGAACACCGCGCTCGCGGTCGAGACCTGCTGCGCGCTGGCCTGGGTCACGCCGGCGAGGACCGCGGCGTCGACCGACTTCTGCAACTGCGCCTTGGTGTCGCTGGACTTGGCGAAATCGACGGCGGCGCCGACCGACACCAGGATGGGGATGATGGTGATGGCGAAGATCATGCTGATCTGGCCATCCTTCGCGCGGCCAAATCTCCATGCCAGATCGCGAAGAGTCTTCGACGAAATCGATGCGGTCATGTGCAACGCTTCCTGCTGATGGCTGTCCGAGGCTCGACGCCGGCGGATGCGAGCCCCTGCTGCAAGGAAGTGGCGGTCAGAGATTACCGCATGCTGAATCCGGTTCCATAAAGGAACCCGTGGACGGGGTCGTGGGAACCGAAGGTTATCAGTCTGTTTGCCGGATCAGCGAGAGGTGCCCGTTCGCACCACTCACTGGTAGTAGCCGCGTGAATTGCTTGTATTTGGCGGTGACTGTCGTGAGTTGCAGGCGGTTGGATTGCGCCCGTCGGTGGACGTCGCGCTAACGAGGTGAGCGCCAGATCCGGGGCGAGAGAACGAGGCTGCACACCAATGCGTAGGCGACGAGCGACAGCGTGACCATCGCGGCGAGCGAGGCCATGCCGCCGCCGAGCATGATGATTGCGATGTAGCCGCCGCCCGCCGCGATCAGCACGCGCAGGGCGGAGCCGACGAACGGCCACAGCACGTGCCCCGCGCCTTGGCCGGCAAAAGCCAGCACGAACCCGAAGCCGAGCGCGGCGTAGGCCGGCGCCACGGTGCGCAGATAGGTCGCGCCCTCGCGCAGAACCCCGGCGTCGCGGCTGAACAGGCCGAGCCAGAGCGGCGGGTGCAGCGCCACGATCAGGCCGATGATCCCGACCAGCGCTGCGCCCGCCAGGGCACTGATCCAGGCGATGCGGCGCGCACGGCCGCGCTGGCCGGCGCCGACATTGATGCCGACCATGGTCAGGGTGGCCGTGCACAGCCCGAACAGGATCGGGATCATGATGTAGTCGAGCCGCGAGGCGATGCCGTAGGCGGCGAGCTCGGAGGTCCCGAAGCGCCCGGCGAGCGCGGTCACCAGGATGACGGTGAGATTGACCATGACCGCGTTGAGCGCGGTCGGCAGCCCGACTTTCAGGATGTCGGCGAACAGCCGGCCCTGTAGCCGCGCAACGCGCACATGCAGGCTGGAGCGGCCAGAGGCCATGTAACGTACCAGCACCAGCATGGCGCCGCAGTAATACAGGCCGAAGGCGATGCCCGCGCCGGCGATGCCGAGCCCCGGCAGCGGGCCGATGCCGAAGATCAGCAGCGGCGAGGCGGGAATCATGACCAGCGCGCCGACCAGGGTGACCAGCGCCGGCACCCGCACATTGCCGGCGCCGCGCAGCGCCGCCGCCTGCAGATTGACGATCCACACCGGGACGGCGCCGGCGAACAGATAGTTGGAGTAGCGCAGCGCCGCCTCCAGAGCGCTGGCTCGCCCGCCGAGCGCATGGTACAGCGCCGGGCCGAACAGGGCGGTCGCAAGCGTGAACAGGCCGCCGGCGATCACCGCCAGCACGATGGCATGGAAGGCGATGGCATCGGCATCGGCGTTGTGCCCGGCGCCGACCGCGCGCGCCACCGCCGAGGAGACGCCGCTGCCGATGCCGCCATTGGACATCATCGTCATCAGCATGAAGATCGGGAACACCAGTGCGACGCCGGCCAGCGCATCGGTGCCGAGGAAGCCGACGTAATACGCTTCGGCGACGTTGACCGCGGTTTGCGCCACCAGCACGGTCATGGTCGGCAGCGCCAACCGGAACAGCGCCGGCAGCACCGGGCCGGAGAGCAATGCCGTGCGGACCGACGCGGCCTTGGCGCGCGGCGGCTCCGGGGCCGGCTCGAACGGCGCCGCCGCAACACCGGGCAGGGCTTCGGTGGTCGCCTGGGTGGAAACGTCCATCGGATCTCCGCGCGCCTGGCGAACCATCGCGTTTAAATGATAATTATCATTCAATAGGTCCGCCGGCGGGCGCGGGTCAAGGCGACCCGAGCGCAGGCCGATCATGAAATTTTGACGGAGCGAGGGTGATCCGCTCGGCGCCGGGCCAGCCGCTAATAATGGACGCGCAGGCCGATGCCGCCGTGGATGGTGTTGCCGACCGGCTGCGGGCCGAGCGTGCCGTTGACGAACAGATCGGCGATCCAGCCTTGCGGCAGGCGGAAGCCGAGCCGGCCGCCATATTCGAACCAGCCCTGGTTGCCCATGGTCGGCGTCACCGTGCCGTTGCCGGTGATGGTGGTGACGATGCCGGAGCTGGTCGCGAACGACTGGACGTAGCCGCCATTGATGTTGGCTTCGATGCTGGAGCCGAACAGGTGGGTCCATTGGCCGCCGACCTTGACCAGGCTGGTGCGGTCGGTGCCGCCGGCGATCGTCGCATCGAACGGGTTGAAGGCGAGCGCGGGATCGCGATAGCCGGCGACGTGCTGCCACAATTGCCATAGCTCGACCGACGCCGCGAGCTCGTCGCGCGGCGACAACCGGCTGATCCAGCCGGCGCGGCCATAGACCGCGTAGTTCGACGCCGTGGTGGTGCCGTCCACCGTGACGTTACCGAGGCTCGTCGCATAGCTCCGGCCGTAGCGCACGCGCTCATACGGCGTCAGGATCGTCCCGATGTCGAAGAACGGCCGCGACGAGCCCCAATCGGTGAAGTCGTAGCGCAGCGCGAAGGCGCCGATCGGCGCCGAGGTCACGTGGTAGCCGTTCTCGGTGTAATGCGTGTAGGCGAGGCCGGCGAGCAGCGCCAGATTGTTGGTGAGCTGCTTGCGGCCATGGATGCCGGCGGAGAACGAGCCGGCCGAGCCGAACGCGCTGACGCAGTCGTTGCAATTGATCTGCTCGTTGACGCCGAGCAGCACCAGCCCGAGCACGCGGTTGGTGATCATCTGGTTGAAGCGCTGGTCGGCGAGGCCGTTGATCGCGCTCGCGCTGTTTCCCGCGCCGGTCGGCGTCGGCGACGGGGTCGACGAGATCGAGGGCGAGGGCGTCGGCGTCGGGCTGGAGGTCGATGTCGGCGTGGCCGACGGCGTGGGCGTTGCGGTGGGCGAGGAGGTCGGCGACGGCGACGGGGTCGGGCACAGCGCCGCCGCGAAATTGTTCGCCCCGCAACTGCTCTGCGCGGCGGCCGGCGCGGCCTGCAGGGCGAGCGAGAGCAGCCCGCCGGCGATGGCGGTCATCAGGAGAGCAAGCTGACCGCGACGCGTTCTCATCGTCACCGCCCGCACAGGATGCCGGTGAAGTCCTGCGGCGGCGCATTGCTGGCGAGATCGGTGACCGTGCAAAGGCCCGATGTCGACGCGCAGGTGGCGGCAAAGCTCCAGGACGGATTGCCGGTCTTTTTGATCGCACTTCTGCTGTTGCCGGTCGCGGTGATGATCGCGGTGTCGCCCGGCTGCGTCAGCTCGAGGCATTGGAAGGTGAGGGTGCAGACCCGCGAAGCACCTTCCTGCAGCACGACCATGGTCTGGCCGCGCTGCGACCTGATGTCGAGGATGGTGCCGCGCACGCCGATGGTCGCCAGCGGCGTGTTGATCTTGTAGGCGGTTTTCTCGGAATGGCCGGTGACGAAGCGGAACGCGCCGGTGCCGAGCCGGATCGCGATGTCGCGATAGCTGGTCTCGTCGTTGAAGACGGTGCGGTCGAGCGTCAGGGTGGCGTTGGCGCCGAGCGAGAGATTGGTGCTGTCGATCATGACGAGCCGCGCGGCACTGTCATTGCCGGTGCGCACGGTCTCGTTGCGCACGACGCCGTCGCCGACGCTGATCGGGCTGCTCGAGGCACCTGCAACGCGCAGCACGTCCTTCTGCACCAGCACGGCTTCGCCGATGCGGCCGTCGGCGCTTGCGCCGCCCGCGACGCCCAGCAGGGCGGCCGCCGAGATCGCAGCGACACAGGTTCGGCGACGCAGACTCATATCCACACCGAAGATTGTTTCCTGCTCAATCTAGCCGAAGACGGCGCGCGGGGTTGTTGTAAAATGGGCACAAGTTTGCCTCGATGACCGTTCGGTGGTTAGTTGCCGCCACCGTGAGATCAGTTCAACGCGGAGGCCCATGAAGGTATCTGCTGCTCGCCGGGATGACGACGACGAGGACGGCGAGGTTGCGCAGGATGGCGCTCTGTCGGTCCGCCGCTGTGTGATGACGGCATTGCTGATCTTCGCGATCGCGCACGTCGTGCTGATGATCGGGCTCGCCTCGCCGCCGAAATTCGTCTTCGACGAGGTGCATTACGTGCCGGCGGCGCGGCAGATGCTGGGACTGGCGCCGGCGACGCCGCAGCTCAACCCGATGCATCCGCCGCTCGCCAAGGAGCTGATTGCACTGTCGATCAGGACGTTCGGCGACAACGCCTTCGCATGGCGCTATCCCGGTACCGTGCTCGGCGGGCTCGCCGTTGCCGCCATCTATCTGTGCGGCCTGGCGCTGTTCGCGGCGCAATGGCCCGCCATCGCGGCGGCGCTGCTCGCGGCCTTCAACCAGATGCTGTTCGTGCAGGCGCGCATCGCGATGCTCGACATCGGCGCGCTCGCCTTCAGCCTGCTCGCGATCGCGGCCTTTCTGTTTGCGTTCAGGCAGCGCCGGCCGCAGGTCGTGTTCGCGCTGGCGGGAGCGCTGTTTGGCCTTGCGATCGCCTGCAAATGGAGCGGGCTGTTTCCGCTCTTGACGGCGCTTCTCATCGTCGGTCTCATCAAGCTGTTGCAGCATTGGCAGACCTCGTTCGGCGATGGCGAGCCGACCGACTGGTATCGGCCCGAGCAATGGCCGCAACTGAGCTGGCTGCAGATCGTGCTGTGCCTCGTCGCAATGCCGGCTGTTTGCTATCTCGCGACCTTCGTCCCGCTGCATGGCCTGTCCGTCATCGGCATCTTCGAAGCGCAGCGGCGCATCTTCGCCGACAGCGTCACCACGGCGATCGCCGGCCATACCTACATGAGCGCGTGGCCGACCTGGCCGTTGCTGGTCCGTCCGGTCTGGTTCCTGTTCGACAAGACCAGGGACACCGACATCGCCGCGGTGGCGCTGCTCGGCAATCCGCTGGTGCTGTGGCCGGCGCTTGCGGCGCTCGCGATCTGCATCCGGGATTTCATCGCGACGCGCAGCGCGACGGCGTTCCTGATCCTGGCGTTCTATCTCGGCTGCTATCTGCCCTGGGCGCTGCTGCCGCGCGCGCTGAGCTTCATCTACTACTACCTGCCGTCGGCGACGCTGGCGAGCCTCGCGCTCGTCCATGCGCTGACCCGCTGGCCGCGCTGGGTGCTGTTGAGTTATGTCGCCGTCGCGATCCTGGGCTTCGTCGCGATGCTGCCGGTCAGCGCCGCCTTCATCGGCACGACGATGCAGACCTTCACCCGGCTGATGCTGTTCCAGAGCTGGATCTGAATCCGGACAAAAAGCGCCCCGCCTGCCAGGGACCGTGGGCAGGCGGGGCGATGCGCGGCGGAGCGCTCACTTCGCCGCGGTCTTGGTGTCCATGTTGACGACCTGGACCCGCCGGTTGAGCGGATCGGCCGGGTTGGCCGCGTCCTTGAGCTTGGTCTTGCCATAGCCGACCGTGACGAGGTCCTGGCCGGCGAGGGCGAACTTCTCGACCAGATAGCGCTTGATGGTGTCGGCACGGCGCTCGGAGAGATCCTGGTTGAAGCCGTCGCTGCCGATGCCATCGGTGTGGCCGGCAACCACGAAGGTCGAGCCCTTCAGGTTCGGATCGGACAGCGCCTTGCCGAGCTCCTGCACGGCCGGCATCGAGGCCTTGCTGATTTCGGCCGAGTTGTAGTCGAACTGGATCTCGAGATCGATCTTGGGCTTGGTCGCCGCGATCTCGGCGATCTGCTCGCGCTCGCCGAGCGACAGCGAGCGGGTCTTGCGGTTGCGCATGCTGTCGATGAAGGCCGCCTGCTTCGCCTGCGCTGCCGCGTCGGCCTGCGGGGTTGCCTGCGGTCCGACCGAAATGCCGCGCGTCACGGCCTTCGGCTTCAGCGCGTTGAGGATCTTGTCGGCCGACACGGCCTCGCCGGCGAGGGCGGTGCCTGCGCCGATCGCCAGCATGGCGGAGAACGCCGCCGCCTGAACTGCAAAGCGTCCAAAATATGGGGTCATTGTCGTTATCCTCGGGTCGTCATGCCCTATGGTCATTGGATGCGTGAACGATAGAACGGGTTCAAAGCATCAAATGTGATCGACGTCACGTTGCCGGACTGGGCGGCCCTTGCGGGGCGAAGCGAGTGGTCCGCGGGACGCGCCGCGCGCTGCCGCAAAGCGATCGGCAGGTGGCCGGTCCGCGAACAACAAATCGGCCAGATGCGGCTCTACCGGATAGCGTTCGCCGGGAAAAAATCGCAAACCTGAAGGACGCGAACGGCGACTGGATTCGTAGTCTAAGAAACGCAAACAGAAAAGCAGAGCCGTGTTCAACCCATCGCACAGGCGCGACTATCAGCCCCATCGGGCGAGCAGTCAGGATCAGACGGGATCAGCCGGTTCCATGTCGACGCTGATCGGGGCTGGCATCATTGCGGCATCGATCCTGCTGTCGACGCTGATCACCGCGGTCGGCAACCGCTATGTCGGCCTGGAAAGTCCGGCCGAGGATACGGCCTGGCTGGTCGACCGCCTGACCGGCAGCATCTACAAGTGCCGTGCGCCCGATCCCGGCCGCGCCAGCTGCAAGGCCGTGATCGCCACCGGCAGCATTCCGGACAAGGCCAAGCCGTGAGGTTCCGCAAGGGGATCTCGCCGGCCTGATTTGCCGTTGCGGGAGCGGGGGCGAATCTCGCACCATTGCGCGGCATGCCCGCTGTCCCCACGCCCATCCCGCTCCCCAAGCCGCAGGCGCGCCGGATCTGGCTGCGCGCGCAGCGGCTCGATGCCGAGGCGCCGTTCGGCGCGGGCCCCGAGGCGGTCGCCGCCGCCATTGCTCATCTCGGCTATGTGCAGATCGACACCATCAACGTCATCGAGCGCTGCCATCACCACATCCTGTTCAGCCGCATTCCCGCCTATCGCCGCGCCGATCTCAGGCAGGCGCAGAGCACCGACAAGACCGTCTTCGAATATTGGACCCACGCGCTGTCCTACATCCCGCTGCAGGACTTCCGCTACTTCGTTCCGGCGATGCGCCGCTACCGCCGCGAGGGCCATCGCTGGCTGCAGACCGTGAAGCCCGAGGATACGCGCAAGGTCATGCGGCTGATCCGCCAAGGTGGCGCGCTGACGATCCGCGACATCGACGACGACGTGCTGCGCGAGAAGGACCACGCCTGGGCCAGCCGCAAGCCGTCGAAGCGCGCGCTGCAGCTCGGCTTCTACGAGGGCGTGCTGACGGTGTCGGGCCGCGACGGCATGCTCAAGACCTACGACCTCACCGCCCGGCATTTCGGCTGGCAACGGCTGCCGAAGGGCGCCAACGATCGCGAGATCGCAGCCTATCTGCTCGACCGCGGCTTGCGCGCCCAAGGCGTCGTGAGCCTCGATTCGCTCTGCCATCTCAATGCGCCAAGCAAGGCCGCGGTGCGCCGGGTCATCGATGCCAGGGTCCGGCGCGGCGAGCTCGTGCCGGTGACGCTGGAGGGCGCCGGCAGGCAGGAGCACTGGGCGACGCCGGCCGCGCTGGAGGAGCCGATCGACATCAGCTCCGAGCGCGTGCACATCCTGTCGCCGTTCGATCCGCTCATCATCCAGCGCAAGCGGACGCAGGCGATCTTCGACTATGATCATCGCTTCGAGGCCTATGTCCCGAAGGACAAGCGCCTGTTCGGCTATTTCGCGCTGCCGGTGCTGGTCGGCGACGAGATCGTCGCCGCGCTCGATCTCAAGACCGACCGCCAGAACGGCAAGCTCCTGATGCAGAAATGGAGCTGGGTCGGCCAGGGCAAGGCCGCGCGTGGCGACCAGCGCAAGGCGCTGAAGCGGACCATCGAGGACGAGCTGCACCGGTTCCAGCGCTTTCAGCTTGGAGACTGACCCTGGTCGTCGGAGATCCGCTCAGTGCTCTTGATTTGGAAACGAATGTTTCCTAAAAGGAGGGATGACGAGGTCGCAACAGGATTCATCCGAGCGCCGCGGGCCCGGTCGGCCGCGCGAGTTCGATATGGACACCGCCCTGAACAAGGCCCTGGTGGTCTTCAGCGAGCGCGGCTACCACGCCGCGTCCTTGGCCGAACTGCGCGCGGCCATGAAGCTCGCCACCGGCAGCCTCTACAAGGCCTTCGCGGACAAGCGCGCGATCTTCCTGGCGACGCTGGATCATTACATCGCGCGCCGCGACCAGCAGGTGCGCGAGCGCATCGATGCGCAGCCCAGCGGCCGCGACAAGCTGGAGGCCTTGCTGCAGTTCTACGCGGAATCCGCCAGCGACAGCGAAGGCCGGCGCGGCTGCCTCGTCGTGACCAGCGCGGCCGAGCTCGCCACCTTGGATGCGGAGGCCGCCGCCAAGGTCCGCGGAGCGTTACGGCGGGTCGAGACCCTGTTGCGCGACCTGATCAGGCTGGGCCAGGCGGATGGATCGATCCGGCCGGATCTCGACGCGGAAGTCGTGGCCCGAACCTTGTTCTGCGTGATCCAGGGATTTCGGGTGGTCGGCAAGACAGGGCGCACGAGGAGCGAGATGATGGCCGTGGCAGACCAAGCTGCCGCCTTGTTCGCGTGATGTCGTGTCTAAATAGGAAACGATTGTTCTATAATTAGGAGGATGATCCATGACTAAGTTGATGAGTGCCATCTCTGCCGAAAGTCCGTCGCGGCTGGTCGCGGCCGAGCCGTTCGGTCGCGCCGATGCGTCGCTGCCGGGCTTTACCCACCGCTTCGAGACCGTCGATGGCCTTCGGCTGCACTATGTCAGCGGTGGCCCGCCGGCTGGCGAGGTCGTGGTGCTGCTCGCCGGCTTTCCCGAAAGCTGGTTTGCCTGGCGCAAGGTCATGCCGCTGCTCGCATCGCGCTATCGGGTCATTGCGCCGGATCTCCCCGGGCAGGGTGACTCGGACCGGCCAGCCGACGGCTACGACACTCAGACCCTGGCCACGGCGGTGCATCGCCTGCTGCAGCAACTCGGCGTCACCAGCTATCATCTGGTGGCCCACGATATCGGTGCGTGGGTGGCTTATCCCTATGCGGTGCTGTTCGAAGCCGAGGTGCGCAGCCTGGCGCTGCTCGATGCGGGAATTCCCGGCGTCACCCTGCCCGAGGCGCTGCCCTTCGCGCCAGACCGCGCGTGGCGCACTTGGCACTTCGCGTTCCACGCCGTCGCGGATCTCCCGGAGATGCTGATCCACGGCCGCGAACGCGACTATCTCGCTTGGTTCCTGCGCCGGAAGGGTGCCAATCCCGAAGCGTTCTCCGAACGCGATCTCGACGAATACGCCCGCGTGCTGACCAAGGCCGGCGGCTTGCGCGCCGGGCTCGCTTATTATCGTGCCGCCGCACTGTCCGCGCGTCAGAACCGCGAGCTGAAACAAAGGGGCAAGCTGAAGCCGCCGGTGCTCGCCGTCGGTGCCGACCAGGGATCGATCGTGGACATGGCCGCGCCGCTCAGGGAGGTCGCCGATCACGTCGAGGGCATCACCATCTCCTCGTGCGGCCACTACATTCCGGAAGAGCAGCCTGCCGTTCTGGCCGAGGAGCTCAACGCCTTCTTCAGCCGCGCCGGCGCGGGGCCGATCTGAGCTTTCGGTTGATATCGCGGCTTGCCGTTGGCAGGCCTATGCCCAAGCAGGCCGCGTCGCGATCCGGTCGATCCAGATGCCGACGACGCGGATGAGCATCTCGGGCGAGGAGGGCGTCATGCGCGGGCCGCGCCCCCGCGATGCGCCGACGGGCTGTGGGATTTCAGGTTTTCCGATTGACTTGCCACGACCGATGCTCAACACCGCCTTCAACTATCAATGTCCAGAAAGCTCCGGGGAGGAGATCGATGAGTCCGTCCGCCACCAGTCCGGCCGCGCTTGGCCGCTCCGATATCGAGTCCGCGACCATCCGCGCCATCTCCTGGCGCCTGATTCCGTTCCTGGTGCTGGCCTATTTCTTCTCCTATCTCGACCGGGTCAATCTCGGCTTCGCCGCGCTGACCATGAACGCGGAGCTGAAATTCTCGCCGCTGGTGTTCGCCTGGGGTGCGGGCATCTTCTTCATCGGCTATTTCATCTTCGAGGTGCCGAGCAATCTGGCGCTGGAGAAGTTCGGCGCCAGCCGCTGGATCGCGCGCATCATGGTGACTTGGGGCATCATCTCGGCGCTGATGGCCGTGGTCTCGGGCCCGTGGAGCTTTTACACGCTGCGCTTCCTGCTCGGCGTCGCCGAGGCCGGATTCTTTCCCGGCATCATCCTCTATCTCACTTATTGGTACCCCGCCCAGTATCGCGCGCGCTTCCTCGCCGCCTTCGCGGTTGCCGTGCCGATTTCGACCGTGATCGGCGCGCCGGTCTCCGGCCTGCTGCTCGGCATGCACGGCCTGATGGGACTGCAGGGCTGGCAGTGGCTGTTCATCATCGAGGGCATCCCCTCGGTCATCCTCGGCGTCGTCACCTGGTTCTACCTGACCGACCGGCCGGAGCATGCGACCTGGCTGTCCGCGGAGCAGAAGGCCTGGCTCGCGGCGAAGCTCGAGGCCGAGACTGCGGCGAAGCAGGCCGCCGGCCACATGACGCTCGGCGAGGCGCTGTCGTCGCCGAAGGTGATCGTGCTCAGCCTGATCTATTTCGGCTTCGTCGGCGCGCTCTACGGCATGCAGTTCTGGCTGCCGCAGATCGTCAAGGCATTCGGACTGACCAATGTGCAGACAGGCTTCGTCACCGCGATCCCCTATGCGTTCGGCACCGTCGCGATGATCCTGTGGGCGCGGCATTCCGATGCGACACGCGAGCGCGTGATGCATGTCGGCGCGCCGCTGATCCTGATCGCGGTGGCGCTGGCCGCATCGAGCATGATCGGCGATCCCACGCTCACCATGGTTGCGCTCACGGTCGCGGCGATCGGCGTGTTCTGTGTCTTCGGCGTGTTCTGGACGCTGCCGACGGCATGGCTGTCGGGTACGGCCGCGGCCGGCGCCATCGCGCTGATCAACTCGATCGGCAATCTCGCCGGCTTCGGCGGCCCCTATCTGGTCGGCTGGATCAAGGACACGACCGGCTCCACCACCCACGGCCTGCTCGCGCTGTCGGTGCTGCCGCTGATCGCCGGGCTGCTCGCGTTCTTCGGCGGCCATGAGAGCAAGGTCGAATTCGCCGGGCAGGCGCCCGCGGAGTGAAGCGCACGGTGCATGCCCTGATTGCGGGGCCGGGCTCGACCGCGGCGGCGGACGGCCCCGGAATCGGTGGCGGTTGAGCGCACGGCGGAGTTCCGAACCGGCCTGCCGCTCCACTGAGCACCTGCGGCAACATGTCCAGATGATCACGAAGTCATGATTGCTGACGAATATTGACAATCGTCATTCGACATTCGACACTTCCTCGTAAGAGCAGCGAGGGTGCCCCATGTTGATCCGCCTGATTTTCGCGAGCTATTCCAAGCTGTTGACTGGCCTTGCGCTGGCCACGATGGCCGTCGCCCTGGCCGGGTGCAATGAAACCGTCGCCCAGAAGGCCGAGCCGGTCCGGCCGGTTCTGGTCGCGCCCGTCCACTACGAGGCCGAGACGCCCGAGCGCAGCTTCGTCGGCACCATCCGGCCGCGCATCGAGGCCGATATCGGCTTCCGCGTCGCCGGCAAGGTCGCCAAGCGCCTGGTCGAGGTCGGCCAGACCGTGGAGGTCGGCCAGCCGCTCGCCACGCTCGACGAGGTCGACCTGAAGCTGCAGGCCGAGCAGGCCGAAGCCGAATTCCGCGCCGCCACCGGCGTGCTGGCGCAGGCCTCCGCCGCCGAGACACGCGCCAAGGAGCTGCGCGCCAAGGGCTGGACCACGGATGCCCAGATGGACCAGGCCAGGGCGTCCGCCGACGAGGCGAGGGCGCGGCTCAATCGCGCCGAGCGCTCGGTCGAACTGACACGCAACTCGCTGTCCTATGCGACGCTGGTTGCCGACGCGCGCGGCGTCGTCACCGCGAGCATGATCGAACCAGGCGTGGTCGTTGCCGCCGGCCAGGCCGCGATCCGTGTCGCGCGCTTTGCCGAGAAGGAGGCCGTGGTCGCGATCCCGGAGACCCTGCTCGAACGCGCCAAGACCGGCAGCGCCTACGTCACATTGTGGTCGGAGGCAAACAAGCAATATGCGGCGAAGCTGCGCGAGATCGCGCCCACCGCCGATTCCGCGACGCGCACCTATCTCGCCAAGTTCTCGCTGCCGGACGCTGGCGACGCCGTCTCGCTCGGCATGACCGCGACGTTGACGCTCGCCGATCCCGCCACCACGCGCGTCGCGCGGCTGCCGCTGTCGGCGCTGTTCAGCGATGGCCGCGATCCGTCGCTCTACGTCGTCAACGACAAGGGCGAGGTGACGCTGAAGCCGGTGAAGGTGAAGGCCTATGACAGCAAGGACGTGCTCGTCACGTCAGGCGTTGACGAAGGCGACAAGGTCGTGGCGCTCGGCGTGCAGAAGATCGATCCCAGCCAGAGGGTGCGCGTCGTGTCGGCGCTGACGTTCTAGCTCTGCCGTCGTTCCGGGGCGCACGTAGTGCGAACCCGGAACCTCGAGATTCCGGGTTCGATGCTTCGCATCGCCCCGGAATGACGAACGTAACGGTCGTCATCGCGAGGAGTGAAGCGACGGCGCAATCCAGACTGTTTTCTGCAGGCGGATTCTGGATTGCTTCCGCCGTCGCCCTTTGGGCTACGGCGGACAGGTCGCTTCGCTCGCGGTGACGGTGACTAACAGCAACGGCTCGGACCAGTGATATCGAATCTCGGAGAGCACCCATGAAGCGGTTCAACCTGTCGGCCTGGGCGGTCAATCATCCGCCGCTGGTGCTGTTCCTGATCGTCGCGCTCGGCGTCGCCGGCTTCTTCTCCTATCAGAAGCTCGGCCGCGCCGAAGATCCGTTCTTCACCGTCAAGGTCGTCAACGTCTCGGTGATGTGGCCCGGCGCCACGGCGACTGAGATGCAGAGCCAGGTCGCCGACCCCATCGAGAAGAAGCTGCAGGAGCTGCCTTACTTCGAGAAGGTGCAGACCTATTCGAAGCCGGCCTTCACCGCGATGCAGGTGACCTTCCGCGATTCGACCCCGCCGGCCCAGGTGCCGCACCTGTTCTATCTGATCCGCAAGAAGCTCGACGACGTGCAGTCGTCGCTGCCGTCGGGCATCATCGGTCCGTTCGTCAATGACGAGTTCTCCGACGTCGATTCCATCCTGTTCATGATGACCGGCGACGGCGCCGACTATGCGCAGCTGAAGAAGACCGCCGAAGGCCTGCGCCAGCGCCTGCTGAAGGTCGCCGGCGTTACCAAGGTCAATCTCTACGGCACCCAGGACGAGCGCATCTATGTCGAGTTCAGCCATGCCAAGCTCGCCACCCTCGGCATCACGCCGCAGGCGCTGTTCGATTCGCTTGCCAAGCAGAACAATGTGACCCCGGCCGGCACGGTCGAAACTTCGTCGCAGCGCGTGCCGCTGCGCGTCACCGGCGCGCTCGACGGCGCCAAGGCGGTCGCGGAGACGCCGGTCGAAAGCAACGGACGCGTGTTCCGG
This sequence comes from Bradyrhizobium sp. SZCCHNR1098, assembly GCF_032489375.1. Taxonomy (NCBI): domain Bacteria; kingdom Pseudomonadati; phylum Pseudomonadota; class Alphaproteobacteria; order Hyphomicrobiales; family Nitrobacteraceae; genus Bradyrhizobium; species Bradyrhizobium sp. SZCCHNR1098. Next base: position 374,241 of record NZ_JAUEXY010000002.1, read on the forward strand.
CTCGGCGATATCGCCACCGTCAGCCACGGCTTCGTCGATCCGCCGAGCTTCAAGGTGCGGCAGGAGGGCAAGCCCGCGCTCGGCATCGGCGTCGTCACGGCCAAGGAGGCCAACATCCTGGAGCTCGGCAAGGAGGTGCACGCCGCCGCCGCGGATTTCATGAAGGCGGTGCCGCAGGGCATCGAGATCGAGCAGATCGCCGACCAGCCCAAGGTGGTCGAGCACGCCGTCAGCGAGTTCGTGCACTCGTTCGTCGAAGCGCTGGTGATCGTGCTGTTCGTGTCGTTCCTGGCGCTCGGCTGGCGCACCGGCATCGTCGTGGCATTGTCGGTGCCGCTGGTGCTCGGGCTCGTCTTCATCGTCATGAACATCATGGGGCTCAACCTGCATCGCATCTCGCTCGGAGCCCTCATCATTGCGCTCGGCCTCCTGGTGGACGATGCCATCATCGCGGTCGAGATGATGGTGGTGAAGATGGAGCAGGGTTGGGACCGGATGCGCGCCGCGTCCTTTGCCTGGGAATCCACCGCGTTCCCGATGCTGACCGGAACCCTGGTCACGGCCGCCGGCTTCCTGCCGATCGGCTTCGCCAATTCGGCCGTCGGCGAATATGCCGGCAGCATCTTCTGGATCGTCGCCATCGCGCTGGTCGCGTCCTGGTTCGTCGCCGTGATCTTCACGCCCTATATCGGTGTCAAGCTGCTGCCCGACATGAAGGCCCATCACGGCCATGACGAGCACGCGGTCTACGACACGCGCATGTATCGCGGCCTACGCGCCATCGTGCGCTGGTGCGTCACGCATCGCATCACCACCGTCGCCGCGACGGTCGGCGTCTTCGCGGCATCGATCGTGGCCTTCGGCCATGTCCAGCAGCAGTTCTTTCCGCTGTCGGAGCGGCCCGAGCTGTTCTTGCAGCTGCGGCTGCCGGAGGGCACCGCCTTCAACGTCACCGAGAAGGCGGCACGCAAGGCCGAAGCGCTCTTGAAGGACGACAAGGACATCGAGACCTATACCGCCTATGTCGGGCAGGGCTCGCCGCGCTTCTGGCTCGGTCTCAACCCGCAACTGCCGAACGAAGCCTTCGCCGAGATCGTGATCGTCGCCAAGGACGTCGCCGCGCGCGAGCGCATCAAGGCCAAGATCGAGACCGCGGCTGCGAATGGCGAGCTGAACGAAGCGCGCGTCCGGGTCGATCGCTTCAATTTCGGTCCGCCGGTCGGCTTCCCCGTCCAGTTCCGCATCATCGGCCCCGATGCGGCCAAGGTGCGCGAGATCGCCTACCAGGTGCGCGACGTCATGCGCCAGAACCCGAACGTCAGGGATCCGCAGCTCGACTGGAACGAGCAGTCGCCCTACCTCAAGCTGGTCGTCGACCAGGATCGTGCCCGCGCACTTGGCCTGACCCCGCAGGACGTGTCGCAGTCGCTGGCGATGCTGATCTCCGGCGTGCAGGTCACGACCATCCGCGACGGCATCGAGAAGGTCGGCGTCGTCGCGCGTGCGGCGCCGTCCGAGCGGCTGGATCTCGCCCATGTCGGCGACCTCACCATCACCTCGAAGAACGGCGTCGCGGTGCCGCTGCAGCAGATCGCCAGGATCGAGTATTCCCACGAGGAGCCGATCCTGTGGCGGCGCAACCGCGACATGGCGATCACGGTGCGCGCCGACGTGGCGGACGGGGTCCAGGCGCCCGATGTCACCAACCAGATCTCGCCGAAGCTACAGGATATCCGCAACCACCTCGAGCCCGCCTACCGGATCGAGGCCGGCGGCGCGTTCGAGGAATCCGCCAAGGGCAATGCCTCGATCTTCGTGCTGTTTCCGCTGATGGTCATCGTGATGCTGACCCTGCTGATGATCCAGCTGCAGAGCTTCTCGCGGCTGATCCTGGTGTTCCTGACCGCGCCGCTCGGCATTGTCGGTGCCTCACTCGGGCTCAATGTCGCCAACGCGCCGTTCGGCTTCGTGGCGCTGCTTGGCCTGATTGCGCTTGCCGGCATGATCATGCGCAACGCGGTGATCCTGGTCGATCAGATCGAGACCGACGTCGCCCATGGTCTGACCCGCAAGGACGCGATCATCGAGGCCACGGTGCGCCGCGCCCGGCCCGTGGTGCTCACCGCGCTGGCCGCGATCCTCGCCATGATCCCGCTGTCGCGCTCGGCGTTCTGGGGCCCAATGGCGATCACCATCATGGGCGGGTTGTTCGTTGCAACCTTTCTCACGCTGCTGTACTTGCCAGGATTGTATGCCCTATGGTTCCGCAAGAGCCTGGACGAGCGCGGAGCGAAGGACGCGGATCATTCCGCAACGCAGCACGTTGACGTGCCGAAGCCCGCGCTTCCTTTGGCCGAGGCCGCCGAATGAAGGACCAACAAGATCGCAGGCATGATGACCCTGGTTTCCGACCATATCGAATCCGATACGCACGAACGCATTCTCGTCGTTGCTGAGCGTCTGTTTCGACAGATCGGCTACCAGAAGACGACCGTCGCCGACATCGCCAAGGAGCTCCGCATGAGCCCGGCGAATGTCTACCGGTTCTTCGATTCCAAGAAGGCGATCCACCGGGGTGTCGCCCGCACGCTCATGGCGCAGGTCGAGGCGGCTGCCATCGCGATCGCGGAGCGGGCGGGGCCTGCGGCGCCACGGCTGCGCGAGCTGCTCGGCACCATTCATCGCATGAACACCGAGCGCTATGTCGGCGACAACAAGCTGCACGAGATGGTCGCGGTGGCGATGGAGGAGAGCTGGGACGTCTGCGAGGCGCACATGCTGCTGATCACCGAGATCATCGGCCGCGTGATCGGGCAGGGCGCGGCCTCCGGCGAATTCGCCGTCACCGACCTGCCGCTGGCGGCAAAATGTGCGACGACCGCGATGATGCGCTTCTTCCATCCGCAGATGATCGCGCAATGCGCGACCAAGCCGGGCCCGACGGTCGACGAGATGATCGATTTCGTGCTGGCAGGGCTTGGTTCCAGGGGCGCTGCAAGCTAAGTTCGCCGTCATTCGAGCGAAGCTTCGTCGCTTGCGCTCCCCGCAATGACGGAAGGGACGACGGCGTGACCGAACGGGATCTGCATTTCTACGAACCGAAGAACGGCCACGGCCTCCGCCACGATCCCTTCAATGCCATCGTCGCCCCCCGTCCGATCGGCTGGATCTCGTCGCGCGATCCGGACGGTCACGTCAATCTCGCCCCCTACAGCTTTTTCAACGCCTTCAACTACACCCCGCCGATCATCGGCTTCTCCTCGACGCAGTGGAAGGACTCGGTCGCCAACATCCAGGACACCGGCGAGTTCGTCTGGAACCTGGTGACGCGCGGCCTGGCCACGCAGATGAATGCGACCGCCGCGCATGTCGCGCGCGAGGTCGACGAGTTCAAGCTCGCGGGCGTGACGCCGGTGCCGTGCAAATTCGTCAACGTGCCGCGGGTCGGCGAAAGCCCCGTGGCGTTCGAGTGCAAAGTGACGCAGATCATTCAGCTGCAGGGCGCCGATGGTGCCAAGGCGCAGGCCTGGCTGACGCTCGGCGAGGTGGTCGGCGTGCATATCGACAAGACGCTGATCAAGGACGGGGTCTATCAGACTGCGCTGGCGCATCCGATCGTCCGCGCCGGCCGTCGCGGCGACTATTTCGAGATCATGCAGGAGGCGATGTTCGAAATGGCGAGGCCAGACTGACAGCCTTGCTCGACGCCTCTTGAACGCTCCCGCAATTGGAGACCATCCGACGTGACCGAAGCGACCGTCCATGCCGCGCTGTCCGCGCCGACCGAGCCCCGCGGCGATCTCTGCATCCGCACTCTGGCGATGCCGGCCGACACCAATGCCAATGGCGACATCTTCGGCGGCTGGCTGCTCAGCCAGATGGACGTCGGCGGCGGCGTGTACGCCGCCAAGGTCGCGAAGTCGCGCACGGTGACGGTCGCGATCGAGGCGATGAACTTTCGCAAGGCGGTCTATGTCGGCGATCTCGTTTCGGTCTATGCGCATCTCGTCCGCGTCGGCCGCACCTCGATGACGGTGCGTCTCGAAGCCTGGGTGCTGCGCCGAAAGGAGGAGCAGCCGATCCTCGTCACCGACGGCAACTTCACCTACGTCTCGATCGACGACGACGGCCGGCCGCAGCCGATCCGGCGCGACGGGGCGACCCCGGCCTGATCGCAATCTTGGTCTCCCGCCAAAATAACATCAGTTAATGCCCGGCATATGCCACTTGCTCGGCATAGGAACCGTGATCCGGCGGTGCGCGTTCATTCGAGCACGCGTTTGCGGCGTCTGTGTCGATCAATCTCGCGCGATGTAGGTCTTGTCCACAGGGCAGGCGTGTTTACGATATTTGCAAGTTCTGGTTGCTTGGAGGTGCGATGCCGCGTCTCTGCCTCATTGCGCGCTTCGAGTGGCGCATCGGACGGGCATCGAGGTTGGTAGTCCGCTTCCGATCAACAAGGCCAAAAGGGCCAGCCGGAAAAAATTGCCGGCACAGGGAAATGGCGGGGCGCGGTGCGCGAACAGGGTGGGAGGAAGTCCATGTCGGACGTCGACGAGAAACTGATCTTGCAGGTCCTGAAGAAGCTGCAGCAGCGGCTTCTCCACGCCGAGCGCAGGATTTGTGTCTACGAGAATCAGCTCAGTGCGTTTCGTGAAGATCAAGTCGAGGTGTTGAAGGATCTGCGCACCATCTATCAGTTGCTCGGTCAGCATCACGATCGCATCGGCGGGGCCGATGCGTCGCTGCGCAGGCCGACGCTCGTCCCGAATGATCCACGCTGATTCGGCCGTGTCGTGACGGCGAAGGCGCGTGCAGCGCAGCCAACATAACATCCACACAATTTCCTGTTGGCATGCAGATCGGATAGCCGGGGGCTCCAGGACCGGAACGTTCGTCATAGAGCCCTGTTATACGCCCCGGAATGAACGACGGGATTTCGCAATGTCCGACACCTATATCATCGAGGTCAGCTCCCAGGCGGCGGGGATCGTCGTCCGCGATCGTGGCGGCTTCCGCTTCTTCGCGGCGTCCCACCGCTTCAATGCCCTCGAGGGCCAGGTGTTTCGCAATGCCCGCGAAGCCGAACGCGCCGCGCTTCGGCTCGTGACCGGCGAGCTGAGCGCAGCCGCCTGAGCGAGCTTGGCGCACGCGGCCGCCGGCGCACGTCAGCCGGACCGTGCCGCGCCGGACGTGCTCCGAGCCGGCGATTGCTGCGATGCGCCCAATGCATCGCCGATTGACGCTTGACTCGATCAGCATCACCATGGTGCAGCTTGTCCTGAAAGCTTGCCATGGCCGTCCTTTCCCAACGCCAGACCGACATCCTCAACATCGCCCGCGCCTCCGGCCGCGTCATGGTGGAGGATCTCGCGCGCCGCTTCGAAGTCTCGGCCCAGACCATCCGCAAGGATCTCAATGATCTGTGCGAGCAGCGCGCGCTGACGCGCATCCATGGCGGCGCCATCATCGCCTCCGGCGTCGAGAATCTCGCCTACGAGGCGCGGCGCTTCGTCGCTGCCGACGAGAAGAAGGCGATCGGCGCGGTCGCCGCCGCGCGGATTCCGAACGGCTCCTCGCTCTTCATCAACATTGGCACCACGACGGAGGAGGTGGCGAGCGCGCTGTCGTCGCACCAGGACCTGCTCGTCATCACCAACAATCTCAACGTCGCGATGCTGCTCTATCCGCATCCGCGCATCGAGGTGATCGTGGCCGGCGGCACGGTGCGGCGCTCGGATGGCGGCGTGATCGGATCGACGGCGACGCAGCTGATCGGCCAGTTCAAGGTCGACTACGCGATCATCGGCGCATCCGCGATCGACGAGGAGGGCGCGCTGCTCGACTTCGACTATCGCGAGGTGCAGGTCGCCCAGGCCATCATCGCCAATGCCCGCAGCGTGATGCTGGTCGCCGATTCCACCAAGCTTCATCGCAGCGCGCCGGTGCGCATCGCCCATCTCAGCCAGATCCAGACCTTCGTCACCGACCGGCCACTGCCGGACGGACTGGCCAGCCTCTGCCATAGCCGTGGCATCGAGGTGGTCTCGGCGATGCCCGCCGCCGACGCCGACGACGCCGCGGAGGCAACCGAAACGGCGGGGTCCGCCGTGCTCCGCCGCGCCTGACTTTCCGCCACTCTCGCAGGCTCCTTGATCCCGGTTTGGGCAGGTTTTGCCCAATCGGGGCCCAACATGCGAATTTCGATTTGCTTTCACTTTCGTTTGTGTTTAACTCGAAACCGAAAGTGAAATCGCCACAGTCAAGGCGATTGCCGGGGGATGCGTCTGTTGGAGCGGATCTACGACCTCGCCATTATCGGAGGCGGCGTGAACGGTTGCGGCATCGCGCGCGATGCGGCCGGACGCGGAAATTCCGTTTTCCTTTGTGAAATGAATGATCTGGCGAGCGGAACCTCGTCCTGGTCCACCAAGCTCGTGCATGGCGGCCTGCGCTATCTCGAATATTACGAGTTCCGGCTGGTCCGCGAGGCGCTGATCGAGCGCGAAATCCTGTGGCAGATCGCGCCCCACATCATCCGCCCGTTGCGTTTCGTGCTGCCGCATCATTCGGGCCTGCGCCCGGCCTGGCTGCTGCGCCTCGGCCTGTTCCTCTATGATCATCTCGGCGGCCGCAAGCTGCTGCCGCCGACGCGGTCGGTGAACCTGCGCAGCGACGAGGTCGGCCGCCCCTTGATCCCCGGGCGCTACAGCAAGGGCTTCGAATATTCCGACTGCTTCGTCGACGATGCGCGTCTGGTCGTGCTGACCGCGCGCGATGCCGTCGATCGCGGCGCCGTCATCCGCACCCGCACGCGCGCGATCGAAATCCGGCAGGATGGCAGCCATTGGCTGGTCACCACCGAGAACACGCAGACCGGCGAGCGCGAGACCATCAAGGCGCGCGCGCTGGTCAATGCCGCCGGTCCCTGGGTCGAGCAGGTGCTGGCGACCGGCGCCGGCGTCAATGCGAAAGCGAAAGTGCGGCTGGTGCAGGGGTCGCACATCGTGGTGCGCAAGCTCTATGACCACGACCGCGCCTACATCTTCCAGAACGCCGACGGCCGCATCATCTTCGCCATTCCCTATCAGCAGGATTTCACGCTGATCGGCACCACCGATCGCGACTATCAGGGCGATCCGGCCAAGGTGAAGGCGACCGACGAGGAGATCGCCTATCTCTGCGCCGCGCTCGGCGAATATCTCGCCAAGCCGGTGACGCCGGCCGACGTGGTGTGGAGCTATTCCGGCGTGCGTCCGCTCTATGACGATGGCGCCAGCGAGGCCAAGGCGGCGACCCGCGACTACGTGTTCGAGCTCGATACGCCCGGCGGCTTGCCGCTGCTGTCGATCTATGGCGGCAAGATCACCACCTACCGGCGCCTGTCGGAAGAGGCGCTGGAGCGTCTCGCGCCCTATGTGAAAGGTGGCAAGGCGGAGGAGGGGTGGACCGGCAAGGCGCCGCTGCCCGGCGGCGACATGAAGGTTTCGGCCGTTGCGCCGTTGATTGCGGATCTCCGCAAGACCTATCCGTTCCTGTCGGATGCACATGCGAAGCGGATCGCCCATGCCTATGGCACGCGGGCTGCGGCCATGCTCGCCGGTGCGACATCTTCGGCCGATCTCGGCCAGGATTTCGGTGGCACCTTGACGGAGCGTGAAGTCAGGTACCTGATGACGAACGAGTGGGCGTTGACGGCCGAGGACATCGTGTGGCGTCGATCGAAGCTGGGGTTGCGGATGTCGGCGGCTGAGATCGCCGCGCTCGATGCGTGGATCACAGCCAATCGCGAGCGCTCCGCCGTGCCGGCGCGTGAGGCGGGAGGGCGCGCATGAGCGTCACGCTCGATCACGTCTCCCGAATCGTCGACGGCGTGACCACCATTCGCGACGTCTCGCTGACGTTGCAGCGCGGCACGCTGAGCGTGCTGCTCGGGCCGACGCTGTCCGGCAAGACCTCGATCATGCGACTGCTCGCCGGCCTCGACCGGCCGACCACGGGGCGGGTGCTGGTCGACGGCAAGGACGTCACCGGCGCCGACGTGCGGCAGCGCTCGGTCGCGATGGTCTATCAGCAGTTCATCAACTATCCCTCGCTCTCGGTCTATGAGAACATCGCCTCGCCGCTGCGCGTGCAAGGCAAGTCGCGCCAGGAGATCGAGAAGCGCGTGGCGGAAGCGGCCCGGCTGCTGCGGCTCGAGCCCTATCTGAAGCGCACGCCGCTGCAGCTCTCCGGCGGCCAGCAGCAGCGCACGGCGATTGCGCGCGCACTGGTGAAGGGGGCGGACCTCGTGCTGCTGGACGAGCCGCTCGCCAATCTCGACTACAAGCTGCGCGAGGAGCTGCGGACCGAGCTGCCGCGCATCTTCGAGGCATCCGGCGCAATCTTCGTCTATGCCACCACCGAGCCCTCGGAGGCGCTGCTGCTCGGCGGCCGCACCATCTGCATGTGGGAAGGGCAGGCGCTGCAGGCCGGCGATACCGCGGCCGTGTATCGCCGACCCGACACCTTGCGTGTCGGCCAGGTGTTCTCGGACCCGCCGATGAATACGGTCGAGATCCAGAAGCGCGGCGAGAGCGTGGAGTATGCCGGCGGGGTCAAGGCGCCGGCGGTCGGCCTCTATGCCGCTCTGCCGGACGGCGCCTATCGCGTCGGCTTTCGCCCGCATCAGCTCGGGCTTGGCAAAGGCGACGGCAGCCACGGCCGCCATGCCTTTCCCGCGACCGTCTCGGTCACCGAGATCACGGGATCGGAGAGCTTCGTGCATCTGACGCGCGACGGCATGAACTGGGTCGCGGTGCTGCACGGCGTCCATGAATACGAGCCCGGCGAGGTCCTCGACGCCGTACTCGATCCTGCCAATGTGTTCGTGTTCGACGCCGGCGGCCGTCTGGTCGCGGCGCCGGCGATCTGAGGGAGATGCCGCATGGCCCGCATTGACCTCGTCGATCTCGCCCACGCCTATAACGGTAACAGCGGCGATATCGAAAGCTACGCGCTGAAGCCGGTCACGATGACCTGGCGCCAGGGCGGCGCCTATGCGCTGCTCGGCCCGTCCGGCTGCGGAAAGACCACGCTGCTCAACCTGATCTCCGGCATCCTGACGCCCTCGCACGGCAAGATCCTGTTCGACGGCACCGACATCACCAAAGCCTCGACCCGCGAACGCAACATCGCGCAGGTGTTCCAGTTTCCGGTCATCTACGACACGATGACGGTGGGCGAAAATCTTGCGTTTCCTCTGAAGAACCGCGGCGTGCCAAGGGCCGAGATCGACAAGCGCGTTGCAGAGATCGCACGTCTGCTCGATCTCACGCCGGACCTCAACCGCAAGGCCACGCGCTTGACCGCCGACGCCAAGCAGAAGATCTCGCTCGGCCGCGGCCTGGTGCGCTCCGACGTCGCCGCGGTGTTGTTCGACGAGCCGCTGACGGTGATCGATCCCGAGCTGAAATGGCAGTTGCGCTCGAAGCTGAAGGCGCTGCATCGCGAGCTCGACCTGACGATGATCTACGTCACCCACGATCAGACCGAGGCGCTGACCTTCGCCGACACCGTCGTCGTGATGCATGACGGCCGCGTCGTGCAGAGCGGCACGCCGGCCGAGCTGTTCGACAAGCCCGCGCATACGTTCGTGGGCTATTTCATCGGCTCGCCCGGCATGAACATCCTCTCGGCCGAGGTGAAGGGACGTGAAGCCCGCATCGACGGTCACACCCTGACGCTGGCGCGCAGCTACGACGCGTTGCCGGCCGGAGCCAAGATCGAGATCGGCGTCCGTCCGGAATTCGTCGATGTCGCTCAGCCCGGACCCGGCCTGCTCGATGCCAATATCGAGCGCGTCGACGATCTCGGCCGCATCCGCTTCGCGCGCGTCCGTGTCGGCGACGTCAAGTTCGCCGCGCGACTGCCGGCCGGCTTCTCGCCGCAGGGCTCGGCGATCGGGCTGAAGTTCAATCCCGCCTATGTCCACGTCTATGCCGACAGCCGTCTCGTCGAGGGAGCCTGAGTGATGGACAAGACCATCAACAACAAGGCCTGGTTCCTGGTGCTGCCGGTGTTCCTGCTGGTCGCGTTCTCCGCCGTGCTGCCGCTGATGACGGTGGTGAACTATTCGATGCAGGACACGTTCGGCAACAACCAGTTCTTCTGGAACGGTGTCGGCTGGTTCAAGGAGCTGCTCGATCCCTCGACCGATCTCGGCGGCCGCTTCCTCGCCTCGCTCGGGCGCAACCTGATCTTCTCGCTCGCAATTCTAGCCATCGAGGTGCCGCTCGGCATCGTCGTGGCGCTGTCGATGCCGCGGGGCGGATGGACCGTGGCCTTCTGCCTCGTCGTGCTGGCGCTGCCGCTCTTGATTCCGTGGAACGTGGTCGGCACCATCTGGCAGATTTTCGGCCGGCCCGACATCGGCCTGCTTGGCTATGCGTTGACGAGCGTAGGCATCGACTACAATTACGTGTCCAACGATCTCGATGCCTGGGCCACCGTCATCGTGATGGACGTGTGGCACTGGACCAGCCTGGTGGCGCTGCTGTGCTATGCCGGCCTGAAGTCGATCCCCGACGCCTATTATCAGGCTGCGCAGATCGACGGCGCCTCGCGCTGGGCGGTGTTTACCGCAATCCAGCTGCCAAAGATGCATCGCGTGCTGCTGATCGCCGTGCTGCTGCGCTTCATGGACAGCTTCATGATCTACACCGAGCCGTTCGTCGTCACCGGCGGCGGACCGGGCAATTCGACGACCTTCATCTCGATCGAGCTCGTCAAGATCGCGCTCGGCCAGTTCGACCTCGGCAAGGCGGCGGCGCTATCGCTGGTCTACAATCTGATCATCCTCGTCGTGTGCTGGGTGTTCTACACCATCATGACCAATGCCGGCGCCGAGCGCCGGCCGGTGAAGGGGGGCGCGTGATGAACACCATTCCGGGCCGTCGCATCATCATCTCGCTGTTCCTGGTCTTCCTGCTGTTGCCGATCTACTGGCTCGTCAACATGAGCTTCAAGACCAACAACGAGATCGTCACAACGATGACGCTCTGGCCGCATCAGCCGACGCTGGCCAACTACATGCGCATCTTCACCGACGAGAGCTGGTATTCCGGCTACATCAACTCGCTGAAATACGTGATCCTCAACACGGTGATCTCGATCCTCGTGGCGCTGCCGGCGGCCTATGCGTTCTCGCGCTACCGCTTCCTCGGCGACAAGCACCTGTTCTTTTGGCTGCTGTCGAACCGCATGGCGCCGGCCGCGGTCTACGCGCTGCCGTTCTTCAACCTCTATTCCGCGATCGGCCTGTTCGATACGCCCTGGGCGGTCGCGCTCGCGCATTGCATCTTCAACATCCCGCTCGCGGTCTGGATCCTCGAGGGCTTCGTGTCCTCGGTCCCGCGTGAGATCGACGAGACCGCGTTCCTCGACGGCTATTCGTTCCCGCGCTTCTTCGTGAAGATCCTGGTGCCGCTGATCGCCAGCGGCATCGGCGTCGCCGCCTTCTTCTGCTTCATGTTCTCCTGGGTCGAGCTGCTGCTCGCGCGCACGCTGACCTCGGTCTATGCCAAGCCGATCTCGGCGGTGATGACCCGGACCGTGTCGGCGTCCGGCATGGATTGGGGCCTGCTCGCGGCTGCCGGCGTGCTGACCATCATCCCGGGCGCACTCGTCATCTGGTTCGTCCGAAACTACATCGCGCGCGGCTTCGCGCTGGGGCGGGTGTGATGATGCAGACGATCCGCGACGGCCTCCGTTCCGCGTCCCCCGCTTGCGGGGGAGGCCGTATCGCATCGCCAGATGCGATACGGGTGGGGGCATCTCTCCTCTTGGGCAGTCCGACTCGCGGCGCCCCCACCCCAACCCTCCCCCGCAAGCGGGGGAGGGGGTCCATTGTCGCCTGGAGCTGATAGCCATGGACAGCATCGCATGGATGGCCTGGACTGCGCCGACGGCGATCTTCTTCGCCGCGCTGGCCTGCACCCTTGGCGTCATGACGCTACTCGCCGCGCGCTATCCCGAGGCCGAGCGCGTCGGCGTGCTGCGCATTCCGACCACGCGCGGCGACCGCCTGTTCATCTCGCTGATCTCGGCCGCCGTCATTCACCTCGTCTGGATCGGGCTTGTCGGCACCGACACGATCGCGACCCTGCCGGTCGGCGAGGACAGTTTTGAGGTTTCGAGCCTGTGGCTCGCGACCGCAATTTCGCTTGCATCCGCCGTTGCGATCTTTCGCACCGTCTGAGGCAGGCGAGGAAGGGCAGATCCGGGGGCAACCCGGACCTGGATACGTCGCTCAAGGAGGAAAGCATGCGACACTTGAAACCTAGGAAGCATCACCTGACCAAGGCAAGCTATCTCGCGATGACCAGCGCTGCCGCGCTGTTCGCCGCGACCATGACGCTGTCCGTGCCGGCGCTTGCCGACGACGCCACGATCCAGAAGTGGATCGACAGCGAATTCCAGCCTTCGACGCTCTCGAAAGAGGAGCAGCTGAAGGAGCTGCAGTGGCTGGCCAAGGCCGCCGAGCCCTTCAAGGGCATGGAGATCAACGTCGTCTCCGAGACCATCACCACGCATGAGTACGAAGCCAAGACGCTCGCCAAGGCGTTTAGCGAGATCACCGGCATCAAGCTCAAGCACGACATCATCCAGGAAGGTGACGTCGTCGAGAAGCTGCAGACCCAGATGCAGTCTGGCAAGAACGTCTATGACGGCTGGATCAACGACTCCGACCTGATCGGCACCCACTTCCGCTACGGCCAGACCATCGCGCTGTCGGACTACATGAAGGGCGAGGGCAAGGACGTCACCGACCCCTATCTCGACGTCAACGACTTCATCGGCAAGTCGTTCACGACCGCTCCGGACGGCAAGCTCTATCAGCTGCCCGACCAGCAGTTCGCCAACCTGTATTGGTTCCGCTACGACTGGTTCACCAATCCGGACTACAAGGCCAAGTTCAAGGCCAAGTATGGCTACGACCTCGGCGTGCCCGTGAACTGGTCGGCCTATGAGGACATCGCCGAGTTCTTCACCAACGACATCAAGGAGATCAACGGCGTCAAGGTCTATGGCCACATGGACTATGGCAAGAAGGATCCCTCGCTCGGCTGGCGCTTCACCGACGCCTGGCTGTCGATGGCCGGCAACGGCGACAAGGGCATCCCGAACGGCCTGCCGGTCGACGAATGGGGCATCCGCATGGAAGGCTGCCGTCCGGTCGGCTCCTCGGTCGAGCGCGGTGGCGACACCAACGGTCCGGCGGCGGTCTACTCGATCACCAAATATCTCGACTGGATGAAGAAGTACGCGCCGCCGCAGGCGCAGGGCATGACCTTCTCCGAGGCTGGCCCGGTGCCCGCGCAGGGCAACGTCGCCCAGCAGATCTTCTGGTACACCGCCTTCACCGCCGACATGGTGAAGCCGGGTCTGCCGGTCGTGAACGCTGACGGCACGCCGAAGTGGCGCATGGCTCCGTCGCCGCACGGTGCCTACTGGAAGGAAGGCATGAAGCTCGGCTATCAGGACGCGGGCTCGCTCACGCTGCTGAAGTCGACCCCGCCGGATCGCCGCAAGGCCGCCTGGCTGTACCTGCAGTTCATCGTCTCCAAGACGGTCAGCTTGAAGAAGAGCCATGTCGGTCTCACCTTCATCCGTGAATCCGACATCTGGGACAAGTCGTTCACCGAGCGTGCGCCGAAGCTCGGCGGCCTCGTCGAGTTCTACCGCTCGCCAGCGCGCGTGCAGTGGACCCCGACCGGCAACAACGTGCCCGACTATCCGAAGCTGGCGCAACTGTGGTGGCAGAACATCGGCGATGCGTCGTCCGGTGCGAAGACGCCGCAGGCCGCGATGGATGCGCTCGCAGCCGCCCAGGACTCCGTCCTTGAGCGTCTCGAGAAGTCCAAGGTTCAGGGCGAATGCGGTCCGAAGCTGAACAAGAAGGAATCGGCCGAGTTCTGGTTCAACAAGTCGGCGAAGGACGGCAACATCGCTCCGCAGCGCAAGCTCGCGAACGAGAAGCCCAAGGGCGAGACCGTCGACTACGACACGCTGATCAAGTCGTGGCCGGCTACCCCGCCGAAGCGCGCCGAGGCGAAGTAAGTCCACATGCGGCATCGCCCGGCTTGACCGGGCGATGCAGTCCTCCGCGGCGTCTCGGCTCTCGCACGGCCGCCGGCATGGACTGGATGCCCCGCCTGTGCGGGGCAGGACGGCGGTGCGGGATGACAGAGTGGTGCGAAAGGCCGGGAGCGATCCCGGCCTTTTTCTTTTGGCGGCCTGGTGAGTGACGGACCCGTTCCATACGGGAATTATTCCCGGTGCGCCTGGGACATATTCCATGAGCGAAGTGCCTTGAAGCCGGTGACGACAGGCGGCACTCTTTATTGATCGGCAACGTCGCGATCTTCGCCGCGACTTTGCCCCAAGGACGCGAAACAACAAGGCCTCGACACGATCTCTCGGCGTCATCCAATCCGGCCGCGCGCGTTCAGCCTTCCTGACGCGCGGCACGCGAGGCGGTGCCGGGATCGCGATCACCAATCTCAGGGGCTATCGAGGGAGTAGACAATGGACCAGGCACACATCGCCAGTCTCGCGAGCACGCTGCCGGAAGCGTTGTCGCCCTGGACCATGTTCATGCAGGCCGACATCGTGGTGAAGGCGGTCATGATCGGGCTCGCGCTGGCCTCGGTCGCCACCTGGACCGTGCTGGTGGTGAAGACGATCCAGCTCCGCTCGGCGCTGCGCACCGCCCGCAGCGCGCTGGGCGGCGCGGTCGCTGCGCGGTCATTGTCCGATGCGACGGGACGCGTCTCCGCCGAGGACGGTGTGGTGGGGCGCCTGCTGGCCGTCGCCGAGGACGAGATCGACAAGTCGCGCGGCCTGCCGGCCGACGGCATCAAGGAGCGCGTCTCCTGGCAGTTCGAGCGGATCGAGGCGGCGGCTGTGGCGCGGATCGGCCGCGGCATCGGCATTCTCGCCACCGTCGGCGCCGTCGGCCCGTTCGTCGGCCTGTTCGGCACCGTCTGGGGCATCATGAACAGCTTCATCGGCATCTCGCATGCCCATACGACCAACCTCGCGGTGGTGGCGCCGGGCATTGCGGAAGCGCTGCTCGCCACCGCCTTCGGCCTCGCCGCCGCGATTCCCGCGGTCGTGATCTACAACCTGTTCGCGCGCGCCACCGGCGGCTATCGCGCCGTCATCGCCGATGCGTCGGTGGCGGTCATGCGCCTGCTCAGCCGCGATCTCGATCGTCAGCACGCCGGGCCCGCCGAAACGCGGCGCAGCGCCATCCGCGCCGTCGAGGCGCCGATGCTGTCGATCGCCAATCCGGCGGAGTGAGCCATGGCCGTCAAGCTCGCCCGGCGCCCCGACGAATTCGAGGAGACGCACGACATCAACGTGACGCCGTTCATCGACGTCATGCTGGTGCTGCTGATCATCTTCATGGTCGCAGCTCCACTCGCCACCGTCGACATTCCGGTCAACCTGCCGGCGATCTCGGCGGAGCCGCAGCCGCGCGCGGAGACGCCGGTGTTCGTGACCTTCAAGGCCGACCGCTCGCTCGCCGTCGGCGACGAGAGCGTCGCGCAGGCTGACATCGCCGCCTCGCTGGATGCCGCGACCAAGTCCGATCATGGCCAGCGCGTGCTGCTGCGCGCCGACCAGAGCCTGCCCTATGGCGAGGTGATGGCGCTGATGAACACGCTGCGCCGCGCCGGCTATGTCAAGGTCGCGCTGGTCGCGTTGGAAGACCGGGGCGCGCCGTGAGCGTCCTGACGCTCGATCCGTTCGACCACGAGGAGCGCCGCGAGCGGACGCTGTGGACCATCGCCGCGCTGGCGGTGGCCGGGCTGCATGTCGGGCTCGCCGTGGGCTATCTGTTGTTGCGCCCGGTGCCGCAGGGGCGGGCCGAGGCGAGCGCGTTCGATGTCGTGTTCACGCCGGCTGTCGTGAGCGAGCCGGCACCGGCCGCGCAAGACGCGCCAGCCGAGCCGTCCCCGCAGGCCGAGCCGCCGAAGGACGAGCCCGTCGTCCGCGAGGCCGTCGCCGAGCCGCTGCCGCAGCCAGCGCCGCCGCCCGATCCCGAGCCTCAGGTCACCGCGCCGCCGGAGGTGATTCCGCAGCCCGCGCCTGTCCCGCAGGTCGCACTCGCGCCCGAGCCGCCGCGTGCGGACGACTTGGTGCTGCCACCTCCGCCGCCGCCGAAACCAATCGAGGCCAAGCCGCCGGAGACGAAGCCAGTCGCTGTGCCCGAGCGCGTCGAGCGCAAGCCGGTCGAGAAGGAAAAGGCCGAGAAGAAGCCTGTGCCGCCGAAGCCGGCTGCGGCCCCGGCGAGCAGGCCGGCCCGCATCGCCTCTGCGCCCAATCCCGGCGAGGACAGCGCGGGTGCGCGCGAGGGACAGGCAAACTGGAGTAGCCAGGTCAGGGCCAACATCAGTCGCGCCGCGGCCTATCCGTCCGACGGCAACGGTGCGAGCGGTACGGCGACAGTGAGCGTCGTCATCGACCGCAACGGCCGGCTGGTATCGCGCCGGCTCACGCGCAGCTCGGGCTCGCCGGCGTTGGATCGCGCGGCTCTGTCGATGATCGAGCGCGCCGCGCCGTTTCCGCGGTTTCCGCCGGTCATGAAGCAGGCGCAGGAGGCGCTCAACGTACCGCTGAGTCTGCGGCCGCGCTGAGCGACCTCATCGTGTGAGGCTCATTTCGAGCATTCGGTGAGGTCGGTGTCGCGCACGACGAATTGCGCGCCTTCCTTCAACTCGATGTTCTTGGCGATGCAGGTGCGGCCGCCTTGTTCGGACAGCTTGATGTCGTAGCGGCCCGATTTCACGCCGACCAGCGTCATGCGCTCGTTGTGGTCGACCATGCCCTCGTCGTCGTTCTTGCACTGATCGGCGCCCCAGGTCTTGGTGCCGGCCGCCGCCAGATACATCTTCACGATCGTCTGCCCGGTGCGATTGAGGAAGCGCGGACCGTCCTCGGCCGATGCAGCAGAGCCGGCCAGCATGAGAAAGGCGCAGGCGGTGACGAGGCGACGCATGACGAGTGTCCTTTTCTTATTATTGAGCATGGGATGAAGAGGGCGGCGTGCGCGGGATCAAAAATCCTTGCCGATGCTGGTCTTGATCGCGAGGCCGCGCGAGGCGTTGGTCAGGCCGTAGCCGACGCCGAAGCTGAACTCGAAGCCCTTGAAGCGCGTATCGGCAACCGCGTACAGCGTCTGCATCTGCTGGTGCCAGGGCAGGACGTAGCCGAACGGCCCGAGATTGGAGAAATGCTCGATGCCGACGGTCCAGCGGTCGCTGAGGCGCTTGACGAAGCGCACGGATGGCTCGAAGGCCGAGCCGGCGCCGTCGATGCCGAACGTCATGTTGGCGTTGAAGATCAGCTGATAGTCGTTGGGCAGGTTGACGCCGATGATCGGCGTGAACATCTGCGCGACGCGCGGCGTGGCCTCCTGCACGAAGCGCGGCGCACCCGGCTGGCCGGCGCCGGCCTTGTTGGCGACCCACAGATCCGGCGTGAGCCCGCCCTGCGGCGCCAGGATCGTGCGCGAGACCAGGCCGACGAACACGGTGCGCTCGAGCCGGTCGCCCTGGATGAAGGTCTGGCGGATGGTGACGCCGCCGGACTGGAATGAGTAGCCGGGCACGCCATTGTCCATCACGTTGCCCATCGCCATCGGCACGTTGGCGCGCGCGAAGGCGTAAGGCGAGGTCAGCGCGATCTCGTACCACTCGGTCGGAGAGTAGCCGATCTCGGTCTCGCCGGTCACCGCGCGCTGCGGCACGCGCCGGCCGCCGTTCTGCTGCTGCGGATTGAAGGTGGTGAGATAGCCGAAGCGCTGCTCGACCTGGAAGTGTCCGGGCGAGGCGGGATCGTTGCCCTGGATCTCCTCGGCTGCCGCGGCGAGCGGAGATAGCAAGGCGGCGCCGGCAATTGCGCTGCAGCTCCATCGTCTCGCCTGGCGCGTCCGTGTCTGGTCCGTCGACAGCATTGTCCCCACACTCCCCTCGTCGAATGAGCTAACGAGTCGGCACGGCGAAAACATGCGGCGGTCTCGGCTGAAAGGTGACGCAATCGGGAAACGATCAGTCACGCATCGCCCCATTTGTCAGCTCCTGGCTTGCGTCGGCGGCAATAGGGATGTTTTGGCAAGCCGAGCGGGAAGTTTTGACCGAGACATTGTGGCGGCCAATTCGCGAATGAATCTCAGCGCCGCGATGAATGTGGCGCGATGCAAACACATTGGCGTCACAGAGCGAGGAAAACATGCGCTGCAACATGCATTGCTGATCGCCGGATCAGCCAGAGAGTGGGCGCGCCCGTGCTTCAATCGATCGACCCTCGTTGCCGCTTGTTCGTCCAGCCGATGAGGCTTGGCGTGATCGTCACATGCGCGCTGGCCGTCCTGTTGCTGCTGAATGGTGGCGCGTTTGCGCGGGAACGGTCGCTCCGGGAAGATTTGGATGCCTGGTGGCAGCAAACACAGGCCGGCAGCGGAACGACGAGGAAGAGCGCCGCCAAGTCGACGTGTGCCGCGCCCGGAGCCAGCTGCAGTGGGCACAAGGTCGTGCGGTCGCGGAAGGGAGCCGCGGAGGCGAGCGTCGTCGGCGAGCCGGCCAGGCGGCGTGTCGCGAAACGGCGTGACGCCACCGACAACGCCCACGCCGAGGCGCGCCGAGCTGCCAGTGCCGACCCGGACACGGCGCCTCGCCGCGACCGACCCGGGAAGTATTTCCTGCATGGACCGCGGTTCTGATCCCGATAACTCTGTCGGTAAAATCCCCGACGTTGTTGTTATTGCACTTGCGAAGTCGCGGCGTCTCACCTAGGTGAAACCGTAGCGCGTCGGATCGACCGCGAAACCGGCGACGCACGCGCGCGTTGTTACCGCACCATTGATCGCCGCCCCGGGTCGGACGGCGGAGACGAAGGATCAATTCGATGAATTGGAAGATGATGATGACGGCGGCCGCTGTCGGCATGGCCGCGATCGTCGGCACCTCGACGATGGCTGCGAGCGCGCCGGCTGCCTCGAGCCTCTTGAAGTCGATCGACCCCGACAAGGACGGCACGGCCGACATGAACGAGGTCCGCGCTGCAGCCGGTGCCCTGTTCGATCGTCTCGATCGCGATCACGACGGCACGCTCGACGCCAAGGAGCTGCGCGGCCGGGTCTCGGCCAAGGACCTCAAGGCGGCGGATCCGGACAATGACGGCACGCTGACGAAGGACGAGTATCTCGACCTGGTGGCCGGTCGCTTCAAGGCGGCCGATCCGGACAACGACGGCACGCTCGATTCCAAGGAGCTGAAGACGGTCGCCAAGCTGCTGAAGTGAGGCCCGGACGGACCGGGCCGCATCCGCGCTCGGTCATGTCGGCCCTGAGGTGCAAGAACCACGAGGCCTGCGACGGGACACCGTTGCAGGCCTCTGTCTTTTGCGGGCCGCTGTCGTTGATCGGCTGCACGATCACGGGCCGATGGGGGCTTCATGTCGCCGATGGCGGCCGCCGTGGCAGGGATTGCTCCGATCAGGCGTGCGGGCGCGCCATCTCTACGGCGAGGCGCACGAGGTCGGGCAGGCTGCGCGCCCCGAGCTTCTGCCGCAGCCGGTAGGTCAGGTTGATAACGGTCTTGTAGCTGATCCCGAGATGATCGGCGATCGCCTGATAGGATTTGGCTTGCGCCAGCAGCGCCAGCGCCTGCCGCTCGCGCGGGGTGAGCGAGGCCGATGCAGATCCGTCGGCGTCCGAGCGCAACATGGCAATCCGCGTCGCGAGCTGCGGGTCCAGATAGGTGCCGCCAGCCCGAACCTGCTCGAGCGCCCGTGGCAACTCGTGAGGCGGGGCATCCTTCAGCAGATAGCCGCTGGCGCCGGCGTCGATGGCGGAACGGACGGTCCGCGCATCACCAAGCATGCTGAACACCAGGATCTTGGCGCGGGCATCATGGGCGCGAATGCGCTCGATCAGGGCGATGCCGCCGAGCTCATGGCTCTGCAGGCGCAGGTCGATGACGGCGACATCGGGCCGGTCACGGATATAGGCCGCGTAGCCGCTCTCGGCGTCATGGGCCTCGAACAGCGAGGCGATACCGGCCTCGTTGAGAAGCCAGCGGCAGGCCGTGATCACGACCGGGTGGTCATCGACGAGCAGCACGCGATACATCCGCTTCAGGTCTCGCTCTCTCCGGCCGATGCTGCACGCGCAAACACCGATCAACCTTGGTGCCGGACCACGAGTGCGATCGACGCTCAGGGGTCCTCTCCCATGCGAGTTCCCTTGCAAACCAGAACCGGGTGCAACAGTGCGGCCGAGCCAGGGAGAGAAGTTGACCAGATGATCGCCAGTTTCCGGATTCGGGAAGATTGTCCCTAAGGGGCAAAGAATATTACCCGTTGCGGCGACGAGGGTCGCTATTTACGAATGTTAACGTTCGTAATCGGGTAAATCGACTGGCTTCGGCGTGTTTGCGGCTCAGGGGCGTGGGCTTGCGCAGGAGTGGTCGACAAGAAACTGGGGGACGTCTTGACCAGACTCTCGGCGCTGAAGAGCGCGCTTCTCGCGACGTGTGCGTTACTGCCTACGGCTGCGCTCGCGCAGCAGACACTGCAGACCATCGAGGTGGTCGGCGTCTCGCCTGTCCAGGGCAGCGAGATCGCCAAGGACAAGATACCATCCAACGTGCAGACGATCACGGCGAGGGATCTCGATCGTACCCGGACGCCGTCGCTGCTCGACGGCATCCTGCAGTCGATGCCCGGTGTCTCCCTTAGCGACCAGACCGGCAACCCGTTCCAGCGTGACCTCGATTATCGCGGTCAGACTGCCTCGCCCGTGCTCGGGACGCCGCAGGGCATCGCCGTCTACCAGAACGGCACTCGCATCAATGAGGCCTTCGGCGACGTCGTGAACTGGGACCTGATCCCGGAAATGGCGATCGCACGCATGACCCTGATGCCGAACAATCCGCTGTTCGGCCTCAACGCCACCGGCGGTGCGCTGTCGATCGAGATGAAGAACGGCTTCAACTACCAGGGCGGGGAAGCGCAGTTGTTCGGCGGCTCGTTCGGCCGGATCCAGTCGGGCGCGCAATACGGCTGGAACAATGGCACCTATTCGACATACATTGCCGCGGAAGGCGCCTATGACCGCGGCTGGCGCGACTATTCGTCGGCCTCGCAGATCCGGCGCATGTATGCCGATTTCGGCGCGCGCGGCGACAACACCGAATTCCATCTCTCCTTCACCGGCGCCGACAACAAGCTCGGCTCGGTCGCGGCGACGCCGATCGAGATGCTGAACCAGCGCTGGTCCAGCGTCTACACCTGGCCGCAGTCGCTGCGCCTGCAGATGCAGATGGTGCAGGCCAGCATGAAGTGGGCGCCGACCGACACGCTCTCGATCCAGGCCAACGGCTATTACCGCAATTACAAGTCCGCGCGTATCGACGGCAACGGCACCGAGGTTGCGGCCTGCGACCCTGCGGGCGCGTTCCCCGGCGAATTCTGTCTCAGCGATGCCGCCGGCACCGAGTTCCAGATGAACCGCAACGGTCCGACCGTCAACACGCTGGCGGGCGATGCGGCGCTCGGCCAGATCGACCGCAACACGGTCAAGACCGGCAGCTATGGCGGCTCGCTGCAGGCGACCTCGACGACGCAGCTCTTCGGCCATGACAACCATTTCGTCGTCGGCGCCAGCGTCGATCACGGCAATACCAACTTCCAGGCCACCTCCGAGCTCGGCACCATCGACAACAATCTGTTCGTCACCGGCCTCGGCGTCTACGTCGATCAGCCCAATGCCGGCCTCGCGCCGGTCAACCTGAACGCCAAGAACACCTATCTCGGCGTCTACGCGACCAACACCTTCGACATCACCTCGCAGCTCGCCTTGACGGCCGGCGGCCGCTTCAACTGGGCGCAGATCAATCTGCGCGACCAGACCGGCTTCGCGCCGCTCTTGAACAGCAACAACAACTTCCAGCGCTTCAACCCGGTGGTCGGCCTGACCTACAAGATCACGCCTGATATGACCGCTTACGCCGGCTACTCCGAGGCCAACCGCGCGCCGACGCCGCTCGAGCTCGGCTGCTCCGATCCGGCCAATCCCTGCCTGATCGACAACTTCCTGATCGCCGATCCGCCGCTCAAGCAGGTGGTGTCGCGCACCGTCGAAGGCGGCCTGCGCGGCGAGATCTCCGGCGGCCGCTCGGCCTACGCCGCCGATCTGCCGGCCTATCGCAAGGCGCCGATCAAGTCGGTGGCGGTCGATGACGGCTGGCGGCTGCGCTGGGGCCTCAGCCTGTTCCGCACCGAGAATTCCGACGACATCATCCAGGTCGTCGACCCGGCCAACCCGGTGCGCGGCTACTTCAAGAACGCCGGCACCACCCTGCGCCAGGGTGTCGAGGCCAAGCTCGATCTCGCTTGGAATCGCTGGACCGCATACGCCAACTATACTTTTATCGACGCCACTTTCCGCAGTGCCTTCGACGTCAACGATCCGTTCCTCGGGGCCCCGGTCGGTGTCGTCTCAGGCAACCACATTCCCGGCATTCCGGCGCATCGCCTGAAGCTCGGCGCGGAATATGCCGTGACCGATGCCTGGAAGGTCGGGGCGAGCATCAACTATGTCGGCAGCCAGTACCTGCTGCACGACGAGACCAACGTCTACCCGAAGGTCCCGGCCTACTGGGTCGTGAACGTCAACACATCTTATCAGGTGACCAAGAACGTCGAGGTGTTCGGCCTGATCCAGAACCTGTTCAATCAGCGCTATTACTCGGCAGGTACCGTGTTCGACCCGGCCGGCTTCAACACCGCCGGCGGCGGAACGGCGTTCGCGCTGAACGATCCGCGCAGCATGGTTCCGGGGATGCCGCTCGCGGCCTATGCCGGCATCCGGGCGAAGTTCTGAGCCTCAGGAGCGGACGACCAGCCACCATAGGCGCATCCGCGCCGCGCCACGGCAGCCCCCCACCGTGGCAAGAAGGCCGGGAGAAATCCCGGCCTTTTCATTTGTTGATCGGAGCCAGTAGGTGTCGGAACCGGGAGCGCGAGTTCATCTCTGTGCTGTCCTCCACGGTGGAGCGGTCCGCCGTCCTTGTCGTTAAAATTTCAGATCTGGCGGAAGAGTGGTGTTTCAAATGAAGCGGATGATGATAATTAGTCCGGGAGTTATGGGACTAATTCAGTTGTTAGTTTGAAAATGTCCTGGGCGCTCCTAGAAACTTTCGCCTTGCTGGCTCCTGCCCACGTTTCGATGCAATCGGTCATCAACAAGAAGCCGTGTATTGCGTACCGTGGGGCGTCAGGTGAAGTCAAAGAACAGAAAGCGCAGCGAGGCGGCTGCCGCAAGTTTTGTGTTGTTGTCGACGTGGATGGTTGCCGGCGAGGCAAGGGCCGAATGTACGACGCCAGGCGTCACCGTCGCCTGCAGCGGGACCATCAGCACGGCAATCACCGTGTACGACGCCGCTGCGGCGACGGCGACGCCCTCGAGCGGCAGCAATTCCTATACGCCGGCGAACCCGGCCTTTCCGGTGACCGGCTACAATCCCAATCCGCCGACGACGATTGTCACGCTGGATTCGACGGCCGTTCGCAATCTCACCACCAACACCCAGGCCGGTCTGGCCGATCGCGGCATGATCGCGGCCAATTTTTCCAATGCCGAGGATCCGGCCGTCAACAACGTCGTCATCAACAACGCCGGCTGGCTCAGCCTCACCACCAGCCAGCTCAGCGCTGGCCGGCTTCACGTCATCGTCGCCGACAGCCAGGTCAACAGGTTCACCGTCAACAACACCGGGACGCTCGCCGCCACCCAGAATTTCTTCGGCGCGTTCGATCCCACCAAGCTGAGCGTTTCGGTCGGTGCGACCGCGACGGGCCGCTACAACGGCACCAACCTCGCCATCATCTCGGCGCTGTATTCCGACGACAACACCAACAGCTTCGTGGTGAACAACCGCGCCGGCGGCACGATCTCGGCGACCGGCAACTATGCCGCCGCCTATTACGGCCGGGCCGACACCACGATCACCAACTCCGGCACCATCGCCAACACCAGCTGGACGGCGGCGAGCCGCTTCTATGATGGGCACTGGGCCATCGGCGCCTTCGCCGGCGCCGAGTTCGATACGATCCCCGGCAGCAATCCGGATTCGCCGCTCTACAAGTTCGACGCCGGCGGCAACGTGACGGTGACCGAAACCAAGGCGCTGACGCTGACCAACACTGCCGGCGGCGTGATCAAGGGCGATATCCTGGCGCTCGACACCAATCCGCTGACCACGGCCGCGGGGCTTGCGGCGGGATCGACCCTCCCGCTGACCGGCAGCGGCTCGAACTCGGGCCCGCGCGACAGCGTCATCAGCAATGCCGGCCTGATCCAGGGCAACCTCTATCTGGGCTCGGGCGAGCACGACATCGCCAACAGCGGCACGATCTTGGGATCGATTTCGGTCGACCAGAGCGCCTCGCGCGGCTCGTTTGCGAAGGCGACCGCAGGCACCGTCGCGGGCACCTATAGCAGCTCCGGCTCGGGCACGGACGTCAACGGCAATGCCTGTCCGACGGCGGGCGCGAACACGACCGATCCGCTCTGCGCCGCCAGCACCACCCAGGCGGCGACGTTTTTCGGCGCGCGCACCTTCAATCTGGCTAACACCGGCGCGCTCGGCGGCGACATCATTATCAACGACCAGGATGGTGCGACCAATACCATCCTGCTGAAGGGCACCGGCTTCAGCGGCAACGTCGTCGCGCAGAGCGGCCTCGGCAGCAATTCGCTGACGCTCGACGGCGTGACCAGCCTCGCCAGCATCGTCAATTTCGGCATGCTCGACCTGATGAAGTCGCAGGTCACCATGAGCGGCGGGGCCGGCGTGCAGCTCGTCGATGGCGCGGTGTTGCGCACGACGATCTTCGGGTCGGGCGGCACCGCGGCAGCGCCGTCGACGAAGATCGGCAACATCACCGGCGCGGTGACCTTCGCCGGCGCGGGGACGGTTGCGCCGACGCTTCAGGGCATCGTGCGCAATGGCGACTTCTACCGTGTCGCGACGGCGGTGTCGGCGACGCCGCTCGACGTCGATTTCTCCAGCGCGCTGGTCGGCTTCACTGCCGATACCTCGACGGGGGCTCTGCTGCTGAACGCGTCCGTGCGGTCGCCCGCGACCATTGCCGGCATCTCGCCCAGCAGCCTTGCCGCGCTCAACGGCCTGCTTGGCTACAACGGCAGCAATGCGCAGCTGCAGGCGCTCGGCGGCGCGGTGCAGAGCCTCAGCACCGACCGGGAGGTGCGCGGCGCCGGCGATCAGTTGCGTCCGCTCGTCAACGGCGCCCAGGTCCAGGTGCCGCTCAGCACCGCATCGCTGTTCCAGAACCAGATCGACAACCGGCTGACGGCGGCGGCCGCCTCGCCCAATTCGCGTGTCGCCTCGGCGTTCGCCGACGACGCCGATCCGCTCGCCTCGATGCTGATGGCCTTCCATCCGACCAAGGCTCGTCCGACGGTGAAGGCGCCGCTGGTGTCGGCCATCGCGCCCGAGCCGGAGCGCACCGTCTGGGGCAGCCTGATCGGCACCAATGCCTCGCAGCGTGACGTGGCGGGTGTTGCCGGCTACAGCGGCAACACCGGGGGCCTCGTCGCCGGCATCGATCAGCGGATCGACAATGCGTTCCGCGTCGGTGCTGCGTTTGGCTACGCCACCAGCAGCATCGACGATCGGACCGCCGCCGGCGATGCGGTCGGCATGCAGCACTATCAGGGCACGGCGTACGCCGCCTATGTTCAGCCGTCCTGGTACGTCAACGGCTCCGCAGGCATCGCGCTGGTCGACTACACCACCACACGCCGCGTCAACTTCGCGGGCTTTACCGACCCCGTCTCGGGCAGCCACAAGGGCTGGCTTACGCTGGTGCGTGGCGAGTTCGGTGTCCCGGTGAAGCTCGGCGAGGCCGTGCTGACGCCGTTCGCCGGCGTGACCTACGGCCGTCTCGATCAGCAGGCCTATATCGAGACCAGCACCGCAGGTGCCGCGCTCGCGATCGCCAGGCAGACCACCAACTCGGTGCGTTCGAACCTCGGCTTCCGTTCGACCGTTCCGCTGCTGGTGACATCGACCTACGGCTTCGGCCTGGAGACGCTGGCGGCGTGGCGGCACGAGTTCGGCAACACCGCGCAGAACGTGACCGCAAGCTTTGCCGGCGGCAGCGCGACCTTCCTCGCCGCCGGACCGTCGCCCGAGCGCAACCTGGCCGAGCTGGGCGCCGCGCTCAAGCTGGTGGCGTTCGGCGAGCGTCAGTCGATCTCGCTGGGCTACAACGCCGTGGTGGGCAGCCAGTATCTCGAGCAGTCGGCGCTGCTGAAGGTGCGCGCGGAGTTCTGAAGCGGCTGCCTCGGGCAGGACCTGCGAAGCACGACGTAGAAGGCCGGGAGCAATCCCGGCCTTGTTGTTGCTTGACCAAAGGCGTGACGTGTCTCCGCTGCCGTAGGGTGGGCAAAGGCGCGCGTGCGGCACTGCATGCCACGAGCTCAACTCCACCGCGCGCCGTGCCCACCATTCCTTCCGCTTGCGCGGATGCACGGTGGGCACGCGACCGCCCTGCGGGCGGCTGCTTTGCCCACTTTACGCAGCCGGTATGAATCGTCGATGAGTCTGCTCACGATGGATTTTGGGCAATTGTCCCGCTGACCTCGTGAACGAGATCGCTGCGTGCTTCTGGAATTTGCGAAGCATCGCGATTAGTTGCTGCCGGCCTCCGCCAACTACGAACTTCCGCCACAGAACCCGACCAGCTATTGCGCATCGTATCGAGCAGCGAGGTGGTGCACGTGAGCCGTAGATCTTCAAGCCTTGTATCGATCATCACGTCATCGATGGATGCCGTTCACCGGCCCCACGTGCCTCCTTGGGTACGAGCGACAATCTCTGTCGTGCTTCTCGCCGGCAGTCTGGGGGCGCATTCTCTGCTGCTTGGCGATGCGGCGGCGCGCGATCTCGATGGGCGTTACGCCAATTCTCCGCTCAAGGGTTGGTTCGAGAGTTTGCGTTCGGGCAAGGGGCCGTGCTGCTCGGATGCGGATGGCACCGCGCTCTCGGACACGGATTGGGACACGAAGGATGGCCGCTACCGTGTTCGCATTGAAGGCCAATGGTGGGTCGTTCCGGAAGAGGCCGTGGTGACCGAGCCCAATCGCGCCGGCCGGACGATGGTATGGCCCGTGTATTATCGCGAGCTGAATACGGGCCTGCGCATCGATGTGCGGTGCTTCCTGCCGGGCAGCATGATATAGGTGGGGATGTGCCGGACCGCAGAAGCGCAGGGTGGGCAAAGGCGCGAAGCGAGGTGTCGCCGCGACAGGCGCGGCCTCTCGTGCGCCGTGCCCACCACTCCCTCCGCTCTCGCGGAGGCATGGTGGGCACGCGGCCGCCCTGCGGGCGGCTGCTTTGCCCATCCTACGTGATGGCGACTACTCCGCCGCTTGCGCCGCTTTCAGCGTTGGATAGTCGGTGTAGCCCTTCTCGCCGCCACCATAGAGCGTGGCGCGGTCGAGCTCGTTGAGCGGGGCGTTGGCCTTGAGGCGCTCGACAAGATCCGGGTTGGCGATGAAGGGCCGGCCGAAGGCGATCAGGTCGGCGGCGCCGGCGTCGAGCTGCTTGTTGGCGAGCGCGAGGTCGTAGCCGTTGTTGGCGATATAGGTGCCCTTGAAGCGCTTGCGCAGCGACGCGTAGTCGAACGGCGCGACGTCGCGCGGACCGCCGGTCGCACCCTCGATGACGTGGATGTAGACGAGCTTCAGCGCAGCGAGCTGGTCGACGATGTAGTCGAACAGCGCCTGCGGATTGGAATCGGAGATGTCGTTCGCGGGCGTCACCGGCGACAGCCGGATGCCGGTCTTGTCGGCGCCGATCGCCTCCGAGACGGCCTTGGCGACCTCGAGCATCAGCTTTGCGCGGTTCTCGATCGACCCGCCATAGGCGTCGGTGCGCTTGTTGGCGCCGTCCTTGGCGAACTGGTCGAGCAGATAGCCGTTGGCGCCGTGGATCTCGACGCCGTCGAAGCCGGCCTCGATCGCATTGAGCGCGGCCTGCTTGAACGCCGCGACGATGCCGGGAATCTCACTGAGCTCGAGCGCGCGCGGCGTCGAGACGTCGGTGAAGGTGCCGCCGACGAAGGTCTTGGTCTTGGCAGGAATCGCCGAGGGCGCGACCGGGGCGCCGCCGTTCGGTTGCAGCGAGACATGGGAGATGCGGCCGACGTGCCAGAGCTGGACGAAGATGCGGCCGCCCTTGGCGTGCACCGCGTCGGTCACCTTGCGCCAGCCGGCGATCTGCTCCTTGGAATAGATGCCGGGCGTGTCTTGGTAGCCTTGGCCCTGCTGCGAGACCTGGCTGGCCTCGGAGATCAGCAGGCCGGCGGAGGCGCGCTGGCTGTAATATTCGGCCGTCAGCGGGCCCGGCGCGAGTCCGTCCACGGCGCGGTTGCGGGTCAGCGGCGCCATCACGACGCGATTGGCCAGGGTGATCGGACCGAGCTTATGCGGCTCGAACAGTTTGGATGCACTCATCGGGTCTTTCCAGGAGAGAGGAGGGGGTTGTGGTCAACTGTGCATTGCCGCGAACAGCGCAATGCCAGGAGGTATCCGTCCGACGCAAACGAGCTGCGCGATCGGGGCCGCCGCAACAAGCCGTTCGTTGGGTAGCCTGCTGCAGAAAACAAAAGGGGGTCAGGCAACCCCGAGGAAGTCCCGCTTGCCGATTTCGACGCCGTTGTGGCGGAGGATGCCGTGCGCGATCGCGGCGTGGAAATAGAAGTTCGGAAACGAGACGCGGTTAACGAAGTCCTGCCCCTTCAGGGTCAGCGTGGTGTTGGGCCCGCTTGGAAAGGTCACGTCGCGGCTATCGGCGCCCTCGAACTGCGCCGGCTGGAACGTCTTCAGGTAATCGATGGTTCTGGCAAGCCGCTGGCGAAGCTCGGCGAGTGTCGTCTCGGTGTCGGGTGTGCTGGGCACCTCGCTGTGGGAAAGCCGGGCGCAGCCTTTGGCGGCGAAGTCGCAGGCGAGCTGGATCTGTTTGGAGAGCGGCAGCATGTCCGGATACAGGCGCGCGCCGAGCAGGACCTCGGGGGCGATCTTTTTGGCTTCGCAATGGGCCTCGGCCTTGCTGAGCAGGCCGGACAGGCTGCCGAGGATCTGGAGGTAGGCCGGCACGGTCGAATCGTAAAAGGACATGATGCTCTCTTTTGGCAGGAGACGTCGCGACGAAAGCGCGCGCCCTCGGAGATGGGGCTGCGTCCAAGAGAATGCAACTGCATCTTTCTGGTTTTGCGGTCGCCGTGCATTCCAGTCGTTCACGCTGAGGTCACGGCGATTGTGGACGCGTTCCCTAGAGGATTTCGCCAAGCCGTGGACGAAATGCCGGATCGAGGTCGTGGAGAACGACGAGCCTGCGTGGCCGAACATGGTCAGGATGAAGATCGGCGCTACAAGCCAAATTGGGCTTCAACTGTCCGTCTGCTCGCGCTTTTGTCCTGAGCGATCGTCTGGCGGTCCAATTCCAAGGTGATAAATTGGAATAGCCAAGAGCGGACGACACGGTCGCATGAAGTCGGACAATAGGTCATCAGCAATTGAGAGACGAGGAGCGTCGCGCGATGATGTCGGCTCACCTAGCGCGCCGCTGTTGCTGAAGCCGGCGCCGCCTGCGCCCGCGGCGCCCCACGCATGCGGGCGAGCAGATCGGCCGTCGGCCAGGAATCGGCGGGCAGTCCCAGCCTCAGCTGCATGGTCTTGACCGCGATACGGCTCTGCTGGCCGAGCACGCCGTCGACCTTGCCGACGTCGAAACCGGCCTTCACCAGGAGCTGCTGCAGCTCCTTGATCTCGTTGAACGGCAGTTGTGCGACCGGGCCGCTGGCTTTGCGCATCGGCGCCGCGCCGGCGATGCGGGTGGCGAGATAGGCCGCGGTGGTCGAATAGATCAGCGAGTTGTTCCATTCGGTATAGGCCGCGAAATTGGCGTATGCCAGGAACGCCGGGCCGTTGCGGCCCATCGGCAGCAGCACGGAGGCTTCGAGCGGATCGTTCGGCAGCGACCGGCCGTCGGCATAGGTCACGCCGAGGCCGGCCCATTTGCTGCGCGGCGCCTTGACGGTGAGATCGGCCTGCTCCCAGGGGAAGGTCTGGGGCACGCGGATCTCCTCCAGCCAGGGGTCGCCGCGGCGCCATTTCAGCCCGGTCGCGATATAGTTCGCCGTCGAGCCGATCACGTCGGGCGCGCTGCGCAGCAGATCGCGACGGCCGTCGCCGTCATAATCGACGGCATAGGTGACGTAGTGGGTCGGCAGGAACTGAGTCTGGCCGAGCTCGCCGGCCCAGGAGCCGATCATCTCGGACGGCGCGAGGTCGCCGCGGTCGATGACCTTCAACGCGGCGATGGTCTCGTTCTGGAAGCGCTCGCTGCGGCGGCAGTCGTAGGCCAGCGACACCAGCGAGGGCAGCACCGGCAGGTTGCCCATGTTGGCGCCGAAATCGCTCTCCAGGCCCCAGAACGCGGCGATGACCGCCGGGGGCACGCCATACTCCTTCTCGGCGCGCGTGAACGCCGCCGCATGCATTCGGATGTGCTGCTGGCCGTTCTGCATCCGGTAGCTTGCGGCCATGCGGCCGGCGAACTCGGTGAACAGTTGGCCGAACACCCGCTGGCCGCGGTCGCGGTTGACGATGCCCTGGTTGTAGGTGAGGTATGGCGAGGCGGCCGCGATCGCGCTCTGCGACACGCCGTCGGCAATGGCACGCTGCTTCAGCTCGGCGAGAAACCGGTCGAAGCTCTGGCCGTTATGGCAGGCCGCGGCGCGCAAGGAAGGCGCCGGCCTCGAACGCGGCGCGGCCGCTTCCGGCGCCATTTGCGCCGCGGCGCTGACAACCAGCATGAACGAGGTCGCGAGCGCGCTGAAGATGACGCGCAAGGCAGTCGAAGAGCTTCGCATCCGGTCTCACCGATGGCTGTCAGGTCGTTGTCCAGCCATCGATATCCGATGCGGGGGGCGGGAGGGAAGGGGGCAGGGGCGAATAGCGAATGGCGAATGGGGAACGGCAAGAACCCTATTCGCTACTCGCCCTTTCACCCCACCTTCGCCAGCGCCGCCTGGGCCTCGCTCTGGATCCGCTTGAGATGCTCGGCGTCGCGAAAGCTCTCGGCATAGAGCTTGTTGACGTCCTCGGTGCCGGAGGGGCGCGCCGCGAACCAGCCGTAGTCGGTCTCGACCTTGATGCCGCCGAACGACTGGCCGTTGCCCGGAGCCTTCGTATGCACCATGCGGACGGGATCGCCGGCGAGCTCCTTCAGGTTCAGCATTTCCGGCGTCAGGGCCTTCAGCGCCGCCTTTGCCGACGGGCTCGCCGGTACGTCGATGCGCTCATAGACCGGCGCGCCGAGCTCTGCCGTCAGCTCCTTGTAGAGCTCGCTCGGGTCGCGGCCGCGCTTGGCCATGATCTCGGCCGCGAGCAGTCCGAGGATCAGGCCGTCCTTGTCGGTGGTCCACACCGTGCCGTCGCGCTTCAGGAACGACGCGCCTGCGCTCTCCTCGCCGGCGAAGCCGAAGCTGCCGGAGCCGAGGCCTTCGACGAACCATTTGAAGCCGACGGGGGTTTCGACGAGCTTGCGGCCGAGCTTGCGCGCGACGCGATCGATCATCGAGCTCGATACGATGGTCTTGCCGATGGCGGCATCGGCGCGCCAATCGGGCCGGTGCGCGAACAGATAGGAGATGGCCGTCGCCAGATAGTGGTTGGGATTCATCAGCCCGCCCGAACGCGTGACGATGCCATGGCGGTCGGCGTCGGTGTCGTTGGCAAACGCGACATCGAAGCGCTCGCGCATGCCGATCAGGCTCGCCATCGCGTAGGGCGATGAGCAGTCCATCCGGATCTTGCCGTCCCAATCGGCCGTCATGAAGCGGAAGGTCGGATCGACGAGCTCGTTCACGATGGTGGCATTGAGGCCGTAGCGCTCGATGATCGGCGCCCAATAGGCGATCGCGGCGCCGCCGAGCGGATCGATGCCGATCTTGATGCCGGCCGCCTTGACGGCGTCGAGATCGACGGTGTTGGCGAGCTCGGCGACGTAGGGCGTGATGTAGTCGTAAGCGTGCACCGAGTCGCGCTGCTTGGCATGGCTGTAGCTGATGCGCGACACGCCATCGAGGTCGTTGGCGAGATAGACATTGGCCTGCCGCTCGATCTCGGCGGTCGCGTCGGTGTCGGCGGGACCGCCATGCGGCGGATTGTATTTGTAGCCGCCATCCTCCGGCGGATTGTGCGACGGCGTGATGACGACGCCGTCGGCGAGATGCGCCGTGCGGCCCTTGTTGTAGGAGATGATGGCGTGCGAGATCACCGGTGTCGGCGTGTAGCCACCGTCCTTGTCGACCATCACCTCGACGCCATTGGCGCCGAACACTTCGAGCGCGCTGGCGAGCGCCGGCTCGGCCAGCGCGTGGGTGTCGATGCCGACGAAGAGGGGGCCGTCGAGGCCCTGCTGGCGCCGGTAGTCGCAGAGCGCCTGGCTGGTGGCGAGAATGTGGTTCTCGTTGAAGCCGGTCTTCAACGACGAGCCGCGATGGCCCGACGTGCCGAACGCCACGCGCTGGGTCGGCTGGTGCGGGTCGGGCTTCAGCGCATAATAGGCCGTGATCAGCCGCGGAATGTTGGCGAGCGCGGCATTGGCGATCGGCTTGCCGGCTGCGGGGTCTGTCTTGGCCATGGAGCATCCTTCGCAAGTTCGAGAAACATCTGCGGCGGCGCTTCGTTCCGCCGCGGCGGGCGCAGGGAACGCGGGGCGTCGCGACGAACCTGCCGCAACATGGCGGCGTGCGGTGATCCGATCAACGGAATTCGTGCACGCCCCCCGCGGCGGCGTGAAGCCTATTTGATATCCGCTGAGGGAATGCCGGGTTCTCGCGGTCGAGGCCGGCCAATGCCGCCGCCTTGTGCGCGCGACATTAACCACGCCTCACTGAGTCCGCGTGCCGGGACCGGCGCTTAAGCCTGAGTTTAACGGATGGCCCTTGAAATAGCAGGCCAAAGCAGAGGCGCGTCCCGTGCGCAGGAGAGTCGTCAGGAGCGGAAAAGTGAGAGCGCTTTGTCTCGGCGCGTTGGCCGTCGTTTCAACCTTGGCCCTGGCCGGCTGCAGCCACCAGGTGACGCCGCAGGTGGCCTCGCCTTGCGTTGATCTGAGCGGAAGGCCCTGCGTGGACGGTCCCGTCGCCGACCAGCCGCCGCAATCATTGGAGCCTGCCAAGACGATCCGTAAGCCTGCAGCCGCGGTCGCGCGCCGCGCGGCCCTGCAGCGCAAGCACGCCCACGCCGCAAAGCGCCGGGGCAAGCCGCAAATCGTCACCGCCAAGACGACTGAAAAGCCGATTGAAAAGGCGATTGATAAACCGATCGAAAAGCCGCTCGCGGCGCCGGCGCAAACGCCGCGGCCCGATCCGGTCGCGCCGGCCGACGGCGCGCCCGCGCCGGTGATCAAGACCCCCTCCGCCACGACGGACACGCCGAATCCGGCCAAGGTCCAAAACGACGTCATGGTGGCTGCGGTGACGGTGGCGGCCGAACTGGCCGAGCGGATGACCGCGCTGCGTGTCCCAGAGGGGCCCGCCGACAGTCATCTCGTCGCGGTGCTGCTGGCGCGTCCCACCGTGCGCGGAGTGGGCGATCTCAGCGGCAAGGTGATCGCGATCGACGAGCGCTATGCCAAGTCCAACGCGAAGATCACCGCGGCCATGAATGCGGCCGGTGCGACGGAGGTGCTGCTGCTGGAAGGACAGGCCACCGCGATCACCCGGCTGAACAATGGCGAGGTGAGCGCAGCCGTGGTGGCCCTGGTCTCGCCGGAGGCCGCGGAGGCGTTTCCGAAGATCGCGGGCTTTCGCCGGTTCTCTGTCGTCCTGAAGCCGTAGCTTCAGGACGTTGTTCCACAGACCGGCTAGGTCGCGGCGGTGCTGCGCGCCGGCCGCGGCAACGCCGCGCCTTTTGCGGCGGCGATGCCCTTGGGGAAGCCGCTGCGGTCGCTATAGAGGCGCTTGCGGCCGCGTCGCGGATCGTGCTGGCTCTTGACGTCCTGGGCGCACATGTAGTCCAGCGCCGTGATGCCTCCGACCATGACCAGCGCTGCCAGCACGCTGCCCACGCGCGGATTGCTCGGCCTGAGCTCAACGGCCAGCGTCATCATGTCGAGCCCATCGCCGGCGACGCGGCTCAGCAGGCCGGCCCGCTTCTCCACCGAGAGCGTGAGCACGCCGGCGAACAGCTCGCGCACGCCATAGGCGCGCACCAGTCCCTCGCGGCCCTCCATGCCGAGCGCATGGGTGACGCGGTGCGGCGCCAGCAGCTCCAGCGTGCCGAGCACGATGCTGAACCAGCCGAGCCCGCGGGCCAGACGATCGGCCGGCGTCAGCGAGCTCGGGCCGGTCGAGATGATCTTGGGGTCGCCTTTCGACCTCACGAGATTCGAGACATGAAACATGCGATGCGATCCCTTATGGCTTCAGCACGACCTTGACGCAGCTGTCCTGCTTGTCGCGGAAGGCGCGGTACATCTCAGGTCCCTGCGCGAGCGGCACGGTGTGGGTGATGACGAAGGACGGATCGATCTGGCCATCCTCGATGCGCTGCACGAGGTCCTCCGTCCAGCGGTTGACGTGGGTCTGGCCGGTGCGGATCGTCAGGCCCTTGTTCATCAGCGCCCCCATCGGCACCATGTCGGACAGTCCGCTATAGACTCCGGGGATCGAGACGATGCCGCCGGGACGGCAGACATAGATGATCTCGCGCAGCACGTGCGGCCGGTCGTTCTCGAGCATGAACATCTGCTTGGCGCGATCGATTACGCTATCGGGCTGCGCCAGGGTGACATGGCTCTCGAAGCCGACGCAATCGATGCACTTCTCCGGGCCCTTGTTGTCGGTCAGCTCGTTCAGCCGTCCGACCACGCTCTCCTTGTCGAAATTGATGGGGATGGCGCCGCTGGCTTCGGCCATCGCCAGCCGCTCCGGAATGCGGTCGATCGCAATCACCTTGGCGGCGCCGAGCAGGATGGCGCTGCGGATCGCCATCTGTCCCACCGGGCCGCAACCCCACACAGCGACCGTATCGTCCGGCTCGATGTCGCATTGCGCGGCCGCCTGCCATCCGGTCGGGAAGATGTCGCTGAGAAACAGCGCCTGCTCGTCCGTCATGCTGTCCGGAACCTTGATATGCGTGGCGTCGGCGAACGGCACGCGCAGATACTCGGCCTGGCCGCCCGGATAGCCGCCGGTGAGATGCGTGTAGCCGAACAGGCCTGCGGTGGTGTGTCCGAACACCTTCTCGGCAAGATGCTTGTTGCGGTTGGTGGTCTCACAGACCGAGAAATTGCCGCGTCGGCACTGCTCGCATTCGCCGCAGATGATGGTGAAGGGCACGACGATGCGGTCGCCCTTCTTGAGCTTG
Organism: Bradyrhizobium sp. SZCCHNR1098; assembly: GCF_032489375.1. NCBI lineage: Bacteria > Pseudomonadati > Pseudomonadota > Alphaproteobacteria > Hyphomicrobiales > Nitrobacteraceae > Bradyrhizobium > Bradyrhizobium sp. SZCCHNR1098. The sequence goes on from NZ_JAUEXY010000002.1 coordinate 409,759, forward strand.
CCGTTGACGCCGGAACCGACCTCGACGACCTCGCCCATGGTCTCGTGGCCCATGATGTCGCCGGGCATCATCGCCGGGATGTAGTTGTGGAACAGATGCAGGTCGGAGCCGCAGATCGCGCAGCTCGTCACCTTGATGATGGCGTCCCTGTCATGCTCGATCTCGGGATCGCTCACCGTGTCGCAGCGAATGTCCTCTTTGCCATGCCAAACCAGCGCCTTCATACAGTCCTCCGGGCAGAATGTTGCGGAGGCAAGTCGAAGGGCGCGGCGATGGTTGCTATCGAAGGCGCAATTTTCGGAGGTGGCGAGGCGTCCGCTCGGAGCCCGGCTCAGGCCTTCTTGGCGGCCTTCTTCGCCGTGGCCCTCGCAGGAGCCTTCCTGGCCGCCTTGCCAGCTTGCGGCTTGGCTGCCGCGGCGTCGGCCTTTTTCTCCGGAGGCTTGGACTCCGCCTTCCTGGGCAGCTCCGCGGCGGCGGCCTGGCGCATCGCGCGGGCGTAGCTGTCGGCGACGTTGTCGGCGGAGATCAGGAGCCGTCGGGCGGCGGCATTGGCCTGCTCGACCGCCTCGCGGGCGAGCAGCTTGAAGCGCTCCTTGGCGTCCTTGTCCTTGGCTTTGACGGCCATGCCGTTGAAGCGGTCCTTGCGCTTCTTCGCCGCCGCCAGAATGGCCTTGTTCTGCTGCTTGGCCAGTTGCCGGATCACGGCATCAAGATCGGCATCCGCCATCGTCGTCCCCAACTCCCCCAGAGAATCAGCGCGCCCCGGCGCTGCAAACCGCGCGGACTATGCAATCGGCGCCGCCGCTTTGCAATCGGGGTACCAGAGGAGGGGTACCGCGCAGATCAGGGGGCGGCGGGCGGATGAGACCCGCCCGGCATTCCGTGTTGGGCCCGCCAAAAACACTGTCCGCATGGCAGTCATGTCACTCTGAGTGGTGCATCGACACCGCCGGAAGGCCGCTTACGACAATCGGAAACGCAACGTAACCAATTCTCGGCAATTCCATCAATTCCAATGCAACGCTTGATCCGCAACATTCCCGGCAACATCACCGTGTTCGTTGGAGTGTGGCCGTGTTGGCCGGAAATAGATACCTCAGGCTATTGTCGCGTTTCCGTCGCGACCAGAGCGGCAACATCGCGATCATCTTCGCGCTTGCTTTGCTCCCGATCCTCGCCTTCGTCGGCTCGGCGATCGACTATTCGATGGCCGTGCGCGCCAAGGCGAAGCTGTCGGCTTCGATCGACGCCGCGATGCTGGCTGCGACCGGCTACACCGCCATGCGCGGCGCCGCGTCGGACGCCAAGACGGCGGCGACCAACATGTTCAACGGCCAGATGGCGGCGCACAATCTGGCGGCGGACTCGCTGAACATCGATATCAGCGATAGCGTCACCGCGCGGACCGTGACCGGCAGCGCCACCGTGGTGGTCAAGACGGCCTTCATGCACATGTTCGGCTACCCGACCATGACGGTCTCGGCCTCGTCGTCGGCTTCGGCCTCGTTCCCGACCTATATGGACTTTTACGTTCTGCTCGACAACTCGCCATCGCAGGGCCTCGGCGCAACCACGGCCGACATGACGACGCTGCAGAATGCGACGTCCGACAAGTGCGCCTTCGCCTGCCACGACACCTATACGTCGAGCTCGAAGAAGACGCTGCAGACCAACAGCTATTATTCCATCGCCAAGAAGAAGGGCGTGACGATGCGCATCGACGTCGTCCGAAGCGCGACGCAGTCGCTCACGGACACGGCGACCGCCAGCCAGGTCGTCAGCAACCAGTACCGGATGGCGGTCTACAGCCTGGGCAGCGACTGCGGCTCGCTCGGCCTCACGACCATCGCCAGCCTGTCCTCGAGCATGTCCTCGGTGAAGTCGTCGGTCGGTTCGCTCGACCTGATGACGATCCCCTACAGCGGCTATAACAACGACATGTGCAGCGATTTCGACGGTGCGATGTCCGCGATGAACGGCGTCATCCCGACCCAGGGCGATGGCTCGTCGACCAAGCCGCAGAAATGGCTGTTCTTCGTCTCCGACGGCGTCGCCGACTATTCCTATCCGACCACCTGCAGCAAGACAGTTCTCTCGGGCGGCCGCTGCCAGGAACCGCTGAACACGACGACCTGCGATGCGTTGAAGGCTCGTGGCATCAAGATCGCCGTGCTCTACACCACCTATCTCGCGATCACCAACAACAGCTGGTACACGACCTATATCGCGCCATGGCGGGATTCGATCAGCGGCATCATGAAATCGTGCGCCAGCCCGGGCTACTACTACGAAGTCGATTCGAGCGGCAGCATCGGCGCAGCGCTTACCGCGCTGTTCCAGCAGGCGATCGCATCGGCGCATCTGACCAAATAGGGCAGGTCGTCCAGGCGCTCATGCGGGAAGTGCGACGAGCTGCTCCAGCGTCGCGCCATCCCTGAGGACGGCCAGGATCTCACGGCGTGACAGGAAGCGGATCGCCTGCGTGAACGAGCCGGCCCCCGCGATCCGCGCCTTGGCGGTGGCGAGGTCGACGTCGATGTCGCCCGGCTCGCGCCGCTGTGGCGCGGGCAGGGCATCGACATGCTGTCGCCGCAGCTCGGCATTCCGCTGCAGTGCGACCAGCGCGGCCTCGCGGCGGGGCTCGGGCTCATCGGCAAGCTCCCGCGCCCGGATCAGCACGCGCGGTGGCGTCCGGTCCTCGGGCGTCACGAACAGGGCGGTGCCGGTGCTGCGGCCGCCCGTCAGAAGTCCGATCGGAATCGACAGCACGAGGCCGGCAATGACCGGCGACATCCAGGCGAGCAGAGGCAGCGACACCGCATAGGCGCTGGCAGCCATTGCGAGGCCGCATAGGGTGGGCAGCGCGAACTTTCGATAGATCTCCTGCCGGCTCACGCCGCCGTCGCTGCGGCGCTGTACCTGCCAGCCGGCGTCGCGTCCCAGCAGGATCTCGATCACCGCGACCGACTGGAAGATCATCATCGAGGGCGCGATCAGCGCAGCCAGCACGGTCTCCGCCAGCACGGCGACGCAGAGGCGCAACGCGCCGCCAAAGCCTCGGCGGCGCGTCGGCGTGAACAACGTGACGAGGCAGGCGAGCAGCTTCGGCACCATCAGCAGGCCGAGCGTCGCCGCGAAGACCTGGGCGGCGAGCACCGGGTCCTGGGCCGGCCAGGTCGGAAACAGCGCAAAGCCCTTCGGGAAGTATTCCGGCCGGACGAAATTGGCCTGCAGCGAAATCAGGATGCCGAGCACGAGGAAGGCGAACCATAGCGGCGCGGTGATGTAGGCGCCGATGCCGATCAACAGGTGCAGCCGCGATACCCAATGCAGGCCGCGCGCCGGCAGCACCGCCAGATGCTGCAGATTGCCCTGGCACCAGCGCCGGTCGCGCGCGGCATGGTCGATCAGCGATGGCGGGACTTCCTCGAAGCTGCCGTCGAGGTCGACCGTCATGTAGATGCCCCAGCCGGCGCGGCGCATCAGCGCGGCTTCTATGAAGTCGTGGCTGAGAATATGCCCGCCGAACGGCTTGCGGCCGCGTAACTCCGGCAGGGCCGCGTCCTGCGCGAACGCCGCGACGCGAATGATGGCGTTGTGGCCCCAATAGTTGCCTTCGGCGCCGTACCACCAGGCATTGCCGGCGGCGATGACCGGCCCGTAGAGTCGGCCGGCGAACTGCTGAAGGCGAGCGAAGAGACTGGTGCCGTTGACGATCACGGGCAGGGTCTGGATCAGCGCCGCTTCCGGGGCGTGCTCCATCGCATGCGCCAGCCGCACCACGGTCGGGCCGCTCATCAGGCTGTCGGCGTCGAGGATGATCATGTGATCATAAGCCGCGCCGAAGCGCCGCACCCATTCGGCGATGTTGCCCGCCTTGCGGGCGACATTGTCGGCGCGGTGCCGGTAGAACACGCGATCGGTGCCGCAGGCCTCGCGCAGCGCCAGAAACGCGGCCTCCTCGCCGATCCAGATGTCGGGATCAGTGGTGTCGCTCAGCAGAAACCAGTCGAAGTGCTCGGCCTGACCGGTCTCGGCGACGGATTCGATCATGGCCCGCAGCCGCACCATCACCGCATGCGGATCCTCGTTGTAGGTCGGCAGCAGCATCGCCGTGCGGCTTGCGAGATCGGGCAGAGGGCCGTCGATGTCGATCGCGATCGTGTCGCGCCGCCGCCCCAGCAAGGCATAGAAGCCGGCCAGCGCGCACACGAAGGCGAAGGCGATCCACGCAAGCAGGATCGAGAACAGCACCAGCACCATGCCTTCCAGCACGGTCACCCCGCCGACCTCGATCACTTCGTACATCTTGTAGCAGCCGGCCAACGTCAATGCGGCCGTGCCGGCGAAGATCAGCGCGCGCCGCAACGCGATGCGTGGCCCGTTCGTGATCGCCTGTTGCGCCGCCGGAACGTGATGCAGCGGCGACGGCTCCATCGCGAGCGGCGCTTCTGCGGGAAGGAAGCTGTTGATCGCCGCGCGATGAGGCGCGCGCATCTGCCTTGAGGTTACGGCGTCCATCGATAGATCCAGCTCTCGGAGACGAGCTTGTCATTGGCGGTCAGCTCGGCGCGCAGCTCGACCGGTGCGCCATTCACGGCACATTGGAAGCTCAGCCGCCATCCGCCCGTCTCGGGGTTGGGCTGCGTGACGATGTTGGTCACCTCCGCTTTGTCGGCGCTGACCACGCCTTTGACCTGGCCCGGATCGAGTTCCTTCAAGGCGTCTCCCTCGAGCTCGAGCACGAACAGCCGTCCTTCGCCGTGAACGCCGACGCCGGTGCGAGTGACGCGCGCGAGCGCATGCGGCTTCGGCGCATCCTGGCCCCAATGCAGGCGGTAGGTCATGTTGTGCTCGCCCTTGGCGGCGAGCGGCGCCTTCGGTCGCCAGAATGCGGCGATGTTGTCGTGGATCTCCTGCTTGGTCGGAATCTCGAACAGCACCACCGCGCCTTCACCCCAGTCACCGATCGGCTCGATCCACAGGCTCGGCCGCCGTTCGAAATGCGATTCCAGATCCTGGTAGGCGGCGTATTTTCGCTCCCGCTGCATCAAGCCGAAGCCGCGCGGGTTGAGATCGTTGAACACGCTGACCTGCAGGTCTCGCGGATTGCTCAGGGAGCGCCACAACTGCTCGCCCTTGCCGTTGAACATCGCCAGCCCGTCGGAATCGTGCACGGCGGGGCGGAAGTCGTCGACGTCGTTGCGGTCGTTGGGTCCGAAGAAGAACATGCTGGTCATCGGCGCGAGCCCGGCGTGAGCGATCTCGACGCGCGGATACAGCGAGGCCTCGACGTCGAACACGGTCGTCTCGCCGGGACGGATGGTGAACCGGTAGGAGCCGGTGGCGCTCTTGCTGTCGAGCAGCGCGTGCACCACCATCGCGGTGGCGCCGCCCGTCGGCTTCTCCAGCCAGAACGCCTTGAACACCGGAAATTCCTCGCCCTTGGCCTCGCCGGTGTCGATCGACAGCCCCCGCGCGGAGAGCCCGTAGATCTCGCCCTTGGCGACCGCGCGAAAATAGCTCGCGCCAAGAAACACACAGACCTCGTCGTAGTAGTCCGGCCGGTTCATCGGCGCGTGGATGCGGAAGCCGGCAAAGCCGAGATCGGCGGCCGGGAACGCCGCGACCTGCTGACCGAATGCAAAGTCCTCCGGACGATAGGCCACGGGCTTGGCCTGCCCGTCGGCAATCTCGTAGATGTCGACCCGGTCCTTGTAGATGGAGCCGCGGTGGAAGAACTGCGCCTGGAACGGCAGGTTATCGCCGCGCCACAGCGCATGGTCCGGCAGGAAGCGGATCGAGCGATAGGCGTCGTAGTCGAGCTTGGCCAGCGCGTCCGGCAGCTTGTCGTCCGGCGCAGCGTAGGGCTTGGCCGCGAGATTGCGCGCGAGGTCGCGGACAGTGGCTGCACTGAACGGCTGCGCCGCTGCCGACGCACTCCGCGCCAGCGATGCGGCGACCGGGATCGCAGCCGCAGATTGAATGAACTGACGGCGATTCAACTTATTCTCGCTTTGCTGCATGGAACTGCGGAGCAACATTTCTGAAGGCGTCGGGTTCCATCGGGAAGCGCGACCTTTCAGCCCGAATAATCGATCGTCGTGTCCGAACGGCACATGAACGACGATCATGACGCCGCTGACCGGTCGTTGCTCGCACGGCTCTATATTGGCAAAGGCGAGGGGGGAGGCTTCAACGTCGGACGAGGCCGATCCGACCTGGTCGACGGTCGGTCGGCAAGGCGTCAGCCGATCTGGAACGCAACCATACGCGCAAGCCCGTCACTTCCGGACACTCCGCCGTCCCTTCAGGTGCGATGAGCCAGTCTCCCAAGCCGCTGCTCCCTTCGATCCTGTCGCAGCGATAGCCGGGATGGTTGCTAAGGCCACGGTCGATCAACACGTCGACCTTCCCTTCGACCAACTCATGCAAGCCGGCCGGCTGCACGACCCGCAATCCGATGTCGGGATGTGTGCCGCGGAAATGCTCCAGCGCGAGGCGACGCAAATCGAAGCCGTCGTGGACGCCCAGTTGCAGCAGCACCGCGCATCGGGGTTTGAGCTGCGAGGTCGCATCTGCGATGCGGCGAAAGCCGTCGGAGATCCCGACCAGATAGGACTGTCCCTCCGCCGTCAGGACGAGTTGCTTGTGCAGCCGCTCGAACAGACGCACCCCGAGGCGCAGTTCGAGGGCCTTCACGTGCTGCCCGATAGCAGCGGGCGTCACATGCAGCTCATGCGCAGCCAGCTTGAAGCTGAGATGTCGCGCCGCAGCTTCGAAGGCTCGGAGCGCGTTCAGGGGAGGGAGGCTGTAGGTCATCGTCAGGCACTCTGGCACGGCAGGTCCGTAGGCCTGCAATAGATTTTCTTTCGCTGAGCCGCAGAAACTCTGCTTTGAGGCGCGCGGATGGTCGCGGGTAGGGTTGCTTGCTCAACGTGCTGGCCGGACAGGTCCGGCAACGAAGGAGGTTCGATGTCCGATATCCATCTCTTCTACCAGACGCACATCGGCGCCATGCAGGACGCCATGCGCCAGCGCCTCGACCTTGCCGGTCCCTTCCTGAGCCAGCGGGCTGAGCTGTCTGACATCGATGCAATCAGGGCCGACGTCATGAAGGAGTTCGACGTCGTGCTCAACCAGCTTCCATATGTCGGAGGCGCCGCAAGCCGCATGACCGCGTTCTTCATGCAGCTCATCGGCTTCATGGCCATGAGCCGTGTGCTCCGGCGACACGGCTTGCCATCCGCCGTGATCGGCGACATCGAACGAGAGGTCCACAAGGCGCAGCTGCTCACGGAGCCTGAAGCGCAGCGTCTCGAAGCGGGCCGCCGATTCATGTCGCCCGAGAACCGGAGCTTCTTGCGTCAACAGGCGGCGTTGAGTACATCGGAAAGCCATCGGCGCGAATTTCCTGACGACTTCGTCTACGATGTCGTCGAGCCCGGCCCGAGTGACACCTTCGAATTCGGCATCGACTACAAGGCTTGCGGCTTTTGCAAATTCGCCGCTCGTCATGGTGACAAGGACATCCTGCCGAACATCTGCGGGCTGGACGTCGACGCCTATGCGGCGCGCGGCGTCCGGCTCGAGCGGACGCAGACGCTGGCCGGTGGCGCAAGCCACTGCAACTTCCGCTTCTCGCGGCTGGCCTCGGATTAGGTCGGTTCATTCTTTGGCAACGCGAGGTTCTTCCAAACGAAAGCTCTCTTAGCGATTGCAGTTCGTAGGGTGGGCAAAGGCGCGCATGCGGCGCTGTCTGCATCTGGCGCTGCTCTCTGCGCGCCGTGCCCAATGACGTGGATAGATGGGGCTAAAAACCCGGTGTCAGTCCGGGGCGCGCGAAGCGCGAGCCCGGAATCAGGGCCGCAGGCGGTGTCGTTGGATGGATTCCTGGTTTGCGCTTCGCGCGCCCCGGAATGACGGAGGAGAGAGCCGTGGTCTCAAAGCTCCCTCGCATTGCTGAACGCGAACGAGCTGACGCGCCGCGTGGTCTCGTCCAAGATCAGCGTGCGCGTGATCGGCGGCTCGGCGCGCTGGGCGCAGTTTTCGCGTTCGCAGAGCCGGCAGTTGACGCCGATCGGAGTGCCCTCTGTTTTCTCCAGATCCATGCCGGCGGCGTAGACGAGGCGCGACGCATGCCTGATCTCGCAGCCGAGCCCGATCGCGAAGCGTGGCTGCGGCAGCGGATGCGGCGCGACCGGGCGGCGGACCATCTGGGCGATCGAGAAATAGCGCGAACCGTCCGGCAGCTCGATGATCTGCTTAAGGAGCCGGTCGGGCGTGTCGAAGGTCGAATGCACGTTCCACAGCGGGCAGGTGCCGCCGAACTTGGAGAACGGGAAGGTGCCCGACGAGAAGCGCTTGGAGACGTTGCCGGCATTGTCGACGCGCAGCATGAAGAAGGGAATGCCGCGGGCATTGGGGCGCGACAGCGTGGTCAGGCGGTGGCAGACCTGCTCGAAGCCGGTGTTGAAGCGCTGCGCCAGCACGTTGATGTCGTAGTTCAGCGCTTCGGCCGCGGCGAGGAAGGCGGGGTAAGGCATCATGACGGCGGCGGCGAAGTAGCTCGCCAAGGTCATGCGATAGAGTCGGCGCGAGGTGTCGTCGAGCGCACCCGCGCGCCCGAGGATCACCTCGAACTGCGGCTGGCATTCGGCCATGCCGAGCTGGACCGCGAGCTGAAAGGTGCGGCCCGGCCCGTCGACCAGCTCGGAAACCAGGAGCTGGCGGCGATGGCGGTCGTAGCGGCGCAGCGTTTCGCGCATCACGTCGACCGGCATGACCCGTGTCTGCACCGAATGTTTTTCGCGCAGCCGCGCCGCGAGCGCCGCATAGAGCCCTTCGGCCGGCACGTCGAGCGCGTCGCGCAGGCTTTCGGCCTGCTGCTCGAGCTCGGCGAAATAGTTGCGGTTGGCTTCGATCAGGTCCCGCACGCGCTCGATCGGGTTGGCCTCGAAACGGGCGCCCTCGTTGCGGTCGGCCATCTGCGCCGCCACCAGGGTCTCGCCGCGGCGCGCCTCGGCATAGGCCGCGTACAGCCGCTGCAGCGCGTGGGTGACGCCGGGGCAGAGCTCGGCGAGATCGCGCAGCTCCTGCTTGGGCAGCTCGATCTGGCGGAACAGCGGATCGGAGAAGATCTCGTTGAGCTCGGCGAAGAAGCGGTCCTCGTCGGCGCTGGCGAGGTCGCGCAGGTCGAGGTCGTAGGTCTCGGCCAGCCGCAGCAGGATCTGGGCGCTGACCGGGCGCTGGTTGCGCTCGATCAGATTGACATAGCTCGGCGAGATGCCGAGGCCCTCGGCGAGCTGGGTCTGCGACAGCCCCAATTGCTGGCGGATGCGCCGGAAGCGCGGGCCGACGAACAGCTTCTTTCCGGATTCGCCGGGCATCGCGATCCCCCTTCGGGCCGGCCGGCCCGCCTTTGTGACAAAGTTTACAAAATGACATTTATGACAAGTGATGATGTTACATGTCATCACCATTCAAAAACAAGGGCTCTATACGAAACAGCCGGACTCGCGTTTATCTCCTGTCAGGCAATTCGCAATGCACTGTCAAAGTTGTGACGGTTGAAGGAGAGTCTCATGAGCAGCAATTTCTGGGTGATCGGCGGCGAGTTCGGCTCGATGAATTTCCACAAGCTGGTGGAAGGCTCGGCCCAGGTGAAGGGTCCGTTCAAGTCGCGCAAGGAAGCCGAGGATTGCTGGCGCGAGGTGTCCGAGGAGAACCGCCACAAGGCTGGCGTGCGGTTCTCGATCGTCGAGGAACCGCAGCGCGCTCCGGCCGCCTGACGCGGCCGCGCAAGGAATGCATTGCCGGGTATTTCAATAAGCTCAAGGAAGAGCCCAAGGACGGGGCGGTCTCAGCCGGATCACATCGGCGGGGGCCGCCCACGTCCTTTTCGTGGTTACGACGGCGTGCTTATAACCCATTGAAGATGAAAGGGGATTGCAGAATACTGGGTTACTGCTAGGTTTACACGGTGGGAACCTGGCGAAACCAGGGCCGAACCGTGAAAGCGTGAGCGATGTCCGAGGCCGCCGATAGCAGCACAGACTCCCGCCCCGTGCGCCTGCGCGAAGCGCTGCGCCAGGCCCGGATCGAGGCCGCGGACCGAACGGGCGTGGTGGTCGACCTGCGCGACGCCGAGGTGGCTCGGCTGGAGATCCTCAACGACGCGCTCGACCCCCTGTTCGCGGAGATCCCGAGCCAGCTCGATCTGTTCGACCGTGGCATCAGCCAGGGCGAGACGCCGCGGCTGTGGATCGACGTCGTCGCCCATGTCGTGATGGGGCGTGACAAGCGGCAGTATCGCTTCGTGCAGGACACCCGCAACGGCCGCATCGTGCTCGTCGAGTCGCACGACATTGGTGCGATCGTGAAAGCCGTCACCGACTACGTCGCCCGCCGCATGGTCGAGCGCGAGCGTGCCTTCAGCGTCGCCCGGGCTCAGGCGAAGGAGACCAGCGAGGCGCCGCGGCGGCGCGGCGGGTTCTGGCCGTTCGTGCTCGGCTTCGTGCTTGGCGCGCTGTCGCTGTTCGGGGTCGCGTTCTATGCGAGCCTGCAGCAGATCTGAGGACTTGGCCGCGACTCAAAGCAGGCGGACCTCGCGGATTTCGCGCACGCGCAGCGCCTCGTTGACCGCGCGCACGGTCATGTCGCAGCGCCAGTGATTGCCGTCGCTGCTAATGGCAAATATGTTGTAGGCCGCGGCTGGATAGTGGCCATGCGCGATCGAGGAGGCCGAGGGCACGCCGACGACCGGGATCTTGCGCTCCGGGCCGTCGATCCAGATGGTCGAATGCACGTGGTCATGGCCGTGCAGGATCAGCTCGACGCCATGGCGCGCGAGCAGCGCGATCAGCTTCTTGGCGTCGGTCAGCCGCTTCATCCGGTGGGCCGAGCGCAGCGGATGATGCACCAGCAGCACGCGGAACAGCTGCTCGTGCGCAAGCGATTCGAGCAGCAGCTCAAGCGCGGCGAGTTGCGCGCTGCCAATCCGTCCCGTCGCCATGAACGGCGCCGAGGGCACGGCCGAGGACAGGCTGATCAGCGCCAGCGGCCCGCGCCGGCGCAGCGACGGGAACGTTGCCGGTCCCGCGGCATCGCCGCCGAAATAGTCGGCAAAGCTCTCGGCGAAGCGCAGCCGGGTCGAGCGCACATAGGCGTCGTGATTGCCCGGGATCGCGGTGACCTTGTCCGGCGGACCCACCGTCCTGAGCCAGGCCTGGGCGAGCGGGAATTCCGATTCCAGGGCGAAATTGACCAGATCGCCGGTGACGGCGATCTGGTCCGGCATCTGCGTGTGCAGGTCGGAGATCAGCAGATCGAGGATGTCGCTGCGATGGTATTTGTAGCGATTGCGCGTCCAGTTGAGATAGCCGAGCGCGCGCTTGCCGGCGAGCTCCGACAGGCGCGGCTTGTGCTGTGGCGCGAGATGCGGGTCGGACAGATGAGCGAGCGTGAAGGCGGCCATTATGCCCCTCGGTGCCGATGGCGGATGCAAGCGCGCCCAGATGTCATCTCGTGCTATCCCTCGTGGTGCCCGGCTCTCATGACAAGCCCTGCCAGCGAGCGCAAGAACAACCAGGACGACGACAGCGATGACGACACATCTGAGCCGGCTGCGGATCCGGTTCGAGCCCGTGCTCCGCCGCGGCTTCCATCTCTATTGGCGCTTCGCCCGCGGCATGACGCTCGGCGTCCGCGGCGTGGTGCTGGATGCCGAGAACCGCGTGTTCCTGGTCCGGCATGGCTATGTCTCGGGTTGGCACCTGCCGGGCGGTGGCGTCGAGGTCGGCGAGACGTTCATCGAGGCGCTGACGCGGGAGCTGTTCGAGGAGGGCCGGATCGCGCTCGAAGGCGAGCCGGAGCTGCACGGCATCTTCCTCAACAGCCACGTCTCGTCGCGCGACCACGTCGCCGTCTTCGTTATCAAAAGGTTCACGCAGGACCGACCGCCGGAGCCGAACCTCGAGATCGTGGAGACCGGATTCTTCGCAAATGATGCGCTGCCGGAGGGAACCACGCTCGGCACGCTGTCCCGCCTGCGCGAGGTGCTAGACGGCGTTAAGGTCATTCCCACCTGGCGGCCGGAACAGCACGTTGCCGCCGGATCATTATGAATTTCTGCACCGAATGAGGGCAGTCTCCCGGCCGTGGGAGAGGGGTCGATGATATCACCTTCGATGCGGATCGCCGTGCTGGTGCCCTGTTACAATGAGGAGGCCGCGGTCGCCACCGTGGTCCGCGATTTCAAGCAGGCGCTGCCGACGGCCACGGTCTATGTCTACGACAACAATTCCAAGGACCGCACCATCGAGGTCGCGCGCGCGGCCGGCGCCGAGGTGCGCAGCGAGCGGCGGCAGGGCAAGGGCCACGTCGTCCGGCGCATGTTCGCCGATGTCGATGCTGACATCTACGTCCTGGTCGATGGCGACGCGACCTATGACGCGCCGAGTGCGCCCGGCATGATCGCGCGTCTCGTCAGCGAGCGGCTCGACATGGTGGTGGGCCTGCGCGTCGACCAGGAGCAGGCCGCCTATCGCATGGGTCATCGCACCGGCAACTGGATGCTGACGAGCTTCCTCGCCGAGGTGTTCGGCCAGGCCTTCAAGGACATCCTGTCCGGCTACCGCGTATTCTCGCGCCGTTTCGTCAAATCCTTCCCCGTCCTCTCCGACGGATTCGAGATCGAGACCGAGCTGACCGTGCATGCGCTGGAGCTGGCGCTGCCGGTCGCCGAGGTCGCGACGCCATACTACGCGCGGCCCGAAGGGTCCGTCTCCAAGCTCAACACCTGGCGCGACGGCTTCCGCATCCTCGGCACGATCCTGAAGCTTTATCGCTCGGAGAAGCCGCTGCGCTTCTTCAGCGCGATCGGCATTTTCCTCGCGCTGGTCTCGATCGGCTTCGCGATTCCCATCTTCGTCACCTATATCGAGACCGGGTTGGTGCCGCGGCTGCCGACCGCCGTGCTGTCGATGGGCCTGATGATCATGGCGCTGCTGTCGGCCTCGTCGGGCCTCGTGCTCGACACCGTCACCCGCGGTCGTCGCGAGATGAAGCTGCTGGCCTACCTGTCACACGCACCGATCGAGGGCTGATGCAGGCGAAAGCTTGTGTCTGTCCGCCGTTCCGGTCATGGTTCGGGCGTCAACGTCCTGAACGAGAACACCGCCTCCATGCCCATCCTCAACAGCATCGCCGCGCTCGCCGACGACATGGCCGCCTGGCGCCATGATTTCCACGAACATCCGGAATTGATGTACGAGGTGCATCGCACCGCCGGCATCGTCGCCGAGCGCTTGCGCGAATTCGGTTGTGACGAGGTGGTGACGGGCATCGGGCGCACCGGCGTGGTCGGTGTCATCCGCGGCCGTCGGACGAGTTCAGGTCGCACCGTCGGCCTGCGCGCCGACATGGATGCGCTGCCGATCGAGGAAGCCTCGGGGGTGCCCTATGCGTCGAAGACGCCGGGCCTGATGCATGCCTGCGGCCATGACGGCCATACCGCGATGCTGCTGGGTGCCGCCAAGCATCTCGCCGACACGCGCAATTTCGACGGCACCGCGATCGTAATCTTCCAGCCCGCCGAGGAGGGCGGCGCCGGCGGCAAGGCGATGGTCGACGATGGATTGATGACCCGCTGGGGCATCCAGGAGGTCTACGGTCTGCACAATGCGCCGGGCGTGCCCGAAGGCGTCTTCGCGCTGCGGCCGGGCCCGATGTTGGCGTCATCGGACCAGATCGAGATCACCGTCCGCGGCAAGGGCGGTCATGCCGGCGCCGGGGTTCACAAGGCGGTCGACAGCGTGCTGATCGCCGCGCACATCATCACGGCGCTGCAGTCGATCGTGTCGCGCAACGTCGATCCGATCAAGTCGGCGGTCATCTCGATCTGCGTCGTCGAGGCCGGCAAGGCGATGAACGTCATTCCGGAGACCGTCGAATTGAAGGGGACCGTGCGCACGCTGGATCCCGAGGTGCAGGATCTGGTCGAGCGCCGCATTGCCGAGGTCGCCGACGGCATCGCCCGCACCTATGGCGGTGAGGCGACGACGAAATACACGCGGCTCTACCCGATCACGATGAACCATGCGCGCGAGACCGGCGTCGCCGCTGACGTCGCCCGCGACGTTGTCGGCGCGGAGCGGGTGGTCGACAATGCGCCGCCGCTGATGGGGGCCGAGGATTTCGCCTTCATGCTGCAGGCCCGTCCCGGCGCCTTCGTCTTCCTCGGCATGGGCGACGGCAAGGATTGCCACCACCCGGCCTATCGCTTCAACGACAACATTCTCGGCCATGGCGCCTCCTATTGGGTGCGGCTGGTCGAGAAGACGATGCCGGCTGATTGATGCCGGCGGCGTGGCGCTAGCTGCGAGCCGTCGCCTGCAATGACCGTTGGCGCCACTGCCGCGGGCTGCAGCCGCTCCAGCGCGCGAAGGCACGGGAGAACGCGGACGCCTCGGAATAGCCGAGCAGGAAGGCGACGTCGCCTAGCGGCAGATGCGCTTGGCGCAGATAGTGGCGGGCGAGGTCGAGCCGGGTCGCCTCAACGAGGTCGGAGAAGGTGGCGCCGAACTCGGCAAGCCGGCGCTGCAACGTCCACGGCGTGGTCGACAGCGCGTCGGCGACCTCCTCGAGATGCAGCGCGCCGGCCGACAGCCGCCGTCTGATCTCGCCGCGGATCAGATCGAGGAACGCCGGCGTGCCGCACGAGCCGGCGACACTGGCAAGATCGGTCGTGAGCCGCTGCAGGCGTGACAGATCGGCCCCTGGCATGGCGCGGTCCAGGCCGCGGTCGCGAAACACCAGCGCATTGGTGCCTTGCGACCATCCGACGTCGGCATCGAAGGCTGCCTCATGATCGCGCCAGGCGGCCGGCCGGGCATGCTCGAACAGCACCATGTCAGGCGCCCAGCCCGATGGCAGGCACGCGCGGAAGACGTTCGCGAACATGCCCATGGTCAATTCGGCATCCTGCCGGCGATCGACGATCGAGCCGTCGAGGATGCGATATTCGAGGCGGAGAAAGCCGTCCTTGCGGGCGAGGCGGGTCTCGGTGGCCTGCTGATGCCAGGGAAACCACAGCGCGAGGTGCTCGATCGCCGAACCGAGCGTCGGCGCGGACAGCGCGATCTCGCCGATCAGGCCGAGCATCTGCGGCTGGTAGCGCTGGCCGAACCACAGTCCGAAATTGTCGTTGCCGGTCTCCTGCGCGGCGTCTTCCATCATCGCGACATAGTCGGCGAGGTCGAGCGCGCGGCGGGTCTGGCCCAGGCATTCGGCATCGATGCCCACCCGTTCGAATACCGCTTCCGGACGGCCTCCCGTCAGGGCGATGAAATCAGCGACACCGGTCGCAGCAGCGGCCAGAATGTTCCGGCTGCGGTCGCGCGGATGCTCGCGTTCGGCTGCAAGAGGCTGTGCCATGAAATCCTCGCCTTTGAGGACGTACGCCGTCGGTTGACACCTCGTAGTTATGCAAGTCACGTGCCTGCCGAAGCGGGCTATCGATAAAGCCCTCCGCGCAGGGACGCGGAGGGCTTGCCTCGTTCCTGGATCTCGCGGGCCCTGGCGGATCAGTCGGCCATGGCGCGGGCCTCGGTCAAAGCGATGTCGAGCAGATCGTCATTCGCCGCGTTGCCGCGCTTGCCGGCCGTCAGACGATAGAGCAGCAGACCGGCGGCGAACAGCACCACGAAGGCTGCGAACACCTGCAGGTTGAACCAAATCATCGTGAGCAGCGAGAGCGTCGCACACACCAGCGCCACGGCCGGGAGCACCGGATAGAGCGGCGCCTTGAACGGCCTGATAAGATTGGGCTCGGTGGCGCGCAGGCGGAAGAGAGCGGCCATGCTCATGATGTACATCACGAGCGCGCCGAACACGCTCATGGTGACGATGTTCGCCGTCAGCGTCTGTCCGGCGAACTGGATGAGCTCGTCGGAGTAGATCGCGGCGATGCCGATCACACCGCCGGCCAAGATCGCCCAATGCGGCGTGCGGCAGGTCGGATGCAGTGCGGCGAGCTTGGCCGGCAGAAAGCCGGCGCGCGACAGCGCGAAGATCTGCCGCGAGTAGCCCATGATGATGCCGTGGAACGAGGCGATCAGTCCGAACAGGCCGATCCACACCAGCATGTGCAGCCAGCCGGAGTTTTCGCCGACCACGATCTTCATCGCCTGCGGCAAGGGATCGTTGATGTTGGCGAGCTTCGCCCAGTCGCCGACGCCGCCGGCCATGATCATGGTGCCGAAGGCGAGCACGACGAGCGTCAGGATGCCGGCAATGTAGGCGCGAGGAACGGTCCTCGTCGGATTCCTGGTCTCCTCCGCGGCCATGGCGGCACCTTCGATCGCCAGGAAGAACCAGATCGCGAAGGGGATCGCTGCGACGATGCCGCCGATGCTCGCCAGCGAGAACGAATTCTCACCGGCCCAGCCGTTGGCGGTGAAATTGGCGAAGGAAAAACCGGGCGACACGACGCCCATGAACACCAGGAGCTCGCCAATCGCCAGGACCGTGACGAACAGCTCGAACGTCGCTGCGATCGATACGCCCGCGATGTTGAGGGCCATGAACACCACATAGGCCCCGAGCGCGGCGGTCTTGGGTGACAGCGCCGGAAACTGGACGTTAAGATAGGCGCCGATGGCGAGCGCGATGGCAGGCGGTGCGAACACGAATTCGATCAGTGTCGCAAAGCCGGCGACGAAGCCGCCGAGCGGGCCGAAGGCACGGTAGGAATAGGCGAACGGACCACCGGCATGCGGGATCGCGGTGGTGAGTTCGGTGAAGGAAAAGATGAAGGTCGTATACATCACCGCGATGAAGATCGTGGTGACGAGGAAGCCGAGCGTGCCGGCCTTGTCCCAACCATAGCTCCAGCCGAAATATTCGCCGGAGATGACGAGCCCGACCGCGATGCCCCAGAGATGGAGTCCGGTCAGGCTCTTCGAAAGCGTCGGTTTGGTCTCGTCACTCATGTCCAGTCGCTCCTGTCTGTTTGTGATGGGTGATTTGTGATGACGGTGTGGTCGTCTCGATCGCGGCGTCCGGCGCCGCCTCCTTGAGGCCGATGCCGGTGACGCCGATCCGCAGCGCCTCGCGCACCAGCCAGGCCAGCTTGTCGGCGGCGCGCTCGGCCGACAGCCCATGGTGGTGAATGTTGGAGATGCAGTTGCGCGCGCTGTCGCGCAGGCCAGGGGCAGGGTGCAGTGTCAGATACACACCCAGGGAATCCGCCGCCGACAGACCCGGACGCTCGCCGATCAGGACCGCCACCAGCCGGGCGCGCATCGCGGCGCCGACAGCGTCACCCAGCGCCACGCGCGCCTGCGAAGCCAGCACGACCGGGCCGATAGACAGGCCTGTCAGACGCGCCGCGGTGGCGATCACGACAGCGGCGGCATGGCTTTCGACCGCATCCGCCGACAGCCCGTCGGCAATGATGAAGACGAGATCATACGGACCGGATGTTAGCCTGGCGGCATCCTCCGCGGCCAGGCGACGCCCGAGGTCGGGCCGGCGCAGATAGCTGGCGCGGTCCGGCGCTGCGCTCGCGACCTTGATCACCTCGCGCGGCGCGAGCGCGTCGGCGATGCCGTCGAAATTGACCTTGCCCCATACGGCATCGCGCGCGAGCGCATGCGCCATCTGGAATGCGAGCTTGGCCTGCGTCGGCAGCCCGTCGCCGGAGCGGCCGAGCGCGACGCGGGCGCGCGTCATCCGGCGTAACATGTCGAACGCATCGTCCCTCACGCGCGCGCTCCATGGCCGATCAGCCGGGCCACGGCCGGCGCGCTGCCGGGCAGCGGCGGCATGCGGCCGCTGCTGTCGAGCAGGCCCATCCGTGCCAGCCACGCCTCGAACTCCGGCGCCGGGCGGCGGCCGAGCAGATGCCGCAGCCGCATCACGTCGTGATGCGACAGGCTCTGATAGTTGAGCATGATATCGTCGGCGCCGGGCACGGCGATCAGGAAGTTGACGTTGGCCACTGCCAGCAGCAGCGCCAGATCGTCCATGTCGTCCTGATCGGCCTCGGCATGGTTGGTGTAGCAGACATCGCAGCCCATGGGCACGCCGAGCAGCTTGGCGCAGAAATGATCCTCCAGCCCGGCGCGGATGATCTCCTTCGCGTCGTAGAGGTATTCGGGACCGATGAAGCCGACCACGGTGTTGACCAGCAGCGGCGAGAAGGCGCGCGCCACCGCGTAGGCGCGGGCCTCGACCGTCTGCTGATCGAGGCAGTGATGAGCGTCGGCCGACAGCGCCGCGCCCTGGCCGGTCTCGAAATACATGACGTTGTTGCCGATCGTGCCGCGCTTCAGCGACAAGGCCGCGTCCTGCGCCTCGGCCAGCAGCGCCAGGGTCACGCCGAAGCCGGCATTGGCAGCCTCGGTGCCGGCGATCGACTGGAAGACGAGATCGAGCGGCGCGCCTTTCTCGATCGCCTGGATCGAGGTCGTGACGTGGCTCAGCACGCAGGACTGCGTCGGTACCTCGAATTTGAGCCTGAGATCATCGAGCATCGTGAGCAGGCGGATGCAGGCCTCGACATTGTCGGTCGCGGGATTGATGCCGATCACCGCATCGCCCATGCCGAACAGCAGGCCATCGAGCGTGCCTGCGGCGATCGCCCGGGGATCGTCGGTCGGATCGTTCGGCTGCAGCCGCGACGACAGCCGCCCCTCCAAGCCGATCGTGGAGCGGAAGCGGGTCACGACCCGGCATTTGGCGGCGACAGCGACGAGATCGCCATTGCCGCAGAGCTTGGAGACCGCGGCCACCATCTCCGGCGTCAGGCCCGGCGCGAGGGCGGCCAGCCGGTCAGCGTCCGCCTCCCAGGACATCAGCCATTCGCGCAATTCGCCGACGGTCAGCGACGCGACGGGCGCGAATGCGGCGGCATCGTGGCTGTCGAGGATGAGGCGCGTGACCTCGTCGCTCTCATAGGGAATCAGCGGCTCGTCGAGGAAACGCCGCAGCGGCACGTCAGCGAGCGCCATCCGCGCCGCCACCCGCCGCGCGGCGCTGTCGGCTGCGAGGCCAGCCAGCTCATCGCCGGACCGGCGCGGCGAGGCGCAGGCCAACAGCGTCTTGAGATCATCGAACACATGAGTTTCGCCGCGATGGCGCGACCGGAACGCACCCGTCATCTTCGACCTGCCGCTCGTGCTGCGTCAGAGCGGTCCCAGCGGCCGCGACGGCGACCACAACGCTCATGACCTGGGGCAGGTTAAGCGAGGGCGGCTCCGGAAACTTGACATCTTAGCACAATCTTCGGTCACGCCACGCGAATGCTCAGAAAATTGGCATCGGTGCCCCCCCGGCGGCGGGCGAATGCTGTCAACACGTGGACGGCCCGCCATGGACCGCGCCGCTCCAGAATGCTATCTCGCCACCCCACATGAGTGACCTGTCCATTACGATCTCCGCCGAAAAGCCGGGCGACGCGCAGGCGATCGAGCGGCTGCATGAGCGCACCTTCGGCCCCGGCCGCTTCGTGCTGAGTGCCTATCGACTGCGCGAGCATGTCGATCATCTGCTCGCGCTGTCGTTCACCGCCCATATCGGCACTTTGCTGGTCGGCTCGGTGCGGCAGCTCCCGATCTGCGTCGGCGACACCAAGGCGCTGATGCTCGGGCCGCTGACGGTCGAGCCGCCGTTCCGCAAGCACGGCATCGGCCGCATGCTGATGGAGCGCTCGATCGCGGACGCGCGGGCGCAGGGCCATCGCTTGATTCTGCTGGTCGGCGACGCCGCCTACTACAGCCGTGTCGGGTTCAAGCCGGTGCCGAAAGGCCGGGCGATCATGCCGGGCCCGGTCGACTACAACCGGCTGCTGGTGAACGAGCTCGCCGACGGCGCATTCGAGGACGTCGAGGGTGCGATCCGTCCCGACTGGGATTACGCCAGGTAGGTCGTCATTGCGAGCGAAGCGGCGAAGCGAAGCAATCCAGAGCCCCAAGAGAAGTCTGGATTGCTTCGTCGCTTCGCTCCTCGCAATGACGAAGGGGGCTCAGATTGCTTTCCTCCGCGCCCCGACCGAATTCGCAATCAGAACTTGAGATTGGCAAAGATCCGCACGCCGATGCCGGGCAGCAGCACCTCGTCCTTGGTGTAGGAGACCGAGTTGCGGATCTTCTCGTTCAACAGATTGTTGCCGACGAGGCCGACCAGCATCTCGCGCGCGCCGAACATGTTCGGGTTGAGCTTGGTCCGGTAGCTGACCTCTGCCTTGAGCAGGTTGTAGCCGGGCGTCGGAGTCTCCGCGATCGGCGCGATGTCGTTCTGCGCGAAAGCGTGCAGCAGATTGATGCGGGTCAGCCAGTTGGCATCGCGCCAGAACAGGCCGCCGCCGACGCGCATCGGCGGGATCCGCGGCACGTTGACGCCACCCGGGAAGGTGGCTCGCACGACGTCGAACTGGTTCTCGATGCCCCAGATGCCGGTGCCGAGCTGGGCGACATCGTACTGGCTCTGGAACTCGAAGCCGCGGAACAGCGCGTTGCGCTGCGAATAGACCGCTTGGTTCAGCGCGGTGCCCGTGGTGCCGCAGGACGCGAAATCGTCGTCGCACATCACGCCGGTCAGCCGGCGATAAATGAAGTTGCTGAACTGCGTGTAGTAGGCCGTGGCCTCGAAGCGGAACGGGCCGGTCGCCTTGCGCAGCCCGGCCTCGACGGTTTTGGCCGTCTCGATGGTCAGGTTCGGATTGCCGATGTCGAAGGTTGCGGTCGCATCATGGCCGCCGCGCGAGAACAGCTCGGCTGGCTTCGGCGCGCGCTCGACATATTGCGCGGTCACGCTCGCCACCAGATCGCCCGGCAGGTTCTGCAACAGGCCGACGCTCGCGCTCTTCGGCGTGTACGACGGATTGCGGGCGATGTTGGCTTGCGGCGTGCCGTCCGGCAGATAGTCGACCGGAAAGTTCGGTGTGGAGCCGTTCAGCGCGACGTGCTCGATCCGGCCGGCGACCTGCGCCTTGGTCGAGGGCGAGAAGGCGAACTCATTGAAGACATAGCCGGCGACGCGATTGTTGGTGTTGGGGCCGAACAGGCCGTTGAACACCGAGCCGGGGTTGTCGGGGCTCGGCGCATTCAGCTCCTGGTGCCCGGCCTGCACGCCATAGGCGGTCGTCAGCGTGGCGAAGCGCAGATTGACGGGCATCATCTGCATCTCGACGCGCGCTTCCTGCTCGCGATTGGTGAAGGTCTGGCGCACGCCATCGGTGGTCGGGTCGGTGACGGCTGCAAGGCCGAGCTCATTGTGCCGATAGTCTGTCGCGCCGGCCCAGAATCGGATCGCATCGATCGCCGCGGAGTCCGGGCGATACTCGCCCTTGGCGGTGATCTTGGTCTGGTGTGCGTCGATCCGGGTCCGGCTGTCGGCGCCGTCGATGCCGGGGATGTGGTAGAGCGCATCGGTCTGCTGGATCGCCGCGCCGATGAAGCCGCCGGTGAAGAAGTAGCTGCCGCCGATCGAGGCGCCATCGTTCTGCACGGCGGAGTTCGGCTGCCGGCCGTTCACCGGGCGGGTCTGGTCGAACAGATAGGGGTAGCCCGGAATCGAATAGTCGCCGGTCTTGCGGCCGTAGGCATCGGCATGAAGTGCGAAGTTGCCGCCGCCAGCATCGAGCAGCACGCCGCCCTCGACGCCGCGGTCGACCGAGCTGAACGAGGTGCGCGTTTCCGCGGTGACGCAAGGCGCGCTGCCCGCGGCCGGCGCGCTCGCCGGCAGGCCATAGGTCTGGAACGGCGCGGTCGAACAGGTCGGCAGGGCCTGCGGAATGCGGTTGTTGGTGGCGCTGACGACGCCGCCGATCGAGGTGGAGCCGTAGCGCAGCGCCGCGGGGCCGCGGACGACCTCGATCTGGTCGCTGGTGAGCGGATCGATCGGCACGAAATGATCTTCGCCGAGGTCGGACGCACCGCCGCCGCCGATGCCGTTCTCGACGATACCGACGCGGTTGACGTCGAGGCCGCGGATGATCGGCCGGCTCGAGGCGCCCGGCGCGAAGCTCGATCCGGTAATGCCGGGTTTCGAATTGAGAAGGTCGCCGAGCGTGGCGGCGCCGGAGCGGCGAAGCTCCTCGTTCGGCACCACGGTGACGGTTGCGAACTGGTCGGTGACGACAGGCAGCACGCCCTGTTGCGGCGGCGGTGGCGCTGATTGTGCTTCTCGCGCTGGCGTCGGCGCACGGGGCCCGCGCGCGACGCGCGCGGTAGGATTGGGCCGCGGCACCACCGGCTTCCGTGCCCGTATCGGGCTTGGCGCTGTCACGTTGACCTCGGGCAACTCGGCCGCCGGCTTCGGATCGTCAGCGCGCGCGGGCGCACCCAAAACGCACAACATGGCTGCGGCGCTGCAGCCCGACATCAAGGCTCTCGACAACATCCTTCAATTCCTGATCCTGATCAGGCGTCCCACGTCTTTCGTTGCTGGCGGGATGCACCTGCCGTCGGCTTGCGACGGACCCATTCCTGCACGCTGCCGCCGTGCGCGTGAGCGCAACCGTGGCGGCGTTTCGAGCGGTTCGGATCAGGCGATGGGAGGAGCGCGCGGCTGGAAGGCGGTGTCGACGACGACAGCCGCGACAGTGGCGGTGATCGCATCGGGCAGACGAAATGCGACCGCTTCAGGAGGCGTCAGAACGGGCGTCGGTGACAGCAGGATCGATTGTGCCATCGCCATGACGGCGCAGATGGCGCAGCCATCAGCGGAGGGCTGCTGGTCGGGGTCCTGGCTTGCGGGAGAGGAGCCGGTATGGGCCTGTGCGGTCGTGATACGACTGCCGTCCAGGCTCTGCGCGGAGAGCCAATGAACATGGCCGAACGCGAGCGCGAATTGCAGCACCAGCGCCAACAGCGCGAGCCGCGAGACATCTTTGATGTTCGCGCGAAACCAGCTCATCGCCAGCTCTGGCTCATGTGATCTGGCTCATGTGAATAGGCCACCCCGTTCGGCTGAGAGGCTCAGCCTTTGTTACAATGTAACATCGCAGAGGCGCCTCGTAGCTGTCAATCAGAGCGCCGCGGCAACGGATGGAAACCGGCTCGCTGTGCCCTTCGCGCCACGTCGCACGCCGCCGTGGTGCGCGTGTGTCTTCGTGTCAGCGTCCCTCGCGCACCCAGGTTGCGGCGAGCGCGCCGAGCAGCAGCAGCAGGCCGATCACGCCGGCGAACATCGGCAGCACGCCGACGCCCTTGACCACGCTGGCGTCGCGCATCCGCACGCCCATCCAGCCGTCACCGCTGAACAAGGTCGACGACCTGACGGGGACGATGCGCGGCAAGTCGATGCCGGATCCGTCGGCGATGCGGCGGGCGTCGCCGCCGGTCGCCTGTGCCAGCGGCTTCAGGGTTTCGGTGGTCGAGGTGACCTCGGAGAATTCCTTCGGATTGGTCGGGCCGACATTGATCAGCGCCTTCAGCGTGCCGTCGGTCGCCTGCCACAGGCCGAGCTCGTTGGCGGGCAGGGTCGCGCGCCATTCGCCGGGATCGCCCTGGCTCAGAGTGAGCTCGCGCGTGGTGCCGGACGGCGAGGTCACGGTCACCGGCGGGACGGTGTCGCCCATCGTCTGGCGGATGACGGCGAGATCCTTGCCTTGAATCTGCAGCCGCAGCGCTTCCTCGTCGAGATCAGGCTGCTGCATCAGCCAGTGCGACATCCGCCGGAGCAGATCGAGATGCGGTCCGCCGCCTTCATAGCCGCGTGCCCACAGCCAGATGTGGTCGGACAGCAGCAGAGCGACGCGGCCGGCACCGAAGCGCGACAGCAGCAAGAGCGGCTTGCCATCGGCGCCGGTCATGACCGGCGGACTGACCGCATTGCGCGTCTCGACGGTGCGGAAGAAGCGGCTCCAGCGCGGCGGCTCGGAGCCCGAGCCCTCGAGGCCGCGCGTAACCGGATGGCGTTTGCCGGCGTCAGATAGATGCGCATAGAAGGGCTTCTCGGTGACACCGACCGGCTCGGCGGGCAGCACCGAATCGAGCGGTGTGCGCCAGATGCTGGTGTTGGAGGCGTAGTCCGGCCCGGCCGAGACCAGCACCGCGCCGCCATTGCGCACGTAGCGCGCGATGTTGTCGAAATAGGCGATCGGCAACACGCCCTGCCGGGCGTAGCGGTCGAAGATGATCAATTGGAATTCGTTGATCTTCTGCTGGAACAGCTCGCGGGTCGGAAACGCGATCAGCGACAGCTCGTTGATCGGGGTGCCGTCCTGCTTCTCCGGCGGCCGCAGGATAGTGAAGTGGACGAGATCGATGCTGGCGTCCGACTTCAGCAGGTTGCGCCAGGTGCGTTCGCCCGAATGCGGCTCGCCCGACACCAGCAGCACGCGCAGCTTGTCGCGGACGCCATCGATCGAGACCACGGCGCGGTTGTTGACGAGGGTCAGCTCGTTGTCGAGCGGCGATGCCTCGATCTCGACGATGTTCTGGCCTTCGTGCTTGATGTCGACGTCGACATTGGCGGCTTGGCCGCTGGTCAAGGTGCGCTCGCTGATGACCTCGCCGTCGCGCCGGATCACGACCTTGGCGCTGGCGCCGCTGACGCCCTGGTCGTCGAGCCGGAAGCTGATGGTCTGCGGCTGGCCGACGATGCCGAAGCGAGGCGCGGCCGTGATCGCGACGCGGCGGTCGCGCTCGGCCTTCTGGCCCGTGATCAGGGCCTGCAGCGGAGCCTGGAAGCCGAGCGCGGCAACGTTGCCGGGAATGTCGTGGACGCGTCCATCCGTGATCAGGAAGGCGCCCGCGACCCGATCGACCGGGACGTCCGACAGCGCCGAGGTCAGCGCGCTGAACAGATGCGTGCCGTCGGTCTCGCCATCGGCCTGACCGGCATCGACCACGCGGACCTCGAGGCCCTTGATCTTCTTCAAGCTGTCGACCAGCGACTCTTGGGCCGCTTGGGTCTGCTTGTTGCGGTCACCGAAATTCTGGCTCGGGCTCTTGTCGACCACGACGGCGGCGACCGAGCTCAGCGGCTCGCGGTCCTCGCGCGTGAACTGCGGATTGGCCAGCGCGAGCGCGATCAAGGCGAGCGCGGTGACGCGGATCCAGGCCGAGCGCGAGCGGCCGAGCAACAGGAGCGCGGCGATGACGACGATCGCGCCGATCGCGAGCCACAGCACGAACGTCGGGACCAGAGGCGTGAACGCGATGCCGTAATTCATGAGGCAAACTCGCTGGCTTCGTCATGGCCGGGCTTGTCCCGGCCATCCACGTCATTCCCTCGGAAAACAGGGGCGTGGATGCCCGGCTCAAGGCCGGGCGTGACGACGGAGGTTTTGGCGCGGCTGCGCGTGGCTATTGTCATCACTGCCCAAGCCGTTCGATCAGCGCCGGCGCGTGCACCTGGTCGGCCTTGTAGTTGCCGGTCAGCGTGTACATCACGATGTTGACGCCGGCGCGGAAGGCGAATTCGCGCTGTCGCGGCTCGCCGGGAACCATCGGCAGCATGGCCTGGCCGTCGGGGCGGATGGCCCAGGCGCCGGCGAGGTCGTTGGAGGTGATGATGATCGGTGAGACGCCGTCGCCGCCGCGCGCCGGACGCGAGGCGCTGTCCTCGTCCTCGTCTTTCGGCAGCGCCTCGACCCAGGTCTGGCCTGCGGTGAAGCGACCGGGGAAGTCGCGCAGCAGGTAGAACGTCTTGGTCAGCACGTGCTCGCGCGGCACCGGCTCGAGCTCGGGGACGTCGAGCGACGACAGAATCTCGCGCAGCGACTGCATGCCCGGGGTCTGCTGCGCGCCGTTGTCGCCGGGCGGCGCCTCGACCGCATCCCGGGTGTCGAAGATGACCGTGCCGCCCTGCTTCATGTAGGCGTCGATCTTGTTGATCGCGTCCTGCGGCGGCTTCGGCGTGCCCGGCACGATCGGCCAGTAGATCAGCGGGAAGAAGGCGAGCTCGTCATGCGCAGGATCGATGCCGACGGGGTCGCCGGCTTCGAGCGCCGTGCGCTGGGCCAGGAACAAGGTCAGTCCGGTCAGGCCGGCCTTGACGATGGAATCGACGTCGGCATTGCCGGTCACGACATAGGCAAGCCGCGTCTGCGACACCGCGCGCATGGCGAAATCGTCGCTGGCGGCGTCGGCGCGCGCGGCCGTCGGCATCGCGACCGCGAGCAGGGCGCCGGTTGCAAGCACCGCAAGCGCGATGGACGCGGGCGCTGCACGCCGCCACCGCGCGAGCGAGGCCAGCACGCCGCCGAGCAGGGCGACGATGACCGCGTCGATCAGGAACAGCAGCAGTGCGGTCGACAGCAGGATGCCCCGGAGATCGCGCGGCTCGGCGGTGGTGTAGCTGGCACGCTTGGCGCGCAGCGTCGACGTGTCGAGCTGCAGAATGCGATCGGCGGGGCTGAGCGTGTTCACTGCGGTGGGTCCCTCGGCTGGGCCATAGAATCCGGGTGGATGATCCAGCGAAGCCCGGTCGTTGAAATCCGCCGGCAGCGGCTTGGCGGTCGAAGGCGGCGGTCCGAAGGCGCCGAAGCCGTCGAGGATGTGCAGCGGCGCCAGCGTGGCCTTGGCGGTCTCACCCGCGGGACCAGGGCCCGGCGTCGAGGTGTAGCCGGACATGTCGACGATGCGGCGGAGCATCTCGACCATCGCGCCCGACATCGGCAGATCGGACCAGCGCATGTCGGCGCTGACATGGAACAGCGCGATCAGGCCCTTGCCGCGATGCTCGCCCGTGACGAGCGGCGTGCCGTCCTCCAGCGAGGCCCAGCTCTTGGTCGCCAGCACGGCGTCGGGCTCGGCGAGGACCTGGCGATTGACCGTCACGTCCTTCGGGACGGTGATGCCGGCGAACGGGCCGTCGGCGGCGAACGCGGCCAGGTGTTGCGGCTTCTCCCAGGTCAGGCTGCCGCCCAGGGTGCGGCCGCCGCGGCGCAGCTTGACCGGCACGAGATCGTCGTCGCCCTGCGCCAGGCGCGGGCCGGCGAAGCGCACCAGCACGCCGCCATTCTCGATCCAGCCGTTGAGACGGTCGCGCAGCTCCGGCGACAGCGTGCCGACGTCGGCCATCACGATCATCGGCACCTTCTGGTCGAGGAACTGCGTGATGACCTGCTGCGGAGCGCCGCGATCACCGAGGCGGAGATCGGCGAACGGCGCCAGCGCGCGCGTCAGATAGAAGGTCGGCGCGAGCAGCGGTTGCGCGGTGTCGCTGGTGGCGCCGGAGACGATGCCGACCGCACGCCGCCGCCAGCGCTTGTCGAGCAGTTGCACGGCGCCTGCGGAGCGCTCGCCGGCGATCTCGAGCCGGGTGATGTCATTGCGCAGCTCGACCGGAAGATCGAAGCTCGCCTCGGCGTCGTGCGCACCGGCGGCGAAGCCGAACTGCGCTTCGCCGAGCGGCGAGCCCTTGGCGTCGAGCGCGCGCACAATGCCGCCCGGAACCGAGAGATCGGCGCGCAGCACCTTCACGGTCATCTTGGCCGCGGCGTTCTCGGCGCCCGCAAGCGCCAGCGGCGACAGGGTGCCGCCTTCGAACACCGTCAGGCTGCGATCGCCGATGGTCTTGGCAAGGCCGGTGACAAACTCGCTGCCGCGGCCGGGATCGACGCCGTCGGAGAACCACATGATCTCGGCATCGCCCGTCGCTTTCAGGAAGCGATCGAGCTGCGGCAGCGCATCGGCGCGCTCGGTCGTGTAGGCCTTGGGCGCGATCTGGCGCAGCGCGACGCGCGCCGCGCCGGCTGGCATCAAGGTGAGGTCGCGTGCGGGCTCCGACAGCGGCATCAGCGCGACGCCGCGGCGGTCGGCATCGGCATTGGCGATGATCTCGTCGGCGGCCCTGATACGCGTGTCCCAGCTCGCCGCCGCGCTCCAGCTGTCGTCGAGCAAAAGCACAAGCGGCGCCTTGCTGCCGACGGCTTCGGTGCGCGGATTCCAGATCGGGCCGGCCGCAGCGAAGATCACCAGCGCCGCCGCGATCAGCCGCAGCAGGGTGAGCCACCAGGGCGAGCGCGACGGCGTCTCTTCCTTGGGCGTGATGTCGAACAACAGCCGGGTCGGCGGAAACTCGATGCGGCGCGGCCGCGGCGGCATCACCCGCAGCAGCCACCACAGCACCGGCAGGCTGATGAGCCCGGTCAGCAGCAAGGGTTCGGCGAACGACAGCGGCAGGCCCATCATGCGCCGAGCCCTCCGGGGCCAGCGCCCACTTTGACGCCGCCGCGCGCGCTACCTTTGGCCGTGGTCATGCCGGCATGCAGGAACAGCAGCAGCTCGGCAGCCGAGCGGCTGGTGGTGTGGGTGGTGAACAGCCAGTCGAGCTTGCCGGTCTCGGCGCGGATCTGGTCGCGATGCAGCGCCACGCGGGCGACGTAGTCCTGCGCCCAGCTCTCGGCGCGGCCGGCCGTGATGACCTCGCCGCCCTCCGGCTCGACGAACTCGACGCGGCCGGAATAGGGGAAGGTCTCCTCGGCGGGATCGACGACCTGGACCATCGTGCCGTGCGCACCCGACGCGGACAGGCCGGCGAGCATGGTGCTGATCTCGGAGATCGGCGACCAGAAATCCGACAGCACGACGATCTCGGCGAGCGCGGACGGCACGAAGGAGGGCGGCAGGCTCGGCCTGATCGTCTCATCATGCAGCATCGCCTGCGCAATGCGGTCGATCACGTTGCGGCTCCCGGTCGGATTGATCAGGCCGGGAATGCCGACGCGTTCGCCGCCGGCCACCAGCAACTCGGCCAGGGCGAAGGTCACGATCAGGGCGCGCTCGAGCTTGCTTTCGCGGGCGCCCTTCGACGCGAACGCCATCGACGGCGAGCGGTCCGGCCAGATCCACACGGTGTGCGCGGCCTCCCATTCCTGCTCACGGACGTAGAGATGATCGTCGCGCGCGGAGCGGCGCCAGTCGACGCGCTGCGACGGCTCACCGGAGACGAAGCGGCGGTACTGCCAGAAGCTTTCGCCGGAGCCGGCGCGGCGACGGCCATGCAGACCATGGATCACATTGGCGGCGATCTGGCGCGCTTCGAGCACCAGCCGCGGCAGCGACGACGCCAGCGTCCGGCTTTCGCCATCGGCACGCCGGATTGCGAGAATCTCCTTGTCGGCGTGCCCTGTCGCTGCGGCCATCAGCCAATCCGGCTCTTCAGTTGCCGGATCACGTCCGGAATGGTGCGTCCCTCGGCGCGGGCCGGGAAGGTGAGCGCCATGCGGTGCTTGAGCACGGGCTCGGCGAGATCGAGCACGTCGTCGATCGAGGGAGCGAGGCGGCCGTCGAGCAAGGCGCGGGCGCGCACCGCGAGCATCAATGATTGACTGGCGCGCGGACCCGGGCCCCAGGCGATCAGCTTGCCGGCGTCGCCGGCCTCCGGGCCGGGGCGGGCGGACCGCACCAGCGACAGGATCGCCTCGACCACGGAATCGCCGACCGGCAGCCGGCGCACCAGCCGCTGCGCAGCGATCAGCGCGTCTGCGGTCATCGCGGCCTTGGCGCCGCTCTCTTCGGCACCGGTGGTCTCGAACAGGATGCGGCGCTCGGCGTCGCGATCCGGATAGTCGACGTCGATCTCCATCAGGAAGCGGTCGAGCTGGGCTTCGGGAAGCGGATAGGTTCCTTCCTGCTCCAGCGGATTCTGGGTCGCGAGCACGTGGAAGGGCTTCGGCAGGTCGTGGCGGGCGCCTGCGACGGTGATGTGCTGCTCCTGCATGGCTTGCAGCAATGCCGACTGCGTGCGCGGGCTGGCGCGGTTGATCTCATCCGCCATCAGCAGTTGCGCGAACACCGGGCCGGCGATGAAGCGGAACGAGCGCTTGCCGCCGGCGCTCTCGTCGAGCACCTCGGCGCCGAGAATGTCCGACGGCATCAGGTCCGGCGTGAACTGGATGCGCTTGGCATCGAGGCCGAGCGTCACGCCCAAGGTCTCGACCAGCTTGGTCTTGGCGAGGCCGGGGACGCCGATCAGCAGCGCGTGGCCACCGGACAGGATGGTCACCAGCGTGTTTTCCACCACGCGGTCCTGGCCGAAGATGACGCTGGAGATCGCATCCTTTGCCGCTCGGATCTGGCCGGAGACCTGTTCGGCCGACCGGACGATCGCATCCTCGAGCTTCTCGGCACTCTCAGCCATTTCCGCGCTCCTTCTGCCCCGCATCGTGAACTTTCGGACGGACGTTCCGCTCCAGTTTGCCGGGACACGGATGCCAACCTATGCGAAGGCGCTGTATTCGTTGAGTTAAACTATCCCCATATTATCGGCATTACGGGGTATTGACGGCATCACGTTATGGCGACCTTACATGACCTGCAGGGCCGCCAGGAACTTTTGCACAGACGACGGCGATGGAATCTTGCACCAATCGTGCCAAGGTGGACGCAAACTCAAGGCAAACCATGGCGAAGCAAGGGCAGACCACCGACAACGGACTCGATCGGCTGACGTCGGCGGCAACGCAGGCTGGCACATCCGCAAAGGGACTGCCGCCGGTGCATTTGTGGAATCCGCCATTCTGCGGCGATCTCGACATGCGAATCGCCGGTGATGGTAGCTGGTACTACATGGGCACGCCAATCGGGCGGCCTGCGCTGGTGCGGCTGTTCTCGACGATCCTCAAGCGCGAGGGTGATCGCTATTTCCTGGTCACGCCGGTGGAGAAGGTCGGCATCCGCGTCGATGATGCCCCCTTCACGGCCGTAGAAATGCGGACGGAGAGCGATGCGCGCGGACCGCTGCTGCATTTCCGCACCAATGTCGACGACTGGGTCGCGTGCGATGCCGAGCACCGGCTGCGCTTCGAGCCCGGCGAGAGCGGCGGCCTGACGCCCTATCTGCATGTGCGAGCCGATCTCTGGGCCAAGGTGACGCGGGCGCTCTACTACGAGCTTGTTGACATGGGTGAGGAGCGGATGATCGATGGGCGTGTCATGTTCGGCGTGGGGTCGGGCGGCGCGTTCTTCCCCATGGCCGATGCAGAACAGGTGAGGGCGGCGCTTTGAACCAGCCCATGGTGAGGAACGGGACCGCTGGGCTCAGTTCAGCCGATTTCTTCGCGCGGGGCCGCGCGCGGTTGCGCTTCGACGTTCCGCAGGCCCTGCTCGATCCGGATGTCATTCCGGCCAGCGGAGATTCCGGCACCGACCGCATGCTCGAGATCATCTCCCGCGAGCAGCCCATCCGTCCCGCGGCGGTGCTGATCCCGGTGGTCGACCATCCCGAACCGACGGTCCTTTTGACCCAGCGCTCGCCGAACCTCTCGAGCCATGCCGGGCAGATCGCCTTTCCCGGCGGCAAGATCGACGTCACCGATGCCTCGCCGCTCGATGCCGCCCTGCGCGAGGCCGAAGAGGAGGTCGGGCTCGACCGCAGCTTCGTCGACCCGATCGGCTATCTCGACGTCTACGGCACCGCCTTCGGCTTCCGCATCCTGCCCACGGTGGCGCGGGTGCGGCCCGGATTCACGCTCAAGATCAACGAGGGCGAGGTCGACGACGCCTTCGAGGTGCCGCTGGCCTTCCTGATGGACCCCGCCAATCATCAGCTGCATTCCAAGGAGTTTCGCGGCATGGAGCGTTTGTATTACGCGATGCCGTTCGCCGAGCGCTACATATGGGGCGCTACAGCGGGCATCCTTCGGGTCTTGTACGAGCGGGTCTGTCAGCCATGATCCGTGGCGTGTTGACGGAAATCGGAATTTTCCTCATTCCTTTTGCGGTTTATGTGTTGTTCTTGCTCGCGACCAAATCGGGGCTGTTGGTGCCTGTCAACTGGCCCTTTCATCTGATCACAAAATTGACGGTGGCGGCGCTGGTGTTGGTGATTGCAAGTCTGGTTCTGCTCGCCGAGTTCTCCGGCGCGCCGCCGCGTTCGACCTATATCCCCGCTCATGTCGAGAACGGCAGGCTCGTTCCAGGGGTCGAGAAATGATCGGCGCGCGGGTGCTGCATGCGCCCTGGCTCTCGTCCGGTCCCGCCGCGCGCGTGCTCGCGCTGCTCAATTGCGACGGCGAGGAGGCGCGGGTGGTCGGCGGCGCCGTGCGCAATGCGCTGCTCGGCATCGCCATCGGCGACATCGACATCGCGACCACGGCGCTGCCGGCGGAGGTGCTCCGGCGCGCCAAGGCGGCGTCGATCAAGAGCGTGCCGACCGGCATCGACCATGGCACCGTGACCCTCGTGCTCGAGGGGCATCCATTCGAGGTCACGACCCTGCGCGAGGACACCGAGACCTTCGGCCGCAAGGCCAAGGTCGAGTTCGGCCGCGACTGGGTCGGCGACGCGCACCGGCGCGACTTCACCATCAATGCGCTGTCCGTCGGGCCGGACGGCGTGGTGCATGATCACGTCGGCGGTCTCGCCGACATCGCCCAACGCCGCGTGCGCTTCATCGGCGATCCCGCCCAGCGCATCGCCGAGGATTATCTGCGCATCCTGCGCTTCTTCCGCATCCATTCGGCATTCGGCCACGGCGTCCCCGACCGCGAGGGCTATCTGGCCTGCATCGCCGGCCGCGCCGGCCTCGCCGCATTGTCGGCCGAGCGGGTGCGCATGGAGATGCTGAAACTGCTCGTCACCGACGGCGCGGTCGGCGCGGTCACGGCGATGGCGGATGGCGGGTTGCTGACGGCGATCCTCGGCGGCGTCGCCTATCTCGGTCCGTTCGCCGCGATGACCGGCATCGAGCGCGAGCTGGAGCTTTCGCCGAGCGCGGTCCGCCGTCTCGCGGCGCTCGCGGTCGCCGTGACCGAGGATGCGCGCCGTCTCGGCGTCAGACTGAAGCTCTCCAATGCCGAGACCAAGGCGCTGGACGGCATGGGCCATCGCTGGTGGCGGTTCGCTTCCGCCGACGAGGCGCGAGTCCGGCGTCTGCTGTATCGTCTCGGCGAGACCGTCTATCGCGACCGCCTGATGCTCGGCTGGGCGCGGGCGCGCGATCGCGACGATCGGCGCTGGCGCGAGCGTGCGCTGTTGCCGCAGCGCTTCACGCCGCCGAAATTGCCGTTGAAGGCGGCCGATTTCATCGCGCGCGGGGTTGCGGAGGGACCGCTTCTCGGTCATGTGCTCACCCTCGCAGAGGATGCCTGGTTAGCTGCGGACTTTCCGCTCGACGAGGCATCGCTGAACGCGATCGCCGATCAGGCGGCGGCGCGTGTCAACCGCGACGGACGTTCATGAATTTTCTGGCAGGCTTTGCCGACATCTCGCTCCTGCAACTCCTGCTCGTCGCTTCCGTCGCTCTCTTTGCTTCCATCATCGGTGGTCTCGCCGGCTACGGCACCGGCGCTCTCATGCCGCTCGTGCTGGTGCCAATGGTCGGCGCCGAAACCGTCGTGCCGATCATCGCGATCTCGGCGATCCTCACCAACCTCAGCCGCGTCGCCGCCTACATCAGCCACGCCGACCGTACGCGCGCCGTGATCGTCATCGCGGCAGCCGCGCTCACGACGGCGCTCGGCGCCTACGGCTACACGCGACTGACCAATGCCGGCGCGGCGTTGGTGATCGGCACCATGCTGATCATGAGCGTCCCGCTGCGGCGGATCCTGCGCAAGCGCGAGGTCAGGATCGGAAATGGCGGGCTTGCCGCCGGAGCAGTCGGTTATGGCGTGCTGGTCGGCGGCACCTCCGGCTCCGGCGTGATCCTGCTGTCGCTGCTGATGGCGGCGGGCCTGGAAGGCGCCGCGGTCATCGCCACCGACGCGATGATCTCGGTGGCGACGGGCGTCATCAAGATCTCGGTGTTTGGTTTGGCCGGCGTGGTCACGGCGCAGGTGCTGGCCTTCGCGCTCCTGATCGGCGCGGTCGCGGTGCCGGGCGCGTTCCTCGCCAAGGCCTTCGTCGCCCGCATGCCGGTGCACATCCACGCCGCCATCCTCGACGCCGCCGTGATCACCGGCGGCGGCGTGATGATCGCGTCGGCGCTGCGGCACCTGCTGCCGGCGGGATAGCCCTTCGGCGTCAGGCTACCTGCTGTGCTGCTCGGCCTCTACGTCCGCCCCCAGCGGCCGATCAGCATCTTCAGGAAACGCTCCGCCGCAGGCGACATCGTGCCGGTTCTGCGGCGCACGACGCCGATGGTGCGTGAGATCTCGGGATTGAGGATGGGGCGCGTGACGAGGAAGGGATGATCGCTCTGCGGTGTCGCCATCTTCGGAAGAACCGAGATGCCAAGCCCGGCCTCGACGAGTCCAAGCGACGTGGAGAGATGCGTCACCTCGTAGAACCAGCGCAGCTTGATCGCTGATTTGGCGAGCGCGGCATCGAGCAGCGTGCGGTTGCCGCTGGACCGGTGTACGGTGATCAGAGGGTAGGGCTCGAGATCGCCCCAGCCGACCGTCGCCATCGCGGCGAGCGGGTGATCCTTGCGCGCGGCGAGCACGAAGGGATCCTCGACCAGACGGTCGAAGATCAGCTCGGGGTCCGATGCTCCCATCAGGTTGATGCCGAACTCGACCTCGCCACGCTCGACGGCCTGCAGCCCATCGGTGGCCGGCAGGTCGAGAATGCGAAAGCGGATGTTGGGATATTGATCGTTGAACTCGCGGATGACCGACGGCAGGAAGTAGAACGCCGCGGTCGGCAGGCAGGCGATGGTGACGAGGCCTCCGCGATTGAGGCCGCTGTCGCGCACAGCAAACAGCGAGCCGTCGAACTCCTCGATCATACGCCGCACGAGCGGCACCAGCTCGGCGCCGAGCGCCGTCAGCGCGACGTGACGCGTCGTGCGCTCCAGGAGCGGCGCGCCGATCGCGCCCTCCAGCTTCTGGATGCGCCGGCTCAATGCCGGCTGCGAGAGGTTCAGGGCCTCGGCGGCCCGATGAAAGCTCTCCAGATCGGAGACGCTCAGGAAGGCCCGGAGGTCTAGGATCTCACAATTGATGTTAATCATGCATCAATACCGCAATTCTTTGCATTTCAAAGATCGATCTCAGCTCAGTATACGCAACAGTAACATGGATTGATACGAAATTGACATAACTGGGGGCCGGCATGAACGATCTGATCTCGATACCGTGCGTCCTGATGCGAGGCGGAACGTCGAAGGGGCCCTTTTTCCTGGCGTCGGACCTGCCGAGCGATCCGGCCCGGCGAGACGAGATTCTGCTCTCGGTCATGGGCTCCGGTCATCCGCTGCAGATCGACGGCATCGGCGGCGGCAATCCGGTCACGAGCAAGGTCGCCATCGTCGGGCCGGCCAGCGTGCCCGGCGCCGACGTGGATTATCTGTTCGCGCAGGTGCGGATCGATCAGCAACTGGTCGATACCTCGCCCAATTGCGGCAACATGCTTGCCGCTGTCGGACCTTTCGCCATCGAGGCGGGGCTGGTGCCGGCGAAAGGTCCGGCGACGCTGGTCCGCATCCACAACGTCAATTCGCGCCAGCTGATCGAGGCCGAGGTGCCGACCCCCAACGGCAAAGTGTCATATCTCGGCGACGCGTCGATCGACGGCGTCCCAGGGCGAGCGGCGCCGATTGCGCTCACCTTTCTCGATGCGGCCAACCGGATGGACGAGATGTTTCCGACCGGCGAGGCCAATGAGACGATCGACGATGTCAACGTCACGCTGATCGACTGCGCGATGCCGATGATGATCGTGCGTGCGGAGGATCTCGGCGTGACCGGCTATGAGAGCGCCGCCGCGTTGAGTGCGAACGCGGCGCTGCTGGAGCGGCTCGAGCGGCTGCGCGTGGCGGCCGGCGGGCGCATGGGACTCGGCGACGTCCGCGACCGTGTCATTCCCAAGCCGGTGCTGCTCGCCCCCGCGGTGCATGGCGGCCACGTGTCGGCCCGCTATTTCATGCCGCACGATTGCCACCCGTCGCTTGCCACCACCGGCGCCGTCGGCATCGCCACCTCGCTGATCGTGGCGGACACGGTGAGCGCGCGCCTCGCTGGGCTGCAGGTCGCGCCTGCGGTCATCGGCATCGAGCACCCGATGGGCCATATCGACGTCAAGCTGCAGGAGCGCGATGGCCGGATCGTGGCTGGGATTTTGCGGACCGCCCGCAGGCTGTTCGAAGGCTGCGTGTTCGCAAAACCCACGACACGGATGGTACACGCCGCCTGAGCGCACGCGCCGTCCGGACTCAATCGACATCGATAACAAGGGAGGAAGTCACATGCGTCGTCTCATGCTCGCCGTCACTGCGGCTGTCGCAATCTGCGGCTCGGCCGCCGCCGAGCCCGTGCGCATCAGCGTCGGCTCGTACAATCTGAACAACCTGCCGTTTCCGGTTGCGGTGGGCCTTGGCCTGTTCCAGAAGGAAGGGCTCGACATCACCGTGGAGAATTTCGCCTCCGGCGGCTCCAAGACGCTGCAGGCGCTGGTCGCCGGATCGACCGATGTCGCCGTCGGCTTCTACGACCACACCATCCAGATGCAGTCGCAGAACAAGTCGGTCGTCGGCTTCGTACTGCTGTCGCGCAATTCCGGTCTGGTGCTGGCCGGTGGCAAGTCTGCGACGTTCGACCCGGCCAGGCCGGAGACCATCAAGGGCGCCAAGATCGGCATCACCGCCCCTGGCTCATCCTCGGACTTCTTCGTCCGCTATTATCTCAAGCAGAACAAGATCCCCGCCGAGAGCGTGTATCTGATCGGCGTCGGATCAGGGGCCGCTGCCGTGGCCGCGCTGGAGCAGGGCAAGATCGACCTGCTGGTGAACTACGATCCGGCCGCGACCTATGTGGAGCAGAAGGGGATCGGCAAGATCCTGATCGATGCGCGAAGCGACGAGGGCGCCAAGCAGGTCTATGGCGGCATCTATCCGACCTCCGTGCTCTACGCGACACAGCAGTACATCGCCAAGAACCCGGGCACGGTCCAGAAGATCACCAACGCCATGGTCAAGGCGCTGCGCTGGATCGCCACGCACAATGCCGAGGAGATCGTCGCGGTGCTGCCGAACGATTTCATCTCCGGCGAGAAGCAGACCTATACGAAAGCGGTCGAGAAGGCCAAGGCGATCTTCTCCAGGGATGGTCAGTTCGACGAGACCGACGTGCAGACGCCGCTGCTCGTGCTCAAGAGCTTCAACGACAAGGTGGATGCGACGTCGATCGACCTCGCCAAGACCTACACCAACGCCTTCGCCGTGAAGGCGCAGAGCGTCTCGAACTGATCGGGAGGGAAACAATGGCACTCGCCGTCGTCAAGGACCTGGACCCGATGGTCCAGTGCCGCAGCGCCAGGAACATGGTGGAGATCAATCAGGTCACCATGTCCTTCGGCAACTACACCGCCGTCAGGGACGTGAACCTCACGGTCGCCGATGGCGAGTTTCTCGCCATTGCCGGTCCGACCGGCTGCGGCAAGAGCACCATCCTCAACGCGATCGCGGGCCTCTTGAAGCCGAGCGCCGGCAGCATCGCCATCGATGGCCAGCCGGTGCGCGGTGTCCAGGGCAACATCGGCTATCTGTTCCAGCAGGATGCCTTGCTGCCGTGGAAGACCGCGATCGAGAATGTCGAGCTCGGCCCGCTGTTCCGCGGCGTGTCGGCCCGTGAGCGCCATGAGCGCGCAATGGCCTGGCTCGTCAAGGTCGGGCTGAAGGGCTTCGAGCACCGCTATCCGCACCAGCTCTCCGGCGGCCAGCGCAAGCGCGTGCAGATGGCTCAGGCGCTCATCCATGGGCCGAAGGTCATCCTGATGGACGAGCCGTTCTCGGCGCTCGACATCCACACCCGCCATCTGATGCAGAACGAGCTGCTGCGGCTGTGGCAGGAGGAGAAGCGTGCGGTGGTCATGATCACCCACGATCTCGAGGAGGCCATCGCGCTGGGGGATCGCGTCGTCGTACTCGCCTCGGGACCGGCCTCGCGGGTCATCGACAGTTTCCCGGTCGACCTGGAGCGGCCGCGCGACGTGGCCGAGATCAAGCTCGATCCGCGCTTCACCGATCTCTATCGCAACATCTGGGCCTCGCTGCGCGGGGAAGTGGAGAAGAGCTATGCCCGCCATGACTGAACGCCTCATCCAGCTCGCGTTGCTGATCGTCATCGTCGGCGGCTGGCAGGCCGGCGTCACCTATGGCGTCATCGATCCGTTCTTCTTCCCGGCGCCGCTGGCGGTGCTCAAGCAGGTGTTTGCCTGGCTGTCGGCGCAGAGCTTCTACGCGCATGTCTCGACGACGCTGACCGAGACGATCCTCGGCTACATCATCGGCACCGGACTCGGCGTCACCGCCGGCGTCTGGCTCGGCCTCAACCATTCCGCGGCGCGCATCCTCGATCCCTTCATCAAGGCGCTCAACGCTGTGCCGCGCGTGGTGCTGGCGCCGATCTTCGTGCTATGGCTCGGCCTTGGCCTGTGGTCGAAGGTGGCGCTTGCGGTGACCCTGGTGTTCTTCGTCACCTTCTTCAACGCGCTGCAGGGCGTGCGCGAGGTCAACCCGGTGGTGCTGGCGAATGCCCGCATCCTCGGCGCCCGGCGCTCGGAGCTGCTGCGTCACGTCTACTTCCCGGCGGCTGCGAGCTGGATCCTGTCGTCGCTGCGCACCTCGGTCGGCTTTGCGGTGGTCGGCGCCATCATCGGCGAATATCTCGGCTCGTCCGCCGGGCTCGGCCATCTGATCGCGCAGGCCGAAGGCAATTTCGATGCGGTCGGCGTGTTCGCCGGCATCTTCATCCTGGCGATCTTCGTGCTGTGCATCGACGCGCTGCTCGACCTCGTGGAGAGCCGCCTGATCAAATGGCGCCCCAACGTCGCCGAGCGTCCGGCCTGATCCGGATACGACAGAGCGCCGGTCCTGACGGGCCGGCGCTCTGGCATCGATCACCAGGCTTCAGGCCGGCACGAGCTCGGTCAGCGAGCGGATGATGCGGTCGGGCTTGACATCGGTGCCTTCCGGCAGGCCGTCGCCATGGACGTCGATCCAGATCGAATAGATGCCGAGCCGCTGTGGCGCCACGATCTCCCATTCGAGATTGTCGCCGATCATCCAGGTGTCTTCGGGGCCGACGCCGAGCCGCTCCATCGCGTGCCAATAGGCGCGCTCCTCGGGTTTGCCGAAGCCGTGCTCGCCCTCGATCTGGATGTGGTCGAAGCGGTGCGCCAGCGCGAAGCGCTCGATCTTGGCGCGCTGCTGGCCGGCCTCGCCGTTGGTCACGAGCGCCAGCCGGACGCCGCGCGCCTTGAATGCGTCGATCGCCTCATGCGCGCCGGGAAAGATGAACATCTGCTCGTCGCGATAGGCGGTGAAGCGGTCGGCGATGCGGATCGCAAGCTCGGTCGGCAGCGCCGGGCCTGCGGCGGTCAACGCCGCGAAGCCGCCCTTGACCACCTCCTGGCGGGCCTGGATCAGCTTCATCCGCCATTCGGCGCCGGCGACCGACCAGAAGCTGCGCGCCGAGGAGAGGATCGCGGCCGCCACCTCCTGCGAGGTATGCGGCGCCAGCTCGTCGGCGAATTCGGTGGCGACGATGTTCCACGCGATCTCGGGCCGGCCATAGGCCGACAGGATGGTGTCGTCCATGTCGATCAGCATGGCGCGGGGCAGGGGAGCGGTCATCTCCTGGGTACG
The DNA here is from genome assembly GCF_032489375.1 of Bradyrhizobium sp. SZCCHNR1098. Taxonomy (NCBI): domain Bacteria; kingdom Pseudomonadati; phylum Pseudomonadota; class Alphaproteobacteria; order Hyphomicrobiales; family Nitrobacteraceae; genus Bradyrhizobium; species Bradyrhizobium sp. SZCCHNR1098. Next base: position 449,245 of record NZ_JAUEXY010000002.1, read on the forward strand.
CGGCGGCGGGGCTGAAGGTTTCAGGGCCATTTCACTTCGGGCGGCATCGAGGACAGGATCGAGTCGACATTGCCGCCGGTTTTCAGCCCAAATGTGGTGCCACGGTCATAAAGCAGGTTGAATTCGACATAGCGGCCGCGCCGGATCAACTGCTCCTCGCGGTCCGCGTCGGTCCAAGGCGCGCCGAAATTGCGGCGGACCAGCTCCGGATAGACCTTCAGGAAGGCGCGGCCAACATCCTGGGTGAAGGCGAGATCGGCCTCCCAGTCGCCGGAATCGTGATGGTCGTAGAAGATGCCGCCGATGCCGCGCGGCTCCTTGCGATGGGGCAGGTAGAAGTACTCGTCGCACCAGCGCTTGTACTTGTCGTACGACGCGACCGCCGCATGCGCATCGCAGGCGCTCTTCATCGCGGCGTGGAAGGCGAGCGTATCCGGGTCTTCCTGAGTGCGGCGGCGGTCGAGCACCGGCGTCAGGTCGGCGCCGCCGCCGAACCAGGCCTTGGTGGTCACGACGAAGCGGGTGTTCATGTGCACCGCCGGCACGTGCGGCGACCGCAGATGCGCGATCAGCGAGATGCCCGAGGCCCAGAACCGCGGATCCTCGGCGGCGCCAGGGATCTGGCTGCGGAATTCGGGCGCGAACTCGCCATGCACGGTGGAGCAGTGCACGCCGACCTTCTCGAACAGCCGGCCGTGCATCATGCTCATGACACCGCCGCCGCCCGGACCGCCGGCATGATCGGTGCGCTCCCATGGCGTGCGCACGAAGCGGCTGGCCTGACGTGGATAGAGGGCGGCCGGCGCCTCGTCCTCGAGCCGCTCGAACGCCGCGCAGATCTGGTCGCGCAGGCTCTCGAACCAGGCGCGGGCGCGGGCCTTGCGATCCTCGATGGCGGCAGTGGTCATGGCAGTTTTCCCCGGGGCGCGTTTCTTTCACCCTCCCCTGGAGGGGAGGGTGGGACCGCTCATGTCGCTACACCTGGCTACTACCATAAGCGATCAGCCCTGCGGGCCAAAATAGGTGCAGGTCTCGCGGCAGCTGTCGCGGTGGACGCTGACCTTGGTGACATGGCCGATGGAGCGGACGCGCTCATAGATGAAGCGCGACAGGTTCTCGAGCGTCGGCAGCCCGATCGCCTCGATCTTGTTCAGGAACTTGTGGTCGAGCATGGCCTGGATCTCGCTCAAGCGCTGCGTCAGCACGCCGAAATCCACCACCATGCCGGTCTCGGGATTGGTCGCATCGCCGCGCACCGTCACCTCGGCGCGGAAGGAATGGCCGTGGATTTCCTGGCTGGCTTCGCCGAGCGTCGTAATCGGCAGCGTATGCGCGGCCTCGAAGGTGAACGACTTGGTCAATTCCCACATCGTGTCAGTCACAATCCCTATCTGATGCCGATCATCTTGTGCGTCTGCAGGCTGAGCCGCCATTGCGGATGATGCTGGCAGTATTGAATCGCGCGCGCCGTGTTCGCGGCCGCGTCGGGCCCGTCCATCGGCTGCAGCGAGAAACGCTCGAAGGCGAGGCCTTCGAACCGCTCCGGCCCGGCGCCGTCCTGCGGATAGACCAGCTTCAGCTCATGGCCCTGCCGCAGCTTCAGCTCGGCGCCCGCTTTCGGGCTGACGCAGATCCAGTCGATGCCGTCGGGCGGAATGAGCGTGCCGTTGGTCTCGATCCCGACCGCGAAGCCGCGGGCGTGGAGCGCCGTGATCAGGTCGGCATCGACCTGCAGCAGCGGCTCGCCGCCGGTGAGGATCGTATAGCGGTCGGCGGCACCGCCTGTCCATTGCCCGGCAATCGCCTCGGCGAGATCGGCGCTGTCATAGCGGCCCCCGAGCGTGCCGTCGGTGCCGACGAAATCGGTGTCGCAGAACCGGCACGTCGCGGTTGCGCGGTCGGCCTCGCGTCCGCTCCACAGGTTGCAGCCGGCGAAGCGGCAGAACACCGCGGCGCGCCCCGCCTGGGCGCCTTCGCCCTGCAGGGTCATGAAGATTTCCTTCACCGCGTAGCTCACCCTTCGGCTCCTTGTGCAGATTGCAATTGGACGAATTGTCCGGTCTGGCGCAGCGCCTCGCCGGCGGCCATCGCCGCCGCCATCGCCACGTTCAGCGAGCGCAGCCCGGGCTGCAGCGGAATCCGCAGCCGCGCATCGGTGACCTCCGCCACGGCCTCCGGCACGCCGGCGCTCTCGCGCCCGAGCAGCAGGATGTCGTCCGCGCCGTAGCTGAAGTCGAGATAGCAGGTCGCGGCCTTGGTCGTCAGCAGCAGCAGGCGATGGCCCGCCGCCGCCCGCCAGGCCTCGAACGCGTGCCATGAGTCGTGGCGCCGCCAATTCAACTGGTCCAGATAGTCCATGCCGGCGCGGCGGAACTGCCGGTCCGACACCGGAAAGCCGGCTGGCTCGATGATGTGGGCCGCGAGCCCGAGGCAGGCGCACAGCCGCAGGATCGTTCCGGTGTTCTGCGGAATGTCGGGTTGATAGAGCGCGATCTGCATGCGAATTGGTCTTAAGACTGAGGCGGAAAGTCCGCTTCCTGCGCGGGAATTGGTGCATGGCGTGCTGCAGGGCCGATAGCGGGCTTGCGCTCGTATCGCAAGGGTGCCAATAGAACGATTCTGGACGGCTTGTTCCCCAGGGGCGGTGGAGCGAGCCGTTTTCTGCCGCCGCGGGGGACGCGGGCGCCGGCAGGATCTCCCGGTCACGTGATCTCCAACGCCGAGATCCAAGACGTCGAGCGGGGCGGTTCCACCGGCTGCAACGAAGAAAGGGTTGGAATCGTGACAGCGTCTACTGCGGATCATCCGACACGCCGGGATTTTCTTTTCGTCGCCACGGGCGCGACCGCAGCGGTCGGTGGTGTGGCCGCCTTGTGGCCCTTCATCTCCCAGATGAATCCCGATGCCTCGACCATCGCGGCCGGTGCGCCGATCGAGGTCGACCTCTCTCCGGTCGCCGAAGGTCAGGACATAAAGGTGTTCTGGCGCGGCAAGCCGATCTACATCTCCCACCGCACCAAGAAGCAGGTCGAGGAGGTCCGTAAGGTTCCCGTGTCGAGCCTGATCGATCCGGCGACCGACCAGTCGCGCACCAAGGACGGCCACGAGCAGTGGCTGGTCGTGATCGGCATCTGCACCCATCTCGGCTGCATCCCGATCGCCCATGAAGGCAACTACGACGGCTTCTTCTGCCCGTGCCACGGCTCCCAGTACGATGCTTCCGGCCGCGTGCGCCAGGGGCCGGCGCCGCTCAACCTTCCCGTCCCGCCCTATCAGTTCGTTTCCGACACCAAGATCCAGATCGGCTGAGCGGACGTTCGTCTTCAGCTCACGCTCGATCGTGCAAGATAATTTCTTCAGGAACGCATCATGAGTGGACCTTCTGACTACCAGCCGAGCCACCCCGCCTTGAAGTGGCTCGAGCAAAGACTTCCGATCATCGGCCTGGTCCACTCGTCCTTCGTTGCCTATCCGACGCCGCGGAACCTGAACTATTGGTGGACGTTCGGCGCCATCCTCTCGCTGATGCTGGGTGTCCAGATCGTCACCGGCGTCATCCTGGCGATGCACTACACGCCGCATGCCGACCTGGCCTTCAAGTCGGTCGAGCTGATCGTGCGCGACGTGAACTACGGCTGGCTGCTGCGCAACATGCATGCCTGCGGCGCGTCGATGTTCTTCCTCGCCGTCTACATCCACATGTTCCGCGGTCTCTATTACGGGTCATACAAGGCGCCGCGCGAGGTGCTCTGGATCCTCGGCGTCATCATCTATCTCTTGATGATGGCGACGGGCTTCATGGGCTACGTGCTGCCATGGGGCCAGATGAGCTTCTGGGGCGCCACCGTCATCACCAATTTGTTCTCGGCCGTGCCGTATTTCGGCGAGAGCATCGTGACGCTGTTGTGGGGCGGCTATTCGGTCGGCAACCCGACCCTGAACCGCTTCTTCGCGCTTCACTACCTGCTGCCGTTCCTGATCGCCGGCGTGGTCGTGCTGCACGTCTGGGCGCTGCACGTCGCCGGCCAGAACAACCCGGCCGGCGTCGAGCCGAAGACCGAGAAGGACATGGTGCCGTTCACGCCCTACGCCACCATCAAGGACTTCTTCGGCGCCACCTGCTTCCTGATCTTCTATTCCTGGTTCATCTTCTACATGCCGAACTATCTCGGCGAGGCCGACAACTACATCCCGGCCAACCCGGCGGTGACGCCGGCGCATATCGTGCCCGAATGGTACTACCTGCCGTTCTACGCCATCCTGCGCTCGATCCCGAACAAGCTCGCCGGCGTCGTGGCGATGTTCGCGGCGATCATCGTGCTGGTGTTCCTGCCCTGGCTCGACTCGGCCAAGACCCGCTCCAACAAGTACCGTCCGCTCGGCAAGCAGTTCTTCTGGATCTTCGTCGTCGTCTGCATCGGCCTTGGCTATCTCGGCGCGCAGCCGCCGGAGGGCGTCTATGTCGTGCTCGGCCGCATCCTGACGGTGCTGTATTTCGCCTACTTCCTGATCGTGCTGCCGCTGCTCGCCCGCATCGAGCGGCCGCGCCCGCTGCCGAACTCGATCGCTGACGACGTGCTGGCCAAGTCCGGCCGCAAGGCGGCGCCGATGGTCTCGACCGTGATCGCGCTGGTCGCCGCGGTGTCGCTGCTCGCCGGCAGCATGGGCGACGCCCGTGCCAGCGAAGGCCAGGAGAACCCGCCGTCGGCGAGCTGGTCGTTCGCCGGTCCGTTCGGTACCTTCGATCGCGGCGCCGTGCAGCGCGGCCTCAAGGTCTACAAGGAAGTCTGCTCGAACTGCCATTCGCTGCAATACGTGGCGTTCCGCAACCTCGCCGAGCCCGGTGGCCCCGGCTACTCGGCGGCGCAGGCCGCCGCCTTCGCGGCCGAGTACAAGATCAAGGACGGTCCCAACGACGCCGGCGACATGTTCGAGCGTCCGGGCCGGCCGGCCGACTACTTCCCGTCGCCGTTCCCGAACGAACAGGCCGCAAGGGCCGCCAATGGCGGTGCGGCTCCGCCGGACCTGTCGCTGATGGCCAAGGCGCGCTCGTACAAGCGCGGCTTCCCCTGGTTCCTGATCGACTTCTTCACCCAGTTCCAGGAGCAGGGCCCGAACTACATCAACGCGCTGCTGCAGGGCTATGAAGAAACCCCGCCGCACGGCGTCACCATCCCGGAGGGCTCGTACTACAACAAGTACTTCCCCGGGCATGCGATCAAGATGCCGCCGCCGCTGTCCGACGGCCAGGTGACGTTCGACGACGGCTCGCCGGCCACCGTGAAGCAGTATGCCCACGACGTCGCGACCTTCCTGATGTGGACCGCCGAGCCGCACATGGAGGCGCGCAAGCGCCTCGGCTACCAGGTGTTCATCTTCCTGATCATCTTCGCCGGCCTGATGTACTTCACCAAGAAGCGGGTCTGGGCCGCCGCGCATTGAGCGGTGATCGGAAACCTCTGATGAAAACGAAAAGCCCCTCCGGGGGCTTTTTTGCTTTTGGCCGGTCTGGCCGTCGCGCCATTGGCGAGGCACGGCAGAGGAGGGGACGCATGACTTCATCGTTGGCCTTCGCAGGCGCCGCCGTGCTCGAAATCGGCGGCTTCGCGTTCTGGGCCCGGCTGCGGCTCGGCCCGTCGCCGCTATGGCTGCTGCCGGGGCTGGCCGCGCTTGCCGGCTTTGCCTATCTGCTGACCCTGGCCGACAGCCCGCTCGCCGGCCGCGTCTATGCGGCCTATGGCGGCATCTACATCACCGCGGCGCTGCTGTGGGGCTGGCTGGTCGAGGGCCATCGCCCGGATATCCGGGATCGTCGCGGCGCCGGTTGTGGTCCCGGATGTCGCTGCGCTCATCCGGGCTACGGGAGTCACGTTGAAACGAACCCGATTGCTCCCGTCGCGCCGGACACGCATTTGCGGTAAACCCCGCTCCTGAGCTTCCAACAGAAAATGCGGAGGAACACATGGGCACACTCATCAGCTTCAAGCGCCCCGACGGCCAGGAGGCCAAGGGCTATCTCGCCAAGGCCGCGCAGGCCGATGCGCCGGGCGTCGTCGTCATCCAGGAATGGTGGGGCCTGCAGGACCAGATCAAGGGGATGTGCGATCGTTTCGCGCTCGCCGGCTTCAACGCGTTGGCGCCCGATCTCTACAAGGGCACGGTGGTGCCCTATCACGACACGGATGCGGCGGGCCGGGAGATGAACTCGCTCGACTTCATGGACGCGACCACGCAGACCGTGCGCGGGGCCGCGCAATATCTGGCGCGCAACGGCGCCAAGGTCGGCCTCACCGGCTTCTGCCTCGGTGGCGCGGTGACGATCATCGGCGCGACCAAGATCGACGAGCTCGCCGCCGGCGTCGTGTTCTATGGCATTCCGCCGGAGCAGGCGGCGAAGCCGGCCGACGTCAAGATCCCGCTGCAGGCCCACTTTGCCAACAAGGATGATTGGTGCACGCCGGCGCTGGTGGACGGCTTCGAGAAGGCGATGAAGGCCGCCGGCAAGTCGCTCGAGCTCTATCGCTACGATGCCGAGCATGCCTTCGTGAACGAGCAGCGCATGACCGTGCACGATCGCAGAGCCGCCGAGCTCGCCTGGGGCCGCGCCACGGCGTTCTTCCACAAGCACCTCGGCTGAGCCAAGAGGACCGGCGTGTCGGTCTCAACCGTGCCGCGCGGACTCAAACCGCGCGGGCGGTCTTGGTCTCGGCCGACGGCTGTTCGGCCTCATCGAGAGCCGAAGCGTCGTCTGCAGGATCCAAGGGGGCGGCGCTGGTCACCGCGTCGGCGGGGCGTCGCCGACGCTTCGTCCGCTTCGCCTGCGCTTCGAGGAAGCAATCGAGCAGCGTCGGCTGCTTCGGGAGCGCATGCGACACTGAAGGCTGTTTGCCGCGGGCCATGTTAACCAAGGTAATTCAATATGGTTAACCAATCATTGCCACACTATTGCAGCTAGACAACAGTGTTGCCCTCGCGCACAGCCAAGTTATGTAACTTTTTTGGGGTTGCGACAATCATTGGTCGATAAGTGAAGCATTCTGCACGCGCGCAACATGAGGTTGTGGAGGGGGCTCACAGCCGCCGGCTGCAGCTTTTCGCCGCTTGCCGCCGTACGCTTCCGCGAATCACCGGGATTTTGTGGGGATCTGAGCATTGATCATGTTCGCAGCGCGTCGCTTCGTTCGATGGTCGAATTCGCCGTGTCTCGCCGTCGGTTGCGTCGCCGAAACAATCTGAGGTAGCGTTCTCCGGTTCCTCTGCTGATGGAGAAAGCCGTGCGTGTGGCCTTTGCGCTGGCTGGGCTGGGCGGCTTGAACGCCCATGGCGCCGGCTTCCTCGACACCGCCCGCGCCTGGGGCGTCACGCCGGATCTCGTCACCGCGACGTCCGGCCAGATCTTGGTGCTGTCGGCGTGGCTTCAGGGTCTCGATCTGCGCAACGAGCTGATGTCCTCCGACCGCCTCAGAGATCCGGCGTCGCAGCTGCGCACAGTGCTGTTCGGCTATCCCGGCGTGTTTCGTCCCGCCTATGCCGAGGCGCTGGCGCGATTCGTCTCCTGGCCGGATTGGCGCGACGGCCCGTTCAACGCCCTCGCGGACCGGCTGTGGCCGGCGCAGCAATATGTCCCGGTGCGCAGCGAGGCTGACTTCGCGCACGCGGCGGAGACGCTCAATGCCACGCCGATCGGCGTTGTGTTCAACACCTATGATCCCGAGGCGGGCACGGGCTATCTCTATGGCAACGAGGCGGCGCGGGCGCTGCTGCCGGCGGAGAAGTCGGTTCCCAACGCCCATGCCGTCAAGGCGCGGCAATCGGCGGCCAAGCGCGATCTGCGCTACGCCTCCGAGGTGCTGGCCGAGCGCGCCATCCGCCCGATCACGCCAGAGGCGGTCAAGGCTGCGCTGTGGCTGTCGCTCTACGGCTTCACCAAGCTGCCGCAGGGACAGATGGACGGCGCCTATCACCGCGCCAGCATCATCTCCGAGCTGCACGGCTTCGACCGCATCTTCGCCGTCCGCCCGCTCGCCCAGGGGTGGCAGGGCCAGGCGCCCGCCAACTGGTTCGAGGTGCAGGACTGGACCACCGAGATGTGGTTCTCGGTCGGCTACAAGGCCGAGGTCGACGCGCTCAAGCGCATCAACGATCTGATCGCGGGCGGCGTGATCACCGATCCCAAATACAAGACCGTCGATCTGGTTGAGATCCAGCCGGAAACGCCGGCCGGCTATTTCAACTACTTCGTCGAGCGCGGCGAGGTGTATGAGAATGCCGTGGTGGCGACGGAGATGAAGTTCGCTGAGCTCGGGCTGGTGAAGCCGGGGACGTGACACGATCCGCATGAGTCGCGGCCGCTACCGCAACAGACGCCGGAGCGGCCGCGCAGGCTTGGCGACTGCCTTGGTGTCAGGCCGCGGTGATGGCCCCCGCAAGCGCTTCGTTGGTCATCGGCCTGCCGTCCAGATTCCAGGTGCCGTCGACGGCGTGGACGCCGTTGGACCAGATCCGGTCCCTGGCAAGGGCTCCGCCGGAGAGGTCATGCAGAATGTCGGTGGCTTCGCCGAAGAACGCCGTCTGGACCTCGTGGCTGGCGAGCGCGAATGATGGTGTCTTGGTCTCGATCCAGGCGCCATCGACCGGCTTGCCGCCGGCGAAGGTTTGGCCTTTCGGCAAGATGTTCAGATGGGCGGTGACGTTCGCCGTCATGATCCTGTTGCCCGCGAGACCATGGTGCTTCAGGAACGATTCCGTGATCCGCGCAACGGCGATCGGCGCCTTGTCGGCGGCGATGACGCCTTCGGTGAGTGTGAGACTGATCGGCATGATTCCTCCTGTGCTCGCCCTGTGGCGGTTGTCCTGGGGAACGGCGGTCATTAAATAACGACCGTGATCCACTAATAGAATAACGATCGTTATGAGTCAATCATGAAATAACGATCGCTATGGAAGGCGCCAGATGCGGTACCACGCCGAGCACAAGCAGGAAGCAAAGACGAAGTTGTTGGAGGCCGCGGGGCGCGGCTTTCGCCGGCTTGGCTATGGCGGGATCGGCGTCGACGGCCTCGCCAAGGAAGCCGGGGTCACGTCCGGCGCCTTCTACGGTCACTTCAAGTCGAAGGATGCTGCGTTCGAAGCCGCCGCGTTGGCCGGGCTGGACGAGCTCAGGACGGGGATCGCGAGTCTTCAGCAGCAGATGGGAGTGCGCTGGGCCGAGGCGTTCATCGCGTTCTACCTCGGCGAACGTCTCCATTGCATTCTGGACTCAAGCTGCGGACTGCAGAGCCTGACGCCGGACGTGACGCGCGCAAGCGAGGAAACGAAGGCCGCCTATGGCGCCGCGCTCGAAAAGGTCGCGCAGCAGATCGCAAAAGGGTTGCAGGGGAGCACCGATGAAGCTCGGCTGCAAAAGGCCTGGTCGCTGATGGCGATCCTCTCGGGAGGGGTGACGATGGCGCGCAGCGTCGGCTCACGCGAAGCCCGCGATGCCATCGCCTCCCACCTCAAGCAAGCCGCGCTGGCGCTTCTGTAGAGCAACTGCCGCGCGAGCACTCGGCTGCGCAAGCTGGGATCGACCTCCCGCCCCGACGACGCCGGGCTCGCCTCCCGCGAGGGGGAGGGGAGCGCACCGCCATCGTGGCGGCCTGTCGAAGCCAACAACGTTTCGATATTTGCTAACATGGCCCATCAGATGATCCTGGATCCCGCATGAGCACCGAGCCGATCACGTTCGTCGACAAGTCGTCCGGCGACAACGCATTCGTTCTAGTTCGCGTCGTCGGCAGCGTCATTTGAATGGTCCTATCGTTGAGGACGGACGGCGACATCGAGGTGTTTATGGAGGCCGCGGAGCTCGATCGTGTTATTGGTGCACTTGAGCAGGCTCGCTCGGTGATTGGTGGTGAGCGCAGCACCTTGACTCCGCCGACCACGGATTAGTGGACGCAAATCGCCAAGAGGATCCGCGCTGGCCGGCTCGCTCCTTCATGTCGTCTTCAACATGTCCGCCGTGGGCACGTTGCGCGCCGCGCTCCGGCAGGCTGGCCGCAACGAAGGTGTGCTTCATGACTCGGGCAATCGTGTCGCGAGAATGTAGACCCATGTTCAGTCGTCATCCTGTCTCGGATTGCGCTGTCGGCTCGCCGATGCAGGCGCGATGATTGACGCGAGTACGCTGCCCACCCTCCACTGGAGGGGGAGGGTCGCTCGCACGCGAAGCGTGCGAGCGGGGTGGGGTGAAGCCACGGGCGACGGTCCATGCGGAGAGATCACCCCACCCCGCCTCACGTTTCGCTTCGCTCTCCGTGAGACGACCCTCCCCCTCCAGGGGAGGATGGCAGTCGGGCCGGCACTTCGCGCGGTGCTCGAAAGCCGAGGGTTCTGAGCGGGAATGATAAGCATGCCACCTCCGCCAACCCCGACTGTGGCCCTCCCGCCCTTGACCCCGGCCGTCCCTCGTGGTCAGTTCCGCCTCATGAGCACCCTTGTCCGCCCAGCCCGTTTCTGGTGGCGCACCTTGTAAAAGGTGGCCGGTGCGATTTGTCTGACATCCAATCGCTTAGGGGCCGCCACGCAGCGGCGGCTTCCGGTTGGTCCTGTGTGGCGTTTCCTCGGTAAATTCCGTAAGAGGACCCCATGAACAGGACCGTTTTCGCCCTTCCGGCCCGCAGCGACTACCGCACCCATGGCGGGCTCGCGATCACGCGCGCCGTCGAGCAGTTCTCCGGCAATGCCAGCCGGCTCGACGATCTGATCGACCTGCTCGACCGCCGCCGCGGCGTGGTGCTGTCCTCGGGCACGACCGTGCCCGGCCGCTACGAGAGTTTTGACCTCGGCTTTGCCGATCCGCCGCTGGTGCTGGAGACCAAGGGCACTGACTTCACCCTGCAGGCGCTGAATCGTCGCGGCGAGGTGCTGATCGCGTTCCTCAAGGACACGCTGCGCGAGCCCTGCGTGGTCATCACCGAGGCCTCGCCCGCGCGGCTCGCCGGGCACATCGTCCGCGGGCCTGCCCCGGTCGAGGAGGACCAGCGCACCCGCCGCGCCAGCGTGATGTCGCTGGTGCGGGCGATGATCGCTGTGCTGTCGGCCAATGACGATCCGCTGCTCGGCCTGTTCGGTGCCTTCGCCTATGACCTCGTGTTCCAGATCGAGGACCTCTTGCAGAAGCGGCCGCGCGAGAAGGACCAGCGCGACATCGTGCTCTACGTGCCGGATCGCCTCCTGGCCTACGACCGCGCCACCGGCCGCGGCGTCGTTCTTTCCTATGATTTTTCCTGGAACGGCCAGTCGACGGCAGGACTGCCGCGCGACACCGACGCCAGCGTCTATCTCAAGGAGCCGCGCCAGGGTTTTGCCGATCACGCGCCCGGCGAGTACCAGGCGACGGTCGAGAAGGCCCGCGCGGCGTTTGCCCGCGGCGACCTGTTCGAGGCGGTGCCCGGCCAACTGTTTGCCGAGCCCTGTGAGCGCTCGCCGGCGGAAGTGTTCCAGCGGCTCTGCCGGATCAATCCGTCGCCCTATGGCGCGCTGATGAATCTCGGCGACGGCGAGTTCCTCGTCTCGGCCTCACCCGAGATGTTCGTCCGCTCCGACGGCCGTCGCGTCGAGACCTGTCCGATCTCCGGCACCATCGCCCGCGGCCGCGACGCCATCGGCGATGCCGAGCAGATCCGCCAGCTCCTGAACTCGGAGAAGGACGAGTTCGAGCTCAACATGTGCACCGACGTCGACCGCAACGACAAGGCGCGCATCTGCGTCCCCGGCACCATCAAGGTGCTCGCGCGTCGCCAGATCGAGACCTATTCGAAGCTGTTCCACACCGTCGATCACGTCGAGGGCATGCTGCGGCCGGGCTTCGACGCGCTCGACGCATTCCTGACGCACGCCTGGGCGGTCACCGTGACCGGCGCGCCGAAGCTGTGGGCGATGCAGTTCGTCGAGGACAATGAGCGCTCGCCGCGGCGCTGGTATGCCGGCGCCATCGGCGCGGTGAATTTCGATGGCTCGATCAACACCGGCCTCACCATCCGCACCATCCGCATGAAGGACGGGCTCGCCGAGGTCCGCGTCGGCGCCACCTGCCTGTTCGATTCCGACCCCGCGGCCGAGGATCGCGAGTGCCAGGTCAAGGCGGCGGCCTTGTTCCAGGCGCTGCGCGGCGATCCGCCGAAGCCGCTGTCGTCGACCGCGCCGGACGCCACCGGCTCCGGCAAGAACGTGCTCTTGATCGACCACGACGATTCGTTCGTGCACATGCTGGCGGACTATTTCCGCCAGGTCGGCGCCAACGTCACCGTGGTGCGTTACGTCCATGCCTTGAAGATGCTGGCCGAGCGCAGCTGGGATCTCATCGTGCTGTCGCCCGGACCGGGCCGCCCCGAGGACTTCAAGATCTCGACGACGATCGATGCGGCGCTCGCGAAGAAGCTGCCGATCTTCGGCGTGTGCCTCGGCGTGCAGGCGATGGGCGAATATTTTGGCGGTCAGCTCGGCCAGCTCGCCCAACCGGCGCATGGCCGGCCGTCGCGGGTCCAGGTGCGCGGCGGACGCCTGATGCAGGGGCTGCCGAACGAGATCGTCATCGGCCGCTACCATTCGCTGTTCGTCGAGCGCGACAGCATGCCGGAGGTGCTGACCGTCACCGCAGCGACCGAGGACGGCGTGGCGATGGCGATCGAGCACAAGACGCTGCCGGTCGGCGGCGTGCAGTTCCACCCGGAGTCGCTGATGTCGCTCGGCGATGCCGTGGGTTTGAGGATCGTGGAGAATGCGTTCCGGCTCAATCAGCCGGGGTGAAAGGTGGTTGCCGTCATCGCGAGGAGCGTGAGCGACGAAGCGATCCAGAGTTGTTTTCGCGATCCTGGATTGCTTCCGCCTTCGCCCGAGTGGGCTTCGGCGGACACGTCGCTTCGCTCGCAATGACGGCACATAAACAGAGTGGATGAGAGCACGATGACGTTCGATCTGGACATCAAGAATACGGTCCGCACCATTCCGGACTATCCGAAGCCGGGCATCCTGTTCCGGGATATCACGACGCTGCTGGCGGACGCGCGCGCGTTCCGTCGCGCGGTGGACGAGCTGGTGCATCCCTGGGCCGGCTCCAAGATCGACAAGGTCGCCGGCATCGAGGCGCGCGGCTTCATCCTCGGTGGCGCGGTGGCGCATCAGCTCTCGGCCGGCTTCGTGCCGATCCGCAAGAAGGGCAAGCTGCCGCACAAGACGGTCAGCATGTCCTATGCGCTGGAATACGGCACCGACGAGATGGAGATGCATGTCGACGCGGTCGAGCCCGGCGAGCGCGTGATCCTGGTCGACGACCTCATCGCCACCGGCGGCACGGCCGAGGGGGCGGTGAAGCTGCTCCGCCAGATCGGCGCCACGGTGGTGGCGGCCTGCTTCATCATCGACCTGCCGGATCTCGGCGGCGCCGCCAAGCTGCGCGCGCTCGACGTGCCCGTGCGCACGCTGATCTCCTTCGAGGGGCACTGAGGAACGCGCGGCGGCGTCAGGACCGCTGCATCAGGAGCTCGTTCTCGATCTCGCGCAGCGCATAGTAGTTGCGCCGGATCCATTGATAGAGCTCGGTGGACGGGTCCTTCTCCTGGCGCAGATAGCCGGTAAAGGAGAACGAGAAGCGCTCGATATAGGTCCTCAGGAACGCGGGCAGGGCGGCAATGCGCAGATGCTTGCCGCGGCTGTAGAGGTCGGGGAGCTCCTCGCGCAGGACGTGGTCGTTTTCGACCACGATCAGCTGAGGTCGCGGGATCTGTCGCCGCAGGGCGTCGTAGGCGCGCATCGACACCCGGTCGCCCTCGGCGCAGTACAGAACGATCGGGACCACGTTCCGCCGTGAGGCCTCCTTCAAAAAGCCGATCTCCTCGGACATCTTGAAGAACTCGTCGAACGAGTAGTAGCCGAGGTCGATCACCTTGGCGATGCCGTCGTTGAGGATGACGCGATCCATCAATTGGATCTTGCCGTAGGTGTCCTCGATCGTCGCGGTCTCCGTGATCTGCGGCAGGAAGTCGAGCAGCGACGGCTCGCGCAAGGTGACGTCGAAGGCGAGCACCTGGCCGTTCTTGAGCAGCAGGAACTCGCTCAGCACCCGCGCAAGCAGCGTCTTCCCGGACTGCGGCCGGGGCGAGCAGACGATGTAGACGGGCGTTGCGGGCATCAGACCTATATCAGGTCAAATGCGGTTGCGATAAAGTCCCATCCTTCACGGGGCTGCTATTTTTCCCCGGCCGGCCGCGGCGCCGCCGCCTTGGTCGAGCCGACGATGTCGGTCAGCTTGATGCGGTCGTACTCGCTCCAGACATTGGCGAGCCAATGCCGGACATAGCCGCGCAGCACGAAGGAGTAGTTGGCGGCCTCGTCGCGCGGACCCTTGTTGGCGACGAACTTCAGGAACGGCACCGAGGCGACCTCGACCTGCTCGAACGCCATCTCGTTGAGCTTGGGGATGGTCAGCTCGGTCGCATCCTTGATGCGGTGGAAGTAGGAATTGTAGGTCGACTGGTCCCACTCGAAGAAGCTGGTGTTGTTGATGAAGTTCTTCACCAGGAAGTACTTCGCGCCGATCATGTAGCTTGCCGTCTCCGCGATCTCGTCCAGCGAGGCGATCGACGAGCCCAGGATGTGGAACACCGCGAAGGTGATCTGGCCGGAGCGGGCGGCGTCGAGGAAGCCGATGTCGCGCAGCGCCGCGAGCGTCGGCGACATCAGGCCGGCGCGGACGTCGATCACGGTCACCGAGGGCGCCACCGCGCTCAAGGTGTCGAAGATCTTCATCTGGTCCGGCGTCGAATTCATGTCGACGATCTCGGTGATCTCGGGGTGGAAGCGCTTCAGGGTGCCGCGCGGATGCTCGGTGTCGAACGCCCGGGTCGGGACGTTGTTGGCGCTGAAATAATCGAGCAACGTCCGTGACACCGTGGTCTTGCCGACCCCGCCCTTGTCCGCACCCACCACAACCACTGCCGGTTTCGCCATGGAAAGTCCTTCAGCCCTGAGGCCGGCCAGGGGGCCGGCGCTTTGCATTCTGCTTTGGGCGCGAACATGGCAGAAACGCTGGAGAATTCAAATTCATTGCAGCACGGGACCGGGGAAATTTGCGCCTTCGCTGCAACAGATCGGCGCAATCGGACCCGTTCCAGCCGAAACGTCCGGTTCGCGCCGAAGCACTTGAGAGCGAATGCCGGGACGATTGCGCGCTGCGCGCGATCGGGGCTCGAACAGCGCCGCAGCGGCTGGTCCTAATGCCGGCCCCATGGGCCTGCAGCAGGTGTTGTCCAGGGGCCTTCCGGGGCGGCTTGCCCGCTGCCGGGCGACTTACCCCCTCCATCGGCATCGCCCCACGGGCCGGCCGGGGGCAGCGGCGGTGGCGCAGTGCCGTCGGCTGGCTCGTCACCGGTATCGGTATCTCTCCCGTCGGACGGCAGCGCCAGCGGGCCCGGATCATGGCCGCCGGCGAACTTGATCAGCGCCTGGACGCGGGAGTCGACCGAGGGATGGGTGGCGAACAAATCGGCAAAGCCCTCGCGCGGATTGTCGACGCACAATTCCATCACCGCCGAGGTGGCGCCGGGCAGTTCGCCCCGCCCTTCGATCTTGCGCAGGGCGCTGATCATGGCGTCCGGATTCTTGGTCAGCTCGACCGACCCGGCATCGGCAAGGTATTCGCGGGTGCGCGACAGCGCCAGCTTGACCACCTGGGACAGCAGCCAGGCCACCACGATCAGCACCACCGCGATGATCACGACGATGATGGCCCCGCCGCCGGAGCCCTTGCGGTCGGAGTCGGACGAGGAGGAGGACGACGACGATCGGCCCCAGCCGCCGCCCCAGCTCATGTTGGTGAACAAGCGGAAGAACAATTCACCGAAGAAGCCGACCACCCCGGCGATGATCACGGCCACGACCATCAGCTGCACGTCGCCGTTGCGGATATGGGTGAGCTCGTGGCCGAGCACCGCCTCGATCTCCTGGTCATCGAGTGCGTTCAGAAGACCGCTCGTGACGGTGACGGCGTATTGCCGCGGATTCAGGCCGGTGGCGAAGGCGTTCAGCGCCGGGCTGTCCATGACCTTCAGCTGCGGCATGGTGATGCCGCGCGAGATGCAGAGATTCTCGAGCAGATTGTAGAGCCGCGGCTGTTCCTGGCGGGTCACGGCCGTCCCGCCGGTCACGGCGTCGATCATCTTCTGATGGAAAAAATAGGCGATGACGATCCAGGCCGCGGCGCCGATCGTGGCCCAGGGCAACGCCTTGATCAGGTCGCGCGTAGCGGCCTGCATGTAATAGGCGACGCTGCCATTGCCGTTGATCATGACCTCGGCGATCAGCGCGCCGGCGAACACCAGCACGTAGATCAACAGGAACAGGCCGCCGAGCAGCAGCACCGAACGGGTCTTGTTCGATGCGATGTGGGTGTAGAGACCATAGGCGGCCATGGCGTCGGGCCCTTCAGCGCGGAGGGCGCGGGATCAGAACTTGACGCTGGGCGCGGCCTCGACCTCGGTCCGGCTGGCGCCGAGATCGAAGAATTCCTTGCGGGTGAAGCCGAAGGTGCCGGCGAACAGCGCCGCCGGCATCTGCTGGATGCCGGTATTGTATTCCTGCACCGCGTTGTTGAAGAAGCGGCGGCTGGCGGCGATCTTGTTCTCGATGTCGGAGAGCTCGCCGGCGAGCTGCTGGAAGTTGGCGTTGGCCTTGAGGTCCGGATAGGCCTCGGACAGTGCGATCAGGCGGCCGAGCGCGCCGGAGAGCTGGCCTTCGGCGGCCGAGACCTGAGCCGGGCCCTGCGCCGACATCGCCGCATTGCGGGCCTTGATGACCTCGTCGAGGGTGCCGCGCTCATGCGCGGCGTAGCCCTTCACGGTCTCGACCAGGTTCGGAATCAGGTCGTGGCGCAGCTTGAGCTGGACGTCGATGTCGGCAAAGGCCTGGCCGACCCGCTGGCTGAGGGCGACCAGCCGGTTGTAGGCGCCAAGGGCGAACAGTACGAGGATGACGATGATGCCGAGGACGATCCAGCCGGACATGACGGGCTCCGAGGGAGAGGGCAGGAGGACGAGGCGGCCGCCACGCGACGGCGCCGCCGGTCCGCAGGTGGACCGGCGTGCATTGGTCGCACTAGGGGGGATGCCCGTTCAAGTCGCTTGAGGCTGACTGGTCCGTTCGATGGGCGCCCAGGCGACCGAATGGGCGCCGGAGGCAGTGATGCGCAGGGCTCAATAGGGACGGGCGACCCGCCATTGCTGCGTGGGATCGTTGCCCTTGATATCGCCCGGGGCGCTGTCGAGCTGCGAGGTGTAGAGCGGACGGTAGCGGTAGGCCCACATCTTCTTGCCGTCGCTGCGGGTGATGACGGTGAAGTCGCCGCTGGCGGTCGCGTTGTCGGGTGCGATCAGCGGCGGCCGCTTCTCGGCACAGGCACCGTCGCAGGTCGATTTGTTCCCGGTGTTGTCGCGCTCGGTGTAGTACAGCGTCATCCCCTTGGGATCGACCAGGACGGGGCCGTTCTTGCCGACGATGGCCTTGGCCGGCGGGCCTTCCTGCTTCGGCGGGGGCGGTGCCGAGGATCCACCACCGTGGCTGTTTGCCAGGGCCGTTCCTGCCGAAGCCAGCAGTGCGGCGGTGATCATCATCGTCCTGAACATCGAAACGCGTTCCCTTGTGAGCAGCGCCTTCAGCGCCTGTTGCAGCTCACCGTAGCAAGCGCGGATTTCTCGCCGGTTTCGCGAAATCGCGAAAATGAGAGACGAATACGACCCACCGTTAACCATGGGGCGCCGGCCGAGGTATCTACGAACCTGGCGGCTCCACGCCGTCACCCCAGTCCCAGCGCCGCGCGGCGGCAAAGGCGGGCTTGTCGCGGCGGGGGATGCTGACGACCCTGGCGGCACCATCCGCCTGGCACAGCTTCGCGGTTGCCCCGACCTTGGTGACCGCCGGCGGCGCCAGCACGCGTGCGGCGGGCCGATGCGTCGCGGGCTTGCGGGTGAGGGCAATGAAGCTGAACTTCTCGTCCTCGAACGGAACGTCCGCGCCCTTGAGCTCGCGATGCGCCCGCGAGCGCGCCAGCCGCTGGGCGAAATGGCACCAATCCGGTGCGATCAGTGGACACGCCGCGGCGTGCGGGCAGGGGGCGGCGATGTGGGCTCCGGACGCGATCAGGCGGTCGCGCGCCGCGATGATGCGCTGATAGCCGGCGGGCGTGCCGGGTTCGACGATCAGGAGCGTATCGCCGGTCCTCGTCCACAGCGCATCAATGATGCCCGGGCGTTCGGCGTCGCTCAGTTCGCCGATCATGTAGCTGGCGATGACGAGATCGGCGCCCGTGCTGCGCTCGAGCAGCGCTCGCGCCGAGCCCAGCGCGTAGTCGAGGTCGCGGATGCGTGTCGCGTCGCCAGCGAGCGCCAGCGCGAGCGTGCGCAAGGCGGGATTGGAATCGATGGCGGCGAAAGACGCCAGCGACGGGAATGCGTCCGCCGCAGCGAAGCTTGCGGTGCCCGGACCGGCGCCGACATCGAGCAGCGAGGCCGGGGCGAAGTCCGGGCTCGCCTGCATCACGGCATTCAGGCTGGCCACCACCGCTGCATACGTCGCCGGCATCCGCACGACGGCATAGGCGATCGCGTCGGCTTCGCTCGTGATCGTCCCCGAATTGCCGCCGCTGCGATAGGAATCCGAGATGCGGGCCGCGCGGGCGGCGGCCTCCTGCCGCGACTGCCCGTGCAGCCTGGCTTCGAGGGATGCCTTCAGCGCGGCGGGCAGATCAGGAGAGATCATCGGTCCTCTCCACGCGTCAGTCCGGGCGCCGCGCAGGCGGCGATCCGGAATGACGGAGCAGGATCACGCCACCTGCTGGTCGAGTATCTTCACGGCCTCGTCGAGCGCGACCGAGACGAGCTGCGACACGCCGCGCTCGGCCATGGTGACGCCGAACAGCCGGTTCATGCGCGCCATGGTGATCGGGTTGTGGGTGATGATGATGAAGCGGGTCTCGGTCGAGCCCTTCATCTCGTGCAGCAGGTTGCAGAAGCGTTCGACGTTGTGGTCGTCGAGCGGCGCGTCGACCTCGTCCAGCACGCAGATCGGCGAGGGGTTGGTGAGGAACACGGCGAAGATCAGCGCCATCGCCGTCAGCGCCTGCTCGCCGCCCGACAGCAGCGACAGCGTCTGCGGCTTCTTGCCCGGCGGCTTGGCGATGATCTCGAGGCCCGCCTCGAGCGGATCGTCGCTCTCGATCAGATGCAGCGCGGCCTCGCCGCCGCCGAACAGCTCGGTGAAGAGACGCTTGAAGTGGTCGTTGACGGTCTCGAACGAGGCCTGCAGCCGCTCGCGCGCCTCCTTGTTGAGGCTCTGGATGCCCTGGCGCAGCCGCTTGATGGCCTCGACGAGGTCGTCGCGCTCGGTGGTCAGCGCGGTGTGCGAGCCCTCGACCTCGGTGAGCTCCTCTTCGGCGCGCAGATTGACGGCGCCGAGCCGCTCGCGGTCGCGCCGCAGCTTCTCCAGGCTCTCTTCGATCTCGTGCAGCGGCGGCAGTTGCGTGTCCGGGCCGATCTCGGCCATGGCCGCGACCGCCTGCGGCTCGCATTCGAGCATGTCGTGGATCTCGCGCTCGACGTCGCCGACGCGGCGCTTGGCGCTTTCGAGTCGCTCCTCAGCGCGGGCCGCGGCCTCGCGCGACTTCGACAGCGCTTCCAGCGACGCCTTGGCGGCACGGTCGGTGTCGCCCATCGCGGTCTCGGCCTCGGCCAGCGCGTCGGCGGCGACCTGGCGCTCGCCTTCGGCGATGGCGAGCTCGTCGATCAGCGCGCTGCGCTTCTCGGCAAAGATCTCCGGCGCGTTTTCGAGCTCGGCGCGTTCGTCCTTCACCTCGGCGATGCGGGCCTCGATGGTGGCGATCTGCGAGCCGGCGCCGCGGATGCGGTTGAACCAGTCGTTGCGCTCGCTGATGATTGCCTGCACGCGGCGGTCGGCGAGCTCGGCCTCGCGGGCCAGCGCCTGCGCTTCGGCCCGGACCTGCGCCGCGGCGCGGCGCTTGGTCTCGATCTCGGCCCGCACGGCGGCAAGACGGCCGTCGGCTTCGTTGGTCGCCGGCAGCTCCTCGATCGCCTCCAGCGCATTCTGGTGCAGCTCGGCGATCTCGGCGCGGTCGTGGGCGAGGCGGGTCGAGGCTTCGACCAGCGCCGATTTGCGCGCCGAATGGCGGTTGATCTCGCGCTCGGCATTGGCGTGGCGCTCACGCGCGGAGTTCACCTCGCGCTGGGCGGCGCGCCAGGCTTCGCGCGCGGCGCTCTCGGCGGCGGTCGCGGCCCGCACCTCGGCCTCGGCGCTCTCGAGCGCCTGGCGCTTGTTCGTCGCATCGATGCGTGCCTGCTCCAGCTCGGCCTCGATGTCGATCAGGCGGGCGCGCTCGGCCAGGCGACGCGCCGCGCCGGTCGGCGCATGCGCCGCGGCGATGAAGCCATCCCAGCGCCAGACGTCGCCTTCGGAGGACACCAGCCGCTGGCCGGTCTTGAGCTGCGACACCAGCTGGGCGCCGCGATCACGCGACACCACGCCGATCTGCGCCAGACGGCGCGACAGCTCCGGCGGTGCCTGGACATAGGCCGCGAGCGGCTCGACGCCATCCGGCAGCGCGGGGTCGATGACCTCGGCGCCGGCCACGGTCCAATGCATCGGCGCGGACGCGTCGACCGGCGCATCAAGGTCGTCGCCGAGCACGGCGCCGAGCGCCTTCTCATAGCCCTTGGCGACCGTGACGCCGTCGATGATCGGCGGCCACAGATTCTTGGTCTCGCTGTTGACCATCTTGGAGATGGTGCGGGCCTCGGTCTCGAGCCGCTGAGCGCGCTTCTCGGCCTCGGCGAGCGGGGCGCGCGAGGCTTCGAGCTTCTGCCGTGCATTGGCCTGCGCCGACTCGTTGGTCTGCACCGCGGCCTCGGCCTGCGCCTCAGCCTCCTCGGCCGCTTCGAGCGAGGCGGCGAGCGTGTCGAGATCGCCGAGATGGGCGGTCTCCTGCGCCAGCCGCTCCTCATCGGCGCGGACATTGGCGATGTCCTGGTCGAGGCGGGCGAGACGATCGCGGTGGCTGCGAACGTTGGCTTCGAGCTGGTTGCGGCGGGCGGTGAGGTCCGCAAGCTGCGTCGTCAGCTCGGTGAACTGGCGCTCGGTTTCGGCCAGCAGCGCCTCGGCCTCGGCGACGCGCTCGTCGACGCCGCTGCGCATCTCGACGCGCGCCTTGATCTCTTCCTTCAGCTCCGCGTCTTCGGTTTCCAGCCGCTGCAGCGCGACCTGCGCGTCCTGGTTCTGCTGCTGCTCGCGGGCGACGTCGGCGGTGAGCTGCATCAGGCGGCGATCGAGCTCGCCGGCGCGCTCCTTGGCGCGCAGCTCCTCGCGGTCGAGCAGGTCGCGGGCGTTCTTCAGCCGCTGCATCGTCGCGGCGGCGCGGGCCTCGGCCTCGCGCAGCGCCGGCAGATGCGACGAACGGATTGCCTGGATGCGGGCCGACTCGGCCTGCTCGCGGGTCCGCTCCGCCATCTCGCGCACGGCGACATCGTGCACATGGGCGGCGTCGTTGAGATCGGCATGCGCGCCCATCCAGCGCATATGATAGAGGGTGGCTTCCGCCTTGCGCACCTTGGCCGCGACCTCGCGGTAGCGGATCGCCTGCCGCGCCTGCTTGCGCAGGCCTTCCATCTGGCCGGAGAGCTGGCCGATGACGTCTTCGACGCGCAGCAGATTGGTCTCGGCCGCCTTCAGGCGCAGCTCGGCCTCGTGGCGGCGCGCATGCAGGCCGGCGACGCCGGCGGCGTCTTCGAGCACGCGGCGGCGCTGCTCAGGTTTCGCTTGAATGATTTCGCCGATCTTGCCCTGGTGGACGAGGGCGGGCGAACGCGCGCCGGTGGCGGCGTCGGCGAACAGGATCTGCACGTCGCGGGCGCGCACGTCGCGGCCGTTGATGCGATAGACCGAGCCGGCCTCGCGCTCGATGCGACGCGAGATCTCGAGAATGTCGCGATCGTTCACGGCGGCTGGCGCGGTGCGATCGCTGTTGTCGATCGTCATCACCACTTCGGCGTGGTTGCGCGACGGACGCGTGTTCGAGCCGGAGAAGATCACCGCGTCCATGTCGGCGGCGCGCAGCGATTTGTGCGAGGTCTCACCCATCGCCCAGCGCAGCGCTTCGACCAGATTCGACTTGCCGCAGCCGTTCGGACCGACGACGCCGGTGAGGCCGGGTTCGATCACGAAGTCAGTCGGTTCGACGAACGTCTTGAAACCGTGAAGACGAAGACGGGTGAGTTTCATGTACAGATTCTCTGTTGGCGGGAGACGAATCTCCTAGCCCCGACAATACCATGGAAGGCAATGTCAATGTGGACTGAGTCGCCCTGGCGCCCCATTCTGAGGGCGGGACAATGGCGAGGGCCGGTCCCCAGGGCAACCCGCCGGCCCTGCTTTTCCAAGGCTTTCTCGTGGCGAACGGCCCACGAAACAGAAGCGGCCCCATTGAGGGGCCGCGCTGTGTCTTTGAGGACTCAGTGATTCGAATCAGCTCTTCAGAAGCGGGTTGATCTTCTTCTGAAACTCCTCGATCGAAGTCTCGCCCTTGATCTTCTCGCCGTTGATGAAGAAGGTCGGCGTCGAATCGACTTTCAGAATGTCGCTCGCGTATTTCTGGTCGGCGGCGATCTTGTCGAGCAGCGCCTGGTCCTTCAGGCAGGCCTCGACCTGCTGCTGGCTGAGGCCGGCCTGCTTGCCGATCCGGGTCAGCGTCTCGGTGGTGTTCTTCACCACCCAGTCGTTCTGCGAGCGGAACAGCATGTCGGTGACGGCAAAATACTTCTGTGCGTCGCCATTGGCGATGCAGCGCGTCAGCATCGAGCCGGCCGCGGCTTTGATGTCGAGCGGGAACTCGCGGAAGATGTAGCGCACCTTGCCGGTATCGATGTATTCGGCCTTCAGCTTCGGGAACACGGTCGCATTGAACGCGGCGCAATGCGGGCAGGTCATAGAGGCATATTCGGTGATGGTGACGGCGGCGTCGGCCGGCCCGATCGCCATGTCCGGCAGCGACACCGGCTTGGCGACATCGGTGGCGCTCTGGGCCATGGCGTCCGAGATCAGCCGCAGCGGGGACAGGCCCGCCAGAGCGGCGAGGCCGGTCAGCGACAAGGCTGCGGTGAAGGCGCGGCGGGTGATGATCAAGGCTCTGCTCCGGAATGGGCGCATCTCGCGCCTGAAACACTCGTAACTCGGCTTTTCGCTAGCTTGAAACCCAGCTTGAGGCAATGCCGGGTCGCAAACCGGGATCAAACGGGAAGCGTCAATTTCGCTTGATGGCGGCGCCCAGCCGGGCGAGGGCGTCGCGCAGGGCGTCGTCCTCGATGGCGGTCAGGGTCTGCGCGACTTTCGCCACCGTGTTCGGATCGGGCGGCACCGGGCGGCGCTTCACCGGGGGGCGCAACAGCGGCCCCTGGCGCAGCGCCAGCTTGCCCACAGCGTGCCAACCGAAGAAGCGATTGACCCGCTCCAGGATCACGTCCGACGAATGCTGGATCTCCAGCGCCATCGGCCCCTCGACGCGCAGGATCAAGGTCGCCGGCTCCTGCGGCTGGCCCTCGACCGGCCGCGGCCATTGCATCTTCAGCGGCTGGGCATGCTCGGCGATCTCGCGCCCGGCAATCTCCGGCCAGCGCGTGACCAGCTCGCGCGCGGCAAACCCCTGCTTGGCATAGGCGGCCGACAGCACGTCGCCCATCATCAGCGACAATGGCTTTGCGGTGAGGCGGCCGGGCTTTGCCATCGATACAGGCTTCTCGTGGTCTGCCGCCCGTCCGAGCCGCCGGGGCTCGAAGAAAGCCGTGGATGCCGCAGACGAGACGGCGGTCCAGCGGGCGACGATGGCTCCTGACGTACTAGATTAAGCCAATGGTGTCATCAGCCCTTCCTTCCAAGCGCAAGAGCCGACCAGAGAATCGCGGCTCCGCCGAGCGTCCCGCACAACTGCTCGCCTGGTACGACCGCCACCGCCGGCGGCTGCCGTGGCGCGCGCCGGCCGGGCAGCGCTCCGATCCCTATCGCGTCTGGCTGTCCGAGATCATGCTGCAGCAGACCACGGTGAAGGCGGTCGGGCCGTATTTCGAGAAATTCCTGGCGCGCTGGCCGGATGTCTCGGCGCTCGGCGGCGCCGAGCTCGACGACGTGCTCAGGATGTGGGCCGGCCTCGGCTATTATTCGCGGGCGCGCAACCTGCATGCCTGCGCCGTCGCCGTGCTGCGCGAGCATGGCGGCGCGTTCCCGGACACCGAGGAGGGGCTGCGCGCGCTGCCCGGCGTCGGTCCGTACACCGCGGCCGCCATCGCCGCGATCGCGTTCGATCGGCTGACCATGCCGGTCGACGGCAACATCGAGCGCGTGGTGTCGCGGCTGTTCGCGGTGGAGGAGGCCTTGCCGCAGGCCAAGCCGCAGATCCAGGCGCTCGCGGCGACCCTGCTCGGGCCGTCCCGCGCCGGCGACAGCGCGCAGGCACTGATGGATCTCGGCGCCACCATCTGCACGCCGAAGAAGCCGGCCTGCTCGCTGTGTCCCTTGAGCGAGGACTGCGCCGCACGCGAGCGCGGCGACCAGGACACGTTCCCGCGCAAGGCCGCCAAGAAGACCGGCACGCTCCGGCGCGGCGCCGCCTTCGTCGTCACCAGGGGCGACGAGCTGCTGGTGCGCTCCCGCCCCGCAAAGGGCCTGCTCGGCGGCATGACCGAGGTTCCCGGCTCGGAATGGCTCGCCGGCCAGGACGATGCCGACGCGCTCGCCCAGGCGCCCGAGCTGGCCGGCGTAAAGCGCTGGCACCGCAAGCTCGGCGTCGTCACCCACGTCTTCACCCATTTCCCGCTGGAGCTCGTGGTCTACACGGCGCGTGTGCCCGCCCGGACGCGCGCGCCGGACGGCATGCGCTGGGTCCCGATCGCGACCCTCGACGGCGAGGCGCTGCCCAACGTCATGCGCAAGGTCGTCGCGCACGGGCTGGGGCAGTGAGGGCGCGCTGAGCGTGTAGTTTGTAGGGTGGGCAAAGGCGCGCCACGCTGCTGATGAGTTCAGCGAGATGTTACCCGCGCCGTGCCCACCATCGAGGCTGCGAGTGCGCAGCGAGACGGTGGGCACGCTGCCGCCTTCGGCGACCGCTTTGCCCACCCTACGGCCGCGCATATCAATATGCTCCATTGTCGTCCCGGCGAAAGCCGGGACCCATACCCACAGGGAGTGGTTTGAGGCACACCGGTCATTGGCATTCTGCCCATCACGACGGCCGCGGAGTATGGGTCCCGGATCGGCGCCGCGCCGCGCTGGTGCGCGCCGCGGCTTGTCCGGGACGACAGCGGTGGATGAGTCGGATTCACGGCCCAAACAGCGGCTTGCATGATACCCGTTGAAGCGGGGCCGCAGTTGAGCGGCCCCGCTGCTTTCGCTTAATTCGGCTTGGGCGTCTCCACCACGAGCGCCACGATCCGCCGCACCAGCGGCAGGACAGCGAGCAGCGTGGGGAACGCGACGAGCCAGGAGATGCCCCACGCTGCGGGCCAGGTCGCGATGAACGCCGGCGTCGGTCCAAGACTCTTCAGCGTGGCGATCGCCGACACGACGAACGTCATCAGCACCGAGAGTGTCAGTGGCATGACGACAGCCGCATAGCGCGTGGGCAGTTTTCTGCGCGCGCGCCGTTCACCAGATGGATTCATGATGGCAGTTCCGGAATTCGATCGGTCGATCACGGGCAACGCATCCTGCATTCCTCCGGATCGAGCCGATCCGTTGAATGCGTTGCCTGACGTGAGACGCTTACGGTGCGCATCCGCGCAGCGGGCGTCTGATAGCCTGACAACAAGGCGGACGCCAGCCAAAAATCTGAACGAGCCGGAATTCATGCCGCTGCTGCGCTAGCCGGTTTGGAGGGTAGGGTGGGCAAAGGCGCGCATCACCGTATTCACCGCAGACTGCGCTCGATCGCGCGCCGTGCCCACCATCTGACTCGGAGTACGCAGCACCGCGGTGGGCACGCTGCCGCCCTGCCGGGCGGCTGCTTTGCCCACCCTGCGCGACCTCGACTGTATCAACGCATTTCGCTGCTGGCGGCCTGACAGAGCACGACGCGCGGGCGCCCGCCGGCGTCCGCTCATGTCGGTTTCGTCGCACGTCCTGGCGCGCCGCCGAGCTCGCGGCCCGTTTCCAGCATCAGCGTGCGCAGCCAGATCGACCCCGGCTCGACCTGCGCCCTGGTCGGATAGAACATGTATTGTTCGTCGATGCCAGGATCGAGCGGCGGCGCGACGGTCGACAGCGACAAGGCCTGCGCCAGCGCCGCGATCAGGCGGCGCGGCACGAAGGCGACGAGATCGGTGCGCGCGGCGACATGCAGCGCCTCGATGTAGCTCGGCACGACCAGCGCGATCCGCCGCTCCCAGCCCTTGCTGCGCAGCCAGCCATCGATCAGGTCCTCGCTTTGGCCGCGCAGCACCACCGCGACATGCCGGGCGGCCAGGAAGCCGTCTCGCCGGCTCAGTCGCCTGCCGACCGGGTGACCGCGCCGCACCGCCAGCGCATCGCTGTCGGCGTAGAGCAACTGGCGATGGAAGCCCTTGAAGGCGTTGCCGATCGAGATCACCATGTCGATGGTGCGGGCGAACTCGGCGTGGAAGATCGCAGGGCCTCGCCAAGGCACGACGTCGATGCGGAGGTTGGGCGCGGCGCGCGTCACCTTGGCCATCAACGACGGCATCAGCAGCTCGACCGCGAGATCAGGCATCATCAGGCGAAATTGGCGTTCGCTCCGTGCAGCGTCGAACGCGTCGGGCGTGAACAGGCCGCGCACCTGATCAAGGGCCTGGGCGAGCGGGGCCTGCAGCGCAAGGGCGCGCGGGGTCAGCTCCATCCGCGCGCCGGTGCGGACCAGCAGGGGATCGCCGAGCAAGTCGCGCAGCCGCTGCAGCGCGTGGCTGGTGGCCGGCTGGGACAGTCCGATCCGCAGCGCAGCCCGGCTGACGCTGCTCTCGCGGAGCAGCGCGTCGAGCGCCACCAGCAGATTGAGGTCGAGCGCGGCCAAATTCATGGGCCGAATTGATATCATATCCGATATCGATTGGAAGAATGCGCCGCCACCCGTCATGCTTCGCTCCGTTGCAGAGGAGATCGGAGACAGATGACATGACCGCAAGAGCCAACAAGCAATTGATGCAGGACCTGCTCGCCAAGGCCGCCGCCGGCGACCGCGCGGCCTATGTCGCGGCCATCGCCGACGACGTCACGATGGTGATCACGGGACAATATTCGTGGTCGCAGACGATCAGAAGCAAGGAGGCGCTGCTGCGCAATCTCCATGGCCATCTCAACAGCCTGCTGGCGGAGGGACGCCGCGCCATTCCGCTGCGCTTCATCGCGGATGACGACCTCGTCGTGGTCGAGGCCAAGGGCGAGATGCGCACCAGATCCGGTCGGCCCTACAACAACGACTACTGCCTGATCTATCGGCTGCACGAGGGGCGCATCGTCGAGATCCGTGAATACTGCGACTCGGCGCTGACGGAAGCGGTGCTGGGACCGTTTCCGGCTGCGCTCAGGCAGACGGGTTGATGCGACGATGCCTGAATTCAAGGAGGGTTTGCCGATGAGCGCCGCAGAAGCCACGGGTCATGACAACAAGCGGATCGTGCAGCATGTGTTCGACGAGCTGGCGAAGAGCAATCCGCAGCCGCTACTCGATCGTCTCGCGGATGATTTCCGCTTCGTCATCATGGGCAGCGGATCCTGGTCGCGCGGCTATGACGGCAAGGCGACCGTTCTCGCCGAGTTGTTCGCGCCGCTGCGGGCGCGGCTCGGCCGCATCACCACCATCCCGATCCGGCTGACGGCCGAGGATGACCGCGTCGTGGTCGAGGCGCGTGGCCGCAATACGACGAGCGACGGCAAGATCTACAACAACAGCTATTGCAACGTCCTTCGCCTGGAGAACGGCCGTATCCTGGAATGGATCGAATATTGCGACACGCTGCTGATCGAGACCGCACTCGGTCCGCCGCCGACGACGTCATGAGACAATTACGGTGACATCTCTGGACTGCACCCCTCAAGTGAGACGCAGATAATTTCTGCGACAGGCATTTCGAGGATGACGTGTGGCAGCAAGAGGGAAAAACCGTCAGTTTCCGGCGCCCATCGCGGCCATCGTAGTTATTCGATCAACTGAATCCGGACCCTAGACGGAGCGTCCTTGAGCACGCTGGCGGCAGTAGCGCCAAAGGTTGCCTTGAAGGCGTGGCTGAAATGGCTGGAGCTCGAAAAGCCTGCATCGAGCGCCGCCGACGTGATAGAATCGCCATTTCCCACACGCTCCACAGCGTGCCGGAAACGAATCCAAATCCTAAACGTCCTAAGTGGCACCCCAATCTCTTGGACGAACAGATGCTGCAGGCGACCAGGGGAAAGGTCGACTCGCCGGGCCAGTTCCTGGATCGAGTGATTGCGGGCGATGTCAGCCCTTATGATAGCTACGACACGTTCAACCCGCGCATCGAACCGTGGTGGGCGCGGTTCGATTCCCAATGCCTGTTCAGCAGCGAAATCGAAATCGTCGAAGCGTAGCTTATCACCTGTCTGATGCAGCGCGTAGAGATTCCGCACAGCGACGATAAGCGAACTTTCGATGTCAGGGTCCAGTGAGCTTAGGCCACATCTCTGACGGGGCGAGAGGCGCCGATAGTAAGGATCGTCAGGGTCGTTGTATATCACGGCGACCGGCGCCCCGCTTAGATCAAGGGTATGCGCCAAGCCTGCGGGGACGATGGCGGTAAGGCAGGCCAGGCTCTCCCCGGCCATTGTGGTGCCGATCCGCAGAGGGGCCTGAAGCGCCACCAGGCAGACCGATATTGGATGCCGGTGCAGCGGCAGCGTACCCAGACGCCCGATGAACATCATTCGTTGAGGCCAGAGGCACAACAAAGCTCTCTCGTCGAAATTGGTAGCCGATTCTGGCAAGCGGCCATTCCTCCACACGTCTATGCTTCGAGAAGGTCACGCCGACGGCATCCAGCGACCTTGGCGCGCAAGCTCTTGTACCCGGCGTCCATAGCGGAAAGATTTGTTTGGGGAAATAATGTCGAACGCTTTCTTGATTGCGAATATTGAGTTGTGGCGGCTTCTTCCGGTGGGCGGCATCTGGAAATGCCGCCGCATGGTTGCGTCGCCCGAAGTGCGGGCGTCTGTTTACGCCGACCCCTGCCATCGCAGCGCCAATGTATTCACTTGTCCGCTTGGTTCTTGCAGAATTCGCGCGGCTGAGCTGGCCGCCGGGCGTCAGCGTGATCGCCGTCAGCACGCGATCACCTTCCTCGCGATGGCTGGTAGCTTTCAACGATCACCCGAACAGCCGAATCTGAAGGCCTGTCACACGAGGAGTTCAAGCGGGCTACGCGATATAGCCCACTTGCAACAGGCGCCCGGTCAGCCTCAGCCGGACTAAGAGACGACAGTCCATGTCACGGGCGCAGCGCCCGGCACACGAGACCCCTCAGCGATTGAGCCGCGGTGCCGGGGACCGCACGTCCTCGGCCGATGGAGCCCGGGCCGCCAAAACTAGGGAAGCACTGCGCCGTCACCCAAAACGCCCCACCGCACCGCGGTTTCTAGCCTCGCCCATACTCCGGAGCACCAGATGACCCTCGCCGCCCCCTACGACCCCGACAACATCTTTGGCCGAATCCTTCGCGGCGAAGTCCCCGCCGCCAAGGTCTGGGAGGACGATCACGTCCTCGCGTTCATGGACGCCTTTCCCCAGTCCGAAGGGCACGTACTGGTGATCTCGAAGACCTCGACCTCCCGCACCCTGCTGGACGTGGAGCCGGACGTGCTCGTTCGGCTGGTCGCAGCCACCCGACGCACCGCCCGGGCAGTGGTCAAGGCGCTGGCACCCGAGGGTTTCCTGATCGTTCAGTTGAACGGCGCGGCCAGCGGTCAGACCGTCTTCCACCTGCATTTCCATATCATACCTCGCTGGGCGGACGTTCCGATGAAGGGCCACGGGCAGGCGCCGATGGGTAAACCAGAAACCCTGCTCGCCCTCGCCGACCGCATCGCCACTGCGCTTGATTGACCGCAGCCCGGCATGTGGTCTGCTGCCGCTCAAATAGCAATCGGAAAAGCTCCGATGTGACTGCACGAAAACGATGCAGCCATGCCTTGCGGCGAACGCGCCGTCGCCCTGCGGGGGTATCACCGGAGGCTTCAACCGCTGGCGGAGTTTGTACGAAGTCCTGCTCAGCAACTGCACCTAGGAAGCTCAGCAAGGTCGACAAAATGAAAATAGGTGTTTCTGAGGCAACGGCGGTCAGTGGGCAGCACTCGACCGCGCGATTGGGCGAAGCTGGGGCTCGTCCTTTCTCCCGGCTTCCCGAAGTGGATTCTGGCTTAGGACTCTCCTATGTTCCATTCACGTAGCATTGTCATCACCGGGGGGGCGACGGGCCTAGGCTTTGCGATAGCGAACGCGCTTACCCCCCAAGGTGCTCGGCTGACGCTCCTCTCGCGGCGAACCGATAATCTGGATCTCGCGGTTCATGAACTTCGTCGGCGACACGCCGGCGCCGATATCGAGGTTCAGTCCGTCGATGTTGGCGATCCGATTGCAGCGTCTCAGGCTATCGAGGAGGTTGCTCGGCGCCGTGGAGGGATCGACATGCTGTTCAACAATGCAGGTGTGATGCGCGAGGGGCGGTTCGAGACCCTCACCGACAATGACTTCCAGGCCGTGATGCAAACCAATTTCTTTGGTCCGGTAAATGTCACCAGGGCTGCTTTACCCCATCTACGCGCCGCTGGCGGGCGGTTGATCAACATAGCATCGATCGCTGGTCTGACCGGAATCTTCGGTTTCACCGCCTATGGATCTGCGAAACACGCCTTGGTCGGCTTCACCGAATGCCTGCACTACGAACTGCTGCGCCAAGGTATCAAGGTTCACCTCGTCTGCCCAGCGGAGTTCGAGACGCCTATGGTGGCGGAGCTTGATTCCTATCGGACACCGGAGAACCGGCGACATACGCTGACCATCCCGAGAACTCCCTTGGAAATCGTGGTTGCGGACACATTGCGGGGAATCCGGCGCGACCGGTATTTCATCGTTCCGGGTGGCCGCGCCCGGCTGGCCGTCCTCGGCTTGCGGCTCGTACCATCGATTGCGCGTAGACTTGGCGAGCGCATTGTTGGGAAACTCGAGCGGAAGCACCCGGTGTGAGTTCATCGTCATACCGGCGATCGGCCGCGAGGCAATCCGTCGGAGGATGAACATGAATATGGTGACGCCTTCCGCGAGCGTATGAGGTCAGGCTTAAAGACTTCCGCTGCGTCACCAGATAGGACAAACCCGCCAGCGCGTGGACTGGTTGGAGCGAAGCGATACCATTGTTGTCTCGTAGACCAATTGATGGGTTTCGCGTTGCTCCACCCATCCCGCGAGCTAATCGACAGCATGCCGCGAAACTAAAGCGAAGTCACGCCCCACGCTTTGTCGGTGGCAGTAGCGCGCCGGGTGGCGGATTCCAGTATTTCGTTGAGTATTACGGTGACGCTGCATGAAAACTTGTCGTGGCGCGCTGCCCCGACGAGACGGCTGCATACCGGTCGGCGCTGATCGCATCGACGGCGCAGCATGCGCCGACATTGCACGTCATTCCGATCCGTCGCTCCGTTCCGTTCCAGGACGCGTCTTCCGTTTTTCGGAATTTGTCTTGACTCCGACCCCAAATCAATGGCTATATCCGCCCCGTTCCGTCCCGGCAGGAGGGGCGTACGCGTCGTCACGACACGCGGGGCGGGATGCGGTGGCTGCGACGGCGTCGTCAGGACGAGCGACGTCGACCGGCCTCGTGCAGGGCTGCGGCGGCTTGCCGTCGTGGCGCGCGTGCGGGGCCTTTCGCGGACGTTGAAATCGTGTGGTCCTGGCATCCCGATGCTGATGTCAACTCGCGTTGAGGCTTCGCTTCGCGCGGGGATGGTGGCCAGAAAGCCCGGCGCACCAGGGAGATCACGTATAAGACGTAAAGCCCATCGCGCAGGGAATGCCGGATGACCGGCTGGACCTGTGGTGACTGCCGCCTGCTTATCTTTCTGCAGGCGGGCCATGGGTTGCGGCCAGCACCCGGCATTCCCTGCGCCCTCCTCGTTGCGAGGGTCCCTCTCGGCAACACCTCGGGCGCTGCGCGCCGCGAGAGGGTGAGGTCATGTCCTTCATCGGGATGTCCTTCATCGGGATGTCTGTCGTCGCGTCGTCATCGATCGGCATGGGTCGTGTCCGGATCCGCGCGGGTCGAGCACGCGGCCCGCAGAATGCAGATCGCCCATGACGGCGCACGCGGGCGTCCAGGGGTGGACGGTCCGGACCGGTGCAGATAGGGTCGGATATCATCTGTCAGGGATCACCATGCTCAAGCTCTATGTCGCGCCGGGCACCTGCGCGCTCGCTTCACATATCGCGCTGGCCGAGACCGGCGCCGACTACGTCGCCGAGAAGCTCAGCTTCAAGACCAACCAGCAGAACAGCCCGGACTATCTCGCGATCAATCCCAAGGGGCGCGTTCCGGCGCTGGTGACGGAGCAGGGCGTCCTGACCGAGACGCCTGCGATGCTCGCCTATGTCGCGCAGCGCTTTCCGGAGGCTCGGCTTGCGCCGCTCGACGACGTCTTCGCCTTTGCCGAGGTGCAGTCGTTCAACAGCTATCTGTGCTCGACGGTCCACATCGCCCATGCGCACAAGATGAGGGGCTATCGCTGGGCCACCGAAGAGTCCTCCTTCGCCGACATGAAGAAGAAGGTGCCGGAGACGATGAGCGCCTGCTTCGCGCTGATCGAGCAGAAGATGCTGCGCGGCCCGTGGGTGATGGGCGAGCAGTACACGATCTGCGATCCCTATCTGTTCACGATCGCCCAATGGCTCGAAGGCGACGGCGTCGACATCAACGCCTTCCCGAAGGTCGCCGCCCATTTTGGCCGCATGTCCGGGCGGCCGGCCGTCAAGAAGGCGCTGGCCGAGCTGGCGGGCTGACGGCCATCCTCGAGGCCATGGCGTCGGAACAGCCGCCCGCCAGCACGGCGCATCGGGAGAGCGGAAAAAATAGCAGCGCGAAGCCGGAACCCAGCTCCGGCCATCGACGTTGCAGGAGGCCGTGGCGCGCCTGCGACCGATCTCCTTTTCTGGGACCCCTTGATGTTGCCGGCTGCCGTTTCAGATGACCGTTTGCGCGCGACCGGCACCGAGAGCATCCGCGAAAGACTGAAGGCGGCAACGGCCTCGGCGCACCGCGCGCTGGATGAGGGGCTCGTTCATTTCGATCTCACCACGACGGCTCATTACCGCCGGTTCCTGCAGGCCAGCGCGGCCGCGCTGCTGCCGTTGGAGGCGGCGCTCGATCAGGCCGGGGTGGATGATCTGATCGAGGACTGGCCGCAGCGCCGACGATCGCAGGCGATCGCCGGCGATCTCGCGGATTTCGGTGCCGTGCCGGTTCCGATGGACCTTCCCGCCCCCTCGCTCGACCGTGCGGGCGTATTCGGCACGCTCTACGTGCTGGAAGGATCGCGGCTCGGCGCGGCCTATCTGGTGCGCATGGTCGCGGCCTCCGCCGATCCGCGGGTGAGACGCGCGACGCGCTATCTCGGCCATGGCGCGCGGCAGGGCTTGTGGCGCAGCTTCCTGTCACAACTCGCACAGGAGCGGACGACAGCCGACGAGGAAGTCAGGATGATCGTGAGTGCGCGCGCAGCGTTCGCGATGTTTGCGAAGGCAATGGCAGCAGCATGAACGAGCCGGTCAACCTCACCAATTGCGATCGCGAGCCGATCCATGTTCCCGGGAGCGTCCAGCCGTTTGGCTTCCTGCTGGCGCTGGTGTCGGACTTCACCATCTGCATGGCTTCGGAGAACGCGCCGGACTTTCTCGGCGGCGACATCGGTTGGCTGCTGCAGCGGCCGCTCGACGCCGTGCTCTCGGAAGCCGCCGTGACGGCGATCCGTGCCCGGGTCGACTATCTCAGCGGTCCGGACGCGGTCGAGCGTGTGTTCGGCGTCGATCTTCAGGGCCGGGGCCGGCTGTTCGACCTCGCCATCCACTTTTCCGGTGCGTATCTCGTCGTCGAGGCCGAGCCGAGCCTGATCGAGCCCGGCGTCAATTCCGGCGAGCTGGTGCGGCTGATGCTCGGCCGCATCCGCAAGACGACGGGGATGATGGACCTCGCGCAGGAGGCGGCACGCCAGCTCAGGCTGCTGACCGGCTTCGATCGGGTGATGGTGTATCGCTTTCATCCGGACGGCTCGGGCGAGGTGATCGCCGAGGCCGCGGGCTCCGGCCTGGAGCCGTTCCTCGGGCTGCATTATCCGGCCTCGGACATTCCCAGGCAGGCGCGGCAGCTCTACCAGCGCAACTGGCTGCGGATCATCGCCGACATCGACGCCGTGCCGGCGCCGCTGCTGTCGACGCCGACGCACAATGCCGGCCTGCTCGACCTGTCGATGAGCGTGCTGCGCGCGGTCTCGCCGGTCCATATCGAATATCTCCGCAACATGGGCGTCGGCGCGTCGATGTCGGTCTCGATCCTGCGCGAAGGCAAGCTGTGGGGCCTGTTCGCCTGCCATCACTATGCGCCGCATCACCTGTCGTTCGAGAAGCGCACCGCGGCCGAGCTGTTCGGCCAGATGTACTCCTGGCTGCTCGAGGCCCGCGAGCGGGAGACCGACGTCGCCTATGAGACGCGCGCGCATCAGATCCAGGAGCGTCTGATCGAGCGTGCGGCTCTGCACGCCCACAGCAAGCGAGCGATCCTCGACTTCGTCGCCGACTACCGGCAGATGATCGAGTGCGACGGCATCGCCGTGTGGTCCGACGACGAGATCACGCTCGACGGCGAGACGCCGACCGAAGAGCACGTGCTGGACCTCATCGGCTTCATCAACCGGACCTCCCCCGGCCGCATCTGCGCCAGCGCCGAGATTGCCAAGGTGTACGCGGCGGGCGAGGCATTCCGCGATCGCGCCGCCGGCTTCCTCGCCATTCCGATCTCGCGCACGCCGCGCGACTGTCTGATCTTCTTCCGGCGCGAAGTGCTGCGCTCGGTCAACTGGGCGGGCGATCCCAACAAGACCTACGCCGAAGGCCCGCTCGGGCCGCGCCTCACGCCACGCAAGAGCTTCGAGCTGTGGCAGCAGACGGTGGCCGGCCAGTCGAAGCCATGGTCAGCGGCGGACCTGCGCATCGCCGAGAGCCTGCGCATCACCCTGCTGGAGGTGATCCTGCAACTGTCGGAGCTCGCCGCACGCGAGCGCCGCGGCGCCCAGGAGCGGCAGGAACTCATGATCGCCGAGCTCAATCACCGCGTTCGCAACATCCTTAGTCTCGTGCGCGGCCTGGTCGCGCAGAGCAAGGAGACCTCGACCTCGGTCGAGGACTTCGCCGCGGTGCTCGGCGGCCGCATCCAGGCTCTGGCACGTGCCCACGACCAGATCACCAATCTCAACTGGGCGCCGGTCGCGCTGCGCGCGCTCTTGGAGTCGGAGGCGGGCGCCTATCTCGGCTCGCGGGCTGCGCGGGTGCGGATGGAAGGGCCGGACGTCGCGCTCGACCCCAAGGCGTTCGGGACGCTCGCGCTCGTCGTGCATGAGATGATGACGAACTCGGCGAAATACGGCGCGCTGGCCGACTCCACCGGGCAGGTTCAGGTGGCGTGGCGACTGGATCCCGGCGCAAGCCTCGTCATCGACTGGAAGGAGAGCGGCGGACCTCCGGTGCAGCCGCCGACGCGCCGCGGCTTCGGCACCACCATCATCGAGCGGTCGGTGCCATTCGATCTCAAGGGCGACGCCGAGATTCGCTTTGATCTGCTCGGCGTTCAGGCCCGCTTCATGATTCCCGCCAATTTCGTCCAGCTGGTTCCGGCGCCGACCGGCGCGGTCCCACGTCCCGAGCGGAAGCAGGAGCCGACGCCGCGTCTCTCAGGCGCCGCGCTGATCGTCGAGGACAATTTGATCATCGCGATGGGCGCCGAGGTGATTCTGCTCGAGCTCGGTGCGCGGCAAGTCGACACGGCGGCGTCGGTCGGTCAGGCGCTGAAGGCGATCGAGCGCGCGGTGCCGGGCTTCGCGCTGCTCGACATCAACCTCGGCGCGGAGAGCAGCCTGCCGGTCGGGCACCGGCTGAAGGAGCTCGGCGTGCCCTTCATGTTCGCCACCGGCTATGGCGAGCGCGCGCCGATTCCGCCCGAGCTGTCCGACGCGCCGATCATTCAGAAGCCGTACACGCGCGAGCTGGTCGAGAAGGCGTTGACGAAGATGATGAAGTGAGCGGGGCGCGGCGTGTGGTCGATGTGCGCGTCATGTTCGCGACGGCCATGGCGAGCGTACGTCGATGAAGCGGCGAGTTTGTCCGACGCCGTCGTACACGCGTGGGACCGTCGAGAGTCATTGACTTAGATCAAGTGAGGCGCACGCGCATCAATCTCTGGACTACGCCTTGCGGTGATTGGCATTCAGGATTTCAGTCTTGGGTTTTCTCACATCCGCGTGTTGTCTCGAATGGCACAGCACGCGTGTCGTCGTCGTATCAACGCGAATTCCCACTGTTGCTGCGACAAAACAGCCCAAAAATATTGGAACGCATCCAAAGGACACCGCTGTTCTAACATTGTTTCGACAAATGGAACCTCCGCAGCCTTATTCCGAACGAAGTCATCGCCGAAACGGCGCAGCGGGGGCGCGTTGAATCGTCGGAGGTGTGATGACGAATCGAACGACGAGTTTGTTGCCGCGCGTTGCTGTCGCCGTGCTGGCGGGAGTGGCTGCGGCGACAATCGAGTTTACACCGGCATCGGCTGCTGACGAATGCCTTGCAAAGCCTGCGGGAACGCCGGCGGGGAAGCACTGGTTCTATCGCATCGATCGCGCGACGAAGAAGCAGTGCTGGTATCTGCGCGACGACGATCGCGAGGCGAAGGGCGCGTCGCTCGTCACGCGCAAGCTCGCCTCGCAGAAGGAACGTGCTCAGCTCTCGTCGACCGCGGCCAATGCACGTGCCGAGATCCAATCGTCGTCCAAGGACGCCGCCGATGAGGTGAAGGTCGTGTCCTCGACACCGACCGCCGCGCCGTCTGTGCCGGCGACGTCTGCGTTTCCGTCGGTTGCCGCATTTCCGGCCGCGCCAGCGCCCGTCGCGTCAGCGCCGGCGGCGCCCGACCCGGTCGGTGCGGCCGTGAACGAATCTGCTGTTGCGACGCGTTGGCCCGACCAGTCCGGCACGCGGCCGGCAGCGGTGGAGCCCGCCGCGCCCCGCGCGTCCTCCTACACGCTCGCGGCCGCCAGTGACACGAGCGCCGCGGAAGCGGCTGCTCCCGCGACGCCGGCGCTGGCCGCTGCGGATGCCTCGCCGGCCGTGACGATCGGCATGTCCGGGGATGATGCGTCCAGGACGCGGATGTTTGCGTTCCTCGGCGCAGTCGCGATTGCGGGCTTCTCGATTAGCGTGCTGTTTGCGCGCGCCCGGGGCAGGCGGCAGCTTCGCATCGAGCCGGTGGCCGCCCGGCGCGTCACGCGTTGGCCGGCGGAGCCCGAGCTCGATCGCATGCACCTGCCGCCGGTGGACAGCTACTATCCGGCCCTGGCGGGACGCAGGGGTAAATCGTCGCAGTCCACCGCGCAGGTCTCGGTCGTGCCGCGCGACGACGTTCGCTACGACGAGCAGTACGAGGTCGAAGACCTGCTGGCGCGCTATTCCGGACAGGAGCGCCGGAATTCGTGAGCGTCAGGCGGCGGACATCTCGGAGCGGATCTCGGCGCGCAACTCGTCGATCAGCCTGAGGCCGCCCTTGGTCTCGACGTGCCAGAAGGTCCAGCCGTTACAGGCCGGCAGACCTTGCGCCACCGCGCCGATGCGGTGGATCGAACCGACCTTGTCACCCAGCATGATGGCCCCATCGGCGCGCACCAGCGCGCCGTGGCGGCGCTTGGAGTCGACGAGCTTGGTGCCGGGCGCGATCATGCCGCGCTCGATCAGCTCCGAGAAGGCGACGCGCGGCGCTTCGCGCGCCGTCATGAACGGTGCCAGCGTTGCCTCCGGCAGCGGCTCGACCGCGGCGATGCGCCGCTCTGCCGCCTTCGCATAGACCTTGTCGCGCTCGAAGCCGATGTAGCGGCGGCCGAGGCGTTTTGCCACGGCTCCGGTCGTGCCGGTGCCGTTGAACGGATCGATCACCAGATCGCCGGGTTTCGAGGATGACAGCAGCACCCGCGCCAGCAGGCCTTCCGGCTTCTGCGTCGGATGGATTTTCTTGCCATCGCCGTCCTTCAGCCGTTCCTCGCCCGTGCACAGCGGAATCAGCCAGTCCGAGCGCGCCTGGACGTCCTCGTTGGCGGCCTTCAGCACTTCGTAGTTGAACGTGTAGCCCTTCGCCTTCTCGTCCCGCGCGGCCCAGATCATGGTCTCGTGCGCGTTGGTGAAGCGGCGGCCGCGGAAGTTCGGCATCGGGTTGGACTTGCGCCAGACGATGTCGTTGAGGATCCAGAAGCCGAGATCCTGCATGATCGCGCCGACGCGGAAGATGTTGTGATAGGAGCCGATCACCCAGATCGTTGCGCTCGGCTTCATCAGGCGGCGCGCGGCGAGCAGCCAGGCGCGCGTGAAGTCGTCATAGGCGGAGAACGAGGAGAACTTGTCCCAATCGTCGTCGACCGCATCGACCTGCGATTCGTCGGGACGCTTGAGCTCGCCCTTGAGCTGCAGATTGTAGGGAGGATCTGCAAACACCAGGTCGACCGATGCGCCTGGCAGTTTCGACATCTCGGCGACGCAGTCGCCGACGATGATTCGTTGCTCTTCGAGGGTCTGAAATTTAGTGCGGGGCGCCCTTGCAGACGCCCCGCGACGCGACTCTACCATGACTCAAGAACTCTGACTCAGGCGACGCTGTCGGCGACGCGGGACCTAACAACCGACTGCCCACACATTGACCCGGCAAAGTAAAAATGGACTTAACCCGGAAAATTATTCGCATCGATGCGCACGCTTTCATCACGCGCACCAGCGACGAATTCCGTTCGTCGATGCACGATGGTCTCTGCGCAAGACGCCGATTGCGATGGGTTTTTCGCGCCGGTCGCGCGCGAGCGCAGCCGATCGAGGTTCGGCGCGGGCCGGTTTTTTTTGGCTGCGCTAGGCAAAATTTGCCGGCCGGGTTATTGATTAACACAGTGGAAATTTTACCTGTCTGCCGCGTTAGGCATTTCGTGCAGAGCCGCGCAAGAATCGTGAGGAAAGGCCGCCCATGCGTTACGATGATTTCCGTCGCAGCGACGACATCGACGACCGTCGCGACGAAGGCGGCGGGATGGGCGGTGGAATGGGTCTGCCGATCGGCGGTGGCGGGCTGGGCATCGGCACCATCATCGTGCTCGGCCTGATCGGCTATGCCTTCGGCATCGATCCGCGCATCCTGATCGGCGGCGCCGAGATGCTGAGCCATGGCGGCGCGCCGACCCAGCAGGCGGACCGGCGCTCGCCGGGCCGGACGGGCGCACCCAAGGACGAGATGGGCGACATGATCTCCGGCGTGCTCGGCGAGATCGACGACCGCTGGAGCGAGATCTTCCAGGCCAGCGGCCAGAATTATACCGGGCCCAAGATCGTGCTGTTTCGCAACAGCACCAACGGCGGCCGCTGCGGCATGGCGCAGTCTGCGATGGGACCGTTCTACTGTCCGCCGGACCGGCAGATCTTCCTCGACACCAACTTCTTCCGCGAGGTCGAGACGCGCTTCCGGGGCTGCTCGGGCAGCGCCTGCAAGTTCACCGCGGCCTACATCATTGCGCACGAGGCCGGGCACCACATCCAGAACCTGCTCGGCATCCTGCCGCGCGTGACGCGGATGCAGCAGCAGTCGGACAACAAGGCCGAAGCCAACGCGCTGCAGGTCAAAGTCGAGCTGCAGGCCGACTGCCTGTCCGGGGTCTGGGTCAATCGCGAGGCCAAGAAGCGCCCGGGCTTCCTCGAGGAGGGCGACATCGACGCCGCGTTGACGACGGCCTCGGCGATCGGCGACGACACTTTGCAGCGGAAGGCGACCGGACGCGTGGTGCCGGATTCGTTCACCCATGGCTCCGCCGCGCAGCGCAAGCGCTGGTTCATGATCGGCTACCAGCAGGGCACGGTGCAGGCCTGCAATACGTTCAGCGCCAGTTCGCTGTAGGGAGACGCGATGATGGCGATCGACGAGAGCAAGAGCTTCATTCCCCTCAACATCGCCGTGCTGACGGTGTCCGACACGCGTTCGCTTGCCGACGACAAGTCCGGCACCACCCTGAGTGACCGCCTGACCGCTGCCGGCCATAGGCTCGCGGCGCGCGAGATCGTCACCGACGACGTCGAGAAGATCCGCGCGGTGGTGAAGTCGTGGATCGCCGATCCCGGCGTCGACGTCGTCATCACCACCGGCGGCACCGGCTTCACCGGCCGCGACGTCACGCCGGAAGCGATCGAGCCGCTGTTCGAGAAGCGCATGGACGGCTTCTCGATCGCTTTCCACATGCTGAGCCACGCCAAGATCGGGACGTCGACGATCCAGAGCCGGGCCACGGCCGGCGTCGCCGGCGCGACCTACATCTTCTGCCTGCCGGGATCACCGGGCGCCTGCCGCGACGGCTGGGACGGCATCCTCGCCGCCCAGCTCGACTACCGCACGCGGCCCTGCAACTTCGTCGAGATCATGCCGCGGCTCGACGAGCATCTGCGCCGGCCCAAGGCGCAGGGCGCGACGGCGTAGGACCACGGCACGACGACGCGCCGCGCGTCCATCGCACGTCTCACTTCGTTGGTACGATCTCGAAAGCGCCGCCGCCTTCGATTGCCGCGCCAATGAGGCCGCCCATCATGCTGGCGGCGAAATTCTGTCCGCGCGGTCCCACGACCATTCGATAGGTCTTGCCGGGCACGGCGGTGAAACGAATGTTCGACGAGCCCGGCGAGGACCATGTCGATACGGTGATCGTCGTGGCGCCCGGCGCAATCGGGCCGCTGTAGCTCTCGCCGCGGCCAAGGCTCGCCACCTTGGCGCCGTTGATCTCGATCGCCGCGGGCGCCGCCAAATAGAGGAAATCGGCCGTGCGCGTAATCGCGACCGTTGCGCGTCCTTTGGGCGCGGCGTGAGCCGCCGTCCCAGCCGCGACCCCCAACAAGCCTGCCAGCGCGGCAAGCGCTGCAAGCTTCGATCGCACCATCGATTCCATCACTGCTGATACTCGCCCCGTTTGGCGGGATACTACCGACGCGCGGGAACTTCGCAATCGGCATGCGCAACGTGTTGTGGGGGGGATCTCGGCCTACCGGCGGTTGCTGCAACCCGGGCGGCGCGGGCTACAGCTCGAGCCGCCATGTCTCGCCCGTCAGCGGGACGCCGAACATGGCGTGCGGCTCCTCAGCGATCTTGCGAAACCCGGCGCGGGCATAGATGTCGCGCGCGGCGGTGAGAATGCTTTGCGTCCACAGCTCGATCGTCCTGTAGTTCTTCTCGCGGGCGAAGCGGATGCATTGTTCGGTCAGGGCCCGGCCGACGCCGAGACCGCGGGCCTTCTTCTCGACCAGCAGCAGCCGCAGCTTGGCGGCCTCGTCGCTGCCCTTGACCAGGAAGATCGAGCCGACCGGCTCACCCGCAAGCTCGGCGATCCAGCAGTGCTCGCGCGCCGGGTCGTAGCTCCTGATGAACTGCGCGCCGATCTCGGCGACCAACGCCTCGAACGAGACGTCCCAGCCATATTCCTCAGCGTAGACGGCGCCGTGCCGTGAAACCACCCAGCCGATGTCGCCGGGGCGATGGCTGCGCAGCAGCACCGGGGAGCGGCCCGGCTGCTGCGGCTCCAGGGCGGTCTCGATCGTCGTCATTGCACCGACCAGCCGGTCGCGCACGGATGGCGCCAGCGGCGCCAGCATGGCCGCGATCTCCTTCTGCGAACTGCGGTCGAGCCTGGCATAGGCCTGTCGTCCCTTGGCGGTGAGCCCGAGCTGCTGCTGCCTGCGATCGGTCGGCAATGGCGTACGGGTGATCAGGCCCTGCTCGTCGAAGCTCTGGACGATGCGGCTGAGATAGCCGGCATCGAGGCCGAGCGAGAGACCGATCTCCTTGGCCGAGATGGCGTCGTACTGCGCCAGCTCATAGAGCACACGCGCTTCGGCCAGCGAGAACGGACTGTCGAGCAGATGCTGGTCCAGCGCGCCGAGCTTCCTCGTGTAGAAGCGGTTGAACGCGCGAACGGCGGCGACCTGGCCGTCGGATGGGGCAGGAATCATGTGGCACCTCCAATACTTGCCATTGTCAATCAATTGATTGACTTTGGCAAGTATCGTCCCGATGCTAGACCATGACAATCCGGCTGCGCAGCATGGTCCGCGAGGAGCGGCCGAGCTGACGCAACAGGCGCGTCTCGGCACGCTTTCGATCGGGCTGGTAGCCGCCGACCTGCCGGTAATGATCGCGGGCGATCAGCAGGCCCTGGTCGCCGAGCGGTCCGACCAGGGCCCGAGCGACCGATCGCATCCGCTCGTGCAGACTGATCGCAGCGTAAGGAGACCTGGCGTAACGGAAAACGCCGGCGCGGGGCTGGCCGGCGGCGGCGACGCTCTGGACGAACTGCCTGGTTTCGTCGATCCAGCCGGGATCGAGCATCGCGCCAGCGGGCAGAAACATCAGCCAGGGCGCCCGCGCGTTCGCGGCCCCTGCCGCGAGCGCTGCGGCCTGGGAGCCCTCGAACTTCATGAAGTGGCAGCCGGCGACGTCCGCGACACGCTCGATCACGCTGGAATCGGGCGAGCGATCGACCAGCAGCACCTCGGTGACGACACCGGCCGCGGCGCCTGGCACCAGCGCGGACAGGGTGGCCACGGCGGTCTGCTCGACACCTTCGGTCGGGATGATCACGCTCAGCATGAACCTGGCATCGTTATCTGTCGCGCCTCCAGCATGACTGTTATCATCTTGTCATAGCCAAATCAGCCCGCTGCGCTGCGGAATTTTGCAGCACGTAGCGGGTCGCGCACGTTCGGGCAACGCCGAACGATTGCTATTTCAAGGTGCTGCGTTGCTGGAGCTCGCGCTTGGCTGGTTCAGTCGCCCGCCTGTGTCGGCGTGGTGCCGCCGGCGCTGTTCGGCCAGACCCAGTCGCGGATCGTCGGCATGTCCTCGCCATGCGCCCGGATGTAGCGGGTATGCTCGATCAGCGCATCGCGGAATTTCTGTTTCACATGGGCTGCGGGCACGCTGAGGCCGGGCACGCGCTCGATCGCCTCGATGGCGAGGTGGAAACGGTCGAGCTCGTTGAGCACGACCATGTCGAACGGCGTCGTCGTGGTGCCTTCCTCGATGAAGCCGCGCACATGCATGCCGGCATGGTTGGTGCGGCTGTAGGTGAGGCGATGGATCAGATACGGATAGCCGTGATAGGCGAAGATCACTGGCTTGTTGACGGTGAACAGGCTGTCGAAGTCGCGGTCGC
Organism: Bradyrhizobium sp. SZCCHNR1098; assembly: GCF_032489375.1. Taxonomy (NCBI): domain Bacteria; kingdom Pseudomonadati; phylum Pseudomonadota; class Alphaproteobacteria; order Hyphomicrobiales; family Nitrobacteraceae; genus Bradyrhizobium; species Bradyrhizobium sp. SZCCHNR1098. Next base: position 492,817 of record NZ_JAUEXY010000002.1, read on the forward strand.
TGAGGCCATGCGGATGGTCCTGCTTCGGCTGCAGGGTCATGAGATCGACGACGTTGACGACGCGGATCTTCAGGTTGGGCAATTCCTTGCGCAGGAGGTCGACGGCTGCGAGCGTCTCCAGGGTCGGGACGTCTCCGGCGCAGGCCATCACCACGTCGGGCTCTTCGTCGGCGGGCTCGGTGCCGGCCCAAGACCAGATGCCGATGCCGGCGTCGCAATGCGTGGCGGCGTCCTGCATCGACAGCCATTGCGGCGCGGGCTGCTTGCCGGCGACGATGACGTTGATGCGGTCGTAGGTGCGCAGGCAATGGTCGGCGATCCACAACAGCGTGTTGGCGTCCGGTGGGAAGTAGATGCGGACGATATCCGCCTTCTTGTTGGCGACGAGGTCGACGAAGCCGGGATCCTGATGGCTGAAGCCGTTATGGTCCTGCCGCCAGACATGCGAGGTCAAGAGATAGTTCAGCGACGCGATCGGGCGCCGCCACGGCAGCTCGCGTGACACCTTCAGCCATTTGGCATGCTGGTTGAACATCGAATCGATGATGTGGATGAAGGCCTCGTAGCAGGAGAACAGGCCATGGCGGCCGGTGAGCAGATAGCCTTCGAGCCAGCCCTGGCAGAGATGCTCGCTCAGCACCTCCATGACGCGGCCGTCATGCGCCAGATGGACGTCATAGGGCTCGATGCCCTCCATCCACACGCGCTCGGTGACCTCGAACACCGCATCGAGCCGGTTCGACGCCGTTTCGTCGGGACCCATGATGCGGAAGTTTCGGGTCTTCGCATTCAGCGTGATCACGTCGCGCAGGAACTTGCCGAGCTCGCGCGTCGCTTCAGCGATGGTCTGGCCCGGTGAGGACACCTCGATCGCGAAAGCTTGATAGTCCGGCAGCTTGAGCTCGCGCTTGAGCAGACCGCCATTGGCATGCGGATTGGCGCCCAGGCGTCGCTGCCCTTTGGGCGCCAGCGCCTGCAATTCCGGCCTGAGGCGGCCATGGGCGTCGAACAGCGTCTCCGGCTCGTAGCTCTTCAGCCAGGCTTCGAGCAGCGCGAGATGCTCCGGCTTGCTGCGGGGGTTGGCAATCGGCACCTGATGGGCGCGCCAGAAGCCTTCGACCTTGAGGCCGTCGACCTCCTTCGGCCCGGTCCAGCCCTTCGGGCTGCGCAACACGATCATCGGCCAGCGCGGCCGTTGGATCGTTGCATCCGGCTGACGCGCATTCTGCTGGATGGAGCGGATGCTCGCGAGCGCAACATCGAGCGCGTCCGCCATCTGCCGATGCATCGCCTTCGGCTCCGCGCCTTCGACGAACAGCGGCTCGTATCCGTAACCTTCAAACAGGCATTTGATCTCGGCATCGCCCATGCGGCCGAGCACGGTGGGATTGGCGATCTTGTAGCCGTTGAGATGCAGGATCGGCAGCACCGCCCCGTCATGGACCGGGTTCAGGAACTTGTTCGAATGCCAGGACGCGGCGAGCGGGCCGGTCTCGGCCTCGCCGTCGCCGACCACGCAAGCCACGATCAAATCGGGATTGTCGAACGCCGCACCATAGGCGTGGACCAGCGCGTAGCCGAGTTCACCACCTTCATGGATCGAGCCCGGCGTCTCAGGCGCGGCATGGCTCGGGATGCCGCCGGGGAAGGAGAACTGCCGGAACAGCTTGCGCAGGCCATCGGCATCGCGCGTGATCTCCGGATAGATCTCGCTGTAGGTGCCTTCGAGATAGGTGTTGGCGACCATGCCCGGACCGCCATGGCCGGGGCCGCAGATGTAGATGACGCTGAGATCCTGCGCCTCGATGGCGCGGTTGAGATGGGCATAGATGAAGTTCAGGCCGGGCGTCGTCCCCCAGTGGCCGAGCAGGCGCGGCTTGATGTGCTCCGGTTTCAGCGGCTCGTGCAGCAGCGGATTGTCCAGCAGATAGATCTGCCCCACCGAGAGATAATTCGCCGCCCGCCAGTAGCGATCGAGCAGGTCAAGATCGCCGGCCGGGGTGGTCTGTTGGGGAGAAGTGATCTGCATGGGACCTCGCTTGCCTTCCGCTTCGCGCCTGCGGGATACTGTATGAGAGTAACGCCGCACCGTCCTGTTCCAGCGCACCTGCAGGATAGAACGGGAATGTGATGGCTGGCCTTGCGCCCGCGCAGAGCATGCCTGCGCTTTTGTTCTATTTTGTTCTTGTAATGTTCTGTTTGCGTGCTATGTCTTGGCCATGAGCCGAGCATCTTCACATGCCCTCAAGCGCCCGCCGGTCCCGGTGCCCTCCGAGCCGGCGGGCGCGCCTTCGTCAGGTCCTGGGAAGGACTTTCCCGAACTCGCGGTCGCCATCGAACGGGGCCGGCGCCGCGGCCGGGGTGCCCAATCCAACGCGAGCGGTCGCTACGAGGCGGAGGCCCGTGTTGTCTTCGATGATGGCTGGCAGAGCCTCGAGGAGCTGCCGCCGTTCAAGACGACGGTCGCGACCGACACCTCGCGCAAGGTCATCACCCGCAACGACTCGCCGGACATCGGTTTCGATCGCTCGATCAATCCGTATCGGGGCTGCGAGCACGGCTGTGTCTACTGCTTCGCGCGGCCGACCCATGCGTTTCTCGGGCTGTCGCCTGGTCTCGACTTCGAATCCAAGCTGTTCGTGAAGCCGGATGCGCCCGCGCTTCTGGAGAAGGAGCTCGCGGCCAGCGGCTACGATCCGCGGATGATCGCGATCGGCACCAACACCGATCCCTATCAGCCGATCGAGCGCGAGCGGAAGATCATGCGCGGCATCCTCGAGGTGCTGGAAAAGGTTGGCCATCCCGTCGGGATCGTCACGAAGTCGGCGCTGGTGATGCGTGATGCCGACATCCTGGCGCGGATGGCCAAGAAGAACCTGGCGAAGGTCGCGATCTCCGTGACCACGCTGGATCCGAAGCTGGCGCGCACGATGGAGCCGCGGGCCTCGACGCCGTCGAAGCGGCTGGAGGCGCTGCAGGCGCTGTCCAAGGCCGGCATTCCGACCACGGTGATGGTGGCGCCGGTGATCCCGGCGCTCAACGACAGCGAGATCGAGCGCATTCTCGATGCCGCCGCCCATGCCGGCGTCAAGGAAGCGGCCTATGTGCTGCTGCGGCTACCGCTGGAGGTGCGCGACCTGTTCCGGGAATGGCTGCTCGAGCATTATCCCGACCGCTACCGCCACGTCTTCACCCTGATCCGCGATATGCGCGGCGGCCGCGATTACGACTCGCAATGGGGCACGCGAATGAAGGGGACAGGCCCGATGGCCTGGATGATCGGTCGCCGCTTCGAGATCGCCTGCGAGAAGCTCGGGCTGAATAAGCGTCGGACCAAGCTGACGACCGATCATTTCGTGCGGCCGAAGGGCGGCGGCCAGCAGCTCAGCCTGTTCTGAAGCGTGCGGAGAGTAAGTGGAGAGTAGGTGATGAGCGCACAAGCGAGCGTTCCGCGGTTCACCGTCATCACACTCGGTGTGTCCGAGATGCGGCGGAGCATCGCCTTCTATACATTGCTCGGCTTCGTCCGAAAATTCCGCGCGACCGGCGAGGCCGTGGCATTCTTCGAGACCGGCGGGACGGTGCTGGCGCTGTACCCGTGGGGCGCGCTCGCCGGTGACGCGGGCGTGCCAGACGCACCGCGTCCTCAGGCGTTCCGAGGCGTGACGCTGGCATGGAACTGCCGCTCGGAGGCTGAGGTCGATGCGGCGCTCGCGTCGGCGGTGGAGAAAGGCGCAATGCTGCTGAAACCGGCGCAACGGACCGACTATGGCGGTTATAGCGGCTATTTCTCCGATCCGGACGGTCATGTCTGGGAAGTGGTGATCGCGCCGGGGATTGATGTCGGCGAGGATGATCGAGTGCATCTGCCGGCGTAGTCGGTCGCCGGCAGGGGGCGAATAGCGGGGAATTGAGGCCCGTTCGGGTTGCGCCGCCGCCAGCCGTTTCGCACCATGGCGGCCATGATTCGCGATCAGTCAAAGAAGCCGGGCAGGGCGAAAGCAGCGAGCTGCGCCGTGGCGAAGAGCGCCCCTGCAAAGGCCGCGACCAAGCCTGCTGCCCCGGGTGCTGCCGGCAAGTCGGGCGCCAAGCTCGGCAAGGGCGTCATCGCGGTGGCGCCGCCGAGCTTCCGGCGCGAGCGCGCGCTGTTGAAGCAGGGCGTCTGGCCGGTCGCGGGCTGCGACGAGGCGGGACGGGGGCCGCTGGCAGGTCCGGTGGTCGCTGCGGCCGTGATTCTCGATCCTGCGCGCATCCCCAGGGGTCTCGATGATTCCAAGCGCCTGAGCGCGGAGCAGCGCGAGGCGCTGTTCGACAAGATCTGCAAGACGTCGGCGTTTGCGGTGGCCGTCGCATCGCCGGCGCGAATCGATCGCGACAACATCCTGCGTGCCTCGCTCTGGGCGCTGTCGCGCGCCGTGAGGGCGCTGCCCGAGGCGCCGAAGCACGTCTTCGTCGACGGCCGCGACCGCATCGACGTCGATTGCGGCTGCGAGGCGGTGATTGGCGGCGATGGTCTGGTGATGTCGATTGCGGCCGCCTCGATCGTCGCCAAGGTCACGCGCGACCGGCTTATGTGCGCGCTGGCGCAGGATTGCCCGGGTTACGGCTTCGAGCAGCACAAGGGCTATGCTGTGCCGGAGCATCTCGCCGCATTGGACCGGCTCGGCCCCTCGGTGCATCATCGCAGCCTGTTCGCGCCTGTCGTCGCCGCCCGGCGCAAGCATCAGCCGTGGACCGATGTGCCGGAGCCGGATCTTTTCGCGGAGGTGACCGTGGTGACATCCACCGAAATCTCGCTCGAGGTCTGATGCAGGTTGCCTCGCGGGCGCCGCGGTCTTAATAGTTTTGGTCAGCCAGCCAGCACGAAGTGTCACCCCTCGCAGCAGGGGCGGTGTTGTGCGCCCCGATCGTGCGGTATCGATTGCGGGCGTCGGACAGCGAGGCTGCTGCGGATGAGCGACGGTCCTGCCGGCCTCCTCGACGTCCCAAGCGATCCAGCCGTTCATGCGTTTCACGTCACTGGTTGTCGAACTGATCCGCGCAAGGCCGCGGCTGGTCGTCGTCATCGTGGTGCTGTGCCAGGCCCTGATGTGGCTCGGCGTGGCCATGCTGTTCTATCGCAGTCCACCCGGCCAGCTTGCCACCACCATCGCGTTCGGACGTGAATACCAGGTCGGCACCGATCTCGGCCCGCCACTGTCGTTCTGGCTGTCGGACATCGCCTATCGTCTCGCCGGCAATCACCTGCTCGGCGTCTACGTGCTGGCCGTGCTGTGCTCGGCCCTGGGTCTGTGGGTGATGTATCTCCTGGCGGGGGCGATCGTCGGCGGCCAGCAGGCGGTGCTCGCCGTGCTGCTGACGATGACCATCACCGCGTTCGGTGCACCCACGCTCGAATTCGGTCCGGAGGTGCTGGCGCGTCCGCTCTGGGCGCTGCTGCTGCTCCATAGCTGGCGGATTCTCGGCGAAGGCCGGCGCAACGCCTGGTTTGCCTGGTCGATCGAGGCCGGCCTGCTGCTGCTGACCACCTCGGCCGCGGCGGGCCTGCTGCTGCTGATCGCCGGCTTCGTGGTCTCCACCGCGCAGGGCCGCCGGGTGCTGCGCTCGTTCGATCCGCTGTTCGCGCTGCTGGTGGTGCTGGCGCTGGCGCTGCCCTACCTCATCTTCGTGCTGCGCGCCGACAGCGTCGGGCTGCCGGCGCTGCCCGTTCTCGCCGAGCTCTCGGTGCGCGCTTGGCATTGGCTCGCCTTGGCTGGCGGGGCGCTGCTGGCGATCTCGGCCATGGTGCTGCTGGTGCTGCTCGACGCCAGCTGGATCAGCCGCAGCGAGACCGACGCCCCGATCATCTACCGCCGTTCGGTCCCACCGCTCGCCCGCGACTTCGTCTATTGCTTCGCGATCGCACCGGCCCTGGCGGGCAGCCTGATCTCCGGCCTGTTCGGTCTGCCCACGGTGTTCGGCGGCGTCGCCGTCACCTTGACGATGGTCGGTCTCGCGCTGGTGGTCGCGTCCGGCGATCTGATCTATCTGCGCCGCCAGCGGCTGTTGCGCACGGTGTGGGCGGCTGCGGTCGCTGCACCCGCGGTTTTCGTTGCCGGCAGCGCCGTGATTCAGCCCGTGATCGGCGAGGGCGAGGTCGCGACGTCGATGCCGGCCCGCGACATCGCCCGCTTCTTCGTCGAGAGTTTTGAGCGCCGTACCAACCAGCGGCTGCAGGCGGTCGCCGGCGATCCGCAACTCGCTAGCCTGGTCGCGCTCGGTCGCCGCCGCGCGCATCTGTTCCTCGATGCCACCCCGCAGCGGACGCCCTGGGTCACGCCGGCGAAATTCGCGGAGAGCGGCGGGGTCGTGGTGTGGCGCGCCTCCGACACGGTCGGCACCCCACCGCCTGACATCGCCCAGCGCTTTCCCGGGCTGGTGCCGGAGGTGCCGCGCAGCTTCGACTGGCTGATCAACGGCCGCCAGCCGGTGCTGCGCATCGGCTGGGCCATCGTACGGCCGAGGGGGCCTTAGCGCTTTCCATGCGAGCCGTCATTGCGAGGAGCGAAAGCGACGAAGCAATCCAGGGCTGCGCGCGTGACTCTGGATTGCTTCGCTGCGCCGCTGCGCTCGCAATGACGGAAGCGAATTGGGTCCTCAGACCGCTATCACCGTCGCGATTGCGCGCAGATCCTGCCAGGACAGCCGCTTGTAGGACGGCGAGCGCAACAGATAGGCCGGATGGAAGGTCGCGATCGCGCGGATCGTCCGCTTGCCGGTGTCGTAGTCGCGCCATTTGCCGCGCACGCGCATGATGCCCTCGGTCGTACCGAGCAGCGACTGGGTCGAGGGATTGCCGAGCGTCACCAGCACATCGGGATCGACCAGCTCGATCTGGCGGCGAATGAACGGCAGGCAGATCTGCGTCTCCTGCGGCGTTGGCGTACGGTTGCCGGGCGGGCGCCAGGGAATGACATTGGCGATGTAGACCTTGCTGCGGTCGAGCCCGATCGCGCCGATCATGCGGTCGAGCAGCTTGCCGGAGCGGCCGACGAATGGCAGGCCCTCGATGTCCTCGTCGCGGCCGGGCGCCTCGCCGACCAGCATGATGCGCGCCTGCGGATTGCCGTCGGCGAACACCAGCCGCGACGCCGTCTGCTTCAGCGCGCAGCCGTCGAAAGTCTCCAGGAGCTCGCGCAGCGCCTCCAGCGTCGGCGCCGTCCGCGCCGCCTCGCGGGCCGAGGCGACGGCCGCTTCCGGCGGAGGCGGCGGTTCTCCGCGCGGCGGAATGATCGCCGGCGCGGCCGGCCGGCCGGGCTGCGCCGGCGCCTGACGGGCGACGGGGGCCGCGGCGGGGAACGAAACCGCCTCGGGCTCGACCAGCCGGTTGATCGGCTCGTCGGCCAAGGCGCAATCGACCCCGGCCTCCAGATAGAAGGCGAGCAGTTGCCGGACGTCGGGGAGGGGCTCGGGAGTCATCATGATCGATCGCCGCGGCAGTGTACGCTGCCTCGGCGCATGGCGGAATGCATTTCGGTGGTTGTCCTGCCCCGAAAAATCGGAAACAAGAGTTTGGAATAACCCAAAAAGGGACGGAACGCCCTAGTGTTCCGGCGCCAGCCGTCGCTCCCCCTCCGGACCAGTCTTCAGCGAACGGTCAACGCCTTCAGGAACCCTAGTTAAGTCATTGTTGCCATTGCAGCTCCGGGTTTGACCTTTGCACGCGCCGGGGGGCGGCAGAGGTCGGGTCCCCTGCACCGGCCGGGCCTGAGATCGAGAGAGATGAGCACCGAAGAATTACCTCCGCGCGAATCCATGGAGTTCGACGTCGTCATCGTCGGCGCCGGCCCCTCGGGCCTGTCCGCCGCGATCCGGCTGAAGCAGCTCAATGCCGACCTCAACATCGTCGTGGTCGAGAAGGGCTCCGAGGTCGGCGCGCATATTCTGTCCGGTGCGGTGATCGATCCGGCGGCGCTCGACAAGCTCATCCCCGACTGGCGCTCGGACGACGATTGCCCGCTGAAGACCCAGGTCAAGGTCGACAAGTTCTTCTGGATGACCGAGAGCAGCGCGATCTCGCTGCCGGGCTTCGCGATGCCGCCGCTGATGGACAACCATCACTGCTACATCGGTTCGCTCGGCAATGTCTGCCGTTGGCTGTCGCGCAAGGCCGAGGCGCTCGGCGTCGAGATCTATCCGGGCTTCGCGGCCACCGAGGTGCTCTATGACGAGCAGGGCGCGGTGCGCGGCATCGCCACCGGCGACATGGGCATCGGCAAGGACGGCAAGCCGAAATCCTCGTTCACGCGCGGCATGGAGCTGCTCGGCAAGTACACGCTGTTCGCGGAAGGCGCGCGCGGCAGCCTGTCCAAGCAGCTGATCGCGAAATTCGCATTGGACGCCAAGAGCGAGCCGGCGAAATTCGGCATCGGCCTCAAGGAGGTCTGGCAGATCGATCCCGCCAAGCACCAGAAGGGGCTGATCCAGCATTCCTTCGGCTGGCCGCTCGACATGAAGACCGGCGGCGGCTCGTTCCTGTATCACTACGACGACAATCTCGTCGCAGTCGGTTTCGTCGTCCACCTGAACTACGACGATCCCTATCTGTCGCCGTTCGAGGAATTCCAGCGCTTCAAGACGCACCCGTCGATCCGCGGCGTGTTCGAAGGCGGCAAGCGCCTCGCCTACGGCGCACGCGCCATCACCGAAGGCGGCTATCAGTCGGTGCCGCGGCTGTCGTTCGCTGGCGGCGCGCTGATCGGCTGCGCGGCGGGCTTCGTCAACGTGCCGCGCATCAAGGGCGTGCACAACGCGATGGGCAGCGCGATGCTCGCGGCCGAGCACGTCAATGCCGCGCTCGCATCCGGCCGCGCCAATGACGAGCTGGTCAGTTACGAGAACGCCTGGCGCGGCTCGCCAGTCGGCGATGATCTGTTCAAGGTCCGCAACGTCAAGCCGCTATGGTCGAAGTTCGGCACGGTGCTCGGCGTCGCGCTCGGCGGCTTCGACATGTGGTGCAACACGCTCGGTTTCTCGTTGTTCGGCACCCGGTCGCACGTCAAGCCCGATCGCGCCACGCTCGATCCGGCCAAGGCGCATCAGCCGAAGCCGGCGATGAAGCCGGACGGCAAGCTGACCTTCGACCGGTTGTCTTCGGTGTTCCTGTCCAACACCAATCACGAGGAAGACCAGCCGGTGCATCTGAAGGTCGCCGACATGGCGCTGCAGAAGAGCTCCGAGCACGACGTCTATGCCGGACCGTCAAACCGCTATTGCCCGGCGGGCGTCTACGAATGGGTCGAGGAGGGCGCCAGCCCGCGCTTCGTGATCAACGCGCAGAACTGCGTCCACTGCAAGACCTGCGACGTCAAGGATCCCAACGGCAACATCACCTGGGTTCCTCCGGAAGGAGGCGGTGGGCCGAACTACGAGGCGATGTAGCCTCGCATGACGCACGATTGCGTGAGTCGGCTGCTCCGGGGAGGGCAGCCGGCCACGATACGGCCATACTGGCGCGGTTTGACGCGGGTCACCTTCGCCAAAGGGGCTCCCGGCTGACCCGAATATCCTGCAAATCCTTGCGGTTGGCCGCCAAACGCGGCATTGTCGGCGCCTTGAAGAGCTGCCGATCGGGGTCCTGTCCGTACCGATCCGTCATTTCCAACAACCAGAGCGCACCGTGATGTTGTCAATTCGCAATCGCTGGACCGCAATTGCCGTTTCTGCCTTGCTGCTCCCCGGTGCCGTCCTGGCCCAGACGCCGGATCATCCTGCGGATAACGCCGCGAAGTTTCCGACCAGCGTCGATCTGAAGTCGCTCACCACCTCGGGCAGCTATCTGGCGGCCCGCCACGCCAGCGTCGAGCGCGACGCGGCCTCGGCGGCGGCGTTCTACCGCTCGGCGCTACGTAGCGACCCGAAGAACAACGAGCTGCTCGACCGCGCCTTCATCTCCTCGGTCGCCGATGGCGACATCGACGAGGCTGTGAAGCTGGCCGAGCGCGTGCTCACGATCGACAAGGCGAACCGCATCGCGCGCCTCGTGGTTGGCGTGCAGGACATCAAGCAGAAGAAATACACAGCCGCCCAGACCAACATCAACCAGTCGGTGCGCGGGCCGATCACCGATCTCGTCGCCACCTTGCTGTCGGCGTGGGCCGCGGCCGGTGCGGGCGATTCGAAGACCGCCGTCGCCAATATCGACAAGCTGACTGGTCCCGAATGGTATCCGCTGTTCAAGGACCTCCATGCCGGCATGATCCTGGAGCTGGCCGGCAAGGAGAAGGACGCCGGCACGCGGTTCGAGCGCGCCTACAAGCTCGACGATTCGATGCTGCGCATCACCGAGGCCTATGCGCATTGGCTGTCGCGCAACAAGGATGCGGCCGCCGCGTCCGCGATCTATGAAGCCTTCGACAAGAAGCTCGCGCGCCATCCGCTGGTGCAGGAGGGCCTGCGCGAGACCAAGGCCGGCAAGAAGCTGCCGTCGCTGGTCGATTCGGCGCAGGCCGGCGCCGCCGAGGCGCTGTACGGCATCGGCGCCACTTTGAGCCGCCGCGGCGGCGAGGATCTGGCGCTGGTCTATCTGCAGCTCGCGCTGCATCTGCAGCCGAATCATCCGCTGGCGCTGCTGTCGCTCGCCGATCTCTACGAGACCGTGAAGAAGCCGCAGATGGCGATCAAGGTCTATGAGCGGGTGCCGGCGAGCTCGCCGTTGAAGCGCAATGCGCAGATCCAGCTCGCCACCGATCTCGACAGCGCCGACCGCAGCGACGAGGCGATCAAGATCCTCAAGGACGTCATTGCGCAGGATCCGAAGGATCTCGAGGCGATCATGGCGCTCGGCAACATCGAGCGCGGCCGCAAGAAGTTCGCCGACTGCGCCAAGACCTATTCGCTCGGCGTCGATTCGCTGCCGGTGAACAATGAAAAGGCCAACAGCGTCTATTACTACTACCGCGGCATCTGCCTGGAGCGCTCCAAGCAGTGGCCGAAGGCTGAGGCCGACATGCGCAAGGCCCTCGAGCTGCAGCCTGACCAGCCGCATGTGCTGAACTATCTCGGCTATTCCTGGATCGACCAGGGCATCAATCTCGACGAAGGCATGAAGATGATCAAGCGTGCCGTCGAGCAGCGGCCGGACGATGGCTACATCGTCGACTCGCTCGGCTGGGCCTATTACCGCATCGGCAATTACGAGGAGGCGGTCAAGAACCTCGAGCGCGCGATCGACCTCAAGCCTGAGGATCCGACCATCAACGACCATCTCGGCGACGCCTATTGGCGCATCGGCCGCAAGCTGGAAGCCAAGTTCCAGTGGGCCCATGCCCGCGACCTGAAGCCCGAGGCCGAGGAGCTGCCGAAGATCGAGGCCAAGATCCAGAACGGCCTGACTGATGATCCGGCACCCGCTGCGGCCAGCAACGACACCAAGGATACGCCGTCCGACGCCAAGAAGGACGACGGCAAGGGCGGCTAGGTCGTCCTGATTACGATGTGAGAGCCATCACGGGCTCCTCGGCTTGCCGGGGAGCCCGGATGATTTTGATGAAGCGTGTGGCGGTTGCCGGCCACGTTCGTTTCGGCCTCGGGCCGCGGCGAGTTGGCATCTGAGCTCCACCACCGAACATGCTGGGGGCATTGCGCCGATGTTGGCGTCCACGGTCACCGGCGCGCTGCAGGAGCAGGGGCGCGCCAAGGTCAATCTGACCCTGCGGGTCGTCGGCCGCCGGGTCGACGGCTATCATGATCTCGAAAGCGTCGTCGCCTTTGCGGATTGCGCGGACCAGCTCGCGCTGGTGCCGGGGGCGGAGCTGACGCTGACCACGACCGGACCTCTCGCAGAGGCCTGTGGCGAGACCACGGACAATCTGGTGCTGAAGGCGGCGCGTCTGCTGGCGGAGGCCGTTCCCGGCCTGAAGCTCGGCGCGTTCACGCTGGAGAAGGTGCTGCCGGTCGCCGCCGGCATCGGCGGCGGCTCGGCCGATGCCGCAGCGGCGCTGCGGTTGTTGGCGAAGCTGAACGGCCTGTCGCTGGACGATCCGCGCCTCACTGCGGTTGCCCTGAAAACCGGCGCCGACGTGCCGGTTTGCGTCCCCTCGCGCGCCTGCACCATGACCGGCGTCGGCGAGAACCTGCAGCCGCTTGCGCTTCCCGTCCTGCCCTGCGTGATGATCAATCCGCGGGTGCCGGTCGCGACCAAGGACGTGTTCCAGGCGCTCGGCCTGAAGCCTGGCGACCTGCTGGTCGGCGTGACCGATGTCCTCACGGCGCCGTCCTGGCCGCAGGCCGGAGCGTCGGTCGGAGACTGGGTCGCTGCACTCGATCAGGTGAAGAACGATCTGGAGCCGCCCGCCCTGAAGGTGCAGCCGATCATCGGCACGGTGCTCGACGCGCTGCGCGCGAGTTCAGGCGTCCTGCTCGCTCGCATGTCCGGCTCCGGCGCGACGTGCTTTGCGATCTATGGCAGCGAGGCGGATGCAAAGTCGGCCGGCGCTGCGATCGCAGCCGCGCACCCGGAGTGGTGGGTGCATGCGGGGACGCTGAGCTAGTTTGCGGGCTCGGCCCTCGTTGCGAGCGAAGCATCGAGACTCTTTGCTGCGGCCCTGGATCGCGTCGTCGCTACGCTCCTCGCGATGCCGGCGCGCTGATGATTCGTAGGGTGGGCAAAGGCGCAGCCTGGCTGCAGCCCGGCACAAGGTTGTGGCGGTGCCGTGCCCACCGTCTGACCGCGGGGCACGACGCCCGATGGTAGGCACGGCACCATTGCAGCATGATTTGTCGCATCGGCTGGGCAGGGCGCCTTTGCCCACCCTACAGAACTTGCTTGGGTGACGGTCTCTCGGCAGACGGACGAACTAATGCGACCGCGCCAGGCAGAACGCCACCACCTGCTCCAGCGCCGCCTTCATCGGTGACGCCGGGAACAGCGCCAGCGCGTCGACGGCCATGGCGCCGTAGTGATGCGCGCGGCTGATCGTGTCCTCCAGGGCGCGGTGCTTGTTCATCAGCCCGATCGCATGGTCTAGATCGTGATCGCTGATCTCGCCGCGCTCCAGCGCCTTGATCCAGAAGGCACGCTCGCTGTCGCTGCCGCGGCGGAACGCCAGCACCACCGGCAGCGTGATCTTGCCCTCGCGGAAATCGTCGCCGACATTCTTGCCGAGCTTGGCGGCCTTGCCGCCATAGTCGAGCACGTCGTCGACGAGCTGGAAGGCGATGCCGAGATTCATGCCGAAAGACCGGGATGCGGCCTGCTCGGCCTTGGGACGGTCGGCGAGCACCGGGCCGACCTCACAGGCGGCAGCGAACAGTTCCGCCGTCTTGCCGCGGATCACGGCGAGATATTCGTCCTCGGTGGTTGCGGTGTTCTTGGCGGCGGCAAGCTGCATCACCTCGCCTTCGGCAATCGTGGCTGCGGCGGCCGAGAGAATGTCGAGCGCGCGCAGCGAGCCGACCTCGACCATCATGCGGAACGCCTGGCCGAGCAGGAAGTCGCCGACCAGCACGCTGGCCTCGTTGCCCCACAGCATGCGCGCCGACAATTTGCCGCGGCGCATTTCGCTCTCGTCAACCACGTCGTCATGGAGCAGCGTCGCCGTATGCATGAACTCGACGGCCGCGGCGAGCTTGACGTGACCATCGCCGGCGTAGTCGGTGAGATGAGCCATCGCCAGCGTCAGCATCGGCCGCAGCCGCTTGCCGCCGGAGGAGATCAGGTGGTTTGCGACCTCCGGGATCATCGTGACGTCCGAGCCGGTGCGCGACAAAATCGTAGCGTTGACCCGTTCCATGTCGGCTGCGACCAGCGCGACCAGCCCATCGATGGAGGCTCCCGATGGACTCTCGAAAGGTACGATAACCGCCACTCTGGTCTCCGATTTTGCTATGCTCGAAACGACAATAGAAACTGCGGCCGCAGGCGGCAAGGGCAGACACGGAACCTTGACCCGAGCCTTCTTGCCCAACCCTTCTTGACCCAAGCCCGCATGGAGACATAACGATTGAAGGAATTGGTTCGGACCAATGATATCGTGCTGGTTTCGGCGATAGGGGCGCTGCTCGACGGCGCCGACATCCATCACCTCGTGCTCGATCAGAACATGAGCGTCATCGAAGGCTCGCTCGGCATCCTGCCGCGCAGGATCCTCGTGCATGAGGACGACAATCTCCAGGCCCGGCGGCTTCTCACCGACGCCGGTCTGGCGCATGAACTGCGCCCTGATGAGTGACGCTGTCGACATTTCCGAGGATGCCGTGCTGGGCGGCCAATTGCGGCTGCGGCAGCCCACGACGGGCCATCGCGCCGGCCACGATGCAATCCTGCTGGCGGCGGCGACGGCCGCGCGTTCGGGCGATCGCGTGGTCGATCTCGGTGCCGGCGTGGGGACGGCCGGGCTGGCCTTGGCCCGGCGCGTCGGCGGTCTCACCTTGACGCTGGTCGAGCGCGAGCCGGATCTGGCGTGCCTCGCGCGCGACAACGCACGCGCCAATGCCTTGCCGGCGGAGGTCGTGGTGCTGGACATCGCCGCGGACGCGGCCGCTTTCGCTGCCGCAGGGCTCGGGCCCGACAGTGTCGACGTCGTGCTGATGAATCCGCCATTCCACGATGCCGCGCGCCACCGCGCCTCGCCCGACGCCGCGCGCGCGACCGCGCACATGGCAACGGCGACGACGTTGGAGATCTGGACGCATGCCGCGCGGCGGATGCTGAAATCCGGTGGCGTGCTGACCTTGATCTGGCGGGCCGATGGTTTGAGCGAGGTTGTCGCGGCGCTGGCGCGCGGCTTCGGCAGTCTCGCGATTCAACCGGTTCACGGCCAAGCGGGGCAGCCGGCGATCCGTATCCTGGTCAGGGCCGTTAAGGGAGGGCGGGCGCCGACCCAGATTCTCGCCGGAGTGGTGCTGAATGAGGCGGCAGGCGTGCCGAATGACGAGGCCGTGCGTGTGCTGTCGGGGCAGGGGGCGCTGGCTTTGAGCACCCCCTGAACGGCTAATCGAGGTCGGGCGTTATTGCGTCTG
This sequence comes from Bradyrhizobium sp. SZCCHNR1098, assembly GCF_032489375.1. Taxonomy (NCBI): domain Bacteria; kingdom Pseudomonadati; phylum Pseudomonadota; class Alphaproteobacteria; order Hyphomicrobiales; family Nitrobacteraceae; genus Bradyrhizobium; species Bradyrhizobium sp. SZCCHNR1098. The sequence continues at coordinate 507,817 of NZ_JAUEXY010000002.1, forward strand.
AGCTTCCGACTGGCGTTCGGTTACCGTCGTGAAACGGATCGCAGTCAATAGAGTACCGATCAGCAGCATCAACAGGTAGACCTTCATGTATTCCTCCGCCGCACTCTGCACCTTGGCTCGCCGTGCGATTGCCCAGGAGATTGCAAGGCTCGTTCCAGCCCTTTGAATGGCAGCGGCGCGATAAAAAGTGGTTAATCCGAGGTAACAGGATGGTGGACAACTTGACACAACCCAGCGATGCAGCCGGGCTCTTCGATCGCCTGAAGGCGCTGCTTCCGGCGCGGCTGCGCGGCGTACCGGTGGTGCCGGTCGTCCGCCTGTCCGGCGTGATCGGCGCAGTGACGCCGCTGCGGCCGGGGCTGACGCTTGCGGGCGTCGCCAAGGTGCTGGAGCGCGCCTTCTCCATGCGCAACGCCAAGGCCGTGGCGCTGGTGATCAATTCGCCCGGCGGCTCGCCGGTGCAGTCGCGCCAGATCTATCTGCGCATCCGCCAGCTCGCCGCGGAGAAGAAGCTGCCGGTGCTCGTGTTCGTCGAGGACGTCGCGGCCTCCGGCGGCTACATGATCGCCTGCGCCGGCGATGAGATCTTCTGCGATCCCTCCTCGATCCTCGGCTCGATCGGCGTGGTCGGCGGCTCGTTCGGGCTGCAGGACCTGATCAAGAAGATCGGCATCGAGCGCCGGCTGTATACGGCCGGCGAGCACAAGGCGATGCTCGATCCGTTCCTGCCGGAGAATCCCGACGACGTGGCGCGGCTGAAGAAGATCCAGCGCGAGATCCACGCGCTGTTCATCTCGCTGGTCAAGGAAAGCCGCGCGACCCGGCTGAAGGGCGCCGACGATGTGTTGTTCACCGGCGAGTACTGGGCCGGCGACAGCGCCGTCACGCTGGGGCTGGCGGACGCCATCGGCGACCTCCGCGCCGTCCTGCGCACCCGCTTCGGCGACAAGGTCGCAACGCCTGTCGTGGCGCCGGCGGCTGGCCTGTTGTCGGGTCTGCTCGGCCGCCGCGCCGCGGGCGCCGGCAGCTTGGGATTCGGCTGGACGGGGCTGGCCGAGGAGCTGATCTCGGCGGCCGAAACCCGGGCGATCTGGGCCCGTTTCGGGTTCTAGAGCTGGAGGCCGCGCCATTTCGCCCCTCGCAATCCTGATTGCGGGGGGAACCGGGATCGGCGACAATGGGAATCGGGGTGGCTCTGTTCATGAACGAGGATCGACCAATGCCGCCGTTCGTTGCTTTCGCGGGTATGCTGGGCGGGCTTGCCGTGGTTCGCTGGGCCTACAAGGCCGCTCAGAAGATCAACCGGGAGCTCGAAGAGGCGCGACTGTCGCGCGTCGCCGAGGCCGCGCATACAGCCGAGATCAAGACTCTGCGCCGCGATCCCGTCACGGGCGCCTACCGGCCGGGCTGACGCGAGCCGCTGATCTTCGAACGACGGCACGTCGCCGCCGTTCGGAGACCCTATTGCCTTGATTCCTGATGTCCCCGCCGATACGGTCCGCGCGCTTTTCCGACGCCTGCGAAAGACCGATACCGACGATGGACTCGCTACCTCTGCACATGCGCCCTGAACGTTCGTTCCAGGGCTTCATCCTGGCCCTGCAGCGGTTCTGGGCCGAGCAGGGCTGCGTGATCCTGCAGCCCTACGACATGGAGATGGGCGCCGGCACCTTCCACCCGGCGACGACCCTGCGCGCGCTTGGGCCGAAGTCGTGGAATGCCGCCTATGTGCAGCCGTCGCGGCGGCCGAAGGACGGCCGCTACGGCGAGAATCCAAACCGGATGCAGCACTACTACCAGTTCCAGGTGATCATGAAGCCGTCGCCGCCGAACCTTCAGGAACTGTACCTGAAGTCGCTCGGCGCCATCGGCATCGATTCCGCCGTGCACGACATCCGCTTCGTCGAGGACGACTGGGAGAGCCCGACGCTCGGCGCCTGGGGTCTCGGCTGGGAGTGCTGGTGCGACGGCATGGAGGTGTCGCAGTTCACCTATTTCCAGCAGGTCGCGGGCTTCGAATGCGCGCCGGTCGCCGGCGAGCTCACCTACGGCCTCGAGCGCCTGGCGATGTACGTGCAGGGCGTCGACCGCGTCTACGACCTCAACTTCAACGGCCGCGACGGCGACGCCAAGGTCACCTATGGCGACGTCTTCCTGCAGGCCGAGCGGGAATATTCGCGGCACAATTTCGAGCATGCCGACACCGACATGCTGTTCGAGCAGTTCAAGATGGCCGAGGGCGCCTGCCGCAAATATCTCGATGCCGGCTGGCGCGAGGGCAACCGTCGGGAGCACCTGATGGCGCTGCCGGCCTACGACCAGTGCATCAAGGCGAGCCACGTCTTCAATTTGCTCGACGCCCGCGGTGTGATCTCCGTCACCGAGCGCCAGAGCTACATCCTGCGCGTCCGCGAGCTCGCCAAGGCCTGCGGCGAGGCCTGGCTGCATACGGAGGCGGGCGGGGTGGGGGCTGGTTAGAGCTTCGCGGCTCGGACGCTTCATCATTCCTGGAGCGGGAGGGGCGCTCGGGAAAATAATTCCTCATTCGCATCGAGATTTGTCTTGCAGCTCAACCTCGCAACACACGCGGTGCCTCTGCTCCCCTCCCCCTTGCGGGGAGGGGTCGGGGGTGGGGGTCCCCAGGCGAGATGCCTGATGGGTCTCCACGGCCTTGTACGTGGTCGCACATGGTCGTTTGCCGACAATGATGATCTCGGCTGTGCCAACGATGCTCCCCACGACCTTCAGCGCGCGCTGACCCCCACCACCCCCAACCCCTCCCCGCAAGGGGGAGGGGAGTGCAGCACCGCCAGCCCTGCGAACGAGTTCTAAATATGCCCGACCTCCTTCTCGAACTGTTCTCCGAAGAAATCCCTGCGCGCATGCAGGCCAAGGCGGCGGAGGATCTGCGCCGCATGGTCACCGACAAGCTGGTCGCCGAGGGTCTCGTCTATGAGGGCGCCAAGGCGTTCGCGACGCCGCGGCGGCTGGCGCTGACCGTGCACGGCATCCCGGCGCGGCAGGCTGATCTCAAGGAGGAGCGCAAGGGCCCGCGCGTCGGCGGCGCCGACGCGGCGATCCAGGGGTTTCTCAAGGCCACCGGACTGTCCTCGATCGAGGAGGCGACGATCCAGCGCGATCCGAAGAAGGGCGATTTCTACGTCGCCCTGATCGAGAAGCCCGGCCGCGCCACGCTCGACGTGCTCGCCGAGATGCTGCCGGTGATCATCAGAACGTTCCCGTGGCCGAAATCGATGCGCTGGGGCAAGCGCTCGGAAAGGCCCGGCGCGTTGAACTGGGTGCGGCCGCTGCATACGATCACCGCCACGTTCGGCCTTGAGACCGAGGAGCCGGACGTCATCGGCTTCGCCGTCGACGGCATCGAGGCGGGACAGACCACCTACGGCCATCGCTTCATGGCGCCCGCGCCAATCTCGGTGAGGCGTTTCGAGGACTATGAGGCCAAGCTGCTCGACGCCAAGGTTGTGCTCGATCCTGACCGCCGCAAGGACACCATCGTCACCGACGCCAAGCAGCTCGCTTTTGCGCAAGGCTATGAGCTGGTCGAGGACCCCGTGCTGCTCGACGAAGTCGCGGGCCTGGTCGAATGGCCGGTGGTGCTGATGGGCTCGTTCGATCCGGAGTATCTGAAGGTCCCCGGCGAGGTGATCCGTGCCACCATCCGCAACAACCAGAAATGCTTCGTGGTGCGCGATCCCAAGACGGGCGGACTGGCGCCAAAGTTCATCCTGACCGCGAACATCGAGGCGACCGACGGCGGCAAGACCATCATCGCCGGCAACGAGCGCGTCATCCGCGCCCGGCTGTCGGACGCGAAGTTCTTCTATGAGACGGATCTGAAGACGAGGCTCGAGGACCGCCTGCCGAAGTTCGAGCAGATCGTGTTCCACGAGAAGCTCGGCACACAGGCAGAGCGCATTGCGCGGATAGAGAAGGTGGCGGCGGTGCTTGCCAAGTTGGTGCGCGCCGACGTCGAAAAGACGAAACGGGCCGCAAGGCTTGCAAAAGCCGATCTCTTGACAGAAGTCGTTGGCGAGTTCCCAGAAGTACAGGGTCTGATGGGCAAGTACTATGCACTCGCTCAAGGTGAGGACCCGTCCGTCGCCGCCGCTTGCGAGGAGCACTACAAGCCGCAGGGGCCTGCCGATCGTGTGCCGACTGATCCTGTTTCGGTTGCGGTGGCGCTCGCGGACAAGCTCGACACGCTGGTTGGATTCTGGGCGATTGACGAGAAGCCGACGGGATCGAAAGACCCGTATGCTCTGCGCCGCGCGGCGCTGGGCGTGATCAGGCTGATTTTGGAAAACGAACTTAGATTTCCGTTTGGAATCGTTCTGAGACTGTTGAATACGATGGCTTCGCTGAGCCAGTCTATCGAAGGGAGAACTGCCGACATCGAACGAGTAATGAGTGTGGCAGAGCAAGTCGGCTTGCTAGAGGCTGTCGAGCCCGGACTGGATAATGTCCTGGAGAAGCGCATTCAATCTCTTCGCCATTGGGATCCGTATCTTCTAGAAGCCCAAGGTGGAGATGAGAAGAAGGCCGAGCTGATACGCAAGGAAGTGGACGAGCGATCGTCTAATCTCCTCTCCTTCTTCGCCGACCGCCTCAAGGTGCAACTGCGCGAGCAGGGCGCGCGGCATGATCTCGTCGACGCGGTGTTCGCGCTCGGCGGCCAGGATGATCTCTTGATGGTCGTCCGCCGCGTCGAGGCGCTCGGCAAATTCCTCGAGACCGACGACGGCAAGAACCTGCTTGCCGGCACCAAGCGCGCGTCCAACATCCTCGCGATCGAGGAGAAGAAGGACAAGCGCAAGTTCGACGGCGCGCCGGATGCGGCGCTCTACAGGCTGGACGAGGAAAAGGCACTGGCGAAGGCTATCGGCGAGGTTGGCTCGGAAGCCGGCGCTGCCGTCGCCAAGGAAGACTTTGCCGCAGCGATGCGCGCGATGGCGAAGCTGCGTCCGGCCGTCGATGCGTTCTTCGACAAGGTGAAGGTCAACGATGACGACGCCAAGATCCGCGAAAACCGGCTCAAGCTCCTGAACGAGATCCGCAGCGCGACGCGTACGGTGGCCGACTTCTCAAAGATCGAGGGCTGAGCGCGCTATAGCAACGTAGGGTGGGCAAAGGCGCTGCCGTGCTATCCCCACGTCCCCCGATCGCAATGGCGCCGTGCCCACCGTCTCGCAGCGGAGTTGCTGCCGAATGGTGGGCACGCTGCCGCCTTCGGCGGCCGCTTTGCCCATCCTACAAGTTACGCGCCAATAAAAATTAGCCCTACCCGGCGGGGGGAACCGGGCAGGGCCTTTTACATCTGGCCGCTTGCGGGGGCGTTGGCGACCAAATGCAGCTCTATAACTATTCAACGACCTGAATGATCCGCCGCGATCGCGGTTCGACCAGGACAGTTTCACCGTTGACAACGGTGTAGCGATAGGGTGTCGCACCGAAGCGCTGCGGAACGTCGTAATATGTAACACCGGACTCTGGCAGCACGGTGCCAACAACGACGCGATCGGGGATCACATAGTTGGGAACACGCTCGCGGACGACATATTCGCGAAACTCCGGCCGTCGCTCGACCGTGATCACTGGAGCGTCCTCCTCGACCACGACGCTGCGCCCGACGCCCGTCGTGTAGGATTGCGCCTGTGCGGCCGCCGGTATCACGACTGCGGCCATGAGGGCAGCAAGGGTGAGATGGGTTCGCATGGGACGGGACTCCTGAGCTGTTGATCGCTGAGAGAGACCGGCGCGTGCCGGCACCTGCTTCCCAATGCCGGCAACAGGTCATCGTTCCGCGCGGGGCCACGTGGAACCGGCGGCATTTCTGCGGCAGATTCAGCGGTGGGGGAACCGGAACTCGTGCCGTGCGTCTCCTATTCCGCCACGATGGGCCAGGATAAAGTCCGGCCAAATCGAATCGCCCCAGCCTCGTCCTTCAATCATTCAGAGCTTGTCGATGACCCTGACCGTTGCCCATATCTCGCCGATCATGTCCGTGATCGCCGGCGTCCTGATCCTGATCATGCCGCGCCTGCTGAACCTGATCGTCGCGATCTTCCTCATCCTGAACGGCCTGATCGGCATGGGCCTGCTGAAGTGGCTGCACTTCTAGTCCCCAGGTTCTAGTCCCAAGGTCGGGAACCCCCGAGCTTGCGCCGCGGCGCCCAAAGTGGTGTAAGGCGCGCGATTTCTCCTCCCATTTGCGGATCGAAGCACCTCATGGCCAAAGCGGTAGCGAAGTCTAAGAAAGTTACAGCGAAATCAAAGCCTTCCAAGCCGGGCAAGGCCAAGACCGCAGCACTCGCTCCACCGCGCAAGGCGCTCAAGACGGCGTCGAAGCCCGTCGCCAAGGCCCCGGCCAAGGTCGCGCCCAGGTCTGCACCGAAAGCGCCAGTGAAAACCGCTCCGAAGAAGCCGGCCAAGACGGCTGCCAAGCCGGTCGCCAAGGCTGTGAAGGCGTCGGCTGCGAAGGCCCCGGCCAAGAGCGCGGTCACCGCGATCAAGCCGAACAAGTGGGTCTACACCTTCGGTGACGGCAAGGCCGAAGGCAAAGCCGGCCTGCGCGACCTGCTCGGCGGAAAGGGCGCCAATCTGGCCGAGATGGCCAATCTCGGCCTGCCGGTGCCTCCGGGCTTCACCATTCCGACCTCAGTCTGCACCTACTTCTACGCCAACGACAAGACCTATCCGAAAGAGCTGCAGTCGCAGGTCGACAAGGCGCTCGACTACATCGGCAAATTGACCGGCAAGAAGTTCGGCGATCCGGAGAACCCGCTGCTGGTCTCGGTGCGCTCCGGCGCCCGCGCCTCGATGCCGGGCATGATGGACACCGTGCTCAATCTCGGTCTCAACGACCAGACGGTGGAAGCGCTGGCACAGCTGTCCGGCGATCGCCGCTTCGCCTTCGACAGCTATCGCCGCTTCATCACGATGTATTCGGATGTCGTGCTCGGCTTCGAGCACCATCATTTCGAGGACATCCTCGACAGCTTCAAGGACACCCAGGGCTATCAGCTCGACACCGATCTGAGCTCCGAGGACTGGGAGATGCTGGTCGGCAAATACAAGGACGCGGTCGCGCACGAGACCGGCAAGGACTTCCCGCAGGACCCGCACGACCAGTTGTGGGGCGCGATCGGCGCCGTCTTCTCATCCTGGATGAACACGCGCGCGGTGACCTATCGCAAGCTGCATGACATTCCGGAATCCTGGGGCACCGCCGTCAACGTCCAGGCCATGGTGTTCGGCAACATGGGCGACACCTCGGCCACCGGCGTCGCCTTCACGCGCAATCCCTCGACCGGCGAGAGCAAGCTCTACGGCGAGTTCCTGATCAACGCGCAGGGCGAGGACGTCGTCGCCGGCATCCGCACCCCGCAGGACATCACCGAGGACGCGCGTCGGGAGTCCGGCTCGGACCGGCCGTCGATGGAAGTCGCGATGCCCGACGCCTTCCACGAGCTGACCCGCATCTACACGCTGCTCGAGAAGCACTACCGTGACATGCAGGACATGGAGTTCACGGTCGAGCGCGGCAAGCTGTGGATGCTGCAGACCCGCAGCGGCAAGCGCACCGCCAAGGCGGCGCTGCGCATCGCGGTCGAGCTTGCAAATGAGGGCCTGATCTCGCAGAGCGACGCCGTGCTCCGCGTCGATCCGGCCTCGCTCGATCAGCTCCTGCATCCGACCATCGATCCCTCCGCCAAGCGCGACGTGGTCGCCACCGGCCTGCCGGCCTCGCCGGGCGCTGCATCCGGCGAGATCGTGTTCTCCTCGGACGAGGCCACCAAGCTGCAGGCCGACGGTCGCAAGGTGATCCTGGTCCGCATCGAGACCTCGCCGGAGGACATCCACGGCATGCACGCCGCCGAGGGCATCCTCACCACCCGCGGCGGCATGACCTCGCACGCCGCCGTCGTCGCGCGCGGCATGGGCAAGCCCTGCGTGTCCGGCTGCGGCACCATCCGCGTCGACTACGGCCGCGGCACGATGAGCATCGGCTCCCGCACCTTCAAGACCGGCGACGTCATCACCATCGACGGCTCCGTTGGCCAGGTGCTGGCCGGCCGCATGCCGATGATCGAGCCGGAGCTGTCCGGCGAGTTCGGCACCCTGATGGGCTGGGCGGATGCCGTGCGTGAGACCGGCGTGCGCGTCAATGCCGATACGCCGGAGGATGCGCGCACCGCGATCAAGTTCGGCGCCGAGGGCATCGGCCTGTGCCGCACCGAGCACATGTTCTTCGAGGAGACGCGCATCCGCACGGTGCGCGAGATGATTCTCTCCGAGGATGAGCAGGAGCGTCGCGCCGCGCTCGCCAAGCTGCTGCCGATGCAGCGCGCCGACTTCGTCGAGCTGTTCGAGATCATGAAGGGCCTGCCGGTCACGATCCGCCTGCTCGATCCGCCGCTGCACGAGTTCCTGCCGCACACCCAGGCCGAGGTCGAGGAAGTCGCCCGCGCGATGAACACCGATCCGCGGCGCCTGGCCGACCGCGCCCGCGAGCTGTCGGAGTTCAACCCGATGCTCGGCTTCCGCGGATGTCGTCTCGCCATCGCCTATCCGGAGATCGCCGAGATGCAGGCGCGCGCGATCTTCGAGGCCGCGGTCGAGGCCGAGAAGCGCACTGGCGAGGCCGTCGGCCTCGAGGTCATGGTGCCGCTGATCGCCACCAAGGCGGAGTTCGACCTGGTCAAGGCGCGCATCGACGCGATGGCGCAGGCCGTGATCCGCGAGACCGGCGCCAAGCTGGAGTACCAGGTCGGCACCATGATCGAGCTGCCGCGCGCTGCGCTGATGGCCGGCCAGATCGCGGAGGCCGCCGAGTTCTTCTCGTTTGGCACAAACGACCTGACGCAGACGACCTACGGTATCAGCCGCGACGACGCCGGCAGCTTCCTCGGCGCCTACGTCGCCAAGGGCATCCTCGAGATCGATCCGTTCATCTCGATCGACCGCGAGGGCGTCGGCGAACTGGTCAAGATCGGCGTCGAGCGCGGCCGCGCCACGCGACCCAACCTCAAGGTCGGCATCTGCGGCGAGCATGGCGGCGATCCCGCCTCGGTCGCGTTCTGCCACAAGGTCGGCATGAACTACGTGTCGTGCTCGCCCTACCGCGTGCCGATCGCGCGCCTCGCCGCCGCGCAATCCGCGCTCGGCAAGGAGATCGCGAGCCAGGCCTGATCCTGCTGCGATCGATCTAATCCTGATGAAGGCCGGCACATGTTGCCGGCCTTTTTCATTGGTAAGGGTTCGTCGCGATGCGGCGCGCACGTGACGCAAGGTGCACTTCTTCTCCACCACCGCCGTCATTCCGGGGGCGCTCCGGAATGACGAGTGGAGAGAGCGAACGTTGCAGTTCCGATGGAACACTCCGCCTCATGATGTGCAGATGATTTTCATTCACCGCATCTGTTGACTGAATGTTCACCCGTTCTCGTCGGTGCGCTGTTTACCAAGCATCTCGATCGCTCGGCGCTCTGCAACTTCCCCGCTTGCCTGTTTCACAATTGCAACGCGGATTAACTCCTCGGCAACCTAAACCCGATACGAAGAGAGAAGATCGAATTGCACGGAAGCACTGTTGTTCGGTCGATCCAGTAAGCGTTGCGTTGAGCGTATCGATGTTAGTTCTGCGTCCCGATCCGAAGGGCGCGCGATTTGCGTCCTTCGGACTCGGTCTCTGCGTCTTCGCTCTGATGCCGACAGAGACCGGGTATCAAGACATCGCTTCTCTGCTCGCCCGCCAGCCGGGCGTCGCCGAACGCTGGCAGAAGCGTGTGTTCTCGGCTGCGGCCTCCATTCAGCTCGCCACCTATAGTTTCGGTCGTCCGATCGGAACCTCGGCGCCGCAGGCGGTGAGCATCCGCCTCGCAAGCCTCGACGGGCGCAATCTCGACATCACCGGATCGACGCCGCGCAATCCGGCGCTGCAGGTTCCGCCACGCTATCAGGCCTCCGACTTCCCCAAGGTCGATCGCACGCTGAAGGGCGATCGTCTCGTCGTGCGCCCCCCGACGCCGTCGGCGCAGCCGACCGAATCGGCCGCGCCCGTCGAGCCTGCGCCCTCCGAGCCTGCACCCACGCCCTCGACGCAACCCAATTCGAACTCCTCGGTGTTCGGCGCCAAGACGACGGAAGCACCGGCGCAGGCGCCACTCCCGCAGCGTTCTGCACTCGATCCCGAATTGCAGGAGGCGCTGAGCGCGCCGCCGCTCGTGCAGTACGACGCGGCGAAGTCCGAGATCCAGCCATCGGGCGAGCTGAAGCCTGCAGCCGACCAAATTCTGGCAGATGGCGCCGTCAGCTATGACGGCCTCAACATCAAGACGTCCAATCTCTATTTCGGCACGTCGTCGCTGGGCGTTGCCGCCGGAACCATGGAGACATGGCTGCCGGGCGAGGCGCCGCTGATCGTGATGCCGAATCCGGACCTCAAGCCGATGGCGGTGCTGTCACATCCGGCCGACGATGCCGCCAAGGCCGGCGATGGCGGCGAGAGCATCGCGCCGAAAGGCGAGGTCAACACCGACAATCAGCGCGACAGGACTCCGGCCGAACGGTTGAGCCTCACGGACGAGAAGGCGCGCTTCAAGTCCGAGAAGTGCCTTGCCGAAGCGATCTATTTCGAATCCCGCGGCGAGGCGGTGCGCGGCCAGATGGCCGTGGCGCAGGTCGTGCTGAACCGGGCGTTCTCCGGCTATTATCCGACGACGGTGTGCGGCGTCGTCTACCAGAACAAATACCGCCACTTCGCCTGCCAGTTCACCTTCGCCTGCGACAACAATCCGGATGTGATCCGCGAGCCCGAGATGTGGGATCGCGCCAAGAAGATCGCGAAGGCCATGCTGGACGGGCTGATCTGGCTGCCGGAGGTGGGCAAGTCGACCCACTATCATGCCTATTGGGTGCGGCCGTCCTGGGTCGCCGAGATGAAGCGCATGTACAAGTTCGGCGTTCACACCTTCTACCGGCCGAAGAAATGGGGCGACGGCAGCGACGCGCCGAGCTGGGGCACGCCGCAGCAGACCGCGGCCATTTCGGCCGAGCTCACCGAGGCCGCCAAGAGCGAGGCCGAGAGCAATCCGAACTGGACGCGGCGCTAATCATCTAGCGACGCGTCGCATTCCACTCGAGAAAGCGGCGATACAACTCGGTCTGGCGCGCCTGGTCCGGCGGCGTTGCGGCCGCCGGCTTTGCCGTGACAGGAATGCGCGGGGACGGTGCGGCGGCCGCGACCGGCTTCGACGGTTTAACGGTGGCCGTAGTGGCCGCCGGAATCCGTGTCGTCCCATCGAGCCATTCCTGCGCGGCCCGGAACCTGGTCCAGCCGGCGACCGGCGCGCGCGGCGCCATCTCCTGCCATTTCGGATGGAAGGGAGGCCGCTGCAGCTGCGACATGCGCGAGAACAGCGACTCGACCAGCAGCGACAGCCGGCGATCGCGGTCGCTTCCCGGCTGCCAATTATACGACGCCAGGATTGCCTCTGCTGCGATCGTTTCCACCGACTCGGAATTGGAGATCAGGTTGGGGTAGTCGTCCGCGGTGAGCTTGGATGGAAGGTAATCCTCGCGCAAGGTCTTGTCGTAGCCGACCGGGACGAGGTGCAGATTGGCATCCGTGATCTGGCTGAGCCAGGGCACCGGCTTGCCGTCGACCGCAATCATCGCGTCGATCTCCCCCTTGCGCAACATTTCGAGCGCGATGCGCGGCTCGATATAGAGCAGATGCGGCTTGATCTCGAGCCGCTCGAACACGTTGATCGCGGTCACGAAGGTGCTGCCGTCCGGCAGGTCGACCGCAACGGTCTTGCCGTCGAGCTCCCGCATGGTGCGGATCGATCGCGGTGCCAGAACATGCATTTCCTCGTTGAACATCTTGGTGACGTAGACGAGCTGATTGCGGATGTTGCTCGCGAAGTCCTTGCGTTCGAGATAGGACAGCGTGTCCTTGCGCACGATTCCCACGTCGACGCCCTTGAGCATGAGGATGTCGGCCACCGCCTGAACCGAGCCGCTGCCGAGGACCGGCATGACCCGCAGGTTGATGCCGTCATTGAGGACCGAGGCGACGTCGGCGCCCATCTGGGAATAGGTGCTGCCATACGAGCCCGTCATCAGGCTCACCGTATTGGCGTTGAGCTGGCTCGCGAGGTCCCGCTTGGCCGACGCATAGCGGAAGATCGCCTTGAAGGAATCGCTGACCGCCCCCGGGTCGATTCCGCTGCGCACCGGCCCGAACCGTTCCCAATGGCCATCGACGAAACGCTTCATCTGCATCTGCTCGATCGGCGCGTGGTCGCTGGCGCTGGTATTGGCGACGATCCCGGGAATCAACATGGGAATTGGCGTCCCCTTCAAGGAACGCGCCTGCCTCATGATGTTGTCGCGGGAGAAGTCGTCGCCGCAATTGCGCAGGACCGCAACCATCAGGTTGGCAAGCGCGTAGCCCACGATTCCCAAGCTGTTGTTCTTGCTGATTGCAGGCGCGTAGCGATCCATGAACGCGGACCACTCGGCGAAGCCGGGATCGCCGCCCTGCACACCGCCCTCGTACAGGATGGTGGCGGAAAGCAGTCCTTCCGCGTTCTGCAGGCCTGCAGGCTGCAGCACGGTGGCAACCGAATCCGAAACCGTGGGGATGATGTGCTCGGGTCTCCAGCCGAGCTCGGCGAGGCGGCGGATCGCGAGCACCGTGAATTTCGGGGTGCTGACGTCGACCAGGATGTTGGCTCCGGCGGTCTTCAGCTTCGCGATCTGCTGATTGATGTCGGCATCGGTGACCGCGTAAGCCGCTTCCGCGACGATCGGCAGCTTGCCGCCGAGCCCGTCCTTCAAACCCTTCAGATAGTCCTTGCCGAACTCGTCGTCTTGATAAAGCACACCGATGCGCGTGCCACCGGCATGTTGCTCGAGCAGATATTGCGCGTGAATATGAGCTTCAATCTGGTAGCTGGGTTGCGCTCCCATGGTCCAAGGATAGTCGCGAGGCTGATCCCAGATCGAGGCGCCGGAGCCGACGAACAATTGCGGTATCTTGTTCGCGTTGAGATAAGGCCGCACCGCCGCGCTGGTCGCTGTTCCAACGCTCGCAAAGATGACGTCGACCTTGTCTTCCTCCACCAGCCGTCGTGTCAGCTCCACCGTCTTCTGCGGATTATAGCCGTCGTCATAGGAGATGTAGGTGATCTTGCGGCCCCTGATCCCGCCCTCGTCATTCACCTTCTGGAAATAGGCGGAGATGACCTTGCTCACGCTGCCGTAGGCGGCCGCCGGCCCGCTGTAGGGCGTCGTATTGCCGATCCGGATCTCGCCCTCGGCAGCACGCGCCAGGCCTGGCACGGCGGCAAGCACGAGGAGCAACGCCACGGTCGGAGAACCCGGCGCGCCAAGCAGCCGAGGACCACGGGGCGCCGACGACAAGGCCGGTTGCAACAGACGATCAAACATTCCCATCATGGACCTCATCACGCAACACAACACTTTGCGGGGACGCGCGTCGCCCGCACGACACCATCGACCAGGATCCGGCGGTCCGCGCCCCGCCGCAATTCCTGCGCAGCGACCGGCGTGAGACCGCGCTGGATCACCCGGTTTCGAAGCTCGGGTCACTCGAGCCGCCGTCGAGCCTCGAGTGACCCGAGTTCGGCGGCTCTCGCGTACCAGGCGCGGGCCTTGGCCGGATCGGGCGCGACGCCAACGGCTTTCAGGTTGGACAAGATCGCGGGGTCATAGGTGCCGGCCAGCGTCAGTGATGCTTCGGCGTCCGCTTCCGCGACATGCGCCAGGATCAGGCGGGCACTCGCAACGTCGCCCGCGCCGATGAGATCGCGTCCGCGCTTCAGCATTTCGCTGATCTCGTTCTTGGTCAGCGCAGACGCGGCCGCCGGTGCAGGGCTCCTGGTCGCGATGGTCCGAGATGCTTTCGGCGGAATTGACTGCGGGGTCTCGCCTCCGCCCGGAGCCGGCTTGACGATCGGGACCGACGCCACGATCGAATCGGCCCGTCCGATCGTGTGCGCCGCGGCGTCCAGCGATGCTTGGCCGTCATCGGATTTCGATTTCCCCGCTGTCCCGAAGTTTCGGGGAGACGATGAAGCGGTCGCTTCAGACTTCGTAACTGTTTCAATGTTCGGAGCCTGCATGATGCGCACCGCAAAGAACGCGAGGCACGCAAGCGCGGCCACTGCGGCACCGAACCGGAAAACAGAATCGAATTCGAGCCGTTCGGGCGGAGGTGGAGGCATCACGACGGGATCGAGTGAAGGGATCTGCCAGGATCGGTCCGCTTCTGCTGGCGCCATTGGCATCGGCGCATCGTCAACCGCTGAAGCGGTTTGCCACCACGGCCGGGAGAGATCGGTGGCCGCATCCTCATCAGGCGCAGACGTCGCATGCGCGAGGCTGTTGGACAAAGCGGCAGGCTTTGCCGGGCGCCAACGTTCGCTCTGCGCATCACCCACGGTGATCCGCGATCCGCTACTCCGCAATAAGGAACTCATCCTCAACTACTCCTGCGGACACGCGCCATCGCGTCGCCCCGCAACACTCCCTGGACCGTTTGGCGCCTTTCTGCTCGGCGACTCGGCTTCCAAACCGGCGGCGAGACCGATGACCGAATCTATGGCCATGCCAAGCGGTGAATCGGCGATCTGGCAGCCGTGAATTCCCATTTCCTCGTCAGCAGGACGGACAAAACGCGCGCTACTACTTGAGCACCGCTAAATTTCGACCATCTCTTTTTCTTATTTGTACAGGTTCTGCGGTTCTTTTGCCGAAATCATGGCGAACCTGTCCAGCCATTTAGTTGGTGCTGGTAAATGCCGTCGGCGCCGGGGCGCACGAGATAGTGCGGCGGCGTCTGGCCGAGAACGATCTGAAGCCATGGCGCAGGAGCATGTGGCGTATCCCCACAGATCGATGCGAATTAGTTGCGCGCGTAGAGGATGTGCTCGATCCGTGCGGCGATTCGCATCAGCGTCAGCCGGTGATCTGCTTCGACGAAAGGCCTCGTCCAACTCATTGGCGAGGGCCGCTCAGATCGTGCGCGTGATGACTACGAGCACCAGCGCAACGGTACGGCCGATTTGTTCGTCCAGCGCCCGCGGATCAATGGATGCACGCGGCCGACACGGCACGCACTAATTACATCGTGCCTGCTCCCAAATACCGGCGAGGCAGCAAATAACAACGAGTCGTAATATCTTTATTGGGCGACGATGGCTGCTTCGTCATGAGCACCGTCATTCCGGGACAAGGCCGCAGGCCCTGAACCCGGAATGACGGTGATCACGAATGACGGTGAAAACGCGACTGCCGAGCTCCGTCGTGACGCAGTCGGATCAGCTCTTGCTACGCGCTCAACGGCCGCGACTGCCGCGCCGTCGGCCGTGCCGCGAGCTCGTCGGCGATCTCGCGGGCAGCGGCCAATGTGGTCATCGTCCGCTGCGCGAAACTCGGATTCTCCGCGGGGCAGTCGGCGCGGCAATGCGCACCGCGGCTCTCGCGCCGGCTCCAGGCCGCGGTGGCGATCAGCAGCGCGGCGCTCGCCATGTTGCGCAGCCTCGGGCTGCCGGCGTCGCGCTCCATCCTGGCAATCGCGGCGATGGCCTCCGCCAGCCGCTCCTCGTCGCGGATGACGCCGAGCTGCGCCGTCATCGTCTCGCGCAGCGAGCTCGCCGCAGCGCCGGCACAGGGGCCGGCCGGATCGGCGAACGCAATGTCCTGTAGCGTGGAGGGCGCGGTGAACGTCCGGCCGGAGATATCCTCGGCGATCCGCTGGGCGAACACCAGCGCGGCGAGCAGCGCGTTGCCGGCGATGTGGTTGGCGCCGTCCGTTGCCGTCGCGGCGACTTCACCCGCCGCCCAAAGCCCCTCGATCGAGCTGCGGCCCTGCGCGTCGACCGCGATCCCGCCCATGTGGAAATGCGCCGCCGGCGCCACCGGAATCGGCTGCCGGGTGGGATCGAGCCCCGCGGCGGTACAGGCCCGGTGCAGCATCGGATAGCGTTCGGCGACGTCGTCATCGAGCACGTCGCGTGCGTCGAGAAAGGCGCCGCGTCCGGCGATGATCTCGGCCATCACGCCGCGCGCCACCGTGTCGCGCGGGGCAAGATCGACCAGCGGATGGCGCGGCAGCATGAAGCGCTGGCCGCGCCGGTTGACCAGGATGGCGCCGGCGCCGCGCAGGCTCTCGCTCACAACCGGCGCCGGATCGTGACCGGTCATCATCGCGGTCGGATGAAACTGAACGAACTCCGGATCGGCAATGACCGCGCCGGCGCGCGCAGCGATGGCGAGGCCGATGCCGGTGGCGTGCGGCGGATTGGTGGTCGTGGCGAACAGACGGCCGATGCCGCCGGTGGCCAGCACGATTGCCGGCGCCGCGATCAGCACCGGCGCGGCCGCATCGTCGTCGGTCGGCCGCAGTTGCAGGCCACGCACCGCGCCGTCTTCCGTCAGCAGCGCGTCGGCGACATGGCCCTCGATGATGCGGATCGAGGGCGTTGCGCGCACGGCTTGAGACAGCGCGGTGATGATCGCCTGTCCGGTGAAGTCTCCGCGAACGCTGAGAATCCGTCGCGCGGTGTGCGCAGCCGCACGAGACGTCGCCAGCCTGCCGCTGTGATCACGATCGAAAGCCACGCCGAGGCGGACCAGGTCCTCGATTGCAGCCGAAGCGTCGCGCGCGAGCGCCAGCGCAGCCGTCGCGTCGACCAGGCCGCCACCGGCAGCGATCATGTCGGCGGCATGGCTATCGGGGCTGTCGCCGGATGAAACCGCTGCCGCGATGTCGGCCTGCATCGTCGCGCCGAACGAGGCCTCACCCAATGCGGTCGCGGAGATCAGCGTGACCGGCTGCGGTGCGAGCTTCAGCGCGCAGAACAGTCCGGCAACTCCGGCACCAACGATCACGACGCGGCCGGATGTCTCGATCTGATCGTGGTCCATGTGATGTCCAAATTCCACATTCCGTGCGCATGTGTACCGCGGTACCTGTTAGTTCTTCTTCAGAGACTTCCTTCGCTGTTTATCGGTGTTTGGCGACAAATAGCGGCTGTTCTGAAGGTCACTCTCGCACAGGATGAAACGTCGTTTGCGACTCGCGCACCAGGACGTTTCGCGCCGGGACAAGGACGTATGAGCGAGTTCCGCTGCGGGAACTCGCTTCGGATGACATGGACTCATGGGTGGCCGCCGCATCGAAATTTTTCATGGTTGGGTTCCGCTTTTGAGCTTGGGAGTTAAATGCAAATGCATTAATCGGAAGGGTGCGGCGGACAGTGACCGCAGCAGGGGAGGACACGGATGTCGGTACAGGCAGGCGATCTCGGCACGGCCTCCCGCAGCCAGAGCTGGCGGACGCCGGTCGTCATCATCGTGTGCGGCTGCGCGATTGCGCTGCTGAGCTTCGGTCCGCGCTCCAGCCTCGGCTTCTTCGTGCAGCCGATGAGCCGTGAATTCGCCTGGGGACGCGACGTGTTCGCGCTTGCGGTAGCGGTGCAGAACCTGTTGTGGGGGCTCGGTCAGCCGCTCGCCGGCGCGATCGCCGATCGTTTCGGCGTGATGCGCGTGATCTGTGTCGGCGCGCTGCTCTATGCCGGCGGCCTGCTGATGATGCGCTATTCCAGCTCGCCTCTGTCGCTGAACATCGGCGCCGGCGTGCTGGTCGGCTTCGGCCTGTCGGGCTGCTCGTTCAATCTCATCCTGTCGGCGTTCAGCAAGCTGTTGCCGCCGGAGCGCCGTGGTGTCGCGCTCGGCGCCGGCACGGCGGCCGGCTCGCTCGGCCAGTTCCTGTTCGCTCCCTTCGGCGTCGCGCTGATCGACCAGTTCGGCTGGCAGAGCGCGCTGATGGTGTTCGCGACGCTGATGCTGTTCATCGTGCCGCTGTCGCTCGCCGTGGCGACGCCGCCGGCGGCCGAGGCCAAGCCGTCGGAGGCCGAGCAGCAGTCGTTCACGACCGCGCTGATGGAGGCGTTCGGCCACCGCTCCTACGTGCTGCTGGTGCTCGGCTTCTTCACCTGCGGCTTCCAGCTCGCCTTCATCACCGTGCACCTGCCGGCGTTCCTGGTCGATCGTGGCCTGTCGGCGCAGGTTGGCGGCTGGGTGATCGCGGCGATCGGCCTGTTCAACATCATCGGCTCGCTCAGTGTCGGCTGGCTGCAGAGCCGGCTGCCGAAGCGCTACATCCTGTCCTTCATCTATTTCACCCGTGCGCTGGCGACGCTCGCCTTCATCTCGTTCCCGGTCACGGCGGCCTCCGCGATCGCCTTCGGCGCGGTCTCCGGGCTCGCCTGGCTCTCCACGGTGCCGCCGACCTCGTCGCTGGTCGCGATCATGTTCGGCACCCGCTGGCTCGCCACGCTCTACGGCTTCGCCTTCGTCAGCCACCAGGTCGGCGGCTTCCTCGGCGTCTGGCTCGGTGGCATCGTGTTCGAGCGCTACGGCTCCTATACGCCGATCTGGTGGCTCTCGATCCTGTTCGGCGTGCTGTCGGCGCTGATCAACCTGCCGATCGTCGAGAAGCCGGTCGCGCGTGCCGTTCCCGCGACCTGAGTTGCGCGGCCGACCCGATCGGCTAAACATGGCGTGAGACAAAGAAAGCGCAGGGAGTGCCGCTGTGGGAACGTTCAAGGCGATCCGGATCGACAAGGCGGACAAGGGAACGACCGCGACGCTGACGCAGTTCGATGAAGCCGAGCTGATGGACGGTGACGTCACGGTCAAGGTCGAGTGGTCGGCGCTGAACTACAAGGACGGGCTGGCGCTGACCGGCAAGGCGCCGGTGGTCCGGCGCTTCCCGATGATCGCGGGGATCGATTTTGCCGGCACGGTCGAGCAGTCCAGCCATCCCGCCTGGAAGCCGGGCGATGCCGTGATCTGTACCGGCTGGGGCATGGGCGAGACCCATCTCGGCGCCTATGCCGAGAAGGCGCGGGTCAAGGGCGATTGGCTCGTCGGCCTGCCACAGGGCCTGTCGGCCCGGGATGCCATGGCCATCGGCACCGCCGGCTTCACGGCGATGCTGGCCGTGCTGGCCCTGGAGAAGCACGGGCTGACGCCGGCCAGCGGGGCAGTGGTGGTGACGGGCGCGGCCGGCGGCGTCGGCTCGGTGGCGACGGCGGTGCTCGCCAAGCTCGGCTACCACGTGATCGCCTCGACCGGCCGCCTGGCCGAAGCCGACTATCTCAAGTCGCTCGGTGCCGCCGAAATCATCGACCGCAACGAGCTGTCCGGGCCGGCCAAGCCGCTGGCGAAGGAGCGCTGGGCGGGCGGCATCGACAGCGTCGGCTCGCATACGCTCGCCAACCTGCTGGCGATGACCCAATATGGCGGTGCCATCGCCGCCTGTGGTCTCGCTGCCGGCATGGATTTGCCATCGTCGGTGGCGCCATTCATTTTGCGCGGCGTATCCCTCCTCGGCATCGATTCGGTGATGTGCCCGCTGCCGGCGCGCAAGGCGGCCTGGCAGCGCCTCGCCACTGATTTGGATCGCGCAAAACTAGCTGAAATCACTCACGAAATTTCCTTGGACCAAGTGGCGTCGCTGGGGCTGCAGATTCTCGCGGGCCAGGTCCGCGGCCGTACGGTGGTAAGAATATCCTGAGGATGTTCAGACTTTTCAAACCATGCTGCTCCATTGTTGCCATGGTTGGTATGGTAAGCATGGGGTAAAGATACCGCCTTACCCGCTGCGTTGGGTTAAGTGGGAGTTTGATGCATGCTCGCGCGTATATTGCTGGGGACCGTGACCGCCGGTGCCGTGATTGCTCCTGCGGTTGCGGGTTCGATGACAGCCGACGAGGCCCGCAAATTCGTCGCCGGAAAGGTGTTCGCCTTCACCTGCGTCGACGGCACCCGTGGCGCGGGCCGCATCCTCGACGACATGGGCGCGGCGGGCGCGGTGCAGTTCTCCGGCTCTGGCCCGGTGCGTCATATCCGCCTGCCCGGCAACACCCTGCAGATTCGCGGCCAGAACGTTTGCGCTGCCATCAAGGGCATGCCGTTCGAGCCGTGCTTCAACCTCGACAAGAAGGACGACCGCAGCTTCCGCGGCTCGGTCTCCGGGCTCGGCGCCTTCGCCTATTGCGACTTCCAGCATCAGGGCGGAGCCACCATGCTGATGGCGCGCGCCGTGGCGCGGCCGCGCGCCGCGCGCGCTGCTGTTCCCGCTGCCGACGGCTTGCACACCGAAGTGGCGGCGCGGGTCGAGACCCCGCGGGTGGAGCGCAGCAAGGTAGAACCCCTGAAGGCGGATCCTGCGAAGGCCGCCAAGGCGGAAAGCGCGAAGCCCGAAACCGCCAAGGCCGAAAACGCGAAGACCGAAATTACCAGATCCGATAACGCGAAGTCGGATGCGGCGCCGGAGCTGCGTCGCTCGACCGATTAGTTGTTAGTTCACCGACTATTGAAAAACCAGTCCCCTATTAACATAGAGCAATATTTTAAGCTGACCGCACGTTAGTGGTCATTGCGCCGTAGTCGTACGGAATCTTAAATTCATGCCTCGGTAGTGACTCGTGTGCAGTTTGCAACCAGGGGGGTGGCCCACGAGAAAGGGTCGTTATGTCGCTTTATTTCTTCCGAATCAGCCAGGGCCGCTATTCTGGCGCTGCTGATCAGCCTTATGAATTCGCCAACCGGGAAACCGCCTGGAACGAGCTGACGGCTGTCTGCTCCGACCTGATCGGTGGCATCTCGAAGTCGTTGCAGCAGGGGGCCGAGTGGCAGATGGAGCTGCTCGACGAAGCCAAGCAGCCAGTGTTCCGGATCCGCCTGATGTCCGAAGCGGTCGGCTGAGTTCCAACTGTCCGGGTGATTGCGCCGCTGGCCATCGGATTCGAGGTCCGGTGCGCCGTGGCGCCAATCCGCTGAGGGCGTGTTCTCCGTCCGTCACACTTCTCGCGCTCAGACGGCGTTTGTGATGTTGCCGAACGCAGTTCGTGGTTTTGCTTCCACACGATCCGTCAACGGTATCGGGAGATCCGGTGCCTCGGGCGCCGGTTCAGGAGCACCGCGCCGTCCCTGAGGGCCATCATTTTACGCGCATTGTCAGTAATCTTACGGTTCCAGCATTAACCTCCGATAAGCCTGTTTCGCGCCCAATGAGGTCGTCAGAGACGACATGCGGGTTCGGAATTTTCGGAGCCCTCTGATCCTCTGACCTCGACCGCGCAGCGCAGCGCAGACCTGGATGTTCGGGCCGTCTCTGGCGCTGGCAGAACGCGGCCGAACCACGCAGTCAGCTGGGGTCCTCCGTGTCAACAATGTCCATTCGTACGAAGATCATTTCGGTCATCGCCTTCATGCTCTTCACCATGTGCGGGCTCGGCGTGCTCGCCGTCACCAGCATGCAGTCGATCAACGTCAACACGGTCGACATCGCCACCAACTGGTTGCCAAGCGTGCGCGCGATCGGCGAGCTGCGCGCCGACATCAACCTGCTGCGCATCGCCTTGCGCGCGCATGTGATGTCGGAGACGGCCGAGGCCAAGCAGGCCGCGGAGAAGCGCGTCAACGGAATCCTTGAGACGATCAACAAGGACCGCAAGACCTACGAGCCGATGATCACCTCGGCCGAGGAACGCGCGATCTACAACAACTGGGTGCAGTCCTGGGAGAAGTACGTCGTCGCCGTCAAGCAGGTGATGGACGAATCCAACAAGAGCGTCGGAAAGATCCCGCACGAAGCCACCGAAATGCTGGAAAAATCGGCCGCGGCGATCGCGCGCGACGCCGACAAGTATTTCATCCAGGACATCGAGTTCAACAACAAGGGCGCCGACAACGCGACGCGGCAGGCCGCCGAGAGCTTCACGCGTGCGATCTGGCTGGTGGTGTCGATCATTGCCGCGGCCGTCATTGGCGGCATCGCCATCGGTTTCTATCTCGTGCAGAACGTCTCGTCGGGCATTGCGTCGATCATCAAGCCGATGCAGGAGCTCGCCAAGGGCGATCTCGGCGCGGAGGTGACGCATCGCGGCGAGCCGACCGAGATCGGCGCCATGGCCGATACGCTGCAGGTGTTCAAGGAAGCGCTGATCGCCAAGAAGGAGGCCGACGAGCTCGCGGCCCACGATGCCGAGGTCAAGATCGAACGCGGCCGGCGCGTCGACAACATCACCCGCCAGTTCGAGGCGACGATCGGCGAGATCGTGCAGACGGTGTCGTCGGCCTCGACCGAGCTCGAGCATTCCGCCGGCGCGCTGTCATCCACCGCGACGCGCTCGCAGGAGATCTCGACCGCGGTTGCGGCTGCTTCGGAGGAGGCTTCGACCAACGTGCAGTCGGTCGCGTCCGCGACGGAGGAGCTATCGTCGTCGATCACCGAGATCAGCCGCCAGGTGCAGGAATCGGCCCGCATGGCCACCGAGGCCGTCGACCAGGCGCGCATGACCAACGATCGCGTGAGCGAGCTGAGCAAGGCCGCGGCGCGGATCGGCGACGTCGTCGAACTGATCAACACGATCGCCGGCCAGACCAATCTGCTGGCGCTGAATGCGACCATCGAGGCGGCGCGCGCCGGCGAGGCCGGCCGCGGCTTCGCGGTCGTCGCCTCCGAGGTGAAGGCGCTGGCCGAGCAGACCGCCAAGGCGACCGACGAGATCGGCCAGCAGGTGTCGGGCATCCAGGCGGCGACGCAGGAATCGGTCGGCGCCATCCGGGCGATCTCCACGACCATCGAGCGGCTGTCGGAAATCTCGTCGGCGATCGCGGCTGCCGTGGAAGAGCAGGGGGCCGCCACGCAGGAGATTTCGCGCAACGTGCAGCAGGCATCGGAGGGCACGCAGCAGGTTTCTGTGAACGTCGTCGACGTGCAGCGCGGCGCGACGGAAACCGGAACGGCCTCCACGCATGTGCTGGCCGCGGCGCAATCGCTGGCCTCGGACAGCGACCGGCTGAAGCGTGAGGTGGCGTCGTTCCTGGAGTCGGTGCGCGCGGCCTAATCCGACATGGCGCTATGCCGCCGGCTGAGCCGGCGGCGCCTGCTGCTGCCGTCGGAACAGCACCTTCTGGTACAGCCAGCCGATCGCGACCAGCACCAGCCCGAGCCCGATGAACGACAGCGCGCGCCACACGCCGGTCAGCGCCGACATGTCGATCAGGAAGGCCTTCAGGATCGTCAGCGCGATCACGATGGCGGACGCCAGACGGGCGCGTTGCGACTGCACGATGATTCCGATCCCGAGCAGCACCACGCCGAAGGCGAGCCAGGCGATCGAATAGGTGTACTGCTCGGCCGCGCTGGTCGGCCCTGCCGTCAGATCGGGGCCGTGATAGATCCGGCGGATCTCGAGGCTGACATAGGACAGCGCCAGGATCAGTGCGCCCGCGGCCAGCGTATTGCCATAGGCCGGCGGACGGCGGCCTGCGACCGCGTAGGACAACAGCAGCATCAGCACCGCCGGGAACGCATAGGCCAGGATCAGGATGTTGAGCAGGCCGCCCTTGATCGCGACATCCGAGATCATCGGATTCTCGAGCAGCAGCAGCCCGAGCACGGTGGCACCGCCGGCAAAGCCGGTCAGGATCACGGCGCTGATGTTGTGCACGATGCTGCCGCTGCGCTCCCGGAGCCGCTCCAGCCCGATCGCCAGCGCCAGGGCCACGCAGACGTCGAGTCCCACTTCGGCGAGCGATGGCACCGCCAGCATGTCGCCGTCATTGACGGCGTGGCGGATCTCCAGGAAGGCGAGCAGGGTCGTGAACAGGATGGCGGCGGCCTCCACCGCGCGCAGCGGCGCGTCGTCGCCATGGCGGCGCATCAGATAGCTCGCGCCCCAGAACGACGCCGCCGGCACGCCATAGCCCCACAGCAGCCAGTTGACGATCGGCGTGGTGCCGACATCGGCGCCGACGATGCGCGGATCGTAGCCGATGCGCAGCACGACGAGCCCGGCAAAGACGGCCGCCAGCGTGCGCAGGAACGGGATCGGCCGGCTCTCGAAGATCCAGGCGGTGCCGAGCGACATCAGCGCCAGCGCGATCGTCAGCCAGCCCTTCTCCAGCGCGAAGGTCAGCGCCAGCGCCAGCGCGGCCAGCGTGCCGGTCGCGAACAATGCGATCGAGGCGCTGAGGCCCGGGCGCTCCTCGCGCCGGGTCAGCGCCTCGGTGGCGACGGCAAACGCGGCGGCGAGCACGACGGCGACGATCGCGAACGGAATCGAGCGGTCGAGATGGGCGATGCGCGCATAGAGCGCGACAAGAAGCGCCAGCGGCGTGAACACGCCGGCCGCCGACCACACCACCGGCACGACCGCGTTGTGCGAGCGGCCCTGCGCCAGGAAGCCGGCGCCGCCGAAGCCCAGCGCGAAGATCGCCGCCGTCACCAGATGCGACGTGACCGATGCGCCGAGCGGGTTCGGCCCCATCCCGGGCAACGCGCCGCCCGGCAGCACCAGCAGGTCCGGATTGTCGCGCAACGCCCATTCGGCGAACACGAGGAACACGGTCGCAGCGGCGGCGGCGACCGCGCCGACGGCGCTCGGCGCGCGCCAGGCGACCGCGAGCGTCGCCGCGACCAGCACGGTGAAGCCGATCAGCGCCAGACCGTCATGGAAGCTCGCCAGCACGACCAGCATGGCGCCGAGCAGATAAACCGCCAGGCCGACGGATGAGATCGGCTCGACCTCGTCGTTCTCGGCCGCGGGTCCGAACATGAAGCCGCAGACCACGATCAGCGCGGCCAGCGCGAAACCAACAGCGACGTGGAAGACATGCGGCGCCACCGTCTCGACGCCCGCGTCGAGTCCGGGCAAGGTCCACAGGAACGACAGCCCGATCGTGGTCATCGCGAGCCAGCGCCACAGCCGCACGCGGGCCAGCGCAAAGGCGGCGGCGGTGACGATGGCGAGGTAGATGTAGAGCGCCCAGTAGTTCGGCTCGCCGGTCGACACCAGCACCGGCGTCGTGAATGCGGCGACGAGGCCGAGCCCGGCCAGCGCCGGGCCGTGCAGCAGCGCCGCCGCCAGCGTGCCCAGCGCGACGATGCCGAGCAGCACGAAGGCGATCGCGGGCGGCAGGAACTCATACAGCGCGTAGGCCGCGTAGATCGTGGCGAAGGCGACCGCCGTGCCGGCCGCGGTCAGGATCGCCGGAATGTTGGCGATCGGCAGCGCTGCGATCTGCGAGATGCTCTCCTTGCGCCGGGTCCATTCGCCGGCCGCAAGCAGCGCGGCGGCGAACAGCGCGCCGAGCGCGACGCGCACCTCGGGGCCGACGAGGCCGGCCTCGATCGAATAGCGCACCATGAAGAAGCCGCCGAGCGCCAAGGTCAGCCCGCCGATCCACACCACCCAGCGGGTGCCGATGCGCTCCTCGAAGCCGGCCGCAGGCTGCGGCACGGGTGGCGGGGACGCGAGCGGCGGCGGCTGTTCGGCCGCGTCGTCGCTCGCCATTGCCGCGGGCTGGAGAGCAGGCTCGGTCAGCTCCGGCAATGGCGGCGGCATTGGCGGGGCTTCAGCGGGCTCCTGAAGCGGGCTGAGCGGCGGCGCGACCACCGGCGCAGCCGCGATCGGGCGTGCCGCCTCGAGCTTGGCCAGCCGGGCCTGGAGCTCTGCCAGGCGATCGGAAATCCGGCGCGCGAAGGCGAGCGCCGCGAACGCGACCAGCAGCGCGATCCAATCCAGGGGCCAATCGAACATCACGCGGGGATTCCTCAATCGATGGCGCCGGTGGGCGTCAGGGGTGGAACGCGCCGGCCTGCGGGTGGACCGCTGGCGCAGCGAATCGGCCGACGGCCCACGGCGGGTCACCCGATGGCCGTCGTTCCCTCTGTGTCAAACCGCGGAACAAAAGTTCAAGGCGCGCCGGTACGCGGCTCCGCCGCGTCGCAACTCAGTCCAGATCGATCCGGAACGGCGCGCTGTCGACCATCATGGCGCCGGGCCCGATCGCGTCCAGCGCGCGTACCATGCGCCCCTGGCGGCCCAGTGCCCTGTCGGCCAGGCTGACGATCAGCCGGTTCGGCGAGGCGATCGGCGAGGCTTGGCGGATCGCCCAGGCAATATCGAGCTCGTCGCGATTGGGGTTGAGCGCGCAGGCCGTGGCGAAGGCGCTCGCGGTGGAGCGGCTGATGCCGGCATAGCAGTGGATCACCAGCGGCGCCGCACGATCCCAGCCGCGCACGAACTCCAGCACCTGGGCGACGTGATCCTCGCTCGGCGCCATGAAGCCCGGAAGCTGCTCGGTGATGTCGTCGACCGAGACCCGCAGATGGTTTTCGGGGCGGATCGTCTCCGGCCGCTTCACCTGCTCGACATTGGCCATGATGGTCAGCACGTGGCTGGCGCCGGTCAGGCGCACGGTCTCGGGCAGGGCGGCGAGTGAGCAGACGTGGATCATGGCGAGCCTTTGGAGGCCCGATTATACGAATGGGGGCACAAGGGCAAAAGCGGGATTTGGATGTCTGCTGTCGGGCTGGCGCATATATGCGCCGACAGCCCTCAGCGCGTGTTCTTGAGCTGCCGCAGCTCCTGGCGAACCAGATGGGCCTTGCCTTCGATCTCCGCGTTCAGTCGCTCGAGATGGTCGAGGAGCCGCTCACGGTTCTGGGGGGCGATCTCGACCGGTTTCTCGGACCAGGGCCGGCGCACGAACAGGGCCACGATGGCGACGGCCAAGGCGGTCAGAAGCGGAAAGCTCAGGGCAACGAGCTGGTGCAGGGTCATCGAAGACCTCCCAGGATCCACTGACCGAGCAAATGTATGAGCACTCCGGTGATAATGCAAACGACGCCCGACCCGTAGATCAAGCCCGCGGGGGTGCTGGGCGGCAGCACCCCATAGACGAACTGGGCAAGCGGCACGAACGTTCCGGCGGTGACGATGGCCGTCGCCAGCGTGTTGACCCAGTTGGCCGCCAACTTCAGCCGTTCGTTGCGGCGCTCGTCCGGCGTCAGCGGCATCTCAGCACGACCCCAGCACCGTGTTGAAGCGGGTCAGGAACTGCTTCTCGGCCTTGGCCGCGCTCCAGGGCGTCAGATAGTCCGTCACGGTGGCATCCGGCAGGCCGGGGTCGCGACCGAACAGCTTCTTCGCCTCGCTCTCCGAGAAGCCGGCCAGCCGGGTCGCCTCCAGAAAAGCGGCGCCGCGGTCGGCCGCCTTGATCTGGCGCTCGATCTCCGGAGCAATCTCGGCCGGCAGGCCGAAGCGGATGTGGATCGCCCCGAGCAGCCGCTTCTCGACGCTCTTGTAGCCGTCGCCGAGCACCGCCTTGAATGGCGAGATCATGTCGCCGATGACGTATTCCGGCGCATCGTGCAGCAGCGCGGCGAGCCGCAGCTTCGCATCGATGTTCGGTTTGCGCGCGCGCATCACCGTCTCGACCAGCAGCGTGTGCTGCGCCACCGAGAAGATGTGCGCACCGGTGGTCTGGCCATTCCAGCGCGCGACACGCGCGAGCCCATGGGCGATGTCGGCGATCTCGACATCGAGCGGCGAGGGATCGATGAGGTTGAGCCGCCGGCCGGACAGCATGCGCTGCCAGACGCGGTCGTGCCCGCTCGGGGCCTTGTCAGTCGTCATTTGGGAGGCTTGAGGCGTGGGGTGCGGCGCTTGCCGCTGCAGGTCTCGTGGCAGAAGCAGGTGACGAGATGGTCGTTGACCATCCCGGTTGCCTGCATGAAGGCGTAGACGATCGTGGGACCGACGAACTTGAAGCCGCGCGAGGCCAGCTCTTTCGAGATCTTGATCGACAGCGGCGTCGAGGCCGGCACGCTCGCGGTGGTCTTGAACTGATTGACCTTGGGCGCCCCGTCCATGAAGTTCCACAGCAGCTTCGAGAAGCCGGGACCCTTGTCCTGGATGTCGAGCCAGCATTTCGCGCTGAGAATCGTCCCTTCGATCTTGGCGCGGTTGCGCACGATGCCGGCATCGTTCATCAGCGCGTGGATCTTCTTGTCGGTGTAACCAGCGATCTTCTCCGGCTGGAAATCATCGAAGGCGCGGCGGAAATTGTCACGCTTGCGCAGGATCGTGATCCACGACAGCCCGGCCTGGAAGCCGTCGAGGATCAGCTTCTCGAACAGCGCGCGGTCGTCATATTCCGGCACGCCCCACTCGGTGTCGTGATAGGCGACATAGAGCGGATCGCTGCCCGGCCAGGGGCAGCGCGTCAGGCCATCGGGATGGACGACAGCAGCGCGACCCATGAGACCGGCTCAGGCGACCGTCTGCTTCGGCGCGCCCTGCAGCGCGTCGGGATCAGCGATGCGCAGAACGAGGCCGCCGGCAGTAAGCGGCGTTCCCGCCTCCAACGCTTCGGCGGCGCGGTCGATGCGCAGCAGCGCCATGCCCTTCTGCGCGGCGGCCGAGCCCATGGTGCCGACGGACTTGTCGCCGGCCAGAATCGGCGTGCCCGGCTCGGGACTCGGCCCGTCGAGCAGCACCTTCGCCGCGCGCGTGCGCGTGGTGCCGCGATGATGCATGCGGCTCACGACCTCCTGGCCGACATAGCAACCCTTGCCGATGTCGACGCCGTGCAGCCGGTCCATGTTGGTCTCGTGCGGGAAGGCATCGCCATACGTGAAGTCGAGCCCGCCGCGCGGCACGCTGCAGTCGATACGATGCGCCTCATAGGCGTCGGTTTCGACGATCTCGGCCCCGAGCCGTGCGGCGATCTCCGCGAGCGCCTCCTGCGGCGCAATGACGCGCGCGCCGAGGCGCTCATGACGCGGATCGACGAAGCTCGGCTCCGGCGTGGCGCCGATGGCGCCATCCCAGACCGCGATCACGCCGAGCTCTCCGGAGCGATTGCTGACCGCGACCTTGGCCCTGAGCTTGTAGAGGTTGAGCTTGTCGGTGAGCGCCTGCGCCAGCGCGCGCGGACAGTCGAGCAGGAAGCGCTCGCCGGCGTCCGTCGCCGGCACCTGCGCCACCAGGAAATCAACGATGATCTTGCCCTGCGGCGTCAGCAGCGCGCCGAACCGGGCATCGCCGGGCGTGAGCTTGGTGACGTCGGTGGTGAAGAGACCGTTGAGGAACTTGCGTGCATCGTCGCCGCTGACCTGGACCACGCCCCGGTCGTCGAGAAACGTCGCCTTCATCCGAAAAACCTCTTGCGACAGGCCGCACTGAAACGTAAGCCGCCCTGGCATAAACCACAAGGCTGAAACGCCGCCGCGCGGTGGCTTCATTCTAAAGATCGAGACTCGCGTGCCACCGGAGGCCAGCAAATGGGCAGGCGCGCAGCATGATCGATCTGTCTTGGGGCGGTCAGGAGAATGAAATCCTATGAGGGCTTCATGAGCGCGCGCTTCGACGTCATTCTGAAATCCGGCACCGTGGTCAATCAGGACGGCGAGGGCGTCCGCGACATCGGCATTTCAGGCGGACGCATTGTCGAGATCGGCGATCTCGGCACAGCCTCGGCCGCCGAGATCATCGACTGCAAAGGCCTGCACGTGCTGCCCGGCGTGATCGACACCCAGGTGCATTTCCGCGAGCCTGGCCTCACTCACAAGGAGGACCTCGAAACCGGCTCGCGCAGCGCCGTGATGGGCGGCGTCACCGCCGTGTTCGAGATGCCCAACACCAATCCGCTGACGGTGACCGAAGAGGCGTTCGCCGCTAAGGTCGCTGCCGGCCGCCATCGGATGCATTGCGATTTCGCCTTCTTCATCGGCGGCACCCGCGAGAATGTCGAGCAGCTCCCGGCGTTGGAGCGCGCCGAGGGCTGCGCCGGCGTGAAGGTGTTCGTCGGCTCCTCCACCGGCTCGCTGCTGGTCGAGGACGACGACAGCCTGCGCCGCATCTTCCAGGTGATCCGCCGCCGTGCTGCGTTCCACGCCGAGGACGAGTACCGCCTCAACGAGCGCAAGGACCTGCGCGTCGAGAACGATCCGCGCTCACACCCGGTGTGGCGCGACGAGGAGGCGGCGCTGCGCGCCACGCAACGTCTCGTCACCCTCGCGCACGAGACCGGCAAGCGCATCCACGTGCTGCACATCTCGACGAAAGAAGAGATCGTGTATTTGCGCGACCACAAGGACGTCGCCACCGTGGAGGCGACGCCGCATCATCTCACCTTGGCGGCGCCGGAGTGCTACGAGCGGCTCGGCACCTACGCGCAGATGAATCCGCCGGTGCGATCAGTCGATCATCGCGACGTGATCTGGTGGGGCGTCCACCAGGGCATCGTCGACATCTTAGGCTCCGACCACGCGCCGCACACCGCGGAGGAGAAGGCCAAGACCTATCCGGCCTCGCCCTCCGGCATGACCGGCGTGCAGACGCTGGTGCCGATCATGCTCGACCACGTCAATGCCGGCCGGCTGTCGCTGCAACGTTTCGTCGACCTCACCAGCGCCGGCCCCGCCCGCATCTACAACATCGCCCGCAAGGGCCGCATCGCCGCCGGCTACGACGCCGACCTCACCATCGTCGACCTGAAGCGCAGCGAGACCATCACCAACGAATGGGTCGCCTCGAAAGCCGGCTGGACGCCCTATGATGGCCTACGCGTCACCGGCTGGCCGGTCGGCACGTTCGTCCGCGGCCAGCGCGTGATGTGGCAGGGCGAGCTGCTGACGCCAGCGATCGGCGAGCCGGTACGCTTCACGGAGACGCTGCGGCCGTAACGGCGCTACGCGTTAGTTTGCTCCGTCATTGCGAGCGCAGCGACGCAATCCAGAGTCCTTGCGCGGCCCTGGATTGCTTCGTCGCTCTGCTCCTCGCAATGACGCGGAGCGGGCATCACGCCCGGCCGTCGTTCACGCGAACAGCTTGTCGATGTCGTCCTGGGAAATCGCCACGCCGGGCCGCTTCGGGCCCTCCAGCAAGTCTGGGACGCTCGAGGGGGCAGCAAGCTCGGTGGCCAGCCGCGCCAGCTCCTCTTTTCCCCAGATGCGGACGAGCTTGTTGATGTGGTCCTCCATGAACTGCAGCGACTTGACCACCCGCGTGATCCGCTGCCCTGTGAGGTCCTGGAACGCGCACGCCTCGAACACCTTGTTCGTGCTGTCGACGATCTCGTCGCTGACCGCCGCGGCCGTCGGGTCTTTGACGCTCTGCAACTTCGCAACGCTGGCGCCGATCGCCTCCATGCTTTCGAGGATCGCGTTCCCGGCCACCTCCGTATTCTCGACGATCGCGTCGAGGGTGTCGGTCATCGTCGCGAAACTGCCCTTGCCGTCGCCTTGAAGAGCGGCGAGTTCGCGCCGCATGCTGCTAATCTGGCCGAACATCTCGACCAGGTAGGTTTTCAGCAACCTCTCTTCTTCCGGCGCAATCATCAGAAATCCCCGACTTTTCCTTAACGTTTCCTTACCAATTCTTCACGCGGCAGTTGCAAACCCCGGCCTGCGCTTCTGTGAAGGCATTTCGGATTTCGCTTCGGCGGTGACCGGCTCGCGACGCGGCTATCGAGATTTCGCGTAAGCTCGAAACGGCACTGTGGTCAGGTAGGTGAAGATCAGCGACCTATTTTTGCCCGTTTTCGTTAAGGGCGCATGTTCATTCCCGTCAAAGCCTTCAAATTGCTTTGTGAAGAGTTTCCGAGCGACATGGCTGCCGAGGGGGCCGTTGGGCAGTGCTCGGTCTGCTGTCGGTTTCCGCGACGCCGGGACGGCCCTTGGAGCCTGGATGAGCGAGCGGGCGTCACGACAGGAGGCAGGCGGCGTCGGCCGGCCAAAATGAATGCGAATGTCCGCTGCCAGGGACGACGCGGACGTGGGGGAGAAATTCCAGTACGCCGCCTCTTGACCCAGAGCTCTCTACTGACCGCGATCGTCGATCGACTTGCGTTTTGCCGAGCAACATTTTTGCCGGCACCCGATGGTTCCGCTCTCGGGGACGACCTGACGTCTGCAATCCAGGGGATCGATAAGCCGCCTGTGACCCAACCATCGTTCGGTCCACGGCTAGGCGCACCGCATCGGCGAGGCGCTGACGAAGCCGGATATTTCGACTATCCTGCCATCCGGACCATCAAGGCGGGGCAGGACGGGGTCCAGGAGGGGACATCGATGAGCACAGTAAGAAGCGCGCTGGCCCAGAAGAATGGCGCCCTGATCCATGTTCGTTCCGACGACATGGTCGTCGAAGCCTTGCGCCAGATGCGCGACAACCGGGTCCGGTCGGTGCTCGTCATCGACGACGGCGCGCTGGTCGGCATCGTGACCCAGGGGGACTGCGCCATCAAGGTGCTGCTGCCCGGGCTCGACGCCAAGCAGACGCCGGTGGGCCAGGTGATGACGGGCAACCCGGTGACGGTCAAGCCGGACCACCGGCTGGACAGTTGCATGGCGATGATGGCTCAACGTGGCTTTCGCCATCTGCCGGTGCTGGACGCGGGCAAGGTCGTGGGCGTGATCTCGGTCGGAGACGTCGTCAAGAACATCATCCGGGACTTGGAGCACAACGTGGACGACCTGATGGGCTACATCATGAAGGACGGCCCCGGGGGCTGACGGACGAACGTGGTGCCGTCGCTCTCCGCCTGTGTCTGCTTGTGAGCCCATCTCGGACCTTTCCGCCCGCCCCCGCGACGTCCGCTGTCGGGGTGCACCGGAAGTTAACGACCGTGGAAGCGCAGGGGCCGCTTGTGACCCGAGGCCGACGTTGTTCGCGGTGCATGGTCAGCCCAGGAATGTGGTCAGGTCTGACGCGCTAATGCCTTCTCTCGCCCCGCGCGTCGTTGCCATTCTGATGAAGAACTAGATGGGAGATCTGCCCGGCGTCCGTCGAGAAAAACTCCAACTG
Organism: Bradyrhizobium sp. SZCCHNR1098; assembly: GCF_032489375.1. NCBI lineage: Bacteria > Pseudomonadati > Pseudomonadota > Alphaproteobacteria > Hyphomicrobiales > Nitrobacteraceae > Bradyrhizobium > Bradyrhizobium sp. SZCCHNR1098. Next base: position 540,546 of record NZ_JAUEXY010000002.1, read on the forward strand.
GGCGTCAACGACTTTCGCGAAGAACTTGCTCTGCGACTCGGGAAATAGCCGGATTTTGCGTTGATAGGTCGCTTGCGACATCAGTTGCCCATTCTCCAGAGTGATGGTGATCGAGAACGTCGGCGTAAAGTCATAGACGCCAGTGTATGTCGCGAGAATAGCGGGATCGACCTCTACGCTCGTGCGGACGATCGGATGAAAATCCGGCCAGCCGTAGACCGAAGCGATGCTGCGCAAGATCTCGGTCGCTAGTAGCTGGCCGCCTTGCGCGTTGGTCATGATGACCGCTCCATCGCCACTATGCTGATAGGCGACGAGCACCGCTTCGAAACCCTCGTCGATACCACCGTGCGAAAAGAAGGGATTTTCCTGCGAGCCCCCGATCGGAAAACCCAAACCGTGATTGCCTTGACCGGCAACGAGCATCTGCTTGGTCATCTCAGTCGAAAGCACTCGATTTGAATCGCCCAGCAGCGAACGCTGAATCTCGATCGCGTATCGCGCGAGGTCAGTCGGCGTCGTCCAAAGTCCTGCAGCCGCCATTTCCGGATAGATGTGGGACCCGCCCTCTACAGGAGCGCCGTTTGCCTTGTAGGGCGTCGCAGCGCTGGAGCGCAGTTCCACCGGCAGCGGCTGTTCGTAGGTACTGCGGGTCATGCCGATAGGCGCAAGCACTGTGTCATGCATGAGCTTAGGGAACGGTTGATGCGAGACGTCGAGCAGCAACTGCTGCATCACCGTGTAGCCACCGCCGGAGTATTTCCAACGGCTTCCCGGAGCAGCCTCCAGGCGAACGGGGGCGGTGTTGGCTGGCTTCTCTCCATCTAGGACTTGGACGAGCGAGGGAATCGGAGCACCCGCCGAGTAGCCCGGGAATCCGTGCACCGTGAGCCCGGCAGTGTGACTGAGCAACTCACGCAGCGTAACCACGGCGCCTGGCGCAGCTGCGCTTGCGGGGATCTTCCACGAGGTCAGTGCCTGATTGACGTCCGAGTCGAGCGCCAGCTTGCCTTGCTCGACGAGATGAAGCGCAGCCATCGCCGCGACCGGCTTGCTGATGCTACCGGCCTGGAACAGGGTATCGGCCGTCACGGGGCCGCCCCCGAGTTGTGCGACGCCAAATCCCTGCGCCCATTCGACGGCGCCATTATGGATCACCGCAATGCTGACGCCCGGCACTCGATCAGCGGCCATGCGGTCCGGGAGCCTTTGACAAATGTGAGGATCGTCCTTCTCCACCACCTTCGTCCTGAGGCACGCGCAGACATCATCGATTCGACGCTGGATTTCGGGCGAGATCATCCCCTGAGCCTCAATCTTTTCTGATCGCCACAACAGTACGCCGAGACACAGTAGAGCGGTCAGCAAGCAAAACCGTATCACAATCATCGGTTGATACCTCTAGGCAGCCGACGTTAACGTAGCTCGATCCCTCAACACGAGACAAATGTCCGCTTGTGGCCCTGGCTGTGTGAAAAGGCCCATAACGGATCTGGTCGCCGGCTCGCGTGAAGGTCTGCTTCTGATGCTCAACCGGAAGCAGGGGCCTGGGAACAGCGCTCCGACACGGCTGTATCTTGTGGTCTTCTTAGGGTTGAGGAAACCGGTTCGCGCTATTCGCCTGTGACCTTCAAGACGGTACGGCTGGCCCCAAGGATAATGTCTGGTGTACTTCATCGCCTTTGTGATCGTGGTCGTCTTGACTGCCGTGGTGTCGCTTCGCCGATCCATGACTCTATCACGGAACGCTCGGGGGGCTGGCCCGGCCCAGCGGCTGGCAGCGCGGCGGCGGGCGCTTTGGCCTGTATTCTGCGCGGCAATTTTTGAGTTTGGGTTGATTGGACTTAGTCATGTTCAAGACAACCAGGACCTTGGTCCCTCCGTGACGATCCATCTCATGGCGCTTACGGCCGCTTTTATCGGCGGCTGGTTTCTTGGCGTCATCGGCGGAATGGATTGGGACTGAAGCGCCGCAATCAACGCAAGGACAACAAAGCCCGTCGGGCGAATCAGTCGCGCGATCTTGTTTGCAACGCCGTCGTTCGGGCTCGCCGCAACTACACGAAACGCCTGTGCCGAAACGGCAATTTTGCGCATTGTCTCAACGTGATCGCGCCCGCAGCACCTTCCGGGCGAAAGATTTAACTTTCGTTTTTCCAGAATACGTGTCTATCCTCCACCCATCCCGCCTCAACGAGAGGGGCGTACGCGCGGTCGTCACGAGACGCGAGGCGGGCAGGCGGTGGACGTGTCGGGTTGCAGCGTGGCTTTGGCTGCGCGGACGGACAACCTTCGATGCGGACGTGAAGTCGCGTGGTCCTGGCCTCCCGATGCCGAGGTCAAGCCTGAGCGTGATGCGAGAGCATCGGCGCAGGCGATGGGGGCAATCAAGCCGGTCCCCAGGGAGAGCGCGAAAGAAGCGTTAAAACCATCGCGCAGGGAAGGCTGGGCTCATCCGGCTGCACCTGTGGTTCCTGCCCCGTGCACTTTTGTTCGCACGGGGGCCATGGGCGTCAGCCGACGCCCAGCCTTCCCTGCGCCCTCGATTGAATGAGGGCCGAACGTCGGTCATCGCTCGGACGCATCGCGCCGCGAGGACGATGATGCGTGTCTCGATGCTGTTTGAGATGTGAAGACGGCTCTCGGCCCCGATGGGCTCTTCGTTTTGGCTCCGTCATTGCGCTCGCAATGACGCGGAGTTTGTCGACGTAGTTGTCGTAGCCTGGATGAGCGCAGCGATATCCGGGTTCAACGAGGCTGCGGATGAGACCCCGGATGTCGCTGCGCTCATCCGGGCTACCCGCGAGGAGCGGGAGAACCTACTGCGTCGCGCGCGACAGCGAGAACTCGCCGTTGCGGACGCGCTCCGGCAGGCCTTCGACGAAGGTCGCCACCGCGTCCTCGCCATAGGTGGTGACGAGTTCGGCCAGCGCCGCGAACAGGCTGGCCTGCGCCAGGCAGTCGCCGTCGACGCCGTCATGGCGCGCTTCCGCCCAGGCTTCGTTGAGGTAGCTGAGCGCGGCCTGCTTCTGCTCGTGGTCGGGCAGGACGGCGGGGAGGGCGCTGAAAGTGACGGGAAAGCTCATTGAATTCAGTCTGGCGGGGCCGCGAGGCGCGTTGAATTCCGAACGCGGACGCGCCGGACCAGTGAGGTTTACCACGCAGGCGGCGGACGCCTAGGCCAGTTCTTTAGGAAAGGTTAACAAGGTTAACGCAAACGTGGATAACGCCCGCGCGCCGTCAACCATGAGCCGTCAGTTGGCGTAGCGCGCCGTGAGGTCGCGCGAGATCTTCGAGCCCTCGTCGATGTAGCGGCGGATCGCCACCATCGCCGCCGGCGTGCAGGTCCGGTAGGTCTGCTGAAAGCCGTTATAGCCGCGGTTGAAGCCGGCGATCATCCGGGCGCGGCGTTCGCCCGACGGCGTCTCGGCATCGATCAGGGCCTGCATCTGGTTGCGCCATTTGGCGCCTTCATTGCTGCCGCAGATGCCGCGGAGGTAATGCAGGGTTCCGAGGATCTCGGCCAGCCGCTGCAGATCGCCATCGAACGGCGCCGCCGCATCCTGCGCGCGCGCGGGCACAATGGCGCAGGCGGCAACGAGCATGAGGACGGCCAGGAGGCGCTTGGGGATCATGGGGAACACCGACGTCATATGCCTTTGCCGGACGGCGGACGCAAGGCGCCTACACCAGGGTCCGTGCGGCGGCGATGATCTCCGGCAGTCCGTCGGTCAGCGTGAGGCCCTCGAGCGCATCGGGGAGGCGCCACTGAAAGTCGTCCAGTTCCGGGTTGAGCCGGGGCTCTCCGGCCTGCCAGCGGGCCGCAAAGGGAAGGATCACATAGTGGCCGCCGCCGCCCTGGGCCGGCAGGACCTCGCGCCATCCGGCCAGCCCGACAATTGCGATCGAGAGTGCGGTTTCCTCCATGACCTCGCGCGCGACGGCCTCGTGCAGGGTCTCGCCGAGCTCCACCCGGCCGCCGGGCAGCGTGTAGACGCCTTTGGCGGGGGAACGCGCCCGGCGCACCAGCAGGAGCTTGCCGTCGCGGAAGATGGCGGCGCTGACGGCGAGTTGGGGGTGGCGGGGCGGCGTCGGGGCGGTCATGCCAATGGCTCCAGGCGTGGTCTGCACCGTAGAGTGAAGACGACCGGGCCGGTAGCCCGTGCTGCTCAGAAGCTTGCCATGATGGCGTCGACGGCGTCGACCTCGTCGACCGGGTCAGGGTCGACCTCGATGTCGCCATTGATGATGCCGCCGGCCTGCGTCACCAGCGGCTTGACCCACGCCGCGGCCTGCTCGGCGAGCTTGGCCTTGGTGGCGTCCTGCTTGGCAGCGCGCATCGCGCTGCCGACCGCGAGCAGGATGTCGGTCATGGTCTTCGTGAGATGATCGAACTTGTCGCGAATCGCCGGGTCGGCCTGCTCATAGGCCTCGATGACGAGATCGCGGGCCTTGAAATTGGTGTGCGTGAAATGTTCTGGATAGGTCAGCGGCGACCACGCCAGAAAATCCTCGGCGCATTCCGGAATATCGGGAATCATTTCGAGCAGCATCACGGCTTCGTTGAAATGATTCAGATAGTCGGTGGCGAGCCCGGTGCGCGGATTGATGTTGGCGGCGCGCAGCATCGCGGCCCGCGCCGGGTCAATGGCGCTGCCCGCCGGTCGTTGGGTCGTGCGATCGGTAGGCACGGAATGGGTCGCCGCTGCGGTCATCCGCTGCAGTGTTGGCAACCCAAGTTAAAAGGTGCTGAACACACGACGATTTGAGTGAGATTATGTGTGGACGCTTCGTGATCACTTCACCACCCGCGGCTCTCAGGCAGATTTTCGGCTACGAGGAACAGCCGAACTTTCCGCCGCGGCACAATATTGCTCCGACGCAGCCGATTCCCGTAGTTCTTCTGGATCAGGACATCAGGCATTTTCGGCTCATGCGCTGGGGATTCATTCCGGCCTGGGTCAAGGATCCCCGTAATTTCACGCTGCTGATCAATGCGCGTTCGGAGTCCGTACGCGAGAAGCCGGCGTTCAAGAATGCGATTCGGCGGCGCCGCGTGCTAGTGCCCGCTGATGGATATTACGAGTGGCAGGTGATCGATGGTCGCAAGCGGCCGTTCTTCATCCATCGCAGTGACGGCGCGCCGCTCGGTTTCGCGGCCCTCGCCGAGACCTGGATGGGGCCGAACGGCGAGGAGGTCGATACGGTGGCGATCGTCACCGCGGCTGCGAGCCGCGATCTCGCCACGCTGCATCATCGTGTTCCCGTGACGATCAGGCCGGATGATTTCGCGCTGTGGCTCGACTGCCGCTCCGATGATCCTGACGAGGCCATGCGGCTGCTGATCCCGCCTCGCGAGGGCGAGTTCGCGTGGTACGAGGTGTCCACGCGCGTCAACACGGTGGCCAACGACGACGAGCAGCTGCTGCTGCCGATGACCGCGGAGATGCGCGCCGCCGAGGACGCGCAGCGCAAGCCGGCGAAGAAGGTTGCATCCCGCAAAGTTTCGCCTGCGCCCGCGGATGACGGGCAGGGGAGCTTGTTCTGAGGCGGGATATATCGACAGAGAAGATCGTCATCCTCGCGAAGGCGGGGATCCAGTACGCCGTGGCCTCTCGTACTGAAACGGCTGCCGGTGGAAGACTGGGTCCCCCGCTTTCGCGGAGGACGACAGAGGAGCACGACCCGCGACCGAGCGTTGGCCGCGCTCAGCCAAAGATCCTCAGCGCCGCGTGCTGCAGCAGCATGATGGTCTTGGCGTCCTGGATGCGGCCGTCGGCGATCATCGCGAGCGCCTCGTCGATCGAGAGTTCCAGCACCTCGATCTCCTCGCCCTCATGCGCGAGCCCGCCGCCGGCGCTGACGCGCATGTGAGGCTCGTATTCGGCGACGAAGAAATGGATCTTCTCGGTGACGACGCCCGGGCTCATGAACGCCTCGAACACGAACTTGACGTCGTGCAGCCGGAACCCGGTCTCCTCCTCGGCTTCGAGGCGGATGCGCTCCTCCGGCGATACATCGTCGAGCAGGCCGGCGGCGGCCTCGATCAGGAGATCGTCGTAGCCATTGAGGAAGGCGGGATAGCGGAACTGCTTGACCAGGATGACGCTGCGCTGGGCGAGGTTGTAGGGGAGGATCGCCGCCGCGTTGCCGCGCTCGAACACGTCGCGGCTCTGCATCTGCCAGGTGCCGTCGTCGCGCCGCCATTCGAACCTGGTCGAGGTCAGCGTGCCGTAATGGTCGGAGAGCACGCGCGTCTCGTGCACGCGGATGCGGTCGGAGATGCTCATGCTGAACCTCTATTTCATGCCGGGCGTCGGCGGGCGCCCGTCGAGCCATTTCGAGAACACGATGCTGTCCTGCACGGCATAGTCGAGCGCCTGGTAGAATTCCTGCACCTTGGTGTTGTCGCCGCGCACCATCAGCATCAGCTTGGCGATGCCGCGCGCCCGCAGCCAGTCTTCGGCGGCGGCCATGATGCCGCGGCCATGGTCGCGGCCGCGATGCTCGGGATCGACGCTGACGTAGTAGACCCAGCCGCGATGGCCGTCATGGCCGACCATGACGGAGGCTGCGATCGCGCCGCCGCTGCGGCCGACCAGGACGGTCGCATTGTCGCCGCGGCGGGCGAGCGCGATGTCGGCGGCCGGATCGTTCCACGGCCGCGTCAGGCCGCAGCGCTGCCACAGCGCGATGATGGCTGGCACGTCGGCATCGGTGATGTCGGAAATCGCGAGAGCAGGGGCACTGTCCATGGGAGCGTCGAAAGCCTAGAGCACCTTGCCGGGATTCATGATCCCGAGCGGATCGAATTGCGCCTTGATCGCGCGCATCAGCGAAATCGCGGTCGGGTCCTTCACGTCAGGCAGCTCGTCGCGCTTGAGCACGCCGATGCCGTGCTCGGCCGAGATCGAGCCGCCCATGCGCAGCACGATCTCGAACACGACCGCGTTGACCTCGTGCCAGCGCGCGAGATAGTCGGCGGTGTTGGCGCCGATCGGCTGGCTGACATTGTAGTGGATGTTGCCGTCGCCGAGATGACCGAACGGCACCGGCCGCGCGCCGGGCATCAGCTTCACCACGGCGGCGTTGGCCTCGGCAATGAAGGCGGGCACCGCGGCGACTGGCACCGAGATGTCGTGCTTGATCGAGCCGCCCTCCGGCTTCTGCGCCGCAGAGATGTCCTCGCGCAGTTTCCAGAACGCCATGCGCTGGGCGAGGCTGTCGGCGATCGCGGCGTCGTCGACGATGCCGTCCTCGAGACCCTTTTCCAGGATCGTCTCCAGCGTGGCGCGGGCATCGTCGCGCGACGACGACAATTCCATCAGCACGAACCAGGGATGGGCGCCCGACAGCGGCGCGCGGTTGCCGGCGGCGTGGCGGATCGAGAAGTCGAGCGCGATCGCGGCGATCAGCTCGAAGCTCGTCAGGTTGCCGGCGGCCTCGCGTTGCGCGATCGCCAGCAGCTTGAGCGCGTCCTCCGGCGACTTGAGGCCGACGAAGGCGGTCTCGATCGCGCGTGGCTTCGGAAACAGCTTCAGGCTCGCCGCGGTGATGATGCCGAGCGTGCCCTCGGCGCCGATGAACAGATTGCGCAGATCGTAGCCGGTGTTGTCCTTCTTCAATTTCGACAGAGCGTTGAGCACGCGCCCGTCGGCCAGTACCACCTCGACCCCGAGCGCCATCTCGCGCGCCACGCCATAGGCCAGCGCGGCGGTGCCGCCGGCATTGGTCGAGAGATTGCCGCCGATGGTGCAGCTGCCTTCCGCGCCGAGCGACAGCGGAAACAGGCGGTCGACCTCGGCGGCCTTCTGCTGGGCCACCTGCAGCACCACGCCGGCCTCGGCGATCATCGTATTCGAGGCGGTGTCGACCTCGCGGATCTTGTCCATGCGCTTCAGCGACACCACCACCTCGCCATTGTGCGGCGTCTGGCCGCCGACGAGACCGGTGTTGCCGCCCTGCGGCACCAGCGCGATGCGATGCTGGCTGGCAAGCTTGCAGATTGCCGCGACCTCGGCCGTCGAGCCTGGGCGCAGCACCAGCGGCGAGCGGCCGTGGAACAGGTTGCGCTCCTCGGTGACGTAAGGCGCGACGTCGGTCTCCGCGGTCAGCGCCTGGCGCTCGCCGACGATGGCGGCGAATTGCGCGATCAAATCGGGCGGCAGCGGCGGCAGGGCAGGCTGGCTGATGTTCATGGTCAGTCGCTTCCAGTGTTATCTCGGCGCGGCGGCGCGGCGCAGCCGGTCGTTGATGGCCTCGCCCAGTCCGTCGTTCGGGATCGGCATCACCGCGATGCTGCGCGCACCCTTGGCATCGAGGCTGCGAAGATAGCCGAAAAGATGCGTCGCCGCCTCTGCCGGATCGCCAGAGGGCGACAGGTTCAGGATCGCGGCGGCCTCGTGGGCTCCGGGCAAGGTGGTGGGTCCGAAGGCGAGCAGCGCCTCGCCGGCCGCGACCTCGCTGGCGTCGAGGCGGACGGCGGCGCGCGGCGCATAGTGCGAGGCCAGCATGCCCGGCGCCAGCGGCTGCTCGGACGTATCGGTCTCTGCGGCGGGCCGCGCCAGCGCACGGCCGAGCACGGCCTCGATCGCCTCGCTGGGAACCCCGCCCGGGCGCAGCAAGGTCGGCTCGTCGAAGCAGCCGACGATGGTCGATTCGACACCGACCTCGACCGGCCCGCCGTCCAGGATCAGGTCGATTCGTCCCGAGAGATCTGCCGCGACATGAGCCGCGGTGGTCGGCGACACGTGACCGGAGATGTTGGCGGAGGGCGCCACCACGGCGCCGGCGAACGCCGCGAGCAGCGCTCGCGCGATCGGATGCGAGGGAATGCGGATCGCGACCGTGTCGAGACCAGCCGTCGCGAGATCTGCGACCGTGCAGCCCGCGGCCTGCGGCACCACCAAAGTCAGCGGTCCCGGCCAGAACGCGGCGGCCAGACGCTCGGCGGTGGCATCGAAGCGGCCGATACGCTGCGCCGCCGCGATATCGGCGACATGGGCGATCAACGGATTGAAGGCGGGCCGGCCCTTGGCCTGATAGAGGCGGGCGATGGCCGCGGCATTGGCCGCATCGGCGCCGAGGCCGTAGACGGTCTCGGTCGGGAACGCGACCAGTCCGCCGCGCGCGAACGTCGCCGCGGCTTGCGCGATTCCAGCCGCGTCGGCGGGCAGGATCCTGGTCTCGATCGCTTGCATGTCTGGGGTGGGCATCGATGGTACGGGACGGCAGTGGCTTCCGCGCTCGGCTATAGCGGGCGCGGACGTTCGAATGAAGCGCGCAAATCGCCTGTCGCATTGCGCTCGCGCCATGGCCGCCGGACAAAGCCCCACGGCCTCAAGCGGTTAACCCCTCTGCCGACGATCAGCGATTTCGATGCGATTTCCTGCCTTGTGTCCTTGCGAAGACGGAAACCCAACGCTATAAGCCGGCTTCCCAAGTCGGAGCGTGGCTCAGCCCGGTAGAGCACTGCGTTCGGGACGCAGGGGTCGCAGGTTCGAATCCTGCCGCTCCGACCATTTCTTGGCGTGACAACTCACGCTTTTCCCGATGTCACCTTGCGCCTGCTACCCTGGTCCAGCGTAGCTCGATGAAGCGAGGTGTTCCCGACATGACAGCGCGATCTCCACGCACGGCGCCGCTTGCGGGACGAACCGGAACGGCCTGGCGGCACGCCAATGTCGGCCGGTTGCTCAACAATGCGGTGCGCCGGTTCGAATCCCGGGTTCTCCAGCTGATGGCGGAGAGCGGTCACGGCGAAACGCGGATCGCTCATATCAGCCTCACGCGCAATCTCGACGTCGAGGGCACGCGGCTGACCGAGCTCGCGCGGCGGGCCTCGATGAGCAAGCAGGCGATGGGCGAACTGGTCGATCAATGCGCCGAGCTGGGGCTGGTGTCGCGCGAGGCCGATCCGAGCGACCGGCGCGCGCGCCTCGTCCGCTTCACGCCGGCCGGACTGAAATGGCTGGAGGCGTTTGGCGATGCCGTCGATGTGGCCGAAGCCGAGATGCGCAAGGAGCTCGGCAAGGCGGCGATGGACGCGATCCTGCAGGGATTGCAGGCCTACGGCGCCCGCTTCGATACGCTCAGCGACGCCAGATAGTCAGGTTGCTTGACTATTTTGCGGGGCGCGGTAGCCTTCCTCCATTGCGAGGAGAAGCGCCGTGATCGAACGTCTGAGCGCCTCGGTGCTGATCGTGGGCGGCGGGCCGTGCGGGCTGATGCTGGCCAACGAGCTTGGCCGCCGCGGCGTGTCCGCAATCCTGGTCGACGAGAAGCCGGGAACGGCCTTCAACCCGCAGGCCAACGCGACGCAGGCGCGGACGATGGAGCATTTCCGCCGGCTCGGATTCGCCGACGAGATCCGGCGCGCCGGCCTGCCCGCGGACTATCCGACCGACGTCGCCTATTTCACGCGCTACACGGCGCATGAGCTGGCACGTTTTCAATTGCCGTCCGCAGCACGCGCGACGGAACTGGTGAAGGGTCTGTCCGGCTCATGGAGCGCGGCCGAGCTGCCGCATCGGGTGTCGCAGAAGTTCGTCGAGGCGATCCTGCGCCGGCACGCAGCGCGGCTTGCAGGCATTCAGCTGCACTACGGGCATCGGTTGATCGGTTACGTCGCCGATGACGGCGGCATTGCCGCCGACGTCGAGCGTGTCAGCGATGGTGCGCGCTGCGAGGTCGTGGCTGATTTCCTGATCGGCGCCGACGGTCCGCGCTCCCCGGTGCGACAATCGCTCGGAATCTCCTATGGCGGAACGACGGGAATAGAGCGCGATTTCATGGGCGGCCGCATGCTCGCGGTCTATCTCCGCTCGCCGGAGTTCTACGCCAGCATCCCCCATGCGCGAGCCTGGATGTATGTCTGCTTCAACCGCGACCGCCGCGCCTTCATGGCCGCGGTGAACGGCCGCGACGAGTTTGCCTTCCACACCCAGCTGCGGCCAGGCGAGGACGAAAGCGCGATCACTGCCGAGGACGCAAGGACAGCGTTCCAGCGTGCCTGCGGTGCGCCCATTCCCTGCGAGGTGCTGTCGCACCTCACCTGGACCGCGGGTCATGCGCTGGTCGCCGAGAGCATGCAGCGCGGCCGGGTCTTGCTTGGCGGTGATGCGGCGCATCTGTTCACGCCGACCGGCGGACTCGGCTACAACACCGCGATCGAGGACGCGGTCAATCTGGGCTGGAAGCTGGCGAGCGTCGTCAAGGGAACGAGTCCCGTCTCGCTGCTCGACAGCTACGAGGCCGAGCGCCGTCCGGTGGCGCTGCGCAACACCGACTACGCACGCCGATTTGCGGATTCGCTCGGCCTGTTTGCCGCGGTGCCCGAGATCGAGGACGCGACAGCGGCCGGCGACGAGGCTCGGCGCATCGCCAGCGCCTATCTCGATCGGCATGCGCGCGCCGAGTTCAACATCCCCGGCATCACCTTCGGCGGCCGCTACGACGGCTCACCGATCATCGTCCCCGATGGCACTCGACCGCCGCCGGATGCGGCCAACGTCTACGTGCCGAGCGCTTGTCCCGGCGGCCGCGCGCCGCATGCCTGGCTGGAGCACGGTATCTCGCTGTACGACCGCTTCGGCTTCGAATGGACGCTGCTGCGTTGTGAGGGCAGCGACCTCGATGAGGATCAACTCCGTGAGGCCATGGGGCCGCTGCGTGCCGACGTCGAGATCGTCACCTTGCCGCGGGCCTTGCGTGATCTCTACGAGGCCGACCTCGCGTTGATCCGTCCCGATCAGATCGTGGCCTGGCGCGGGAGCGCTGCGCAGGCCGGCATGCTTGGCAGCGTGCTGGCTCGGGCACTCGGAGGGGATGCACGCACTCCCTGAGCTCTCGGTCGTGCGGGGCGAAATGGACCCGCGGCGGCGCGCCGCCGATCGGCTTCTACGCCCTCACGATCAGAACCTCTTGGACATCCGGCGCGTCATCGACACCAACGTCATCGGCAGGGTTGAGCTGAGGAGCACGTCGGCGCTGCGCGTTCGGCATTGGGGCGCCGTCTGCCCAAGCATTGCCCGACCTTCGTCCGGCTGCTAGCGTTCTCCCGTGAGGCACGGGCGAACGAAGCGACGATGACCGACGTGATGACCGAATCGGAAAAGGCGCAGCAGATCGTGGCTGCGCTGAGGGCGGCGGAGGCGAGCCCGCCGGAAGCGGCCCTGCAGACGTTGAACGGCCTGATGGGCCTGGTCCGCAGCCCGAGCGCGGAGCAGCCGCTCGAGGTGGAGGAGGCGCGCTCGGCGGCCTTCATGTCGATCTGTGAGGTCGGCAAGGCGCTGCATCGCGGGCAGCCGACGGAGGCGCTGTGGCCGGCGGCGCTGTCGGCCGGCGAGCGCTGGCTGGCGCTCGCCAAGTGAGCAACGACAAGTGAGCAAGGACGAGTGAGCGAGAACCAGCCCGGCGCGGGCCGCATGAGTTGGCGTGCAATGGCGCCAGGCGATCTTGCTGATGTCGATGGGATCGCGGCCCGCCTGCACCCGAACTATCCCGAGGACAGGCGTGTTTTCGCGGAGCGCCTGCGTCTCCACCCCGATGGATGCCGCGTGCTGCTCGCGGCTGGCGCCGGGATCGCCGGCTATGTGCTCAGCCATCCCTGGCAGCTCGGCCGGCCGCCGGCCTTGAACGTGCTGATCGGAAGCATTCCGTCGCCCGCATCGACCTACTACATCCACGATCTCGCCTTGCTGCCCGAGGTCCGCGGCAGCGGCTCGGCGACAGTGATCGTTGAGGAGCTGATCCGACACGCGCGTGCGCTCGGCCTGACGTCGCTGTCGCTGATCGCCGTCAACGGCTCGACGCAATTCTGGGAGAGGCAAGGATTTGCAGTCGACAAGGCAGCCGCCGCCACCGATCCGACCGGCAGCTATGGCGGCGACGCGAACCTGATGATTCTGCGGCTCGCCTGAATTGCACGCTTCTTTCGCGGCGGCGGTGCCATGCGAAGCGGCCCGGCGATGGGCCGGGCCACTTGCGGTTCATGACGTGCTCTATTCCGGCATCGACATCGGCCGGCGCCACATCTCGCGCCGCCGGCTGAAGCGGTTGGCGTGCAGCATCCATCCGGTGACGGGCTTGCCGTCGCGGTGACGGCCACCGCTCTCCGCGGCCGCCCAGGCGGCGACGGCGCCGAGCAGCAGCGCGGTGGCAACCGAGAACGCCAGGATGACGGTGCCGGCGCGCGTGCGCGAGATCGCGCTCTTGGCTTGTGCGATCACGCTGTCCACCCGCCGCTCGGCATCGGGAGCAGCGAGACCGGTCGTGCCGCTGACCATCTGCACGAGATAGCCGCGATCCTCCGGGCTGACGCCATTGTGGCTCGACGCCGTGAGCAGGATGCGTCCGGCTTCGCTGCGCGCGGGTGCGAGATCCGGGCTGGGCGCCCGCCGCGGCGCGCGGAACAGATGGTCGAGCTCATAGCTCAGGACCGACGGCTCATTGGCCGTCGCCGGCGCAGCCAGCGGATTGGTCCGTGTCGCCGCGGACGCGCCGAGCACGGCCAGGGTGACGCCGAGCACGACCGCCAGCGCCCAGGCCGCGACGCCATGCAGGCCGTCGCGCTTTTCGATCTCTTCGCTTTCGGCAAGCCCGTGCGGCGCGCGCAGGCGGCCCGCCATGTAGCCGCCGCAGCCGAAGCTGATCAGCGCCTGCAGCACCAGATACAGCCCTGACAGGAGCCAGAGCGCCACCGAGGCGTCGCGCCACGTCGGCGCGGTGGAGCTGACACCGAGGCCGACCGACATGGCAAAGCCGATCAGGATCGAAGAGACCGCAGCGGCGGTGATGGCTCCTGCAACGACCGGCGTCCATTGCAGGGTCCAGCTATCGGCCGTCGCGCTTGCAACGGGTGACGTGACGACCGGCGCGGTTTCCATGGCCATGATGCCGTCTCAGCGCAGGCCGAAGAACGACAGAACGGCCATGATGACCACGATCAACCCCACGAGATAAATCAGTCCGTCCATGATGGTCCTCCTCCGGTTCGACATTGGTCGCCGTATAAGCGACAGCGAGGCGCAATGTTCCGCGCACGGAGCGGCGGAGGAGGAGAGGACGCGCGGCTGCCGGCCTCAGATGGGAGTTGCCGCAACAGCTAACGGATCATGGTGCCGTTGCGCGACGCAATAGGGCAGGGCCAGGGGGCGTGGCGGCCAGAGATGTCGCCGCCAGCCATGTTTCAATCGCAGCCACCTTCCGATCGCAGCCATGTCTCGATCGATGGCGCTGCCCGTTCACCGCGCGAGAGGCTGATGCAATGACCCGCGCTCAATAGCGTCGGTCGTAGCCGCGCTGCCGGGCATAGGCGTAGGTGGGGTTGATACCGCAGCCGGCATCGGTGCCGGAGGCCGCAGCCAGGCACTGGCGATAGGTGGAGAATTGGCAGTTGCCCGGATAGCCCCAGATCCTGCCTTGCAGGCAGTAGCGGTCCTGCGCGGCGGAGGCGGGCGAGATCGCGGCGAAGCCCGCGAGGACGGCGGTGGCAGACAGCGAAGCAAACAGCAGGCGGCGCATGCGTTTATCCTTGCGTTGAAAGGTACCGTTGCAACGCGACGGTGCGCAGGCCCGTTCCTCACGCGCAACATTAACTGTTGTGTCGGCGTCGCAGCTTCGCGTTCACCGACGAACGAAAATATCTGCATGTTGGCGCTTGCCCGAGTTGGCCTTTTGAAGATCTGAGGCAGCCCCACCGTCGCGGAGCTCGGCAACGCGCGTCATGCGTGATGCCGGAACATTCGTCCATCGCCCCGGTTGCCTTTTTCGCCGCTAGTGATGGACCGATCCCATGTTTCGCCGATCCAGGACGTCAGACGCCGCCCATCGCGACTCCCCGAGCGTTTTCGCGAGCAGCCCGCGCGCACCTGGCACCGGCGGGATGCTGGCTCTGCTCGGGTTCGCGTTCCTGATCCACTATTTCGATCAGCGGCCCGAACAGGCCGGGCGCACGGGACGCGCGAGCAGGGTCGACGATGGACACGGCCGGTTGGCGCGTTCGCCCTCGGAGAGTCCCGTGCGCAGCTGGAAGGACGTCTTGTTCCGGGTCTACGAGAACGTCACCGAGCACAGAATCGTTGCGCTCGCCGCAGGCATGACATTCTACACCCTGCTGGCGATCTTTCCGGCGCTGGCCGCGCTGGTGGCAATCTACGGCCTGTTTTCCGATCCGGCCAGGATCACCGGACATCTGGAGCAGTTGCAGGGCGTGATGCCGGGCGGCGCCATCGACATCGCGCGCGACCAGTTGACGCGCGTCTCCGCCAACGGCACTCAGGCGCTCGGCATCACTTTCCTGGTCAGCCTCGCGATCTCGCTATGGAGCGCCAATGCCGCGATGAAGTCGCTATTCGATACGCTCAACGTCGTCTATCGCGAGCCGGAGAGGCGTGGCTTCATCAAGCTGAACGCGATTTCGCTGCTGTTCACCGGAGGCGCGATCCTGTTCGCGCTGCTCGCGATCGGAGCCGTCGTCGTGCTCCCGGTGCTGCTGAACTATCTCGGCATGTCCGAGGCCGGCGACCTGGTGTTGCGGATCGGCCGCTGGCCGGTCATCTTCATCTGCGTCGCGCTCGGACTGGCTCTGATCTACCGCTACGGGCCGGACCGCGAGGAGCCGAGATGGCGCTGGATCAGCTGGGGCGGCGCGCTGGCGGCGGCGCTGTGGCTCGCGGGCTCGGCGCTGTTTTCCTGGTATGCGGCCAATTTCGGCAGCTTCAACGCGACCTACGGCTCGCTTGGCGCCGCCATCGGCTTCATGACCTGGATCTGGATCTCCGCCATCGTGATCCTGATCGGCGCCGAGCTCGATGCCGAATTGGAGCATCAGACTCTGCGTGACACCATCACCGGCACCGCGGGACGTCCGCATCCTGTCGAAGCCGTATCGCATCGATGAGCCGGCGGCCGCGCTCGACGCGGTGAAGATGGAAAACGTCTGGTCGCAGGCGCACATCTCCTGAGGAATACCTGATCGATGCAGGTCGGGTGGACGGAGCCAGTTGATCATCTATCATTTCAGGACGGCGCCGGGTGATCCGCACCGCCGTCCGCCCGCTCGTGGCTGTGCGACCATATCGAGGGCGCCAACCAGCATCTCCGTCACCATGACGTCAGCTTGGTCGTCGACGCGGGCGATATCTGCTGCACGTTCCAGGTCCGCTCCCGCGGCGGCGATCCGCTGATCGGCGCCTGCCGCGATCCCGACCTGACGCGCCCAAGGGCCAACGAGATGGGCTGCGGCAATCTTTCCGACCGGGTGCGCCTGCAAAATGAATATGACGGGAGCGGCGGTCCGCCCTGTCAGTGCGGATCGCCGGATCCTTCCGCCCGCGATCTCTGGATGCAGCATCGTACGCTTCACCTTTGATGTTGGGGCGCCGCAGCGCAGCTTCCGCGCGGCGTCATTGTATGTCTGACATCATGCCACAACGGTAGAACTACGGAAAAACCGGATTTCTCAACGCGCTTTAACGAGAGTGGAACAAGTTGCATCAATCTTTGCGCAGACATGTCGTCGGTCGCATGGGCAACCGTCACCGTCGCCGATCATCTGAAAACGTACTCATCATCTGGAGGTCACCTTGTTGTTTCGATCGAATAGCCGCTCGGACGCCGAAGCGCAGCTTGCAGCAATCAGTCGTGCGATGGCCGTGATCGAATTCCAGCTCGATGGCACGATCATCACCGCCAACCAGAACTTCCTGAACGCGGTCGGGTATCAGTTGCAGGAAATCCAGGGCAGGAACCACAGCATGTTCGTGGATCCTTCGGAGCGCGACAGTGCCGCCTACCGCGAGTTCTGGGCCGCACTGCGCCAGGGCGAGTTCAAGGCTGCCGAGTTCAAGCGGATCGGCAAGGGCGGTCGCGAAGTCTGGATCGAGGCGTCCTACAATCCCGTCCTCGACAGCGCCGGCAAGCCGGTGAAGGTCGTCAAGTTCGCGACCGACGTCACCGAGAAGAAGCTGCGCAGCATGGCCGACGGCTCCAAGCTTGCCGCCATCGATCGCGCGCAGGCCATGATCGAGTTCAAGCTCGACGGCACCATCGTCAGTGCCAACAAGAACTTCCTCGATGCGCTGGGCTACCGCCTCGACGAGATCCAGGGCGAGCATCACAGCATGTTCGTCGAACCCGCGCTGCGCGACAGCCCGGCCTACCGCGAGTTCTGGGCTGCGCTCAATCGCGGCGAATACCAGGGCGGCGAATACAAGCGCATCGGCAAGGGCGGCAAGGAAGTTTGGATCCTCGCCACCTACAATCCGGTGCTCGATGCGACGGGCAGGCCGATCGGGGTCGTCAAGTTCGCGACCGATGTCACCGCGCAGAAGCTGAAGAACGCCGACCTCGCCGGGCAGATCGAGGCCATCGGCAAGTCCCAGGCGGTGATCGAGTTCAACATGGACGGCACGATCATCACCGCGAACGACAACTTCCTTCGCGCGCTCGGCTACACCCTGGCCGAGATCCAGGGCAAGCATCACAGCATGTTCGTCGAAGCGTCCGAGCGGGAGAGCGCTGCCTATCGCGATTTCTGGACGAGCCTGAACCGCGGCCAGTACCAGTCGGCCGAGTACAAGCGCATCGGCAAGGGCGGCAGGGAAGTCTATATCCAGGCCTCCTACAATCCGATCCTCGACCTCAACGGCAAGCCGTTCAAGGTGGTCAAATATGCGACCGACGTCACCCGGCAGGTCTTCGTTCGCATGGGCAACGAGCGCGTGCGGGCCATGATGGAATCGGTGGCGGCGGGCGCAGAGGAGCTCAACGCGTCCGTGCGCGAGATTTCCGAAGCGATGACGAAGTCGCGCGAGACCGCCATGGGCGCGGTGGACCGGGTCACCGCAGCCGACGCGCAGGCGCAGCGGCTCTCCGATGCCGCTCAGTCGATGAGCGGCATCGTCGAGATGATCCACAACATCACCGGCCAGATCAATCTGCTGGCGCTGAATGCCACCATCGAGTCCGCCAGGGCCGGCGAAGCGGGCAGGGGCTTTGCCGTCGTTGCATCCGAGGTCAAGAACCTGGCCACCCAGGCGAAGACCGCCACCGACAAGATCGCGACCGAGATCGACAGTCTCAACAATATCTCCGGGGGCGTCGTCACGTCTCTCGGCTCGATCAAGCAGGCGATCCAGAACGTCAGCGAGTATGTGACGTCGACGGCCGCCGCCGTCGAGGAGCAGAGCACCGTCACGAGCGAGATGTCGTCCAGCATGGCGCGTGCCGCGGCCGAAGCTCAGGCGCTGGCCGAGCGCGCGGCGGCTTGAGGCCGGATCGGAAGCACCGATCGCGCGGCGGCCTGTCAATCCAGGCCGCCGCGCGGTTGCAGGCAAGCCCCGTTGCGTATCATCGGCGCGAAAGCAGAGCGGCAGCCCGATGCGGTGGTCACCAGCGAGATCAGAGGGCTGCGGCGCGAATTGGAGGCTTGGCGAAGCGCCGTCGACAATCTGGACCGGTGCATCAGGTCGGATCCGGCTCTCGCATCGCTTGCGGCCGAATGCGACAAGATCCGTGAACTGATCTCCGTCACCGCGGCCAAGCTCGAAACATTGCCGTAGAGCCTTGCGGCCGAGCAGTCGTGGTCAGCCCGGGACCGGCGCGGTCGCGGCCGCCTCCGAGTCGGCCGCTGGCATTGCCCTGGTGCTTGGCATCTGCACGCGCTTCGCCGCGCTCGGCGCGACCGCGCTGCTGCTATTTGCGGTCTACGCGCTGCAGGTCGTGAAGGGCTTCGGCTGGACCTGGAACACCGGCGGCTACGAGTATCCCGTGTTCTGGGCGATCACCTCGCTCGTTGTCGCCATCGAGGCGTGGAAGACGCCTCTCGCGCAGGCAAAGCCGAGCGCCCGAGCCCTGCCGGCGAGCGCTGCGGCCTGACCCTCAGATCGATCCTGCGGTCTCGGAGAGGCCGACGAGATCGAACACGGATCGCGATCAGGACACGAGAGCCGCCCATGGGCGGCTTTCGCGCATACGGTACCGCGCAGGCCGGCATGCAGCCGTCATCGCGTCGTGCTACGCTCTCAGGTCTCGCGCTCCTGTCGCTTCGTCGCTCGCCATGAATTCCTGCCGCATTCACATCACCGGCGCTTCCGCCTCCGGCACCACGACGCTCGGCCGCGCCGTGGCCTCTGCGCTCGCCATCCCGCATCACGATACGGACGACTACTTCTGGCAACCGACCGAGCCGCCTTACGTCGAGATGCGTGCGGCGGCGGAGCGGTTGCGCCTGATGGACGAGATGTTCGTGCCGCGCGCGCGGTGGGTCCTGAGCGGATCGCTGCAGGGCTGGGGCGATCCGCTGATCGCGCATTTCGACCTCGTGGTGTTCGTCTCCACCGCGCAGGATCTCCGGCTGCAGCGGCTGCGCGCGCGCGAGGCGCTGCGCTATGGTGCCGAGGCAGTGGCTCCGGGCGGCCCGCGCCACCAGGACGCCGAGGCGTTCATCGCCTGGGCAGCCGGCTATGACCGGGGCGGGGTCAGCCGCACACGCGAGAAACACGAGGCTTGGCTGACGACGCTGCCCTGTCCGGTGCTGCGCCTCGATGGCGCGCGTCCCGTGCCGGAGTTGACGGCGCGCGTCGTCGCAGCGGTTCAGCCCGCGGCCTAGTCCTCACGTCGAGGTGGCAATCCGGCGCGCCGCGCGGGACATCAGACGAAGTGGCAGGGGGGCCGGTTGTCGCGTCCGCCCTCACGCGCCGACGGCCATCGGCTGCTCCGGGCAGTTCGTCAGGCGCGCCGGCGCGCCCACGGCAGTGCAGCCCGACGGCACATCGGTGGTGACGACGGCACCGGCGCCGATCTTGGCAAAATCACCGATCGCGACGTCGCCGAGCACGGTCGCGCCCGAGGAGAGCAGCACGCCGCGGCCGATCCGCGGGGCGCGGCCGGGCAGCGCGTCGTGTCGCCCGATCGTAACGTTCTGCAGAATGGTGACGTCGTGGCCGATGCTGCTGTGGGCGCCAATGACGATGCCGGTGGCATGATCGAGAAACACCGCGGTCCCGAGCCGCGCCGAGGGATGGATGCTCACCTGCAGGGATGTTGACGAGTCCGCCTGCATCAGGAGCGCGAGGTCGGGCTGCCCGTTGCTCCAGAGCCAGTGCGCGACGCGATGCGCCTGCAGCGCGACGTAGCCTTTGTAGTTCAGCAGCGGCGGCAGCAGCGCCGTCGTCGCTGGATCCTGCGCCGCGATCGCCCCGAGGTCGCGACCCGCCGCCTCGACGAGCTCAGGCGCGACGGCATACGCCTCGCGCGCGACCGCGGCAAATCGGGCGCGCGCGGCGTCGCCGCTGCCGAGGCGGATGCCAATCTGCTGCGCGACGGCACTGCCGAGATCGGAATGGTCGAGGATTGCAGCCGACAGGGCGCGGCTGAACACGGGATCGGCCGCGGCGATGCGCCGGGCCTCGTGCTGGATCGACGGCCAGAGCTCGGGGCTGGAAGGGTGTGTGTCGGCCATGGCAAAGCCTGCTCGATAACAGGTGACGGCGACAATATAGCCTGACCTGCGCGTTGCAGAAACTCGGACGACGCCTCGCGGGCGTTGTCATCCGATGTGGCCGGCGACAATCCCGGCCGAAGGTCGCAGCCCGTTCAGTTCTGCGCCGTCCGCGCCGCCGCGGCGGCGACGCCCGCACCGATCAGAAGGGTGCCGCCCGCCTTGTTGAAGATGCTGATCACCGTCGCGCTCCCTACGAGCGCGCGGGCGCGCGAGGCGATCAGCGCATAGCCGACGGCATTGGCGAAGGCGAGCACGACGAAGGTCGATTCGAACACGATCATCTGCTTGAGGAAGCTGCCGTTCGGACTGAGGAACTGCGGCAGGAACGCGACGAAGAAGGTGATGCTCTTCGGGTTCAGCGCCGTGACGATCCAGGCGTGACCGAGCATCTTCAGCGCCGAGGTCCTGTCGGTCCGCGGCACGGCGTTCAGCGCGCCGCCGGCCTGCCACAGCTTGATCCCGAGCCAGACGAGATAGGCCGCGCCGATCCATTTCAGCACGGTGAACAGCAGCGCCGAGGTCGCCAGCAACGCACCGACGCCCAGCATGGACAAGGTCATGGCGGTGAAGTCGCCCAGCGCGACGCCGACGGCGGTCGGCAGCGCGGTTCGCCATCCTTGGCCCAGCGCATAGGAGACCACCAGCAGAACCGTCGGCCCCGGGATCACAAGGAGAATGATGGACGTCGCTGCAAACGCGAGCCAAGTCTCGATCGTCATGCTGACCCTCTCTTGTCGTCCCCATCATGAACGCATATCGCATACGGGTTCGTCGAGCCTGAAATCGTGTTCTCGTCCTCGGTTCTGTGCTGACCGGGCGTGACGGGTGTCAGGACCGCGACGGCGCCGGACTGCTCCGCAACACGATCGTCCGGGGCTGTCGGGTCCCCGCTTCAGCGAATGTTGCGGATGTCTGACGACTAACGTTTCCCCTCGAACGCCAGCCGCAGGGCGAGCGCGCCGAACACCGTTCCCAGCAGATATTGCGGCCAGCGGCCGAGGCGGCCACCTCTGAAGATGTTGGCGCCGACGCGGCTCGCGACAGCAATGACGGCTCCATTCACGACGAGGCCGATAGCGTTGAGCACGGTCGCGAGCGTCATGATCTGGAGCCCGACCGATCCGGCATCGGCCGTGACGAACTGGGGGAACAGCGCCAGAACGAACAGGGCCATTTTTGGATTGAGCAGGTTCGTCACCAGCCCTTGCCGGACAGCTGCCAAGGTCGAGCGCCGGTCGCTCTCGCCGGAGACCGGCGCGAGCGGACGATTCGAGCTCAAAGCCTGCCACGCCAGAAACAGGAGATAGGCGGCGCCCACGTAGCGAACCGCGTCATAGGCGACGGGGACCAGTAGAAACAGCCTGGAGAGGCCGAAGGCCGCAGCAAGCGCATGGCAATAGGTCCCAGCCTGAATTCCCATCAGCGTCGCAAACCCGACAGACCGCCCCTGCGCGATGCTGCGGCTGGCGATCAGGAGCATGTCAGGGCCCGGAGTGACGGTCAGCGCCAGACACGCGAGGGAAAACAGCGCGAGTGTGTGAAGATCGAGCATGTCCGGTTCGCTCCGAGTCGAGGATAGCGAAGCTTACATGCCTTCTCCGCGAAACTCGACGAAACTCGGGCCATCAAATCTTCGGCGGTGAATACGGACATGTTGGAACGCACAACGCGTCGACCGTCAGTTCGGGAAAGGCATCGTTTTGGGAGTTTGGTGCAATTACAATAAATTCGGCTGGCAGCGCGCAGGCGCATCTGAGCTCGTGCGCTGCCGCCGAAACTACGAGGCGAGGTCGACAGTGCAATTGTTAGGGAAAGAGAGTTACCGCTTGCGTTCGATGGGATGCATCGGCTCCGGTCCGAGGAGACAGGATTGAGTACGATCTTCGAGGTCCAAGCAACAGACCTGCTCATGTCGGAGGTTTACGCCTTACGACGCCGTGTGTTCGTCGTCGAGCAAGGAGTCCCTGAGGAACTTGAAGTCGACGATGACGATAGGCGCGCCATCCATCTTGCCGCGCTTTCGGATGGCCTCGTCATAGGGACGTTACGCATCCTGCTTCATGACCGCGCTGCGAAAATCGGCAGGATGGCGGTATCGGCATCATCGCGAAAAAGGGGCGTTGGGAGGGAGTTGATGGAGTTTGCGGCTGCGACCGCATCTCGCCGCGGTGCCGACGAGATCGTTCTCGGGGCGCAAGTCACAGCACGCGGATTCTATGAACGACTGGGGTACAGCGCGGAAGGATCAGCATTCGACGATGCGGGCATACCGCACGTGATGATGCGAAGGAAACTCCAGCGATGAGCCGTCGGTTGGCTGCGTGGCCTCTCCGAACGCATCGTCTGATGACGCGCGGGTGACGTCCGGCCCGTCGGCCCCGACGGCTGCTCCTGGCCGGTGCGGACCGTTCGAGCCGATACGGCGCCGCCATCAACGTCAGCACGGCGCCCAACATCGCCCGCGCTCACCGAAGATTTATCTTTCGCTTTTCCAGAAGATGTGCTCTACTGCGTCCATCCTGCTTCGCCACGAGGGGCGTATCGCGATCGTCACGACACGTGAGGCGGGGAGGCGATGGCCGCTTGTCTGCCGCAGCGTGCTTGCACGCGGACGAACGGCAACTGGCGGACGAGAAGTCGTGTGGTCCTGGCGCCGCGACGCTGGCGCCAAGCTTTCGGGCGATGATCCCGAGGGCGACGGTGGCTAAAGAGCCGTACACCGGGGAGATCACGATATAATCGTGAAGACCATCGCGCGGGGAATGCCGGGATGTCTCGGCTGAACCTGTGGTTCCTGCCGCCTGCATTTTTTTTCGCAGGCGGGCCATGGGGGCGGCCAGCTCCCGGCATTCCCTGCGCCCTCGTGTTTCGCGAGGGCTCATCGATCCCATCAGCCCGGGCGCGTTGCGTCGCGGGATCTCGCCGCTGCGCGCCAGAAGGCTCAGCCGGCGCGCGAGAAACAGAACGAGCGGGAGGACGCCTCCGTGCGCTGACGAGCGACCTGCCCAGTGGCGGTTTGCCCAGCGCGCGGGTGCTCGCGCCGCAGCCGGATTTGATCTACACGGGGGCGTTTATGATGGACCATTCATGACGTCTCGCGCGCACCGGTGCGGGGGACAATCCGGAGTTGCATATGTCGCCCAGCCAAGCATCGCCCCTGACCCTCGTTGCGGAAACGGCCGAGATCCTGACCTCGCTCGGCGTTGCGCCGGATCGGCTGCGCGGTGGGACGCGCGCCGCGCGTTCGCCCGTGACCGGCGAGGTGTTGGCCCATGTGCACGACGACACCAGGGCGGATGCGACCGCGGTGATCGCGCGCGCCCATGCCGCGTTCTTGCAGTGGCGCCTCGTGCCCGCGCCGAAGCGTGGCGAGCTGGTGCGGCTGTTGGGCGAGGAGCTGCGCGCCCACAAGGCTGCGCTCGGTCGCCTGGTCTCGATCGAGGCCGGCAAGATCGTCTCCGAGGGGCTCGGCGAGGTCCAAGAGATGATCGATATCTGCGACTTCGCCGTCGGCCTGTCGCGCCAGCTCTATGGGCTGACCATCGCGACCGAGCGCGCCGAGCATCGCATGATGGAGACCTGGCATCCCCTCGGCGTCACCGGCGTGATCTCCGCCTTCAACTTCCCGGTGGCGGTGTGGGCCTGGAACGCGGCGATTGCGCTGGTGTGCGGCAACAGCGTCGTCTGGAAGCCGTCGGAGAAGACGCCGCTGACCGCGCTCGCGACCGACGCGCTGCTGGTGCGCGCGCTGCAACGTTATCGCCGCGAGGGCGGTGAGGCGCCGGAGGGGCTTGCCGGCCTGCTGCTCGGCGGCCGCACGGTCGGCGAGATGCTGGTCGACGATGCCAGGGTGCCGCTGGTGTCGGCGACCGGCTCGACCGCCATGGGCCGCGTCGTCGGCGCCTGCCTTGCCGGCCGCTTTGCCCGCGCCATCCTCGAGCTCGGCGGCAACAATGCCGCGATCGTCACGCCCACGGCCGACCTCGATCTCACCCTGCGCGCCGTGGCGTTCGCGGCGATGGGTACCGCGGGCCAGCGCTGCACCAGCCTGCGCCGCCTGTTCGTGCATGCCGACGTCTACGCCCAGCTCGTGCCACGGCTGAAGCAGGCCTACGCCTCGGTGGCGATCGGCAATCCGCTGGAGCAGGGCACCCTGATCGGCCCGCTGATCGATCGCGGCGCCTACGACGCCATGCAGGACGCGCTGAGCGCCGCGCGCGATCACGGCGGCCGCGTGTTCGGCGGCGAGCGCGTCGCCGTCGGCGGCTTCGAGCAGGCCTATTACGTCCGGCCGGCGCTGGTCGAGATCGAAGCGCAATCAGGCCCGGTCGAGCGCGAGACCTTTGCGCCGATCCTCTACGTGATGCCGTATCGTGATCTCGATGCCGCGATCGAGCTGCACAACGCCGTGCCGCAGGGCCTGTCGTCGTCGATCTTCACCAATGATCTGCGCGAGGCCGAATTGTTCGTGTCCTCGCGCGGCTCCGATTGCGGCATCGCCAACGTCAATATCGGTCCCTCGGGCGCCGAGATCGGCGGCGCGTTCGGCGGCGAGAAGGAGACCGGCGGCGGCCGCGAGTCCGGTTCGGATTCATGGAAGGCCTATATGCGCCGCGCCACCAACACCGTGAACTACGGCCGCAGCCTGCCACTGGCGCAGGGCGTCAAGTTCGACGTCGGCTGATCGATGCGATGGGCCTTCCTCGTCGGCGGAACCGCTTCGATGGGTCGCGCGTTGCGCGCTGAGAAGGAGATGCACCATGGCAGCGAAGAAGAAGACATCCACCGCGAAGTCCGCGCGCGGACGCAAGCAGGATCGCGCCCGCGTCGCGGGTGGACAGGACTACGAAGTCCGCTACGAAGCCAAGAAAGGCGGCCGCTCGGCGTCCGCAGTGAAGAAGGCGGTCAAGAAGGTCGGCAACAGCCGGAAGAAAGTCGAGCGCAAGCTTACGCGCCAATGACGTCAATGTTGCTTCGGCCGCTCCGGCGGCCGAAGCGATCCCCTCGCCCAGCGGAGCGCCTTGGGCGAGTGCAGCGGATCGGGCCCATCGCAGGTCGGGCAAGTAAGCTCGCGGCGCCCGCCCTTGCCCTCGCGCACCGCGAGCGCGCGACCGCAGGTCGGGCATGGCTTGCGCAGCAGCCACGGGACCGGATGATTCGGCATGATGGCGTCTCCCGCTGGAGGCCTCAGGCTAGGGCATCTTGGGGTAGCTGCGGAATCACTTATTTGAATCGCGGCGGATCTTCCGGCTCTCCGTGCCGTGAACAATCAGGGCAGGTGTCGCCGGTCGCGGCCAGGACGTCCTCGATCGCCGCGACCGCTTCCGAGCTACACAAGCCGCGTGGCGGATCGTCGCGTGCGATGCGAAGCGCAAGAGACAGCGCATGCGGATCGCCGCGCTCGCGCATCCAGCCGTGCTGTTCGCATTCGACGATCGCGCCGGCCTCGCGCAGGGTGGCGACCGCCCAGCGCTCGAGACGCTGGCTCTTGGAATGGTGTGTGACGGCAGTCTGCATCGGCCACGCTCTCCCGCCGGGAGAATCCATGAATCGGCGGGTGTTTCCAGGCCCATCCTGCAGGGCAGGGATTCCAAAATGGAGGGGCTGGCTTGCCGCGGATTGTTCGGCGGTCCGGCTTGAGATTGCCGCGGGCTGGGGCCATCCTTGACGGAGTACGCGTGAAACGGATGCAGACCGGAATGCAGATCAAGGCCAACGAGGATTTGCTGCTCATCATCGATGTGCAGAACGATTTTTGCCCCGGCGGCGCGCTCGCCGTGGCCGACGGGGATGCCGTGGTGCCGGTGATCAACCGGCTGAGCGGGAAGTTCGA
Source organism: Bradyrhizobium sp. SZCCHNR1098 (assembly GCF_032489375.1). Lineage (NCBI taxonomy): Bacteria > Pseudomonadati > Pseudomonadota > Alphaproteobacteria > Hyphomicrobiales > Nitrobacteraceae > Bradyrhizobium > Bradyrhizobium sp. SZCCHNR1098. The sequence goes on from NZ_JAUEXY010000002.1 coordinate 566,885, forward strand.
TCACATCGTCCTGACCCAGGACTGGCACCCGGCGGGACACAGCTCGTTCGCCTCGAGCCACCCGGGAAAGACGCCGTTCGAGTCCGTCACGATGCCCTACGGACCGCAGACCTTGTGGCCGGACCATTGCATCCAAGGCTCGCCGGGCGCGGCCTTCCATGCCGATCTTGCGACCGACAAGGCGCAGCTCATCATCCGCAAGGGCTTTCGTGCCGCGATCGATTCCTACTCGGCGTTCTTCGAGAACGACAAGACCACGCCCACCGGCCTCGCCGGCTATCTGCGCGAGCGCGGCCTGAAGCGGGTTTTTCTCGTCGGTCTCGCCACCGATTTCTGCGTGCACTATTCGGCGGTCGATGCGCGGCGGCTCGGCTTCGCGGCCATCGTCGTCGACAACGGCTGCCGGGGCATTGACCTCGGCGGCTCGATGGCGGCGGCCAAGGCGCAAGGCGCGGAGGCCGGGGTCGAGCGGATCGCCGAGCTGGCGTGATGACAATGGACTACGCCGCCGCGCCGATGGTCGGCTCGGCGATGGCGCCGGCGACGCGAACACGGACGCGCAGCGCGTTGCCGGGGAGGTAGGCGATCGGCATGTCCTCGACGTCGACCGTCTTGAGCGTGTCGCGGTCGGCGCCGGCCTGCACGGCGCGTGCCTCGGCGATGCCGCGCGCGGCGGCGATGGCCTCGTCGCGGGTGAGGTCGCGGAAGACCTGGTCGGCCTCGCCGGAGACCTGGGCGATGGCGGCGCCGACCGCATTGGCGCAGTCGCCATGGTCAACGCGGACGATGTTGGAGATGCCGGCGAGGCGCTCCGGCACCAGGAAGGCACCGCCGCCGACCGCGAGCAGCGGCACGTCGCCGGCCTCGGTCTTCATGCGGTCGATGTCGCCCTCGAGCTTGCGGTGGGCGTCGGCGAGCGCGGCGTCGATCAGGCCTTTCGGCAGATGCGCGACGCGCGATCTGTCGCCGATGTCGATCAGCCCCGCCGCGACCGCGATGTCGGTCGCGGTCAGACGGTCGCCGCCAAATACCAGCGCGTCCGATGTCAGCCGGTATCCGACGCTGAGCGGGCCGACGCGGACCGGATCCTGCTCGACATGGCTGCCGCCACCGAGCCCGATCGAGAGCAAATCGGGCATGCGGAACAGCGTGCGGACGCCGCCGACCTCGACGACGGCGTTGGCCTCGCGCGGAAAACCGTGGCGCAGCTGGCCGATGTCGCTGGTGGTGCCGCCGACGTCGACCACCATGGCGTCGTCGAGGCCGGAGAGATACGCGGCACCACGCATCGAGTTGGTGGCGCCGGAGGCGAAGCTCATGACCGGAAAGGCGGTCGCGATCTCCGCCTGCATCACGGTGCCGTCGTTCTGCGTCAGGAACAGCGGCGCATCGATGCCGGACTCCGCGATCGCCTTGCGGAAGGCGGCGACCGTCGTGACCGCGAGGTCGTGGAGCGCGGCATTGAGCAGGGCGGCGTTCTCGCGCTCCAGCAGTCCGATGCGGCCGAGGTCGTGCGACAGGGTGACGGCGACCTCGGGGCAGATCTCGGCGAGGATCTCGCGCGCAGTGTTTTCGCAGCTCGGGTCGAGCGGCGAGAACGACGAGGCGACCGCGACCGCGCGCAGGCCCTTGGCCTTGATCGCGTACGCGGCGGCCCTCAGTCCGGCCGTGTCGAGCGGCATGAAGGGGCGGCCATCATAATCGTGGCCGCCTTCGAGCATGAAGGTCTCGGCGCTGACCAGCGCGGCGAGATCGGCCGGCCAGTCGCAGAACGGCGGCAGCGAGGCGGAGGCGGGCATCCCGATTCGGATGGCGCCGATCCTCTGCAGGTGCCTCCGCTGCACCACCGCATTGATGAAATGCGTGGTGCCGATCACGACCGCGTCGACCGGCACGGCCGCCGCGGGATTTTCTCGCAGCGCCTTGAGCGCGGCGAGAATGCCGGAGGTGACGTCGGCGGTGGTTGCGCTCTTGACGGAGTGGACGACCTCGTCGTCGGCAATCAGGACGGCGTCGGTGTTGGTGCCACCGACGTCAATGCCAATCCGCTTCATTCTCAGGGAGCTCCAGGGGTCGCAAACAGCGACCGGAAATCGAGGTCATAGCCGAAGGCGCGCGGGCCGACGAATTCGAGCCCGCGCGGGCTGGTCAGCACGGCCGGTGCGGGCAGCGCGATCACGGTAACGCGCTGACCGTAGCGCACCGTCTCGGTGCCGATGCCGTGGCCGTTGACGCTGTCGAGCACGCAGATCAGGTCCGGCGACATCGCGATGGCTTCGCCATCGCGCCAAGCCACGATCCATTCGTTCTGGAACGACAGCTTGAGCTGCGTGCCGCGATCGTCGTCGCTGCCCTCGATCACGGCGCTGCCGCGCAGAAATCCTTCGGTGGTGCGGCGCTCGACGTCGACGATCTTGCCGCTGAACAGCCGCTGCCCGCCCTCGCAATCGAGGATCGCCGCGATCGGATCGTGGTGGCTCCTGTTGGCGGCCTCGACCGCGCGGCCGATGGCGATGGCCTTGGTGGTGGTGAAATGGATGCCCCAGTCCTTGACCTCGCGGCCCGTGCGCGGCGCCTTGCTGGTCGAGGCGATCGAGCCCATCTCGACGCAGATCTTGCGGCTGGCGCGCTCCATCCACTTCCAGCTCGGCACCTTGGTCACGACGGCCTCGATGCCGCGCGGATCGTAGAGCGTGCAGGGATAGGGCTTGAGGTCGCCGATCGCGACCGACGTCATCTGCGCCTCGGGAAAGGCGCGGCCCATGCAGTCGGCGTCGACCACGGGGATGTTCAGATGCGCCGCCGCCATCAGCGCCTGCATGCCGTTGCCGCCGCCGATCTCGACCGACATCACGGCGCGAAATGTGATGCCGTTGATCTCCTCCTGCATGCGCACCGCACGCGCGATGCTGCGGCTGTCGGCCAGCCGTTCCTGCCCGACCAAGGGGGCGCCCATGTTGGAGACCACCGCGACCCAGTCGTCGTCTGCGAGGTCGAGCGGCGACATCATCTGCACGCGATGTCCTTCCGCATAGAGCCGGCGCAGGTTGAGCAGGCCGAGATAGGGACTGCCGCCGCCGCCGGTGCCGAGGATCCAGGCGCCGACCGCGAGCGCCTCGATGTCGTCGAGGCTGATCGTCTCCATGCCGGCCGCGCTCACGGCACGAGCTCTTCGACGGTGCTCTGTGACTGCGGCGCACGGTACTGCTGCGGGAATAAGAATCTAACGTTCACAATATCAATCCTCGAGAATGACGAGATCGGCCGGACGCCAGTCGAGCGTGACCGTTTGACCGGGCGCGTGGAGCGGACCAGCCCCGGAATTCGGCTGTTGCGCCAGCACGTGCTGTCCGCTCTCCAGGGCGACGCGGTACAGCACCGCGCCGCCGAGGAAATTGGAGCTCTCGACGGTGCCGCGCACGGACATGCCCGTCCGCTTGGCATCGGCCACCTCGGCTGGCGACACCGATATCTTCTCCGGCCGCAGCGCGACCGACAGAACCTCGCCCTCGGCTGCTGCGACCGTGTCCGCCAGGGCCAGCACCAGACCGTTGCCGGCGGCTATGCCGACGCCATTGTCCAAGGTCACGCGCTGGCCGCGAAAAATGTTGGTGTCGCCGATGAAATCCGCGACGAAACGCGTTCGCGGCTGATCGTAGATCTCGACCGGGGTACCGATCTGCTCGATGCGGCCGGCGTTCATGACCGCGATACGGTCCGACATTGCCAGCGCCTCTTCCTGGTCGTGGGTGACGAACACGAGGGTGAGGCCGAGCGTCTTCTGCAGCTGCTTGAGTTCGAACTGCATCTGCTGGCGCAGTTTCTTGTCGAGCGCGCCGAGCGGCTCGTCGCAGAGCAGCACGCGCGGCGAGATGACGATGGCGCGGGCGAGCGCGACGCGCTGCTGCTGTCCGCCGGACAGTTGCGCCGGCCTGCGGTTCTCGAGGCCTCCGAGTTCAACCATCGCCAGCGCTGCCTTCACCTTCGCGGCAATCGTCGCCTTGTCGATCTTGCGCATGCGCAGGCCGAAGGCGACGTTCTCGGCCACGGTCCGGTGCGGAAACAGGGCGTAGTTCTGGAACACCATCGCCATGTCGCGCTTGTGCGCCGGCACATGGGTAACGTCGGCGCCGTCGAGGCGGATCTCGCCGGCGCTTGGGCTGTCGAAGCCGGCGATCATGCGCAGGGTGGTGGTCTTGCCGCAGCCGGACGGGCCGAGCAGCGAAAAGAACTCGCCAGGCCTGATGTTCACGGCAACCGCATCGAGTGCGCGTACGCCGCCGTCATAGATCTTGCTGACCGCGGCGATCTCGATGGCAGCGCTCATGCGCGGAAGATCCGGTTGACCCGGCTGTCGATCTCGTCTTTTCGTGCATTGTACCACTTCCAGTCGACCTGGATCAGCTTGCTGACCTTCTCCGGCGTCGTCAGCAGCTTGGCGTCATACTTGGCGTCGAGCTTGACCTTCTTGTTGGCCGGCGAATACCACACCGTCTCGGCGAGGCGCTTTTGGACCTCGGGGCGCAGCATGTAGTTGATATAGGCGTTGGCGAGCTCCTTCACCTTGCTGCCGGGCGTGATGCTCAGCACTTGCTCGAGCGACAGCACGCCCTCGTTCGGCGTGACGAAGTCGACCGGCTGGTTCTGACCGTCGTAACGATAGATGCCGGAATCATGCAGGATGCCGAGGCCGACCTCACCGGACAGGATCAGCTTCTCCATCGCGCCGGTGAAGTCGACCAGCTTGATCGGCTTCAGCTTCTCCAGCGCTGCATAGGCGGCGTCGAGGTCGGTCTGGCCCTTGCCATACAGCGCGCCGCACATCATCACGAACGCCTGTCCCAAGCTATTGGCTGGGATCACATAGCCGCCGCGCGCGCCATTGAATTTCGCGTCCCAGTAGTCTTTCCACGACGTGACGCTCCCATAGCCCTTGTCGGTGCGCATGCCGAGACCGATGGCGCTGGTGAAGATGCAGACGCCGACGATCTTGTCGCTGACGGCGTAAGGGTAGACGTCGGCAACGTTCGGAACCAGCTTGGGGTCGACCTTGGGCTCGACGAGACCCATCTCCACGGCCGCCCACTGCTCGTTGGAGTTGGTGTGCAGCACGTCGTAGACCGGGGCCGAGCGTGAGCTCGCCTGCAGTTTTGGCAGGAACGGCAGCGCGGTGTCGGTCTTGAGCTTGCACTTGAACTCGCTCTCGAAGGCCGGGCCGATCTCGGCCTTCATCACGTCACCCCATTTGCCACCCCAGCCGGTGACGTTGAGAACGGGCTCATCCGCACGCGCGACATAGGGAGCAGCGACAACGCCGGCGCCGAGCGACGCAGCCGCGGTCAGCAGGCGGCGGCGGCTCAGAGGAAAACGACGCGATGAGGCGGTCATGTCCGGGATCTCCCTTAGAGTTTGACGTAGGAGCGAAGACCTACGGTGCGGTCGAGCGCGATGACGACGATGAAGGCGAGCAGGATCGAGACCACCGAGGCCGCGCCGATGGTGCCGTCGAGATCGAACTTCAGATAGTTGAACAGCGTGATCGGCAAGGTCTCGCTACCCGGCGCGACCAGGAACAGCGACACCGGAAACTGGTCGAACGAGACGATGAAAGCAAAGATCGCGCCTGCCAGAACGCCGGGCTTCACCAGCGGCAGAGTGATCTCGAAGAAGGCCCGGGTGGGGCTGGCGCCGAGATTTTGCGCGGCTTCCTCCAGCCTGACATCGAAATTATGCAACACCGCGAGCGTGGTGCGCACGACGTAGGGAATCGTCACGAGCGTATGGCCCGCGACGAGGCCCCACAAGGGACGCCCGACATCGAGCAGCACGTAGGACTGGAACAATGCAAGACCGGTCAGGATCGCGGGCAGCATCAGCGGCGACAGCATGGTCGCCACGATCAGCCGAGAGCCTGGCAGGTTGCCGCGGGCGATCGCCAGCGCGGCCGACGCGCCAAGCACCGTGGCCGCGACCGTGGTCATGGCCGCAACTTCGATGCTGAAGAGCAGCGCGTGCATGAAGTCGCGCGAGGCGAAGAACTTCTCGAACCAGCGCAAGGAGACGCCGACCGGCGGAAACTGGATGAAAGGCGTGGGGTTCAGCGCGAACACGATCACGATCGCGATCGGCGTCAGCAGGAAGGCGAGGATGCCGGTATTGGCGGTGAGATAGAGCCTGCGACCCCACCGGAGCGGCCGCGTCTTGCTGCGAAGGGCAGGTGTGGCCGCCAGATCGATCGGCGCAGCAAGCGGCGGCCGCGATCCTGGAGCAAGGCTCGTCATATTGGCCCTCATTGCAGCTCGCGCTGGCCCGAAACGAGGCCGAGCACGTGATTATACGCGACAACGAGCGAGAGCGAAATGATGAGCAGCACCATGCCGAGCGCAGCCGCGAATCCGACGTTGAAGTTCGCGGAGATCTGCTGGTAGATCAGGATCGGCAGGGTCATGATCTGGAAGCCGCCGAGCAGGATCGGCGTGACGTAGGCGCTGATCGCGAGCGCGAAGACGAGCAGCGAACCGGCGAGGATGCCGGGCAGGCTGAGCGGCAGGGTGATTTCGAGAAAAGCGCGCCACGGGCTGGCGCCGAGATTCTCCGCCGCCTGCTCCAGCCGCTCGTCGATGCGGCCGATCACGCCAGTCAGCGTCAGCACCATGAAAGGCACATAGATGTGGACGAGGCCGATGATGATGCCGGTCTCATTGTACATCAGCTGCAACGGCCTGGTGATCAGCCCGAGCGCGGTCAGGATCTGGTTGATGACACCCTTGTCGGACAGCAGCGTCATCCAGGCGAAGGTGCGCACCACGATGCCGGTCAGCATCGGCGCCAGCACGGCCATCAGCAGCAGCGCATGGCCGGTGCGGCTCTTGATCCGCGCCATCCAATGCGCGAGCGGGTAGCCGATCACGAGCGCGGCCAGGGTCGTCCAGAGGCCGATCCGGATCGTGGTCCAGATCACCTCGAGATAGTAGCCGTCATCGCCCATGCGGGCATAGTGTTTGGCGGTGAGGGCGACGTTCAGCATGACCACGGGGTTGCCGGTCAGGACGCTCATCAGCGCCATCAATCCGATCGGCAGGAAGAAGAACAGCGCGAACAGCAACGCGCTCGGCAGGATCAACAGCGCCATGCTGTTGACGCGCGGCGCGCTGCTGCTCGTCATCAGGAGGCCAGTCCGGCCAGTTGTTCGATGGTCTGGCCGAGCGGATCGCCGGTCATGCGGCGCAGCTTGGCAGCCATCGCGCCGAGCTCGCGGCGGACGTTGGCGCGCTCGATCTCGGTGGTCGCCTGCACCGAATAGGAGACGGCGATGCCGATCAGCTCACCGCTCTCGCCGCTCGCCAGCGCAAAGCCCTGCGAGCCGACGCCCTCGATGGCCTCGTCGGCGGCGTCCGAGATGCCGGTCCGGCGGATCTCGTTCAGCCGCGCCATCAGCTCGGTGAAGTTCTGCGGCGAGTTGGCCGGGACCTTCGGGTAGTCGAGCGGCACGCGCGCCCGGATCTCCTGGTCTGACAGACGCGCCAGCATGGCGCGGCCATTCGAGGTGATGATTGCCGGCGTGCGCTGGCCGGGCGGGTTGACGACGCGCAGCGGATTGGAGCCGGGCACGATCCGCAGCACCACCTGCTGATAGCCGTCGAGCACGGCGATGTAGCCGGTGTGGCCAGTGCGCGCGCAGACATCGCGCAGTTCGCCCTCGGCGGTGGCGATCAGGTCGTCATGGGCCCGGTGAAGCCGCCCGAGCTCGAAGGTCAGCAGGCCCGGGCGGTAGCGTCGGCTATGTGGGTCCTGCTCGAGCAGGCCGCAATCGCGCAGCGAGCGGAGCAGGCGTGAGGTCGAGCTCTTCGGCTTGCCAGTCAGGACCTGGACGTCGGCAAAGGAGAGGTCGGGTCGCGCGGTCGAAAAGCAGCGCAGGATGTCGATGGCGTTGGTCAGGGCGCTCATGATGATACCATTTGTTCCATTTTTTGGAACATAGTCCCAAATTCTAGAAGCGGCAGGGCGACTGCCGCAAGGCGAAATTACTGGCAAGGAGGTGCCCGAATGCGCGTCAGGGTGGTGGTCGGGGCGCCGGGCGCTGAAGGAGCATGCTCGGCCTCACTGCGCCACGGCGGACCTGATGCGACCGATGGCGGCGTCGACGCCCGTCCAGGCCGGCTTGTCCGGGGCAAATTGCTGACGGAGATAGGCGACGAGTTCGGCGAGCTGGACGTCGCTGAGATGCTCCTTGAACGCCGGCATGTAGCCGAGGTCGGACGAGGCCGGCTTCATGATCCCGTGCAGGATCACCTGGATCAGATTGTCGGGTGTGGCGCTGTGCAGGTTGCTGTTCAGCGCCAGCGAGGGCCGGCTGCCGAACAATGGCAGGCCGCCGACCTCGTGACAGACCGCGCAGGCGCCGAGATAGAGCCGTGCCGCCGGAGACGGCGTCGAGGTCACCTTGGTGCGCGCTTCCAATTCCGCGGCCATCGCCTCCAGCTTCGCTGCCGCGGGCGAGGGCGTCTGGAACGAGGCGAGATAGATCGCCATGGCCCGAATGTCGGCATCGGGCAGCGTCGCGAGATCCTTGACGATCGGTGCCATCGGACCGGCGGCCACGCCATGGAAGCGCGACTGACCGGAGCGGAGATAAGTGTAGAGCTCGTCCTCGGTCCACGGGATCGGGGCACTCGAGAGCGAGGTCAGCGCTGGGGCTTCCCAGCCCTCGGCGAAGCCGCCAGCGAGATATGCGTTGCGCTGCTCGGCGCCGAGCGCGTTGCGCGGCGAGTGACAGGCGCTGCAATGGCCGAGGCTTTCGACGAGATAGAAGCCGCGATTCCACTGCTCGGATCGTGTTGGATCACGCCTGAACGGCTGCGTGTCGTGAAACAGTGCATTCCACCCGGCGACCAGCGGCCGCAGGTTGAACGGGAAGCGCAGCGCGTTGTCCGGCGCCTGCTGTCGGACCGGTGCCTGTGCCATCAGGTAGGCGTAGAGCGCCTGCAGGTCGGCATCATCGGTTCGTGCGAAATGCGTGTAGGGGAACGCCGGATAGAGCTGCCGGCCGTCGCGATGCACGCCCTCGCGCATCGCGCGCTCGAAGGCGGGATAGGACCAGGCGCCGATCCCGGTCTCGACGTCGGGCGTGATGTTGGTGCTGAACAGCGTGCCGAACGGCGTCTCCAGCGCACGGCCGCCGGCATTGATCAGGCCGCCGTCCGAGGTGTGGCAGACCGCGCAATTGCCGAGCGCCGCGAGCGCCTCCCCGCGCGCGATCGTCGCAGCGGAATAGACCGAGGGATCGGGGCGGGTGATCGGCGCGATGGCGCGCCAGGGCAGCACGGCTGCCGCGACGCTGATGGCCGCGGCGCAGGCCGCGACGGCGCTGGCGATGAGGCCGCCGCGTTTCGCGAACGGCTTGAGCCATGTTGCCGTGGGCCTTTCGGGTGCAGGAAGAGACTGTGGCTTCGCAGGGTCGACCTGCTCGCCGCGCAGTCCTTTCAGGATGCGCTCCGGCGTGAATGGCGGCTCGCGGAAGCGGACGCCAGTGGCGTCGTAGATCGCATTGGCGATCGCGGCGGCGCTCGGCACGGACGCGGACTCGCCGACGCCGAGCGGCGGCTGATCCGGTCGCGGCAGCATCAGCACGTCGATCTCAGGCACGTCGGGGAAGGTGATGATCGGATAGGCGCCCCATTCCCGTGCCGCGACCTTGCCGCGCGTGAAGGGAATCTCCTCCATCAGCGCCCGGCTGGTGGATTGGATGACGTTGCCTTCGATCTGGTGGCGTACCCCGTCCGGATTGATCATCAGGCCGGAGTCCTGGCCTGCGATCACCCGCGTGACGCTGACATCGCCGGTCGTCGTATTCACGGCGACATCGGCGATCCAGGCCGACCATGCCGCGCCGTAGCCGGGAAACTTGCTGTGGACGTAGAGCGCGTAGGCGAAGCCGCGGCCATGGACGACGCCGTTCTCGGGCGTCTTCTCTTCCCGCACGGGGCGCGGCGTCCAGCCGGCGCGCTCGGCCACGGCGTTCACGAGATCACGCGCGCGCTCGTCTTTCAGATAGCGCAGCCGGTATTCGATCGGGTCGACGCCGGCCTCCGCAGCGAGCTCGTCGATATAGGACTCGTGCGCGAAGGTATTGGGCAGCGCCGAGACGCCGCGGATCCAGGAGGCGCGCACGATCGGCGGCATGTCATGCGCTGTGATGCGCATATGGTCGTAATCATAAGGCGGAATCGCGGTGCGGTCGCCCATCTCGAACACGGCGGGCTCCGGCGCGATGCGGCCGGTGAGCAGCAAGGCCAGCGTCGGCGCGCCGTTCGAAGGATAGCGCGTGGCGAATTCATAGGCCGCAACCGAACCGTCGGCATTGAGGCCGCCATTGACGTCCATCAGCTGCGCGGTGCCTTTGGGCTCCCACAGATGCTCCTGCTCGCGCGTCAGCTGCACGCGCACCGGGCGGCCGACCGCACGCGACAGCAGCAGCGCATCGGCCGTGACATCGTCGGCGCAGTTGCGGCCATAGCAGCCGGCGGCCTCCAGCCGGACCAGCTCGATGTGATCCTCTGGACAGTCGATCAGCATGGCGAGATCGCCGCGCAGGATGTGCGGATTCTGCGTGCCGGAATAAATGCGGATCTGCCCGTCGCGATAGTCGGCGACAGCGCAGGACGGACCGATCGAGCCGTGCATCTGATAAGGCCAGAGATAAGTCCGCCGCATCGGCTTGGCGGCGCCGGCGATGGCGTCATCGACATCGCCCTTGTCGAGCAGCCGTCGCGGCTCGGACGGATTGGCCCGCAGCGCGTTCTCGACATCGTCGAGATCGCGCAAGGTCGGCACCGGCTTCCAATTCACCTCGAGGCGCTCGGCGGCCAGGATCGCGTTCTCCTCGCGCTCGGCGACGACGCCGATGAAGTCGCCGATGACGACGACGTCGATCAGGCCCGGGACGCCGCGCACCGAGTCTCTGTCGACGTCAAGCAGGCTGGTGCCGATGAACGGTCCGGCATCGACGCCGGCATAGGGTGGGCGCACGACGCGGCCGTGCAGCATGCCGGGCACGCGCACGTCATGTACGTAGATGAGCTCGCCGGTCGCCTTCGCCGGCAGATCGACGCGCGGCACCGAGCGGCCGACGACCTGATAGTCGTTCACCGACTTGACGATGATATCGTCGGCGAGCGCGAGGCTGATCGTCTCATCGCCGATCAGTTCGCCATAGCTGAGGACGCGGTTGTTGGGCCCGCGGATCAGCCCGTCCTCGACCGTCAAATCCTGAACGTCGAGGCCGAGCTGCGTGGCCGCTCGCGCCAAGAGGAAGGCGCGCGCCTGCGCCGCCGCCTTGCGCAGGGGTACGGCGGTGATCTGAATTGTCTCGCTGGCGATGGTCGCGCCCTGGTTCGGCACGACCGCGGTGTCACCGAGCACGACCACGACGCGGGCGAAGGAGACGTCGAGCTCTTCTGCAACGATCTGTCCCAGCGCGGTGCGGATGCCGGTGCCGAGATCGACATGGCCGTTGAAGGCCGAGACCTCGCCTGCCGCCGTGATCCGGATGAAGGTTTCGAACCGGCCATTGTTGCCGGCCATGGGACGCTCGACGACCAGCCAGCCGCGAGGCATGTCTTCGTCCTTGGTGAGGCGATCGTTCATCAGTCCAGCGCCTCGAGCGTGTGGCCGGCCGCCCGCATCGCCGCGCGGAGGATCTCGACATGGGCGCCGCAGCGGCAGAGATTGTAGCGCAGCGCCTGCTTGATCTCGTCGCGTGACGGATTGGGCTTGATCGCCAGCAGTGCCTTGGTCGTCATGATCATGCCGTTGAGACAATAGCCGCATTGCGCAGCCTGCTCGGCGATGAAGGCCTGTTGCACCGGATCGGGCGCCTCGCGCGAGCCCAGCCCTTCCAGCGTGGTGACATCACGGCCGATGCAGCCTTCCACCGGAATGACGCAGGAGCGGGCGGCGCGGCCGTCGATCAGCACGGTGCAGGCGCCACATTCCCCCAGGCCGCAGCCGTATTTCGGACCGTTCAGGGCGAGGTCGTTGCGCAGCACATGAAGCAGGGGCGTGCCGGGCGCGGCGGCGACGTCGTGCACCCGTCCGTTCACGGTCAGCCGAATCGTTGCTGGCGTCATGCCCTTCTGTCGTCCGCTATGCTATCGTTAACGAGGATGCGATGGCGATCGCTCCGAGCGTATCGTTTGTGTACTAACATGCAAGTGCCACGTTTTGCGCTGCAGCGTATGCACGATTTGTCGTCATTGTGCAGGGCAAACTGATCGTTTATCCGGCAATCGTGCTTTTCGTTCGCGGTGGCGCTTGACAGCCGGCGGAGGGGCGCGACATCATTCGTGTACGAACGAATTGCCTCGGCGTGTGGACGTTTGCCGCCAGCTCCGCTTCAAGATAGGCTTCTCTGCATGGTGACCGAAACGGCGAGCGACGGTGCCGCGGACAAGATCCGCTGCGATGCCTGTCCGGTGATGTGCTACATCAAGCCGGGCGCGGCAGGTGCTTGCGACCGTTATGCCAATCAGGACGGTGTGCTGGTGCGCGTCGATCCGCATATCCTGCTGGAGCGCACGGTGTCGCATGGCGGCAAGCTGGTGCCGTTCCAGGCGAGCGGCGACTGGGACGGCAAGATCGTGCATCAGCCCGAGCTGTTCGTTACCGCGATCGGCGCCGGCACCACCTATCCGGACTACAAGCCGGCGCCGTTCATTGTGTCGTCGGTGGTCGATGGCGTCGACATGGTCACGGTCGTGACCGAGGGCATCTTCAGCTATTGCGGCGTCAAGGTGAAGATCGACACCGACCGCTATCTCGGACCGGAAGCGGCGACGGTGCGCGTCGACGGCGAGGCGGTCGGTCACGTCACGACCAGCGAATACGGCTCGCAGATGCTGTCGCTCGGCGGCGTGCATCATCTCACCGGCGGCTCCAAGAAGGAGGGGCGTGTCACCTGTGACGCGCTGATGGACCTCAGCAACCGCAAAGCCGTGGAACTCGTGGTCGACGGGGGCTCCAGCGTGATCGTGCAGGCGGGGCAGTCCCCGATCGTCAACGGCGTCAAGGAAGAGCGCATGCGCGTCGGCTGCGGCTCGGCCACGATCGGCATGTTCGCCAAGCAATGGCAGGGCAAGGTCGACGAGGTCGTCGTGGTCGATGATCACATCACCGGCGTTCTTTCGGAGCACCAGGCCGGCAAGCTGCTCGACATTCCTGCGACAGGCATCAAGATGAAGGGACGTCGCTCCACGCCGGGCCGCTACTTCCAGGTGGCGCAGCCCGGAACCGGCTGGGGCGGCACCGACATCTCCGATCCGCTGTCGATTCTCGGGCCGTTCGATCCGAAGACGGCGAAGCCGGGAACGACGCTGCTGATGGTGTCCACGACGGGCGAGCATGCCGGATACTACGTGCTCGACGAGTCGCTCAGGCCGGTGCAGCGCGAGATGTCGCCGGAGCTGCAGTTCTCGGTCGAGCGCATCCAGGAGAACTGCGAGCCGGCGCTGTGCACCGTGCTGTTCATGGCCGGTGCCGGCGGCTCGCTGCGCGCTGGCGTCACCGACAATCCGGTGCGGCTGACGCGCTCGGTCAAGGATACGCTGACGCGGGTGACGAGCGGCGGTGCGCCGGTCTATGTCTGGCCGGGCGGCGGCATCACCTATATGGTCGACGTGACCCAGATGCCGGCCGGCGCCTTCGGCTATGTGCCGACGCCGGCGATCGTCGCGCCGATCGAGTTCACGCTGAGGCTATCGGACTATGCGGCGCTCGGCGGGCACATGGACTACGTCCAGCCGCTCGCTTCGCTCAAGGATGTCAGCAAGGACATCCGCCAACTGCCGTGGCCGAGGCCGGGCGCATGAGCCGGCGGCCACAGATCGCCTTGTTGCCCGACCGGCGGCTGCATCTGCAGGACGGCCCGATCGATCTGATCATCGGCGCAGATGCGGCCGATGGCGATATTGGTGCGGCCTATCGTGTGGCGGCCGAGCGTTTCACGGGTCTCTTGGACGAGCTGTGTGCCGAACTGTCCGATCTGCGCAGGGGAGCCGATCACGATCGATGCCAATTAAAAGGTGTCGTCGCGAGGCGGATGCATGCGGCCGTGTCGCCGTTCGCGCGCGAAATGTTCATCACGCCGATGGCCGCGGTTGCCGGGAGCGTCGCCGAGGAGATCCTCGGTGCCATGTGCGGTGCGGCGAAGCTGACGCGGGCTTATGTCAACAATGGTGGTGACCTCGCACTCCATCTGCGGGATGCCGCCACCTTCAGCGTCGGGCTGATGGACCGTCCCGACGGCGCGGGCGTGATGCGGAGGATGACGCTTCGTGCTGCCGACGCGATCGGCGGTGTCGCCACATCGGGCCGCCACGGTCGCAGCTTCTCACTGGGCATTGCCGATGCGGTGACGGTGCTCGCGCGTAGCGCAGCGCAGGCCGATGCGGCTGCGACGGTGATCGGCAACGCGGTCGACCTTCCGGGTCATCCGGCCGTGCTTCGCCGACCTGCGTGCGAGCTGCAACCGGAGAGCGATCTCGGTGACCGCCTCGTCACATGCGAGGTCGGAGAGCTCCGTGATGTCGAGGTTGCCGAAGCGCTGGCCGCGGGCGAGCATCGTGGGCAGTCGCTGCTGTCGGCCGGTCTGATCGAAGGCGCTGTTCTGCAGCTCCGCGGCAACATTCGCGTTGTCGGTCCGCGCGCGGTCGAGATCGTTCGTCGGCCGCAGTTGCGGGCGGCGGCGGCGTGAGGTTTGATGCATGATGTGCCAGAATACGAAGGGTCGACGATGAGCGCCGTCATCAGAAAGATCGTGACCGTGGTCGAGGAAGTCCATCAGGAGATGGGCCGGACCGTGTCGCCGCCGACGCGGCGGGCTGCGGCAGTGGCGGTGATCGAGAATCCGTTTGCCGGCCGCTATGTCGAGGACCTGTCGCCGCTGATCGCGATCGGCGAGGAGCTCGGCGAGATGCTGGCCAAGCGCGCGGTCGCCGCGCTCGGCATTGAGGGCCCGGCCGCGCACAGCTATGGCAAGGCGGCGGCCGTCGGCAGCGATGGCGAGCTGGAGCATGCGGCCGCGATCCTGCATCCGAAGATGGGGGCGCCGGTGCGCAAGGTGCTCGGCAAGGGCGCGGCGCTGATCCCGTCGTCGAAGAAGCGCGGCGGCGTCGGCTGCACGCTCGACATTCCGCTCGGCCATAAGGATGCGGCCTTCGTGCGCAGTCATTTCGACGGCATGGAGGTGCAGATCAACGACGCGCCACGCGCCAATGAGATCATGGTCGCGCTCGCGGTCACCGACAGCGGCCGTCCGCTGCCGCGCGTCGGCGGGCTCACGGTCGCCGAGATCAAGGGCGAGGACGGTCTACGGTAATTCGACTCAACATGGAGGCTGAAGGGATGCGACGGAGAACGATGCTTGCGGCAGGCCTGGGCCTTGCCGTCGCGGGACTGACGAGCGCGGCTCGCGCCGAGGACGTCATCAAGATCGGCGAGATCAACAGCTATTCGCTGCTGCCGGCGTTCACCGAGCCTTATCGCAAGGGCTGGCAGCTTGCGGTCGAGGAGGTCAATGCAGCCGGCGGCATCAACGGCAAGAAGCTCGTCGTCGTCTCCAAGGACGACAGCGGCAAGCCGGCCGATGCGCAGACCGCAGCCAACGAACTGGTCTCGAGCGAGAACGTCGCGATGCTCGCCGGTACGTTCCTGTCGAACATTGGCCTCGCCGTCAGCGACTTCGCCAACCAGAAGAAGGTGTTCTTCCTGGCGGCCGAGCCGCTGACCGACGCCATCACCTGGGCGAAGGGCAACAAATACACCTTCCGCCTGCGTCCGTCGAACTACATGCAGGCGGCGATGCTGGTGGAGGAGGCCGCCAAGCTTCCCGCCAAGCGCTGGGCCACCATTGCGCCGAACTATGAATATGGCCAGTCGGCCGTCGCGGTGTTCAAGAAGCTCTTGTCGGAGAAACGGCCCGACATCCAGTGGGTGGACGAGCAGTGGCCGCCGCAGGGCAAGATCGACGCCGGTCCGGTGGTGCAGGCCGTCGCCGCCGCCAATCCGGAGGCGATCCTCAACGTCACCTTCGGCGCCGATCTCGTGAAGCTGGTCCGCGAAGGCAACACCCGCGGCCTGTTCAAGGACCGCAAGGTCGTCAGCTTCCTGACCGGCGAGCCGGAATATCTCGATCCGCTCAAGGAGGAGACGCCCGAGGGCTGGATCGTCACCGGCTATCCCTGGTACTCGATCAAGACGCCCGAGCACGACGCGTTCCTGAAGGCGTATCAGGCCAAGTACAACGACTATCCGCGGCTCGGCTCGATCGTCGGCTACCAGACCATCAAGTCGGCGGCCGCCATTCTCGCCAAGGCCGGCTCGACCGATACCGACAAGCTGATCGCCGCGGCCGAGGGACTGTCCGTGCCGTCGCCCTTCGGTGAAATCACGTTCCGTAAGATCGACCACCAGTCGACGCTCGGCGCTTACGTCGGCAAGACCGCGCTGAAGGACGGCAAGGGCATCATGGTCGACACCGTCTACCGCAAGGGCTCGGACTATCTGCCTGGTGACGCGGAAGTCGGCAAGCTCCGGCCGAAGGACTGATCCACACGATCCTGCTTCTCCCTCTCCCGCAGGGGGAGAGCGGGCGGGGTGAGGGAATACGACGCCTGATCTACAGGTTCGGGCCGAGATCCCTCACCCCACGCTTGCTCGTCAGCTCTCTGAAGGAGCGCCCGAGCGCAAATGCGGCTCATCGATTCGACGATCTCCTCATGCGGACTGCCCATGGCCTTCTACTTCGTCCAGTTCCTGACCGGCCTTGCCAGTGCAGCCTCGCTGTTCCTGGTGGCGTCGGGACTGTCGATCATCTTCGGCGTCACCCGCATCGTGAATTTCGCCCATGGCGCGTTCTACATGCTCGGCGCTTATGTGGCCTTTTCGCTCACCGAGCGGCTGTCCGGTCCGCTCGGCTTCTGGGGCGGCATCGTCGTGGCGGCGCTCGTGGTCGCGGCCATCGGCGTGCTCGTCGAGATCGTGCTGCTGCGCCGGATCTATCACGCGCCGGAGCTGTTCCAGTTGCTCGCGACCTTCGGCTTGACCCTGATGGTCGAGGATCTCGTCGTGCTGATCTGGGGACCGGATGATCTGGTCGGCCGCCGCGCGCCGGGATTGAAAGGTGCGGTCGATTTCTTCGGTCAGAACATCCCGAGCTACGACCTGTTCCTGATCGCGCTCGGTCCGATCGTGCTCGGTGTGCTCTGGTTGCTGTTCCAGCGGACTCGCTGGGGCATCCTGGTGCGCGCGGCGACGCAGGACCGCGACATGGTCGCGGCGCTCGGGGTCAATCAGAAGTGGCTGTTCACCTCGGTGTTCGCGGTCGGCGTCTTCCTCGCCGCGCTCGGCGGCGCGCTGCAGATCCCGCGCGACGCGGTCCATCACGCGATGGATCTGCGCATCATCGTCGAGGTGTTCGTGGTCGTCGTGATCGGCGGCCTCGGCAGCATCCTCGGCGCCTTCGTTGCCGCGGTTCTGGTCTCGGAGCTCAATGCCTTCGGCATTCTCATCTTCCCCACGATCTCGCTGATCCTGGTGTTCCTGGTGATGGCCGTCGTGCTGGTCGTGCGGCCCTGGGGCCTGTTCGGCAAGAAGGAGGCGCCGGCGCGGCGCACACCCGGTCTCACCGTCATTCCCTGGCGTCCGCTGAGCTCGGTCGAGCGGCTGGCGTCTCTCGTCGCGCTGGCGCTGGCGGCGATGCTTCCCTTCATCGCCGGCAACTACGCGCTGACCGTCGGCGCCGAGATCGCGATCTTCGTGATCTTCGCCGCGTCGCTGCATTTTCTGATGGCGGTCGGCGGGCTCGCCTCGTTCGGTCATGCCGCCTATTTCGGCCTCGGCGCTTACGGCGTCGCCTTCCTCGCGAAGATGGCGGGGCTGCCGATGATCGCCTGCCTCTTGCTGGGGCCGCTGCTCGGCGCGCTTGGTGCGGCCGTGTTCGGCGCCTTCGCCGTCCAGCTTTCGGGCGTGTATTTCGCGATGCTGACCTTGGCCTTTGCGCAAATCGTGTGGTCGATCGCGTTCCAATGGGTCGCGGTCACCGGCGGTGACAACGGCATTCTCGGGCTCTGGCCGGAGAAATGGGCCGCGTCGCCGTCGCACTTCTACTGGCTCGCGCTCGGCGTCTCCGCGTTCGTCGTCAGCGTGCTGCGTCTGATCACCTTCTCGCCGTTCGGCTACGCCTTGCGCGGAATGCGCGACTCTCCGCTGCGCAGCGAGTCGATCGGCATCAACGGCAAGCGCATCCAGTGGACGGCGTTCATCATCGCCGGCACGACGGCCGGCCTCGGCGGTGCGCTGTTCGCCTATCTCAAGGGCAGCGTCTTTCCGGACAACATGGGCATCTCGCTGTCGGTCGATGCCCTGGTCATGGTGCTGCTGGGCGGCGTCGAGACGGTGCCCGGCGCGATCTTCGGCGCCATCGTCTACAAGGCGCTCAACATCTGGCTGGTCAGCCAGACCGACTGGTCGAAGCTCGTGCTCGGCATCTTCATCGTGCTGATCGTGGTGGTGTTCCCGAAAGGCATCGTGGGCGTGGTCGAAACCGTCATGCATCGGCGCCGCGCAGCGGCCCCCAAGGGGGCTTCGCTGTCGGCCAAGATGGAGGGCGCACAATGAGTCTCGGCGTGTCGCTGCTCTCGGTCGAAGGCCTGTCTAAATCCTATGGCGGCATTCACGCCGTCCGTAACGTGTCGTTCACGCTGCAGGCCGGCGAGATCCTCGCGCTGATCGGTCCGAACGGCGCCGGCAAGAGCACCTGCTTCGACATGCTCAACGGCCAGAACGTGCCGGACAGCGGCCGCATCACCGTGATGGGGCAGGAGACCACGGGGCGCAAGCCGCGCGAGGTCTGGCGGCTCGGAGTCGGGCGGACCTTCCAGATCACCGCGACCTATCCGACCATGACGGTGCGTGAGAACATCCAGGTCGCGCTGGTCTCGCATCATCGCCGCCTGTTCGATTTCTGGAGCCCGATGCTTGCCATCGAGCGCGACGAAGCAGATCGCCTGCTCGATCTCGTCGGCATGGCCGGCTATGCCGAGCGTCCCTGCGGCGAGCTCGCCTATGGCGACCTCAAGCGGCTGGAGCTCGCGATCGCGCTCGCCAACCAGCCGAAGCTGCTGCTCATGGACGAGCCGACCGCCGGCATGGCGCCGCGCGAGCGCGTCGAGTTGATGCGGCTGACCGCCGGAATCGCGCGTGAGCAGTCGATCGGCGTCCTTTTCACGGAGCACGACATGGACGTGGTGTTCGAGCATGCGGACCGCATTCTCGTGCTCAATCGTGGCAGTCTCATTGCCGAGGGATCGCCAGCCGAGGTGCGGGCCAATCGCGAGGTGCAGGCGATCTATCTCGGCGAAGGCCTGCTGTATGATGCGGATCATCGCGAGGGAGCTCCGGCATGAAGCTGTCCGTCGCCAATCTCAACAGCCACTACGGTCCTGCGCATATCCTGTTCGACATCGGCCTCGAGGTCGGCGAGGGCGAGGTGGTGGCGCTGCTCGGGCGCAACGGCGCCGGCAAATCGACGACCTTCCGCTCGATCGTCGGCCTGGTCGAGCTGCGCGAGGGCCAGATCATGTTCGAGGGCAAGGACATCTCGTCCGCGCCGACCCATGAGATCGTCCGTGCCGGCCTCGGCTATGTTCCGGAAGAGCGCAGAATCTTCACCGAGCTGACGGTGGAGGAGAATCTCGAGGTCGGGCGCCAGAAGCCGCGGCCCAATGCCCCGCAATGGACCCGCGAGAAGTTGTATCAGCTGTTTCCAAATCTCGGCGAGATGAAGAGTCGCCCGGGCGGCCGCATGAGCGGTGGTGAGCAGCAGATGCTGACCATCGCCCGCACGCTGATGGGCAATCCGTCGCTGGTCCTGCTCGATGAGCCCTCGGAAGGCTTGTCGCCGAAGATCGTGGAGCAGATGGTCGATGCGATCCTGACCATGAAGAAGGAAGGCGTCTCGCTGGTCGTCTCCGAGCAGAACCTGCATTTCGCGAAGCTGATCTCTGACCGCGCCTACATCATCGAGCGCGGTCGCATCTGCTTCTCCGGCACCATGGCCGAGCTCGACGCGCGGCCCGACATCCGCGACGCGCATCTGTCGATCTGAGGCGAGGAAAGATATGGCCAAGAGCGCCCCGCTGAAGCGGTCGACAAAAGCGGCGACCAAGACGACGCCGAAGCCACAGGCCAAGCAAGCCGCGAAGGCTGCGCCAAAGCCGGCCCGCACGGCCTATGTGCTGGACGACCAGATCGGCTTCATCCTGCGGCAGGTGTGGCAGCGCCACACCATGATCTTCGCGCGCGACATCGGCAGCAACCTGACGCCGACGCAATGGGCGGCGCTGTCGAAGCTGGTCGAGACCGGACCGTGCTCTCAGAACCAGCTCGGACGGTTCACGGCGATGGATGTCGCGACCATCAAGGGCGTGATCGATCGGCTGACGGCGCGCGGTCTCACTGAAACCAGCCCGGACCCGCAGGATGGTCGCAGGCTGTTAGTCAGCCTGACCCGCGCCGGCCAGCAGCTCGCGGAGAAGACCGCACCGCTCGCGCTGGCGATCTCCAAGGAGACACTGGCGCCGCTCGATGCGAAGGAACGCGAGACGCTGCTGTCGCTGTTGAACAGGCTGCGGTAGTCGCCACGAGCGCAGGTCGTGTAGGGTAGGCAAAGACGCATTCGCGTAGCGAATACGTCGTGCCCACCATCTATGCTGCGACGAAGACGCTGGGTGCGTCGCACACGGCGCTGGCGCGTCGCGCGCGCCTTTGCCCAACCTTGCTACGCAATCTTCATCAAACTCACGGCGTCATTGCGAGGCGCCCTTGCGCCGAAGCAATCCAGAGCTTCACATGCGGCCCTGGATTGCTTCGCTGCGCTCGCAATGACGGCGGAGAAAGCCGGTCGATCCTATTTCGCCACGATCTCCGGGATCTTCGTCGCCGGCGGCGTGTTGCGGCTGCGCTGGGTGCGGACGATGCCGTCGATGATGGTCATGCCGATGCCCGGGAGGTCGCCGAGCTGGACGCTGTCGAGCAGCGTCTTGGCCGGCGAGTGCTGCGCCTTGTCCATGATGACGAAATCGGCGGAGCGGCCGATTTCGATCAGGCCGCAGTCGAGCTCGCGCATCCGCGCGGTGTTGCCGGTGGCGAAGCAGAACGCGATCTCGGCCGGCACGTCGCCGAGCGAGGACAGCAGCGACACCATGCGCAGGATGCCGAGCGGCTGCACGCCGGAGCCGGCCGGCGCGTCGGTGCCGAGGATCACGCGGTTGAGCTCGTTCATCTCGCGCGCGGTGCGCAGGGTGAACAGCGCCGAACGCTCGTTGCCGTTGTGCACGAGCTCGAGCCCGGCCTTGCAGCCCTCGCAGATGCAGCGGATCTGGTCGTCGGGCAGGGCGGTGTGGCCGCCATTGATGTGCCCGATGACGTCGGTGCCGGCCTCCAGCACCACGTCCTTGTCGATCAGGCCCGAGCCGGGGATCGACGGACCGCCGGTGTGGATGGTGCTCTGGATGCCGTATTTGCGTGCCCAGCCGACCATCTTGCGTGCGGTGGGGCCATCCTTGACGCCGCCGAGACCGACCTCGCCGAGCAGCTTGACGCCAGCCGCGGCGAGCTCCTTGAAGTCGTCCTCGACCATCTCGCATTCGATCACGGGCGCGCCGGCATGCACCTTCACGCCGCCGGGCCGCAGGGTCCAGAACGCGCGCTGCGCGAAGATCGCCATCGCCTTCAGGCCGACGACGTCGCGCGGACGGCCGGGCATGTGCACCTCGCCGGCGGAGATCATCGTAGTGACGCCGCCATGCAGATAGGAGTCGATCCAGTTGGTCTGGTTCTGCCGCGGCGTCCAGTCGCCGGCGACGGGATGGACGTGGCTGTCGATCAGGCCCGGCGCCACCGTCGTGCCATGAGCATCGACGATGGTCGTCGCGCCTTCGGTGTCGACGTCCTTGAAGCGGCCGATTCCCGTGATCTTGCCGTTCTCGGCGACGATCGTGTCGGCATCCAGGATGGGCCGTTCCAGTGCGCCGGACAGCATCAGGCCGATGTTGCGGATGACCAGCTTGCTGGGACCGGTCGCTTGCGGCGCGTCATGGGCCATCGGGATATCCTTCTCTCCTGGCAAAGAATTTGCGGCAGTTTGCGCCTGCACGCGGCGCAGCATCAAGCCGGTTTCGGTCATTCGTACACGAATGATCAGGGCCGGCAAGCTGCGGCCTGCACGAAGATTTGGCGCGGGTTGCCTACCCTTCAGACACAGCGCGGGCCCTATGAGTGCGGCTTCGGTCCTGTGTTCGACATTCCCGTGCCCTGTGCTTGTGGCGGTGGTCTACGCGCTGGTGATGAACCGCACCCCTGGACGTTGCTGCCGCAATCCGGCATCACCTCGTGCGATTCTTTTGCGACGTCGGTGACGGCAATGAGCGACGACCTTCACACGATCAGCGCGGGCGGCATCACTGCCGCGGTCAAGGCTGACGGCGCCGAGCTGTGCTCGTTGAAGACGGGCGGGGGCCTGGAGTTGCTTTGGCAGGCCGGAGCCGCCTGGCCGCGCCATGCGCCATGGCTGTTTCCGATCGTCGGCCGACTCAAGAATGACCAGCTCCACCACCGCGGCCAAACCTATCCGATGACGCAGCACGGCTTCGCCCGCGACCTGCGATTCACCTGGCTGGAGCGCGGGGCCGAGTCGTGCGTGTTGCAGCTGACCGACAACGAGACGACGCGGGCGCGCTATCCGTTCGCCTTCCGTCTCACGGTGAGCTACCGGATCACCGCTGATGCGCTGGACGTGGCGGTCGAGATCGCCAACCCCGGCGCGGAGGTTCTGCCCGCCTCGTTCGGCGGCCATCCCGCCTTCAACTGGCCGCTGCTCCCCGGCCAGCCGAAGGAGAGCTACCGGCTGATTTTTGCAGAGCCGGAGCCGGCGCCGATCCGCCGTCTGACTGGCGGTTTGCTGCGCGAGCGGCCGGAGCCTTCACCGATCGAGGGGCGCGTTCTCCCGTTGAGCGAACGTCTGTTCGACGACGATGCCGTGATCCTCGATCAGCCGGCCAGCCGTTCGGTTCGCCTCGTCGGAACCACAGGACCGGCGCTTGAGCTAACTTGGGATCATTTTCGTCAGCTTGGAATCTGGTCGAAGCCCGGCGGCGTGCCGTTCCTGTGCATCGAGCCGTGGCGCGGTTTCGCCAGTCCGCTCGATTTCGACGGCGAGTTTGCGGCCAAGCCCGGCGTCATGCACATCGCCCCGGACTCTGCAGAGACGCTGCGATGCCGCATCCGGGTCGACGGATTGGTATGACTGATGCTCGCAGCGCCCATTTGCGTGCACAGCGGTAACTGTGACTCGCAGTTTTGGGCCTGGAAATGACGGCGCCGTGACCTACATCAGAGACGAGCGCGGAACTTTGGCTATGATGCGTCGAACGACCGGCGGTTGGTGGGCGCTTTCTCCGAACTGATAACGGTCGATCATCGAACATGATGTGCGGCGTGATGTCAGGCGCTCTTGGCTGGCTCTTGCAGCCGGGCAGCGCTGCGAGTTCGCCATCGGCCGGCGTGCGGAGATCTCGCGGCGGGGCGCGTAAGTGGCGTTACGCGGGGAACGGGAGGATGGGATGGTGTTGAGAGCTGTTATCGGCACGATTACATGCGCCGTGTTGCTCACGGCGAGCGATGCTGTGGCGGGGGCCTATCGGCCGGGTGACTTCCTCAAGCTTGATCTGTCGAAGGCCGTGTTGTCGCCGGAGCCGCTCGGCCCCGAGGCGCATTTCGAACCTGTGCCTATCGAAGCCAAATCAGATCGACCTGCGGTCGCCGTCCGTTCCGCGATCGACCCGGACGAGCGCTCCGCCATCCCGCGCGCCGTCGCCACCCGGCGCGCTCAAGGCACCAGGACGGCCGAGCGGCCCCGCGGCGCCGCTCGCACCAAGCTCGTCCATCGGCGCGGCAATCCGCTGGACGCGCAGGCGATGGATACGCGCATCCAGACCTGGCCGTGCCGGCCCGGCAGCGGCGGCATCTGCAACTGGCGCTGAGCAGACAGGGTCGGCGTGCGCCTGCACGCCGGAACCGACCTCCCGACATCTTGATTGAGGTGGATGCCGGCTCGCTTGAACTCCCAAGCGGAGCGAAGGCAAGCTGAGCGCTTCCCGCCAAGGTCTTGATGTTTCGAGGCTGCCGCCGGCGTTGGCTGGCGAGTGGTTCGCGCGATTCCAGGAGAATTCATGAACGCCATCGACACCCAGGGTATTCGTCTGCCCAAGCTCGGGCTCGGCACCTTTCGCATGCAGGGCACCGTCTGCCGCGAGGCCGTCGAGAGCGCGCTCGCGCTCGGGTACCGCCACATCGATACTGCCGAGATGTACGCCAATGAGGATGCGATCGGCGCCGCGCTTGCGGCCGCGTCTGTACCGCGGGCTGAATTGCATGTGACCACGAAGGTCTGGCCGGAGAACCTTGCGCCGGATGCGATCCGACGCGCGTTCGACACGAGCTTGAAAAAGCTCAGGCTGGAGTTCGTCGACCTCTATCTCATCCACTGGCCGGCCAAGGGAATGGACCTGCCGGCTGCGCTGGAGACACTGTTGAAGCTGAAGGAGGAGGGGCGCACGCGCGCGGTGGGCGTCGCCAATTTCACCGTCGCGCTGCTGAAGCAGGCGGTCGAGGAGATTCGGGCGCCAGTGGCGTGCAACCAGGTCGAGTATCACGTGATGCTCGATCAGTCGAAGCTGATGGCTTACATGGCGAGCCGGTCAATTCCCCTGGTGGCTTATTGCCCGCTGGCGCAGGGACGCGCCGCCGCCGACGAGACGCTGGGGGCCATCGGCAGGAAGCATGGCGCCAGCGCCGCCCAGGTCGCGCTGAAATGGCTGTTGGACCAGGATGGGGTGGCGGCGATTCCCAAGGCAGCGCGCCCGGAAAGTCAGCGGGCGAACTGGGATGCGATGAAGCTTCAACTCGATGATGAGGATCGTGCCACCATCGCGTCCCTCCCGAAGGACAAGCGCTTCGTCAATCCGGCCTTTGCGCCGGACTGGGATCGCTGACGACCGTGCCATCGGGCCGGGGTGAATGGACCACAGAAAATGGCCCCTTGCGGGGCCATTGCTGCGTCGAAGTCCGCGGATCAGTCGCGCTTGATGATCACGGTGCGGTCATGATGGCGGTGGAGCGGCCGGACATAGTGGTGAGGCCGGTACTCACGATGCATGCGGTATTCGGCGTGGGAGCGATCCCAGCCGTGGTGGTAGTGATGGCCGCCACGCTTGATGACCACCGTTTCCGCGTTGGCGATCGACGGTGCCGCGAGAGCGACGACTGCAAGGGAAGCGAGCGCGAGAGCGATTTTCTTCATGTTGTCCTCCAGAATGAAAGTGCGGGATCAACTTGAAGTGTGAAAGAACGTTCCGCAGGACCTTCCACGAAGTTGCTGAATACACGTTCAGATTTGGTCTTCACGCTTGCGGGCGAGCTGCGTCTCGAGCCTGCCGCGTCAGTCGCACTTCCTGAGCGCTGGCGTCGGCTTGCCGTTGGCGACGAAGCGCGCCTCGCGAATGGTATAGCTGCCGTCCTCGCCACGATTGAATACCGAGCGGATGCCGCCGTCCGTCGTCTTGATGATCCCATTCTCGCGCGTCTGGCGCGCCCTCGACAGGACGATCGAGAGGACTAGAGTCTGGTCGGGTTCGATCCGCGCGGTGGCGACCTCATTGACGTCGGAGGGATCATGGTCGCGGCGATAGACCAGGCTGCCGTCCGGCGAGATCTCGTAGGAGATGATGGCGCCGCGGCCTCTGACCGGAGGCGCACCGCAATCAGCAGCCCAGGTTCCGATCAGGCCCCACGCACGTGCCACCTCGGCCGTATCGTCCGCCGAGGCGGCCGGCGCAAAGGATGATGCGAGCAGGAGGATTGCGAGCAGGCGTTGGGAGATCGAGGTCATGGGGTCTCGCAGGAATGTCGTCCGTCCATCTTAATGCACCGCGTCAACGGCGCAATGTCGGACCTGCGAGATAGGCCCGAAGCGTCGATCTTCCGGTGCGGGTCTTGCCGGAGCCGCCGACAAGGCGCATGCTATCGGCAACTACAAATAAGATGTGGGGGAGGCCGAGCATGTCCGCGCTGTCGCGCCGTCATTTCCTGTTGTCTTCCGGAGCGGCCGCCATGGCTGCGGTGTCGGGCCCGGCTCACGCGGCGATGGGGCCGGCCGACAAGTTCGACCTTCTCATCAAGGGCGGCGACGTCATCGATCCCAGCCAGGCCCTGCGCGGCCGGCGCGACATCGGGATCCGCTGGGGCGTGGTCGAGGCCCTCGAACCGGACATTCCGGTCGAGCGTGCGCTGCGGTCGATCGACGCTGCCGGCCGGCTGGTGATGCCGGGCCTCATCGACCTCCACAGCCACGTCTATCCCTATGGCTCGGCGATCGGGATTCCGCCGGACGAGCTCGTGCAATTCCAGGGCACCACGACGGTCGTCTCGGCCGGCGATGCCGGGGTGAACAATCTGGCGGCGCTGCGCCGCTTCATCGCCGCCCAGTCGCGCGCCCGCATCTACGCCTTCGTGCATATCGCCAACAATGGTCTGTCGGCATTTCCGGTCGCGGAGCTCTATAACATCGACAACGCCCAGGTGGATGCCTGCGCCATGGCGCTGGCCGAGAACCCGGACTTTCTGCTCGGCGTCAAGGTGCGGATGTCGGAGAACGTGATCTTCAAGCATGGGCTCGAGCCGCTGAAGCGCGGCATCAAGGCCTGCGAGTTGTGCGGCTGGCCGGCGCGGATGATGGTGCATATCGGTGGGGTCGAGACCGGCGAGTTGATGTCGCAGATCCTGGACCTACTGCGCCCCGGCGACATCCTGACCCATGCCTATTCCGGCGCGCCGAACATGGGCGGCGCCTTCACCAACATCGTCCAGGACGGCAAGCTGCTGCCCGCGGCGCTCGCCGCCAAGCAGCGCGGCGTGCTGTTCGATGTCGGCCATGGCGGCGGCAGCTTCGATTTCACCGTGGCCGAGGTCGCGATCCCCGGCGGCTGCGGCCCGGACACCATCTCCTCCGACATCCACGTGTTCTCCGGCAATAGCCCGGGCATGCCGTTCCTGCCCAACGTGATGGCGAAATTCATGGCGATGGGACTCTCGCTGGAGCAGGTGGTGAGCATGGCGACCTCGGCGCCGGCCAAGATCATCAACCGTGCGCCGAAGATCGGCAGCTTGCAGGTCGGCGCGCCGGCCGACGTCGCAATCATGGACCTGGTCGAGGGTCCCGTCAGCTTCGTCGATACCCGCGGCAACAAGCGCGAGGGCAAGCTGCAGCTCAAGCCGGTGCAGACGGTGATCAATGGCGTGCCGTTCGGACGGCCCTACCAGTCGCCATTTTCGGTGCGATGAGCAGCGCGCGATCACTCGATCGCGCGCGTCCGCTCCACATTGGACGAGCGCAGTGGCACGCCGAACTCCTCCCGGCAGACGTCGGCGAGCACCGCGATGCCCTCGCGGATGTCCTGATGCGAGGGGCTGGCGAAGCACAGCCGCAGGCGGCTCCGCGCATGCGCGGCGTCGGTGGACCATTCCGGTCCCGGATTGATCGACACGCCGCGCTTGAGCGCGGCCTGTGACAGCTTCATCGCGTCAACCTGGTCCGGCAGCTTGAGCCAGAGGAAGATTCCGCCCTTCGGCGCCTCGAACTCGGCGGCGGTGCCGAACTCGGCGTTGAGCGCCTCGATCAGGGTGTCCAGCTTGGCGCGCAGGCCCCGCACCAACTGCGGCACGTGGGTCGCGAAATGCGGCCTGCAATATTCCGCGAGCACCATCTGCTCCAGCGCGCCCGAGCCGGCATCGGTCTTGAGGGACAGCAGCACCGACATGATCTCCCAAGGGGCGACCAGGAAGCCGACCCGCAACGCGGGCGCGACCGACTTCGAGAACGACCCGAGATGGATCACCCCGCCATGGTCGGACATGCCGTGGATCGCGCGGGGCCGTTTGCCATCCCAGATCAGGTCGGCGTAGCAGTCGTCCTCGAACACCGGCACACCATAGGCGCGCGACAGCCATAGCAGCTCGGCCCGGCGGCTTTCCGGCATGATGGTGCCGGTCGGGTTCTGCACCGTCGGAATGGTATAGATGTATTTCGGCCGGATGCCGCGATCCCTTAGATCGGCCAGCACCGTCGCCAGCGCATCCGTTCGCATGCCGTCCTGGTCGAGCGGGATGCCGATGACCTTGACGCCCAGTCGCGCCAGCCGCGTCAGCGTGCCCTGGTAATTGTCCTGCTCGACCAGCACGGTGTCGCCGCGCGTGAGCAGCGCCTGGTTGACGAGGTCGAGGCCCTGCAGCGAGCCCGAGAGGATCATGATGTCGTCGGCGCGCGCCGACATGCCGGCGTCCCGCGTCAGCTTGGCGGCAAGGAATTCCCGTAGCGGCCGGTAACCTTGAGGCCCATGCGCGAGGCCGTAGGTAGCCAGCGCGCGTCCCTCGCGGGCGAGCACGGCGTCGGCGGCCGCGCGCAAGCCCTCCACGGGCACGGCATCGGCGTCGTTGTTGCCACCGACGAAGCTGTATTTTGCGAGTCCCGTCCAGCGCGCGGCCGGTGCGGGCAGGCCGGGGCTGAGGAGGGGTGCAAAATCGAATGCGGCCATGAGGCGCGGCTCCCTTGTTCTCGATTTGAGGCGACTTTAAACAGATACCGGGGCGCTTGTCCTCGCAGGGCAGGTCCTTTTCCCGGGGGAAGGCGACCTTCGAACGGCGGTTCCACCGCTCTGGCGCGCGCCTGCGATCCCGGCTAAAGCAGCCCGGAAAAGCAGCGAGACTTGCAATGGCCGACTCGATCCAGGAAGTTCTGTACGCCTTCGCCAAGGGTGAGATGGTCGTCGTGACCGATGACGACGACCGCGAGGGCGAGGGCGATCTCATCGTCGCCGCCTCGCTCTGCACGCCCGACAAGATGGCGTTCATCATTCGCCATACCTCGGGCATCGTCTGCGCGCCGATCACGGCCGACGACGCGCGGCGGCTGCGGCTCGACCCGATGGTCGCGCACAATGATTCCAACCACACCACGGCCTTCACCGTCTCGATCGACTACAAGCCGGACGGTGGCACCGGCATCTCGGCCGAAGAGCGCGCTTCCTGCTGTCGTGCGCTCGCCAACCCGAATGCCGGCGCCGCTGATTTCGCGCGCCCCGGCCACATCTTCCCATTGATCGCGCGCGACGGCGGCGTGCTGCTGCGCTCCGGCCACACCGAGGCGGCAGTCGATCTCTGCAAGCTCGCGGGGCTCCCGCCGGTCGGCGTCATCTCCGAGTTGATGAACGACGACGGCACGGTGATGAAAGGCGAGCAGGTCGTTCGTTTCGCCGCGGCCCACAATCTCAAGCATGTCACCATCGCCGATCTGATCTCGTACCGGCAGGCGCGCGAGAAGCTGATCGAACGGGTGTCGACCTTCACGACCGACAGCCCGATCGGGCCGCTGCAGGGCTTCGCCTACCGCTCGCCGTTCGATCCGATCACCCACGCCGCGTTCGTCTATAACGGCATCGGCGACGGCAAGAACGTGCTGACGCGGCTGCACAAGCCCAACATCGTGAAGGATCTGATCGCAGGTCCGCAGCGTATCCAGGCGGTGCTGCAGCACTTCAAGCAGGCCGGTCGCGGCGTGCTGATCTATCTGCGCGACGGCGCGGCCGGCGTTCCCGTCGAGCCGGTCGAAGAGCCGCACACCGCGGAGGCCGATCGCCATCGTCAGTGGCGCGAGGTCGGCGTCGGTGCGCAGATCCTGCGTGATCTCGGCGTGACCTCGATCCGGAACCTGACGTCGTCGGCGCATGACTACAAGGGCCTGTCGGGTTTCGGCATCGAGATCGTCGCCAACGAGCGGCTTGAAGGCTGAACCTCCAGGATTTAACCTCTAGACTGCTGCGACCCGTGCGCAGCGAGACGCGAAAGGACCATTCATGAGCGCGCGCCCTCAGGCAAAGGACAAGCCGGCCCAGTCGAGCTTCCAGTGGGACGATCCCTTCCTGCTGGACGATCAGCTGACCGAGGACGAGCGCATGGTGCGTGACACCGCGCGCGCCTACGCCCAGGACAAGCTGCTGCCGCGCGTGACCAAGGCCTATCTCGAAGAGAAGACCGACCGCGAGATCTTCAACGAGATGGGCGAGCTCGGCCTGATCGGCATCACCTTGCCGGAGGAATATGGCTGCGCCAATGCGAGCTACGTCGCCTATGGCCTCGTGGCGCGCGAGATCGAGCGGGTCGATTCCGGCTATCGCTCGATGAACTCGGTGCAGTCCTCGCTGGTGATGTATCCGATCTACGCCTATGGCGACGAGAGCCAGCGCAAGAAGTATCTGCCGAAGCTCGCCAGCGGCGAATGGGTCGGCTGCTTCGGCCTCACCGAGCCGGATGCCGGCTCCGATCCGGCCGGCATGAAGACGCGCGCCGAGAAGGTCGCCGACGGCTACCGCCTGACCGGCAGCAAGATGTGGATCTCGAACGCGCCGATCGCCGACGTGTTCGTGGTGTGGGCCAAGTCGGCCGCGCATGACAACCAGATCCGCGGCTTCATCCTCGAAAAGGGCATGAAGGGCCTGTCGGC
The DNA here is from genome assembly GCF_032489375.1 of Bradyrhizobium sp. SZCCHNR1098. Taxonomy (NCBI): domain Bacteria; kingdom Pseudomonadati; phylum Pseudomonadota; class Alphaproteobacteria; order Hyphomicrobiales; family Nitrobacteraceae; genus Bradyrhizobium; species Bradyrhizobium sp. SZCCHNR1098. The sequence continues at coordinate 597,552 of NZ_JAUEXY010000002.1, forward strand.
GCCGAAGATCGGCGGCAAGCTTTCCTTGCGCGCCTCGATCACCGGCGAGGTGGTGCTGGACGGCGTGGTGGTGCCGGAGAGCGCGCTGCTGCCCAACGTGTCCGGCCTGAAGGGGCCGTTCGGCTGTCTCAACCGCGCCCGCTACGGCATCTCCTGGGGCGTGCTCGGCGCCGCCGAGGATTGCATGCATCGCGCTCGCCAGTACACGCTCGACCGCAAGCAGTTCGGCAAGCCGCTGGCTGCCACGCAGCTGGTCCAGAAGAAGCTTGCCGACATGGAGACCGAGATCGCGCTCGGCCTGCAGGCCTCGCTTCGCGTCGGCCGCCTGATGGACGAGGGCAAGATGGCCCCGGAGATGATCTCGATCGTCAAGCGCAACAATTGCGGCAAGGCGCTCGACATCGCCCGCGTCGCGCGCGACATGCACGGCGGCAACGGCATCTCGATCGAGTATCAGGTGATGCGCCATGCCGCCAACCTCGAGACGGTCAATACCTACGAGGGCACGCACGACGTCCACGCGCTGATCCTCGGCCGCGCCATCACCGGCATCCAGGCGTTCTTTTAGTCTTCGTCGTTCCGGGGGCTCTGCAGGAGTCCCCAACTGTCATCGTCCGCCCCCGGGTCTCGCCTTTGGCGAGCTTGAGGACAGGCTCCAGCGGACGATCCGGTACTCGGAAACAACAGGATCAGTCGAGATGTCGCGGCGTACCGAATGCCCCGCCTGCGCGGGGCATGACGTCCGAGAAACGGGTCATCAAGTGCCCGTCGAAAGATGAGGCAAGTGATGGCCGAGGAAGACGTCCCGTTCAACCGTCATTTCCCGCTTCCCGCGGGCGTCGTCGAAGAGGTGCGCCCCGGCATTCGCCGCGTCCTCTGCAACAATCCGAGTCCGTTCACCTTCACCGGCACGGTCAGCTACATCGTGGGTACCGGCAACGTCGCGATCATCGATCCCGGCCCGGACAACGAGGCCCATGCGCAGGCGCTGCTCGATGCCATCAGAGGCGAGACGGTAACGCACATTCTGGTGACGCACACCCATCGCGATCACTCGCCGAACACCGGCCGGCTGAAGGCCGCGACCGGCGCCTCCGTCTATGCGGAGGGCCCGCATCGCGCCTCGCGGCCGCGCTACGAGAGCGAGAAGCACAATCCGGAATCCGGCGTCGACCGCGACTTTGCGCCGGATGTCACCGTTGCTGACGGCGACGTGATCGAAGGGCAGGGCTGGCAGCTCGAAGCCGTGGCGACGCCCGGCCATACCGCCAACCATCTCGCCTTCGCCTGGGGCGAGCGCGGCACCACTTTCGTCGGCGATCACGTGATGGGTTGGGCGACCTCGATCGTGGCGCCGCCCGACGGCGCGATGGTCGACTACATGGCCTCGCTGGAGCGGCTCGCCGCGCGACCTGAGGAGTTGTATTTCTCAGGCCACGGCCCGGAAATTCCGGAGGGACCACGCTACACGCGCTTCCTGATGCGCCACCGCCAGGCGCGCGAAGCCTCGATCCTGCATCGTCTCGCCAAGGGCGAGGCTGACATCCCGACGATGGTGCGCGCGATCTACATCGGCATCGACCCGCGGCTCACCACGGCGGCGGGCTACTCCGTTCTCGCCCATCTGGAAGACCTCGTCGCCCGCGGCATCGTCGCAACGGAGGGCGATCCGGTGATCGGCGGGACGTATCGGCTGGTGTAGCGGATAGCGAGTAGGGGAAGAGTGCGAGCCGGGAAGACTTCATTCCCTATTCGCTACTCCCTATTCGCCATTCGCCCCGCTCACTTCTTCACCGTTTTCGCATTCCCCTTCGCCGCCACCGGCGGCGGCGTGACCTTCTTCACCGGCTTCTGCGCCTCGGCCTCGCCGGCGTTGGACAGGTCCTCGATCAGCTTGGTCACGCGCGCGGCGTTGCTGCCGATATCGGACTCGAAATAGCGCGAGGCGGAGCGGACGTCGACGCGGGAATCCTCGCCGTCGGGCTGGATGCGGATCGAGATGTCCTCGCGGAAGCCCATGATCGGCGTGCGTGCGACCGCCTCGATGCGGCCGACGCGGCGCGGCGGCTGCGGCGCGCGCTCGTCGACCACGAACCATTTGCGCCGGTTGACCAGCTTCAGGGCGATCGCGTAGGCGCGATCGGGCGGCAGCTCGATCTGCACCGGCTCGATGTCCGGATAGAATTTCTGCTGCTGCTCGGCTGAATACAGCCCGGCATAGACGGCCGTGTTAGTGCCGTCGCCGTTGCGGAGCGGCGCCAAAGCCTCGAAGCGCGGCGGATCGATCGGGTCGGTGGTGATGTCGTAGATCTTCGGCAGCTTGCGGTACTGGAGCGCGAGGTAGGCCGGATAGGCCAGCACCACAGCGTCGATCATGAAGGCGAGCAGAATCCGGCTCATGCCGCGGCTGCCGTTGCGCCAGATCGCGACGAAGGCGGCAAGCCCGAGCAGGATCGACAGCACGGCAAGCCCCAGCGCGCCGAAGAACGTCGCCAGCGCCGGCTTCATCTCCAGAAAATCGAAGCGCAGGATCAGGATCGAGACCAGCACGGCGACGACCGAGAACACCGCCAGATTGCGGGTCCAGGTCGCGAGGCTGGAAATCGGCTCCGACAGATAGGGGGCGTGAAACCTGCGTGCCATCGTGTCAGGAACTGCCGGGTTGGGCCGCTGCCTGCATTGCGCCGGGCGGCCGGGTCATCCGTGTGAGACCACGCGGATGGGGTAAATTCAAGAGGCGTCTGGTCCGGAGAGGGCGGATGATCCGGACACCGTCTCAGGTGCTTTCGCTGGGGCGGACGCGCAAGGCCGTCAGCATCAACAGGACGGTCGCGATGGAGAATGCTGCGCCGGTCGTGAACGTCGCCTGCGGCCCATAGGCGTGCCACAGCCAGCCCGCCAGCAGGCTTGCGACGAGCAGCGCACCGCCGGTGACGAGGTTGAAAAGGCCGAAGGCGGTGCCGCGCAAGTCCGGTAGGGCGGTATCGGCGACCATCGCCGAGAGCAGCCCCTGCGACAGTCCAAGATAGAGGCCCCAAAGCGCGACGCCGATCGCGGTGCCGATCGGGCCGGGCAGGAATGCCAGCGTCAGGTCGGCGGCTGTCAGCACGACGAGGCCACAGGTCAGCACGTTGCTGCGGCCGATATGGTCGGAAAGGATTCCGGCCGGCATGGCCACGCCGGCATAGACCAGGTTCATCAGCACGTAGACCAGCGGGATCAGGAATAGGGGAAGGCCGTCGGCCTGCGCCTTGAGCACCAGGAACGCCTCGCTGAAGCGGGCCAGCGCGAATACCGCGCCGATGGCGACCACGATCCAATAGGCGCGTGGTAGCCGGCGCAGCTCGCGCGCATGGATCGGCCAATCGCGGCGCGGCACAGGCGCGGTCTCCACCGGTTCGCGCAGGCCGAACAGGATCAGCAGCACGGCGAGCGCGGCCGGCAGTGCCGACCACCAGAACACCGCGCGGAAGTCGTTGGCGTAGAGCGCCATCAGTGCCACGGCGAGGAGGGGGCCGGCAAAGGCGCCGACGGTGTCGAGCGCCTGGCGCAGGCCGTAGCTCGCGCCGCGGATGCCTTCCGGCGTCACGTCGGCGATCAGCGCGTCGCGCGGCGCCTCGCGGATGCCCTTGCCGATGCGGTCGACGAAGCGCGCGGCGAGGATCTGCCACGACGTGCTGGCGAGCGGAAACACCGGCTTGGTCAGTGCCGCCAGCCCATAGCCGATCCCGACCAGAAGCTTGCGCTTGCCGATCCGGTCCGACAGAGCGCCGGAGAACACCTTCGTGACCGCCGCGGTGGCCTCGGCCACGCCTTCGATCAGGCCGATGGTCACCGTAGAAGCGCCGACCACGGTCGCGAGGAAGATCGGCAGCAGCGCGTGGATCAGCTCCGAGGAGATGTCCATCAGGAGCGACACCAGCCCGAGCGTCAGCACCGTCGACGGCACGTCGCGCCACGTCGTGCGCGCGGTCCGTGGTCCTGTCGTGTTCATCACGGCATTGTAGCGATTGGATCTCGTCGAGCCTTGCGCCACGTCAACGCTGTATGCCGGCTGCAATGCAGAACGGCCTCCCCGGTGATGGAGAGGCCGCTCGAAGTGATGCGCCGTTGGACGTGGCCTGCTCAGGCCGCGGCGTTGGGGAAGCGATAGCTCTTGAACTGGTCGCGCAGCGCGGTCTTCAGGATCTTGCCGGTTGCCGTGTGCGGAATGCCGTCGACGAAGGCGACGTCATCGGGCATCCACCATTTGGCGATCTTGCCTTCCATGTATTTCAGGATGTCCTCGCGCGTCGTCGTCTGGCCGGGCTTCAACTGCACGATCAGCAGCGGGCGCTCATCCCATTTCGGATGATAGACGCCGATGACGGCAGCCTCGGCGACGGCGGGATGGCCGACCGCGAGATTCTCCAGGTCGATCGAGGAGATCCATTCGCCGCCGGACTTGATGACGTCCTTGGAGCGGTCGGTGATGCGCATGTAGCCATGTTCATCGACGGTGGCGACGTCGCCGGTGTCGAAGAAGCCTTCCTCGTCGAGGATGTTGCTGTCGACCTTGTAGTAGGCCTTCGACACCGCGGGACCGGAGACCTTGAGCCGACCGAAGGTCTTGCCGTCCCACGGCAGCTCGGTGCCGGCATCGTCGGTGATCTTCATCTCGACGCCGAACGGAGGGAAGCCCTGCGTCTGCAGCACGTCGAGCTTGGCGTCGCCGTCGGCGCCGAGGAATGGCGGCTTCAGGGTGGCGAGCGTGCCGATCGGGCTCATCTCGGTCATGCCCCAGGCGTGACGCACGCCGATGCCCATGTCGAGGAAGGCCTGGATCATCGAGCGAGGCATCGCCGAGCCGCCGCACACCACCATCTTCAGATGCGGCAGTTTGAGGTTATGCGCCTGCATGTGCTGCAGCAGCATCAGCCACACCGTCGGCACGCCGGCGGTGTAGGTCACCTTCTCGGTGTCGAGCAGCTCGTAGACGGACGCGCCGTCGAGCTTGGGGCCGGGCATCACCAGCTTGGTGCCCATCGAGGGAGCGGAGAAGGCAATGCCCCAGCTGTTGGCATGGAACAGCGGAACCACCGGAAGCATTGTGTCTGCTGCGGACGTACCGAGTGAATCCCGGCTATTGGCCATCAACGCATGCAGCACGTTGGACCGATGCGAATACAGCACACCTTTCGGATCGCCCGTGGTGCCGGACGTGTAGCACATCGCGGCTGCGGTGTTCTCGTCGAAGGTCCCCCAGGCGAAATCGCCGTCGGCCTCGCCGATCCACGATTCGTAGGCGACGGCGTTCTTGAGCGTCGTCTGCGGCATGTGTGCGGCGTCGGTCAGCACGATGTAGCGCTCGACGCTCGGCAGCTTGTCGGCGAGCTTCTCGAGGATCGGCACGAACGTCAGATCGGTGATGACGATGCGGTCCTGGGCATGGTTGATGATCCAGCCGATCTGCTCGGGAAACAGGCGCGGATTGACCGTGTGGCAGATCGCGCCGATTCCCATGATGCCGTACCAGACCTCGAGATGACGGCCGGTATTCCAGGCGATGGTGGCGACGCGGTCGCCCAGCTTGATGCCGTCGCGCGTCAGCTTCTGCGAGACCTTGAGAGCGCGGTCGTGGATTTGCCGATAGGTGGTGCGAACGATGGGGCCTTCGACCGAGCGGGTCACGACCTCCTGGGAGCCGTGGATTGTCGCCGCATGCTCGATGATCCGGTGACAAAGCAGGGGCCAGTCTTGCATCAAACCAAGCATCAGGTCGTTCCTCCGGTATTCGCTTGCAGCGAGGGTCTTTTGGTCTCTTTGGTCAATTTTAGCGCGTGCCGCACCCGACGCAAATGGGCTTGTGATGGCCACGACGTCGCGCCGGGCGTGATGGTTAGCGCTGTGGTCGTGGCGATCGCATTGAGCTGGCTCATGGCGGCGCAGGCGGCGGCCGCCAAATCAGCGCACCGCAGCCCGCCCGCGGCCTCTGAGCTCGCTGCGAAGCTGGCCGATGGCGTTGCCAAGGTGCCGCTTCCGCAGCCGCGGCCGGCCGACGCGCCGGCGCGGGAGGCGGCCAAGGGCGAGGATGCCGCTCTGCGCGACGAGGCCAGCACCGGTCCAAAGGTGGATGCCAAAGCCCCGCCGCCGCCTTCGGCTTGCAGGCTGGCCCTGACCGAAGAGGTCGCGATCGCGCCGTCGATTCCGCCGATCAAGGGTCCTGGCGGCTGCGGCGGCGAGGATCTGGTGCGGCTGGATTCGGTGGTGCTGCCTGACAAGCGCAGGGTGGCGCTGACGCCCGCGGCGACCATGCGTTGTCCGATGGCGACTGCGGTCGTCAATTGGGTGCGCGACGATGTGGCGCCGCTGGCCGAACGGCTCGGCAGCGCGGTCACCGCGCTCGACAATTTCGATTCATATCAGTGCCGCGGCCGCAACAATGTCAGCGGCGCGCAGCTATCGGAGCACGGCCGTGCCAATGCGCTGGACGTCCACGGCTTCAGGCTGGCCGACGGCCGCATGATCGATCTCACCGACCGCACCCAGCCGCGCGATTTGCGCGAGGCGGTGCTGCACGCGGTGTGCACCCATTTCTCCACCGTGCTCGGCCCCGACTCCGACTGGTACCACGAGGATCACATCCATCTCGACCTGATGGAGCGGCGGAACAATTACCGGATCTGCCAGTGGGACGTGCTCGACCCGCTGCCGAAGGTCGCGCCCCTGATGCCCGCGGCCCGGCCTGACGATGCGCCGCCGCGCGAGACCGAACAGGCCGGCACTGAACGCTCCAGGAAGACCGCGAGCACCCCGGCCGAGCGCAACGGCACCAGTCGCGGCGTCTCGGCGGAGATGGAGGCCGGAACGTCTACCGCAGCGGACGGCACCGCTCCGTCAGCTGACGAGGGGACCGAACGGTCCGCCGTGGAAGAGCGCTCTCCCGCGCAAAAACCAGCCGATTCGGCCCGCAATCGGCGCACGGCGTCAAAGCCGGCGCCCGAGCAGCAAAAGGTCGAAGCCGCTGCGCCAGAGGCGCGATCCTCGACCGCCAAGCCGCCGGCAGGCGGTCCATCCTCAGCGTCGGACAAAACCCGCGATGCAGCCGGGCGCGACCAGCGCGCGCAGACGAGCCAGAATGGGGAGCGAGCCTTGCCCTCGAAGCCGGCGTCGCGGAAGCGCCATCACAGTCGCCGAAGCTGGGATCCGTTCCGTGGATTGTTCTAGCGCGTGATGAGACGAGGTCTGGTTGCTAGCTGCGAACGAAGGTGCGCTCCCTCTCCCGCTTGCGGGGGAGGGCTGGGGTGGGGGTGTTGCCGCGATTGAGGCTGCCCGAGCGGAGAGAGCCCCCACCCGGCGCTTCGCGCCGACCTCCCCCGCAAGCGGGAGAGGTGAAGCGAGCCTGCGGTTAAGTCGATTCAACCAAGAGGCATCGCGCTCTAGCGCCCAAAACAAAAGAGCGCCGGTTGCCCGGCGCTCTCAAAGAAGGATGCTAAACGCGTTTCTCGGCTTTTGAATTTCGTCCGCCGCAGCCGAGGCTCACTGCATCGCAGCGTAGGTGCCGCCGCCCTGCAGCGCCATCTGCGGCTTGTAGGGCGAATCACCCTTCTTCGGATCCAGCACCACGACGATGGTGCCGACCTTCACCCGGTTATAGAGATCGATCGCATCCTCGTTGGTCAGGCGGATGCAGCCCGAGGAGATCGAGGCGCCGATATATTCCGGCTGGTTGGTGCCGTGGATGCGGAACAGCGTGTCCTTGCCGTTGGCATAGAGGTACATCGCGCGCGAGCCCATCGGATTGTCCGGACCGGCCGCCACGAAGGTCGGGACGCCCAGGCGCTCGATCTCGCTCTTGGTCGGATGCCAGGCCGGCCATTCGGTCATGGCCCCGACCTTGGCGATGCCCGACCACGCCATGGCCTCTTCGCCGACGGTGATGCCGTAGCGAATCGCCTTGCCGCCATCGAGCACGTAATAGAGGTAGTGGCTGTCGGAATCGACCACGATGGAGCCCGGGGCTTCCTTGCGGTGATAGTCGACGATTGCGCGCCGATAGGGCTCGGCCACCGGCGTGTTGGTGTAGCGGATCTTCGCGAGAAGCTCCTTGTCCTTCGGCTTGAAGGCCTGGGTGTTGGTCGCCTCGTACGTCGTGGCCTGCATGCAGCCCGACAGCATCAGGCCGGCGGCCAGGAGTCCGAGTTTCACCTTCAGCGACATGTCACCAATTCCAATCGACAGCTGACGTTGCAATGACACGGCCGCGCCACTGCAGCGCGATTCCACATGTCCCATTATCGTCAAAATCGTTCTCAATTCCAGCCGCTACACGCATAGGTCACGCTGCAGCGCCGCGATTGTTGCTTTTTTGCCGCAAAGTTGCGGGCAGTCATCCACAGCTGTGCTCCGAATGGCACGGTCATGCCCCCCCTGGGCGTTGCGCGAGCGGCTGCGGGGCATTGGCGAGAAAAGCCCATGGACCGGGCCCGCAGGCTGCGTCACAAGGCAGCAGCATCCCACCGCTAAGTCCCCGAAATTCACGTTTCGCGATTCGGAGTTTGTCCATGTTCTCGGTGTTCGTCCCGTCGGAAGCCGCGCTGAAGAAGATGGCGGTCACCGATCCCGCGGCTCTGCCCGAGAATGCGGTGTGGGTCGACCTGGTCAACCCGAGCAACGCCGAGGATCGGGCCGTCGAAAAGCTGGCCGGGATTGCGGTGCCGACCCGCGAGGACATGCAGGAGATCGAGATCTCCAGCCGTCTCTACATCGAGAACGGGGCCCGTTACATGACGGCCACGCTGATGTGTCACTCGGATTCCGATATGCCCAGGACCACGGCCGTCACCTTCATCCTGGCTGGCCACCGTCTCGTGACGGTGCGCTACGACCAGCCGCGCCCCTTCGCCGTGGTGGAGGCCAAGCTCGCCCGCAACTGTGCGCCCGGGATCACCGGCGAGATGGTGCTGATGGAGCTGCTCGATGCGGTAATCGACCGCTGCGCCGACATTCTCGAGAAGGTCGGGGCTGATATCGATCAGGTCAGCCACGAGATCTTCGAGCCTAACAATGAGCGTCACGGCCATGCCAAGCAATATTCGCAGATCCTGATCGCGATCGGCCGCAAGGGCGACCTGACCTCGAAGGTACGTGAGAGCCTGGTGTCGATCGGCCGCCTCGTCACCTTCCTGTCTGCGGTGGTCGAAGGCGTGAAGTGGTCGAAGGACATGCGTGAGCAGCTCAAGACCATGCAGCGCGACGTCGCTTCGCTGACCGACCACGCGTCCTACCTCGCGAGCAAGATCACCTTCGTGCTGGATGCGATGTTAGGCGTCGTCAACCTCGAGCAGAACAACATCATCAAGCTGTTCTCGGTGATGGCGGTGGTGCTGATGCCGCCGACCTTGATCGCATCGATCTACGGCATGAACTTCAAGATGATGCCGGAGCTCGAATGGGTGCACGGCTATCCGATGGCGCTGGTGCTGATGCTGATCTGTGCGATCGTGCCGTACTACATCTTCAAATTGAAGAAGTGGCTGTAGTGCCGCGGGCCTGAAAATCCAGGCTCTACGCGAGAGGGACGAATCTGCGCGAGGCCTGCGGCATTGTGCCGTCATTCCAGGCGATGCCTCATTCGCGCCCTGTTGTTAGCAGCGGCGTAGACATGTCATTGATCGATCGTCATGCTGTCCGTCGCTATGCACTTAAGGTGACACAAGCGGTGAGATGCAACACATAATAGGAAATACTTGTTAGGCCGGCTGCAATGCCGCTGCAAAGCCGCCCCAATTCCTCAGGTAAAATTTGACGGGAACGCTGAACGTTTGATCGAAACTTCTCTGCGATAAATCTGCACCAGCATGACAAACAACGAGCGCCTCGGCGCGTGGCATGCAAGGCAGAGCTCGAGGGCGCGTTCATCGCGCCTTATCCAAGAGGCGGCGGCAATGGTTGAGAAACGCATAATGGCATCGAACAACGTGATCGATCTTGCCAGCTATCAGCGCAGCCGCGCCGACATTGTCGTGGCGTTGTCGCCGCGTACCTGCCGCTACTGCGGCGCCGAACTCGAGGACGACGAGCGCGATGATGATTGCTCCAGCGCTCTCAACGTCGAGTCCGACCGCCTGCGCTGGCGCGCCGCGCAGATTCTGCGCGGTTTGGTGTGCGAAGGCTGAACGACCGTTCTCGACCGGGCGGTATTCAGGCAATGCCGCCCGCGCTGCCAATGATCGGAAATTCGGTGCGCCGATCCCATCCCATGAACAGCGTTCCCTCCGGGAGCGCTGTCTTGTTTGTGGTGGTCGGTAGGTTCCGTAGCGATCTTCGGAGATGGCGTTAATCACGCCTTCGCCCGGTCATCCAGAACTTGCCGAACGTGGCAAGCCGCTATGAACCAAATCGCCGCTATGAACCAAATCGAAGACGGGCAAGCGTCTCTGCGTCGATTGCCTCAGACGTGCTGACCGCCGTTGATGTGGATCTCGGCGCCGTTCACGTAGGAGCTGGTCTCCGAGCACAGCACATAGATGATCTTGGCGACCTCGTCGGGGGTGCCGAGGCGCTGCATCGGGATCTGCTCCTGGACGATCTTCTCGGTGCCCGGCGACAGGATCGAGGTGTCGATCTCGCCGGGGGCGATCGAGTTGACGCGGACGCCGACCCGGCCGAAATCCGACGCCATCTCGCGGGTCAGGGCGGCCAGCGCCGCCTTGGAGGTCGCGTAGGCCGCGCCGGCGAAGGGATGCACGCGCGAGCCCGCGATCGAGGTGACGTTGACGACGGAGCCCCTGGCCGCCTTCAGCTCCTTGATCAGGCCGCGCGCCATCATGATCGGCGCAAAGAAGTTGACGCGGAAGACGTGATTCCAGGTGTCGAGGTCGGTGTCGACGGTGCCGAGCCTGGCGCCGCCGGCGCCCTTCGGCGAGATCGCGGCGTTGTTGACCAGCGCGTGCAGCTCGCCGCCGTCGATCCGCTGTTTGATCTCGGCGATCGCGCGCACGGTGTCCTCGGGATCGGACAGGTCGACCTGGACATGGTCCTCGGGGCCGGCGCCCCACGGGCATTCTTCGGGAAAGGGGTGCCGTGAGCAGGTGAGGACGCGCCAGCCGGCAGAGGAGAAGCGGATCACGGTGGCATGGCCGATGCCGCGGCTGGCGCCGGTCAGCAGCATCGTGCGCCGTGGCTGGTTGGAAGAGGTCGGCATGAATTGCGTCTTTCACGATCCCGGACGGATCAACTTACCACAATGGTTGGTGTGTTCGGCGCCTGATTCACGCGCGCGATGGCGATTCGTTGGCGCGTCGGACGCCTAGAGGCCGGGCGCAAGCGCGCGCGGCGATCCCCCTACGGATACATCCGCACTTTGGTCCAGGGCTGGCCCGAAGCCTCGCGCCGGAATTCGATGCGGTCGTGCAGGCGGAATGGCCGGTCGTGCCAGAACTCCATGCTGACGGGCGTGATGCGCCAGCCGCTCCATCCTGGCGGGCGCGGCACGTCGCCGATGATGTATTGCGCGGCGACCTTGGCGATCGCCTGCTCGAACGCGAAGCGGCTTTCCAGCGGCTGCGACTGCTTGCTGGCCCAGGCGCCGAGCTGCGCCTGCTTCGGCCGGGTCGCGAAATAGGCGTCGGCCTCTTCGTCGGTCACCGGCGTCACGAGGCCGCGGATGCGGACCTGGCGGCGCAGCGACTTCCAGTGAAACAGCAGCGCGGCCTTCGGATTGGCGGCGAGCTCGCGGCCCTTCTGGCTGGCCTTGTGGCTGTAGAAGACGAAGCCGTCCGCGTCATAGCCCTTCATCAGCACCATGCGCACGTCAGGCAACCCACTGTCGTCGACCGTTGCCAGCGCCATCGCATTCGGATCGTTGGGCTCGCTCTTGCCGGCTTCGGCAAACCACGCCGCAAACAGCGCAAACGGCTCGCCGGCCTGGGTAAAATCGGCCGATGTACCGGATGTTAAGGTTGTCTGGTGTTTGATGCTCGTGGGGTCGGTCATGTGTATGGGGAGTCCGAGTTTTGCGTTCACCCGCGGCCAGGCGCGTGCAAGTCCATTCTGGTCCGGCCCTATATAGGGCATCGGTCCGGCTTGGCCTATCCGCGATCGGTCATGCCGGCACCGCTTTGACACTCATTCTAATCGGCTTGTCCGGCAGCGGCTGCAGCCTGTCGCACCCTGAAACGGCCTTTGCCAAGATGGACGATGCAGAGGTCACCGGCGCGATCAGCCCGCCGCCCGAGCGCGAGCCGACCGAAGCCGATCTCGCTTTTGCCCGCAACGCTGCGTCGGACGTGCTGACCAAGGGGACCAAGGATTCCAGCCAGCCCTGGCAGAATCCGCAGACCGGCGCCCGCGGCTCGGTGACGCCGATCGCCAAGTCCTACACCGCGGACAACGGCCGTACCTGCCGGGATTTCCTGGCGAGCTACGTCAACGGCAAGACCGAGCGCTGGCTGCAGGGCTCGGCGTGCCGGATCGAGCGGGGGCGATGGGACATCCAGACGCTCAAGCCCTGGCAGCAAAGCTAGCTGGGATCGTCTGAAACCCGTTGCAAAAATACAACGGACTCCCCAGATGAAATGCAAAGCGGGCGGGGAGCCCATAGGTTAGTATCTGACTTTCTGTAAGGAGACGTGACGGATGCGCGACCCCTATGAGGTCTTGGGGGTGCCGCGAAGCGCCAGCGCTGCGGCCATCAAGAGCGCCTATCGCAAGCTCGCCAAGAAGCACCACCCCGACAGCAACAAGGATGATCCGAAGGCATCGGCAAGGTTTGCCGAGATCAGTTCTGCCAACGAGATCCTGGGCGACGAGGAGAAGCGCAAGCAGTTCGATCGCGGCGAGATCGATGCTGACGGCAAGCCGCGCTTCCAGGGCTTTCCTGGTGGCGGCGCCGGGCGCGGCGGTCCAGGGGGCGGCTTCGAGAACTATACCTTCCGCAGTGGCGGCGGGCCGGGCGGCGGCTTCGGCGGCGGCGGTTTCGAGGACATTCTGAACAGCATGTTCGGCGGCGCCCAGCGCGGCGCGCGCGGCGGGGGCAGCCCGTTCGAGTTCGACGCCGGCGGTGTCGGCCTCGATCTCGATCTGAAGGTTGCGATGTCGGTCTCGCTCGAGGAGTCCGTCAAGGGCGGCGAGAAGCGCGTGCGGCTGCCGTCGGGCAAGGAGCTCAACGTCAAGGTCCCCGCCGGCGTCACCGCCGGCCAGCAGATTAGGCTGAAGGGGCAGGGCGAGAGCGCGCCCGGACACCGGCCGGGTGATCTCCTGATCACCATCCAGATCGCGCCGCATCCGTTCTTCAAGGTCGAGGGCAGCGACCTCAGGCTCGATCTGCCGATCACGCTTTACGAGGCGGTCCTGGGCGCCAAGGTGAGGGCGCCGACGCTCGGCAGCGCGGTCGAGCTGTCGATCCCGAAGAACACGTCCAGCGGCCGGACCTTCCGGCTCAAGGGCAAGGGCTTGCCCAAGAGCGATGGCTCGGCCGGCGATCTGTTCGTCACCACCCGGATCGTGCTGCCCGACGGCAACGACGCCGAGCTCGAGGCGCTGATGACCAAGTGGCGCGATCGCCATACCTACAATCCGCGCAGCAACCTCTCCTGAGGTTGCAAATTGCGGACATGTCGGCTAGAAGTTGAAGTGCAAGCTGGAAAGCCGAGAAAAAAGTGCGGCCTCGAAAGGGGGACCAGCGCGGTACAAAACCCCAATCGAGGCCGCTTCCGTGTCGATCGGCGGATCGAACACTCCTCATTTTTTCGTGAACATTTGGCGCTATATTGAGACGTGCCGGTGACCGGATTCCAGATTTCCGGTGACCGAATTGCGGCGCCGACCTTGGCGTGTCCCGCTGCGCGGGAGGACGCAGGCACCGCTTCCCCTCGCTCCTCTCCTGCAGCCTGCGAGCAAGCCCTTCAGATCGTATCGGGAATTGTGACGGTACTCGTGGGGGCCACGATCTCCGGCGTCTCGCCGCTAGCCGCCCGTCCGTTCGGACTGATCATAAACAAGGCGCGCAACCTGGGTGAGACGCGTCCGGTCGCTGCTGCCGCTGACGACGTAGCTGACGCCGCGCTCCGCCCAGGACAGCGCAGCGGTGGTTCCCTGCGCCGTATAGCGCATCTCGGCCGCCTCGATCCCGACCTTGGTCGCATACACCGTGAAGCGCTCGCCGGAGGTGCTCTCGTACATCAGGAAGGACGCCGGGCCGGTCGGTCCCGGCAGCAGCCGGCCGCCGACGAGCTTCAGTCCGGTGGTTTCCAGCTCCGGCGCCTGCACGGTGCGGCCGCAGCGCCGCGTCAGCCATTGCTGCAGATGGGCCTTCTCGTCGCCGGGGACCTCGACCGGATGGCGCACCTCCACGACGTAGAGCCGGTGCGCATCGAGCGCCTCGCCGGCGAGGGCCTGCAGCGGCGACGGCGAGGACGCGGCGCCACGCGCGACCCAGCCGACCGCGCCGCCGACCGCGAAGGCCGCCACGCTTGCCGCCATCGCACCGATGACCCAGCGCCGCGGCCGGCGGTCCAGACCGTCGAGGTCGAGCCGCGGCGGCACCGGCTCGTTGACGATCGAATCGTAGCGGGCGTGAAGCGCCTCGGCCATGCTGCGCCAGGATTGCACCCGCTCGGCGTCCGCCGGATGCTCGGCCAGCCAGCGCTCGACGTCGCTGCGGCGCTCGGCCGGCAGCTCGTTGTCGACATAGGCGTGCAGCTCGTCTTCGGTGACGGGAATGGTCGGGTCGGTCATCATCGGGATCTCATGGCAATCGAGCGGCTGCGGCGATGCGCGGTCGCTGCAGGCTTGAGCAGGCGAACATGGCAGGGCGGCTTTTGTGCAGTGGTCATTTCACCCTCCGCAGCGCCGGCCGCTCGCCCTCGAGCACGGCACGGACATGGGCGCGAGCGCGGGCGAGGCGGGACATCACGGTGCCGATCGGGACACCCTGGATGTCGGCGACCTCGCGGTAGCTCATGCCTTCGAGCACGACGAGGAGAAGCGCTGCGCGCTGCTCCTCCACCAGGGTCGCCAGTGCGCGCTCGATGTCCCGGCCCTCGGCCTCGGTGCCGCTGGCGTCGGGATTGTCGTCCCGAAGCGGCATGAAGTGGGGCCGCCGCGCCAGTGAACGCCGGCGGTTCTTGTTCAGATTGGTCAGGATCGTGTACAGCCAGCTCCTGATGTCGCCGCCCAGGAACAGCCGTTCCGAGCGCAGCGCCCGCACCAGCGTGTCCTGGACCAGCTCGTCGGCCGCGTCCATGTCGCGCGCCAGCGCCCGGGCATAACGGCGCAGTGCCGGAATCATGGCCTCGACGCTCTGGCGGAACGCGTTCATGGAATGCCCTGCGGCTGTTCGCTGCGATGACAAGGGCGCAGGCCGCAGCCTGTGCCTTGCAAAGATCATAACACCGCGATGACGCGCCTATTCCGGGCCGCAAGCTCTGCGGGGAGTTTGCCACAGAGCGGGCGGAATGGGGCTGTACCGGGCCAGACCGGTGGTGTACGTCCAGTCCTTAATAATCAGTTCGATGGGAAGCCGCATGGCGCAGATTTCAGGTTTGATGCAGGGCAAGCGCGGGGTCGTTCTCGGCGTGGCCAACAACCGCTCGATCGCCTGGGGCATTGCCAAGGCGGCGCGTGCGGCGGGCGCGGAGATCGCGCTGACCTACCAGGGCGACGCGCTGAAGAAGCGGGTCGAGCCGCTGGCGGCCGAGCTCGGCGGCCTCGTGCTCGGCCATTGCGACGTCACCGATCCCGCCACCATCGACGCCGTGTTCGACGTGCTCAAGGAGAAGTGGGGCAAGATCGATTTCGTCGTCCACGCCATCGCCTTCTCCGACAAGGACCAGCTCGACGGGCGCTACATCGAGACCACGCAGGACAATTTCTCCAAGAGCATGCTGATCAGCTGCTACTCGCTGACCGCGATCGCGCAGCGCGCCGAGAAGCTGATGACGGACGGCGGCTCGATCATCACGCTGACCTACTACGGCGCCGAGAAATGGATGCCGCACTACAACGTGATGGGCGTCGCCAAGGCCGCGCTGGAGGCCAGCGTGCGCTATCTCGCCGCCGATCTCGGCGAGAAGAACATCCGCGTCAACGCGATCTCGGCAGGACCGATCAAGACGCTGGCCGCCTCGGGCATTGGCGACTTCCGCTATATCCTGAAGTGGAACGAGTACAACGCGCCGCTGCGCCGGACCGTGACCATCGACGAGGTCGGCGACAGCGCGCTGTATCTCTTGTCCGACCTGTCGCGCGGCGTCACCGGCGAGGTGCATCACGTCGATTCCGGCTATCACGTCGTCGGCATGAAGCGGCCCGAGGCGCCCGACATCTCGCTCAGCAATTCCGTCGGCGCCAAAGAATAGCGTTCAAGGAATAACGTCAACGCGCAATGCCACGGCCCACGATCTACTACATCCGCCACGGCGAGACGGAATGGAATGCGCTCGGCCGACTGCAAGGCACGCAGGACATTCCGCTGAACGCGCTCGGGCAGGTGCAGGCGGTCCAGGCCGGCAACATCCTGGCCGAGATCGTTGCGCGCAACGGCCATGATGCGGCGCGCCTGCCTTACGTCGCGAGTCCGCTCAGCCGCGCCCGCGCGACCATGGAGCTGGTGCGGGAGACCCTGAGGCTGCCGGCCGAGGGCTATGCGCTCGATGCCCGGCTGCGCGAGATTGGCTACGGCAAATGGGAAGGGGCGACGCTGCCGGAAATGCAGGCGGCAGATCCCGCCTTCTATGCCAGGCGTCTGACCGACAAATGGTCGCTGGCGCCCGAGGGCGGCGAGACCTATGCCGACGTCGAGCGCCGCGTGCGCGACTGGTACGATGGGCTGTCTGGCGATATCGTGGCGGTCGCCCATGGCGGCACGGCGCGGGCGCTGATGGTCGCCTTGGGCTTCGAGACGCCGCATGGCGCCGTCGACCTGCCGATCCAGCAGGGCGCGGTCTATGTGTTCGGCGAGAACGGGTTCGAGAAGTACAGTTAGTTATCCCCGTCATTCCGGGGCGCCTCGCAGAGGCGAACCCGGAATCTCGAGAGTCCGGGTCTGGTCCTTCGGACCATCCCGGAATGACGGTTTTTCCGATTGGGTGATCAGATCATGTCCTTCAACACCTTCGGCCACATGTTCCGCGTCACCACCTTCGGCGAGAGCCATGGCGTTGCCATCGGCTGCGTCGTCGACGGCTGTCCGCCACGCATTCCGCTGACGGCCGAGGAGATCCAGCGTGATCTCGACCGCCGCCGTCCCGGCCAGTCGCGCTTCACCACCCAGCGCCAGGAGCCGGACCAGGTGAAGATCCTGTCCGGCGTGATGGCCGATCCCGACACGGGAGCGCAGGTCACCACCGGCACGCCGATTGCGCTCCTGATCGAGAACACCGACCAACGCTCCAAGGACTATTCCGAGATCAAGGACAAGTTTCGTCCGGGTCACGCCGACTTCACCTACGAGGCCAAGTATGGCCTGCGCGACTATCGCGGCGGCGGCCGCTCCTCGGCGCGCGAGACCGCGACGCGCGTTGCGGCCGGCGCCGTCGCGCGCAAGGTCCTGCCGGACGTGAAGGTGCGCGGCGCGCTGGTGCAGATGGGCCCGCACAAGATCGACCGCGGCAACTGGGACTGGGACGAGGTCGCGCGCAATCCCTTCTTCTGCCCCGACAAGGACAAGGCGGCGTTCTTCGAGGACTATCTCGACGGCATCAGGAAGTCCGGCTCGTCGATCGGCGCCGTGCTCGAGATCGTCGCCGAGGGCGTGCCGGCGGGACTTGGCGCGCCGCTCTACGGCAAGCTCGATGCCGAACTCGCCGCGGCGATGATGAGCATCAATGCCGTGAAGGGCGTCGAGATCGGCGCCGGCTTCGGCGCCGCCGAGCTGACCGGCGAGGAGAATGCCGACGAGATGCGCTCGGCCAATGACGGCACGCGCTTTCTCTCCAACAATGCCGGCGGCATTCTCGGCGGCATCGCGACTGGACAGCCGATCGTGCTGCGCTTCGCGGTCAAGCCGACCTCGTCGATCCTCACCCCGCGCCAGACCGTCGACCGCTCAGGCCAGGAGACCGAGATCCTGACCAAGGGCCGGCACGACCCGTGCGTCGGCATCCGCGCGGTTCCGGTCGGCGAGGCGATGATGGCCTGCGTGTTGGCCGATCACCTGCTGCGCCATCGCGGCCAGGTGGGGTAGAGGCACGCGGCCGCCGCGGCTGTTTGCTGTTGTCATGCCGCTCGCTTAATGTCGTCCCATGGACATCCTCAAGCTGCAGGAGATCAAGGACTGGCTGGTCGACGGTGCGCGTTCCGCAGCGACGCCGGGCCAGATGATGTCCGAATGCTGCGAGCGGCTGGTCGGGCTCGGTGTGCCGTTGTGGCGCGTCGGCGTGTTCGTCCGCACCCTGCATCCGGACATTGCGGGCCGCAGCTTCATCTGGCGGCCGGGAGCGGAGGTCGAGACCTCCACCGTTGATTTCGGCTTTGAGAGCCGCCCGATTTACAGGAGCAGCCCGCTCGCGCTCGTGTTCGAGAGCGGGGCGGAATTCAGGGCTGATCCTCGCGGCTCGGAGGCCGAGCGCTTTCCGATCCTGATGGATGTGCGCGCCGAGGGGGCGACCGACTATCTCGCGCTGCCCTTGACCTTCGTCGATCGGGCGATCCATGCCTCGAGCTGGACCACGAGGGATCCCCGTGGCTTCAGCGAGCAGCACGTGAACGCAATCCGGTCGCTGATGCCGGCCCTGGCACGCTACACCGAGATCGTCACGCTGCGCCGGACTGCCTCGATGCTGCTGGACACCTATGTCGGCAACAGCGCCGGCGAGCGCATTCTCGGCGGCCAGATCCGCCGCGGCCATACCGATACGATGGATGCGGCGATCTGGCTCTCGGACCTGCGCGGCTTCACGCCGTTGTCTGACCGGCTGCCGGCCGAAGACGTGGTCGAGATCCTCAACAACTACTTCGACTGCCAGGTTGCCGCGATCCGGGAGCAGGGCGGCGAAGTGTTGAAGTTCATGGGCGACGGTCTGCTCGCGGTGTTTCCGATTCCCGAGCAGGACGGTGATCCGAGCGCGGTCTGCGGGCGCGTGCTCTCGGCGGCGCGGACCTCGCGCGCCAGTGTCGATGCGCTGGAATATGCGGTTGGCGGCCGGGTCGAGCGCTTTCGCTTCGGCGTCGCCCTGCATGTCGGACGGTTGCTCTATGGCAATATCGGCGGCGGCAACCGGCTCGACTTCACCTGCATCGGCCCGGCCGTCAATCTCGCCGCACGGTTGGAGAAGATGGCCGCGCGGCTGCAGCGGACGGTGGTCGCGTCCGAGGCCTTTGCCGGCGCCTGTCCCGAGCCGCTGACCGATCTCTGGACCGATCTCGGTGAATTTCCGATCGCTGGCCTCGCGACCGCACAACGTGTGTATGGGCTGCGTGAGGAAGGGAATTAGTTCGCCGGCTCAGGTCTCCGGCTCGGTAGTGAACAGCAGCGGGTATCCCTTGGCGCGGCCGGCATCGGTCGCGCGGGTCGCCTTGGTCTCGGCAACGTCCTTGGTGAACACGGCCACCACGCAGACGCCGAGCTTATGCGCCGTGATCATGACCTTGTAGGCCTGGTCCTCGGTCATGCGGAATTCCGCCTTCAGGATCATCACCACAAAATCGCGCGGGGTGAAATCGTCGTTGACGAGGATCACCTTGTAGAGCCGCGGACGCTCGGTCTTGGTGCGTACCTTCGTCTTGGGCTTGGTGACGGCATCGTTCATTCTAAGGGCGCGCCTGTGTTCCTGATGCGGCAGTCGGGCCACGATACAGGCTTCGGCTGCTCCGGGAAACCACGGGCTGCATGCCTTGCGCGATGGGCGCACGCAGCTGCCTGACATCCGGGCAAACCCCGGGGACTAACCGGAATGTGAATGGATGTGTGCGTTCCCGCTTTGCGCTCTGCGGATTGCATGTCACCATCGTCAGACGCGATTGGAGGGCAGCTCATGCGCTGGTGGATCTCGATCGGGGTGGCGTGTCTGGCAGGCGCCTTGGCCGGCGGCGACGTCGCCACCGTCGTGGCAGCGCCGAGGGCCCAGCCGGCTCAGCAACTGAGCGAGAAGGAAGCGTCCGTCGACGTCGAACTGATCCTCGCCGTCGATGTGTCCTACTCGATGGATCTGGACGAGCTGGCGATCCAGCGCGAAGGCTACGCCCAGGCGCTCAGCTCGCGCGAGTTCCTGCAGGCACTGAAGAGCGGCGTGCACGGCCGCATCGCCGTGACCTATTTCGAATGGGCGGCCTCGAGCGACCAGAAGATCATCATTCCATGGCGCCTGATCGACGGACCGGAAAGTGCCGACGCCGTGGCCGCCGAGATCATGAAGACGCCGATCCGCCGCGCGTCGCGCACCTCGATCTCGGGCGCGATCTACTTCGCCATGCCGCTGTTCGATGAGAACCCCTATCGCGGGCTGCGCCGCGTCATCGATATCTCCGGCGACGGGCCCAACAACAATGGTCCTTCGCCGGTGACGATCGCGCGCGATGAGGCCGTCGACAAGGGCATCACGATCAACGGCCTGCCGATCATGGTCAAGGAGCCGTCCTACTCGACCATGGATATCGAGAACCTCGATCTCTACTACAAGGATTGCGTGACCGGCGGCCACGGCTCGTTCGTGGTGACGATCAAGAGCCGCGACGAATTCAAGGAAGCCATCCGCACCAAGCTGCTGATGGAGGTCGCCGGACGTACACCGCCGCCGCGCATCGTGCCGGTCGCCGACGATGCCGACAAGGAGCCGCGCGTGTCCTGCACGATCGGCGAGAAGATCTGGCAGGACCGCTGGGGGCGGTGACCAGCAGGCCAGGGCTGCCGAGCAGACGAGCGCGCGGGGAGGCTTGATTGGTAAGGCGCCGCCGATCTCAGCCGGCCGTCGCAGCATGGACCAACGCCTGTTTCAATTCGGCCTCGACCTCCCGCAGGCTGCGGAGCGCCGCACCGAATTCGCCATTGCCGATCGATTGCCAGATGAACTCCACGCGCGCCGCGAGACCGCCGAGCGCCAGTCCAAACGTCGCGGCCTCCTTGAGCGCACCCTTCTCGTTGATCAGGTAGCGCCCGTTGACCGCAAACAGCACCTGCGCAAGGCAGGCGAGGGCGCGATAGGCGCAGCCCGCGACGTGGGTATGGTCGCCACGCCCGACAGCCAACTCGGCATTATCGATGCTGAATGCGATCTCCCACTGGAAGCGCGCAATAATCGCGTCGCGCAGGCGGCGCGGATAGGGCGTGCAGCGCGACTTCAGTCTCGCCAGCAGTTGCGCGGGATCGTGCAGCGGGCGGCAGAGCGCGACCTCGCCCATCCAGATCGCCGAGACGAAGCCATGCGGATGGCCTGGCTGGTAGTGCATCTCGATCCGCCCTTTCCGGCAGTCGTCGATCACGCCGCCGACCGCATCGATCTCGCGATAGAGCAGGTCGACTTTGTGCCCGTCGATTCTGAGCCAGCCGCCGCCGACGACCCACTGTCCCCAGCCGCCGACCGCCGTCAGTTCGACCGTTTGCGGGTCGTCGACGAGCCGCCGCACTGCTTCGCGCAGCGCGTCGGTGTCGAGGTCGTGCCTGGATGCGATGTAGAGCCCGACGTCGTAGTCCGAGCCCGCCTGCGCGGTGCCGCGCGCACGTGATCCACCGAGCGCGATGGCGCGCAGTCCCGGGACATCGGCAAGTTCGCCAACGATGCGAGTCAGCAGCGGGTCAGGCATTCACGTGTTCTCCCAGGATGACAGTATGAAGTTCTTGCGTGGAAAAACTCCACAGGGCCGCCGTTCAGGCTGATCTGTTGCCATTAAGCCACAATCTCCCAAAAACCAGGGGTTGTACCTCTCGCAGGTTTCCCTTTGCCACCGTGCCGCCGCGATTGGGCCGCGACCATGAGCGGGTTGAGGCGGAGGCGCACAGAACATGCGTATCATCGACCGGACAGCCCATCCCGCGCAGCGCGTCAGGCGCTCGTCAGTCATCCAAGGTCCGCGTGCAGGGCTCGCTTGCCAACTTCTCAGGGCAGCGCTGGTGTGTGCGGCGGCGGCTTCGCTCGCAGCCTGCGCGCAATCATCGGCGGTCCGGCAGGCGCGCTGGGCGGCGCCGACGAAGCAAGCCGGAGCCGAATTCCGGCCGCAGGTGCAGCGTGCGGAGACGGCGCCGGAGTCGGTGGTGCGCGTCCGGCGGGCCGAGCTCAGCCCGCCGCCGGCGCACTCCGGAGCGTCCGGTCTCGCCAGCTACTATTCGGAAGGCCAGAAGACCGCGAGCGGCGAGCGCTTCAATCCCTCCGAGCTGACGGCCGCGCATCGCAGCCTGCCGTTCGGCACGCGGCTGCAGGTCACCAACGTCAAGACCGGCCGCTCCGTGGTGGTGCGCGTCAATGATCGCGGACCGTTCGTGCAGGGGCGGGTGGTCGACGTGTCCTACTCAGCCGCGCAGGCGCTCGGCATGGTCAACTCCGGCGTCGCGCCGGTGAAGGTCAGCGTGGTCAGGTAGACATGTCCTCGTCATCGCGAGCGTAGCGAAGGATCCAGGGCCAAGAAGAATGCCTGCGTTGCTTCGCCGCTTCGCTCGCGATGACGTGCAGGCATCGAGATCAGCTCACCGCACCAGCCGTGCCACCAGCTCCACATGCGGCGTGTGGCGGAATTGGTCGACCGGCACCACGGTCTCGAGCCTGTAGCCGCCGTCGATCAGCATGCGCACATCGCGCGCGAACGTCGTCACGTTGCAGGACACCGCGACGATCACCGGCACCTTGCTGGCCGCGAGCTGCTTGGCCTGCGCCTGAGCGCCCTGGCGCGGTGGGTCGAATACGACAGCGTCGATGTCGCGCAATTCCGGCGGCATCAGGGGACGGCGGAACAGGTCGCGTGTTTCGGCCTTGATCGGCTTCAGGCCGGGCGTACCGGCCGCCTTCTGCAGCGCCGCGACCGAGCCGGCATCATTGTCCATGGCGGTGACGCGCACCCGCGTAGCGAGCCGGAGCGCGAACGGGCCGACGCCGCAGAACAGGTCGGCGACGTGCTTGGCTTTGCCGATCCGCTCCAGCACCAATTGTGCCAGCGTCTCCTCGCCTTGCACGGTGGCCTGCAGGAACGAGCCGGGCGGCAGCGTCACCTGTGCCGTACCCATCGCGACCACGGGCGCATTGCGCATCAGCACCAACTCGCCATGGCGGGTCAGCCGCGCCAGCCGGTGCTGTTCGGCGAGGCGGGACAGGGCCGCGATGCGCGGCGGCGGCAGCGGGCCGGAGCCGCGGATGTCGACGTCGAGGCCGTTGCTTGTCGCGGTCGCCTGGATGTCGAGCGGCTTGCCGGTCGGCTTCAGCGCCTCCGCCAGCGCCCACGCGGCTTCCAGCGCACCGTCCAGCGCGGGGTCGAGGATCGGACAGCGGTCGATCGGTACGATGTCGTGGCTGTTGGCTGCCGAGAATCCGACGCGGAGAACCTCGTGCGTGCCCATCCGGGCGTGGAAGGTGGCCCGGCGCCGGCCGGCGCCGTGGGCATCGATCAGATCGGCCACGTCGCAATCGACCTTGGCCGCCCGTAGCGTCTCGACGACGATGTTGCGCTTCCACTGCTGATAGGGCTCGGGCGCCCAGTGCTGGATGGCGCACCCGCCGCAGACGCCGAAATGCGGACAGAACGGCGCGATCCGCTCGGGGCTCGGAATTTCCACCGCGAGCAGCTTGCGGCGATCGGGATGGCCGGGAACGACGGCCGCCTCGACGGTCTCGCCGGCGAGCGTATAGGGCACGTAAAGCGCCTCGCCTGATGACAGCGAGGCGCCGTCGCCGCGATGGCCGACGTGGTCGATGACGAGACGCTCAACCATGACGGCGTGCTCCCAGGAAGAACTCGGCGTTGCCGTCGCCGCCCTTGATCGATGATGGGAAGATCTCGATGTCACTGCAGCCGAGCGAGGCGGCGAAGGTGGCGATGTCGTCGCAGACGGCGGCGTGCACCGCTGCATCCTTGATGATGCCGCCCTTGCCGTGTGCGCCCTTCGCCTCGAATTGCGGCTTGATCAGCGCCAGCAGGCTCATCGGCGAGGCCGCGAGCGACAATGCGACCGGCAGCACCGCCTTGAGCGAGATGAAGCTGCAGTCGATCACGACGATGTCGGGGCGCTGCGGCAGGCGCTTGCCGTCATAGCTGCGGATGTCGGTCTGCTCCATCGACACGATCTTCGGATGATTGCGCAGCGAGGGATGCAATTGGTCGCGGCCGACATCGACGGCGAACACGACAGCCGCGCCATTGGCCAGCAGCACCTCGGTGAAGCCGCCGGTGGAGGCGCCGACGTCGAGGCAGACATGGTCCTCGACCTCGATGCCGCAATGCTCCAGTGCTGCCGCAAGCTTGACTCCGCCACGCGACACCCAGGGATGCGCCGGCTCCGCCTGCAGCACGGAATCAACTGGGATGCTCTCCGAGGCTTTGCCGACCTGCTTGTCGTTTGCGAACACGAGCCCAGCCTCGATCGCGGCCTGCGCCCGCGCGCGGCTCTCGAACAGGCCGCGTTCGACGAGCAGGACATCAGCGCGTTTGCGGGCAGGGGGCATGAGTATGATCAGTCGTCATGAATTGTTGAGCACGCACACCGAATTCAGTGTCGTCCCGGGCAAGCATCAGCGCGCATCGCGCGTTGATGCGCCGACCCGGGACCCATAACCACAGGACTTAGTTTGTAGGGAGATGGCAACTACGAGTCTGCCCAACACGACGTCCTGTGGTTATGGGCCCCGGCGCCGCGTGCGCAATTGCGCACTGGGCTGGGACGACAGTGGTGGTGAGGCGAGATCGCGCCTCATACAGTGAGTTCGTAGGGTGGGCAAAGGCGCCGACACCGGTGGCTCCCCCAAGCTCGTATCGCAATTGACGCGCCGTGCCCACCATTTCGATTGTGGGCGCGGATCCACGGTGGGCACGCGTCGCCTGACGGCGCCGCTTTGCCCACCCTACGGCGTCTTGCCGAGGAGCCGCTCCGCCGCCAGCTTCACGCAGATCTCGAACGCCGCCAGGTCGTGCCACACATCCCCCGACCGCTCGCGCGGGAGGACCAGCGGGGCACCGTACAGGTCGAGCGCGTGGATCATCATCAGGTTGTCGGGCAGGCCGAAATCCTCGACCGTCAGGCCCTCGGCATCGACCAGGCGGCCGTCCTGCTCCGTCACCGTCGTGAAGCGGCGGGCGCAGTCGGCATAGACGGCGGGATCGTTGCAATAGCCCAGGCAGAGCTTGCCGCGGCCCGCCATGTAGCCGAGCTCGTAGACGGTGCCGGCATCGGCGCCGGGCCCGCGGAACGGCGTGAGATTGGCGATGATGGCATCGGCGTCGTCCATCATCGCCTCGTTGCCATGGAAGATCTGGCGCGAGGCGTCGGAGGAGGCGAGGTCAACGCTGTTGTCGAGGGGGTAGCGGCCGATCAAGCCATGGCGATCGCAGATCGCGACTTTCCGCCGGCCGATTTCAATGGCATCCGGCAGGAACACGTCGGGACCTGCCAGATAGATCTTCATGGCTCACCACCACGGCGGGACGCAAGCTCGCCTCAGGCGAGCTTGACCGACTCGGTCGTGTAATCCTTGCCGAGCGCCTCGAACACCTTGCGGACGATGCCCTTGGCGTCCAGCCCGGCGCGGGCGTACATCGCCGCCGGCGTGTCGTGGTCCTGGAACTCGTCCGGCAGCACCATGGTGCGCATCTTCAGGCCGCCGTCGAGCATGCCCTGATCGGAGAGATACTGCATTACGTGCGAGCCGAAGCCACCGACAGAGCCTTCCTCGATCGTGATCAGGATGTCGTGCTCGCGGGCGAGCTTCAGCACCAGCTCTTCGTCGAGCGGCTTCATGAAGCGCGCATCGGCGATCGAGGCGGACAGGCCGTGTGCGGCGAGCTCGTCGGCCGCCTTCTCGCACTCGGCGAGCCGGGTGCCGAAGGAGAGCAGGGCGACCTGCTTGCCCTGGCGGATCATGCGGCCCTTGCCGATCGGCAGCGGAACGCCAACCTCGGGCATTTCGACGCCGCGGCCTTCGCCGCGCGGATAGCGCACCGAGCTCGGCCGGTCGTTGATCGCGACCTGGGTCGCCACCATGTGCACCAGCTCGGCTTCGTCGGAGGCCGCCATGATCACCATGTTCGGCAGGCAGCCGAGATAGGCGTTGTCGAAGGAGCCGGCATGGGTCGCGCCGTCGGCGCCGACCAGGCCGGCGCGATCGATCGCGAAGCGGACCGGCAGGCTCTGGATGCAGACGTCGTGCACGATCTGGTCGTAGCCGCGCTGCAGGAAGGTCGAGTAGATCGCGCAGAACGGCTTGTAGCCTTCGGCCGCGAGGCCGGCGGCGAAGGTCACGGCATGCTGCTCGGCGATGCCGACGTCGAAGGTGCGCTTCGGGAACGCCTTGGCGAAGATGTCGATGCCGGTGCCCGAGGGCATCGCGGCGGTGATGCCGACGATCTTGTCGTCCTTCTCGGCTTCCTTGACCAGGCTCTGGCCGAACACGTTCTGATAGGCCGGCGCGTTCGGCTTGGCCTTGGCCTGGGTGCCGGTGGCGATGTCGAACTTGGCCACCGCGTGATATTTGTCGGCCGCCGCTTCCGCGGGCGAGTAGCCCTTGCCCTTCTGGGTCACGACGTGGACCAGGATCGGGCCGGTCTCCATGTCGCGGACGTTCTTCAGCACGGGAAGCAGGTGGTCGAGGTTATGGCCGTCGATCGGGCCGACATAATAGAAGCCGAGCTCCTCGAACAGCGTGCCGCCGTCCATCATGAAGCCGCGGGAATATTCCTCGACGCGGCTGGCGCGGTTGGCGATCACCTTGGGCAGATGCTGGCCGAGCTGCTTGGCGGCGTCGCGCAGGGTGCGGTAGGTCTTGCCCGAGTACAGGCGGGACAGATAGGCCGACATCGCCCCGACCGGCGGCGCGATCGACATGTCGTTGTCGTTGAGGATCACGATCAGGCGGGAGTTCATCGCGCCGGCATTGTTCATGGCCTCATAGGCCATGCCGGCGGACATCGCGCCGTCGCCGATCACCGCGATCACGTTGTTCTTGCCGCCCGACAGGTCGCGCGCAACCGCCATGCCGAGGCCGGCGGAAATCGAGGTCGACGAGTGCGCGGCGCCGAACGGATCGTAGTCGCTCTCGGCGCGCTTGGTGAAGCCGGAGAGGCCGCCGCCGGTGCGCAAGGTGCGGATACGGTCGCGGCGGCCGGTCAGGATCTTGTGCGGATAGGCCTGGTGGCCGACGTCCCAGATCAGGCGGTCGCGCGGCGTGTCGAACACGTAATGGATGGCCGTGGTCAGCTCGACCACGCCGAGACCCGCGCCGAAATGACCGCCGGTTACCGAGACCGCGTCGATGGTCTCCTGGCGCAATTCGTCGGCGACCTGCCGGACCTGCTCGACCTTCAGCCGGCGCAGATCTTCCGGAGTCTTGATGGTGTCGAGAAGCGGCGTCTTACTAAATGTGGTCACGGTGACATTCCAATTTTGCAGGTCGGGTTCAAGGGCCGACATCTGAGAGGTTCATCGTAACGGGCGGCGAAACCTGAAGTCTTGAAGGTGACATCCGCGCGGATCGAAGCCGCAGTCCGGAGACTAGCCGGGTTTGGGATCGATCTATGTGATGTAAGTCACTCTTGGTGGCCTTGCCGTCCTCGTTAGTCGCCCAAGATCGCCAAGTCGTTCAGCCAAGTCAGTTTTGCTAGCTCCTGCAAGCGCTTAGTTTCCTCTCTCCAGAGAGGATAAACACTTCCAAAAACCCGCAGTTGCGAGAAGCTTTACACCAAAGTGCGTCTTAAAGCCAACCCGATGGGAGTTGGCAAGCCCGCAAACGGTACCCTTGCGCCACCTCTCAACCGCGGCGGCGTGCCGGAGGTTCCATTCAACTGCTCAAATCGACGGCAGCCGGCGCTCCGGAATAGACCGGGGAAGCCGGCTCGGTCCAGGCCTTTTCCCGCGGCGCAAAATCCGCCGATGCGGTGATTGCGCACGCCGCGGCGCCGTGAGCCATGCGTTCGCGTAAGGGATTGGTCCGTAGACGATCATGAAGAAGTCGTCGGCGTGCGGCCTTTCGTTGGCCGTCAAGTCGATGCGAAAGAGCTGCGAGCGAAGCACGTCGTCATGATTGCGCCGGATGATCGCGGACCTGGATCGGCACGATCACAGGATCAAGGGCGAACTGCCGATTCAAATCGTGTCGCATGGTAAACGAAGGACGCACCTCTGGGTCTCAAGTGGCCAACGCGGCGGCCGAGACTTCGCCGAGGGCCACCTCGCGGCCGAGCTCTTCGATGCAGTTGCACCGATCTGCGGCTGAATTGCACGATTGAGAGGCGCGCTTTGCCCGCGTCAACTCGCGCCCGGCGGCAGCGAAATAAATCCGGACTGTTGCTCGGAGAGGGCCGTTCGGCCGCAAGCCGCTATTGCACGTCGAGCGGCACGGTTCCCGTCGCATGGCCGCTGGCGTCGGTCGTGATCTTCTCGACCCGAGCCTCCGCCTGGCGCAGCAGCTCCTCGCAGCGCCGCTTCAGTGCTTCGCCGCGCTCATAGATCGCCACCGACTCCTCGAGCGGCACCTTGCCGTCCTCGAGCCGCTTCACGATCGATTCCAGCTCCTCGATCGCGCGCTCGAACGACAGCTTCTTGACGTCGGTTACGGTGTTGTCCGCCATGCGGGTTCCCTGCAGCTCACTCAACTCCGGGGCCGTGCTTTTACACCCCGGTCGCGGCCATGTCAGGCCCCGCCGGGGGTGGGATCGGCTGGAACCTGGGGATCACGCCCCAGTCAGGGCCGCAACGTGGGCTGAGACGGATTCTTTAAGCCCCTGAAGGTCATAGCCGCCTTCCAGGACCGAAACGACCCGCCCGCCGGCGGATTTGTCGGCGAGATCCATCAGCTTGCGGGTGACCCAGCCGAAATCCTCCGCCCGCAGGTTCAGCGACGCCAACGGGTCGCGGTAATGGGCGTCGAAGCCGGCCGAGATCATCACGAGCTCGGGGCTGAACTTGGTGAGCTGCGGCAGGATCAGGTTTTCGAAGGCGGAGCGGAACTCGAGGCTGCCGTCCTCGGAGGCCAGCGGCGCGTTGACGATGGTGTCGTGCTCGCCGCGCTCGCCGCGGGCGCCGGTGCCCGGGAACAGCGGCATCTGGTGGGTCGAGCAGTACATCACGCTCTTGTCGGCCCAGAAGATGTCCTGGGTGCCGTTGCCGTGGTGGACGTCGAAGTCGACGATGGCGGCGCGCTCGATGCCGAAGGTGCGCTGGGCATAGCGTGCCGCGATCGCGACGTTGTCGAAGAAGCAGAAGCCCATCGGCTTGGCGGTCTCGGCATGATGTCCGGGCGGCCGCACTGCCACGAAGGCGTTGCGGTGGCGGCCGGACATCACGGATTCGGTTGCCGCGACGGCGCCGCCGACGCCGCGCATCACGGCTTCCCAGGTGCCCGGCGACATCGAGGTGTCGCCGTCGAGATAGATGATGCCCGAGGTCGGGGCCATCTGGCGCAGCTCGGTGACGTAGTGCTCGTTGTGGCAGAGCAGGGCCAGCTCGATATCGGCCTCCGGGGCCTCGTCGCGATCGAGCAGGGCGAAGCGCTCCTCGGTCAGGGCCTCCTCGACCGCCCGCAGGCGGTCGGCGCGCTCTGGGTGGCCGGACGGCGTGGCGTGATCGAGGCAGGCTTCATGAGAGAGATACAGCGTCGACATCAGGGCTCTGCCACTCGCGCGTTGCGGGAGTGCCCAATCTATGCGCTGAACGCAGCCTCGGAAAGAGCCCCGCGGGCGATATGACCGGCTTTCCGGCGGGCGCGGCAGGCGTCACGAAGCCTTGTTGACGATGCGGCCGCGCGGCGGCGGGGCCAGCGGGCTGTTGGACTTGAGATAGGCGAACAGCGCCTCGTCGTCATAGGGTCCCGTGATCGGATCGCGGCCGCTCTTGAACGCGGTGAAGCCGTCGCCGCCGAGCGCAAGGTAGTTGTTGATGGTGACCCGGTAGGACGCGGCGAGGTCGATGGCCTTGCCGTCGAGCATCATGCTGGCGGCATCGATCCGCGTGCCCGCGGACTGTTTCGCATCGAAGGCATAGGAGAAACCGCTGGAAATCTGCAGGATGCGCGGCCGCGCCGGGTCGAGCCATTGCTGCTCCAGCGCGGCCTTGATCTCGGCGCCGGTCAGGGTGACCGTCGTCAGCTGGTTGCGAAACGGCTGGCTCGCGAACACGTCGGCATAGGTCACCGCGCCGCCGTCGCGGCGAACGAGATCGGTCCGGATGCCGCCGGGATTGGTCATCGCGATGACCGCGCTTCCCTTGTCCGCCGCGGCTGTCGCTGCGAGTTGGGCATCGGCGATGACATCGCCGAGCACGCTCTCGCCGGAGGCGTTCGGCAGCCGCGACAGTGTCGCGGCGAGCACGCCGGCGGGGCGGTTGGCGTAAGGCGCCGCGAGCTTCTCATAGGCGTCGATCAGCGCGGTCTGCGCCGGATCCTTCGGCAGGGTGGTGTCGACGACG
Source organism: Bradyrhizobium sp. SZCCHNR1098 (assembly GCF_032489375.1). Taxonomy (NCBI): domain Bacteria; kingdom Pseudomonadati; phylum Pseudomonadota; class Alphaproteobacteria; order Hyphomicrobiales; family Nitrobacteraceae; genus Bradyrhizobium; species Bradyrhizobium sp. SZCCHNR1098. Next base: position 628,063 of record NZ_JAUEXY010000002.1, read on the forward strand.
ATGTTCGTCGCGGTGGCGCTGATCACGTCGCGCGTGGTGCGGTCGAGCTTGACGTCGATCGCCGTCACCAACGTGCCGAACTTGTCGCCCGAGGTGACGAGCCGCTTGTCGATGGTGCAGACATAGGCCTGATGGGTATGGCCGGAGATGACGATGTCGACGGCGCTGTCGAGCTCCTTGACGATGTCGACGATCGGTCCGGACAGTCCGGGGCATTCGTTCATGCCGCCCGAGGGCCAGCCGCCCTCGTGGATCAGCACGACGATCGCCTGCACGCCCTTGGCCTTCAATTCCGGGATCAGCGCGTTGACGCTCTCGGCCTCGTTGCGGAAGTCGAGGCCGGCCGCGCTCGCCGGCGAGATGATGCCGGCGGTCCCTTTCAACGTCAGCCCGATGAAGGCGACCGGGATGTCCTCGAAGGTGCGGATCTCATAGGGTGGAAACACCGTCTTGTCGGTGCCGGCGAGGAACGTCGACGCCGCGAGATAATGGAATTTGGCGCCGGTGAATGGCTGCGGCCCGCCGCAGCCGTCGGTCGGATGGCAGCCGCCGTTCTGCATCCGCAACAGCTCGGCCTTGCCCTCGTCGAACTCGTGGTTGCCGACAGCCGACAGCGCGAGCCCCATCTGCGACATCGATTCGATGGTCGGCTCGTCGTGGAACATCGCCGACAGGAACGGGCTCGCGCCGATCAGGTCGCCGGCGGCGACGAAGATCGTGTTGGGCTGGCCGTCGGCGAGCAGCTTGACGAGGCTCGCCATGTGCTCGGCGCCGCCGGCAGGAACGACGGTGGTCTTGGTTGGATCGGCGGGATCGGCGACGCGGATGCCGGAGGCGGGCGGCTTCAGATTGCCGTGGAAGTCGTTGATGGCGAGGATGCGCAACGCCACCGGCTCGTCCTCGGCCGATGCCGGCGGGCCGGCGATGCTGGCAACGGCGGCACCGGTCAGCAGGCAGGCGAGGGCGAAGCGGGAGAGACGGCTCATGGCAGGGTCACGTGTGATGCAGGGGCCGCGGGACGAAGCGCGATTGCCCCGCCGCGGTCGCAATGACATAAAATGATTTCACAACAACAATACATCGGGAGGCCGGAATGAAAAGAATGATGCTGCTCGCCGCCACACTGTCGCTCGTGGCCGGCTCCGCTGCAGCGCAATCGCTGCCGGACCTGATGAAGCAAATGGTCGCGGCGTGGAATAAGCCGACCGAGCCGTTCAAGGTGATCGACAACGTCTATTACGTCGGCACCAACGGGCTCGCCTCCTACCTGATCACCACGCCGCAGGGCCACATCCTGATCGATACCGTGATGCCGGAATCGACCGCGCAGATCGAGGCCAGCATCGGCAAGCTCGGCTTCAAGGTCGCCGACATCAAATACATCCTGAACACCCACGCCCATATCGACCACACCGGCGGGCTGGCGCAGGTCAAGCAGGAGACCGGGGCGCAGATGGTGGCGGGCGCCAAGGACGTGCCGCTGCTGGAAGGCGGCTTCTATCCGGGCCGCGAGGAGGAGCGCTATCTCGGCTTCCCGCCGGTCAAGGTCGACCGCGCCGTACGCGAGGGTGACACCGTGACGCTCGGCGGCGTCACCTTGACGGCGCACGAGACGCCGGGCCATTCGCCGGGCTGCACCAGCTGGACGACCGACGTGAAGGATGGCGACGCCACCCGCAGCCTGATCTTCTTCTGCAGCGCAACGGTGGCGCTGAACCGGCTGGTCGGCCGTCCCACCTATCCGGGCATCGTCGACGATTACAAGAAGACCTTCGCCTGGGCCAAGACGGCGCATCCCGACATCCTGCTGGCGCCGCATCCGGAGATGTACGACATGGCCGGAAAGCGAGCGAAGATTGCCGACGGCGCGCCCAACCCGTTCGTCAAGCCGGGTGAATTCAACGCCTATCTCGACAAGCTCGAGACGCAGTTCAACGAAGGCCTCGCCAAGCAGACGGCTGCGCTGCAGTCCGCAAAGTAGTTGCGGCGTCCGCTATGCTGGATCGGCGGCGGCGAGCCGGTCCAGTGTGAAGCCGGAGAGGTCGACGCACGGCGTCTCGCCCCGGGCCATCGCCGCGAGCGCCTCGCCGACGGCCGGCGAATGCTTGAAGCCGTGGCCCGAGCAGGCCGAGGCATAGATCACGTCGGCGTCGCCCGGATCGTGGTCGATGACGAAGCGGCCGCCCGGCGCGTTGGTATAGAGGCAGACCTCGCTGCGCAGGCAGCGCGGGCCGAGATCCGGCACGAAGGGGCGGACATAGGTCTCATAGGTCGCGGCGATTTCGTCCGCGGTCACCTCGCGCGCCACGTCGTCGGGATCGGTCTCGCCGGTCATCACTTCATTTGCGATCTTCACGCCATTGTCCTGCGAGCCCAGCCAGGGAAAGCCATAGATGTCGGAGGCCGCGCGATCGCGGCCGGTGACGTCCCAGATGAACACCGGCGTGCCCGGTCCAAAATGCTGCGGATTCGACAGGAGCTCGAACCAGTACAGCACTTGCCGGGTGACGTGGACGCGGCGGCGCAGCGGCGCGATCATCTCGGTGATCCATGGTCCGGTGGTGACGATCAATTTGTCGGCCGACGCCGTCGTGTCGTCGTCCATGGTCACGGTGAGGGCGCCCGCGGCACGGCGAAACGCTGTCACGCGCCGGCCGGTCAGCAACTCGGCGCCATGGCGCGCGGCGACCGCGAGCTCGGTGCGCACGCAGTCCTCGACCAGGAGATAGCCGCCTTCTCGATCGAGAAAGGCGCGATCGCCGGGCGCGGTGGCAAAGGCCGGATAATCCGCGCGCAACCGCTCCGCGGAAAGCGTCTCGCCGTCGACGCCGTGCAGCCGCGCCGCGGTTTCGATGTTGCTGAAGAACTGCGCGCTGCTGACGCCGTGGACCTCGCCGCCGTGCTGGCTCGGAATGAACAGGCAGCCGCATTGTTCGAACAGCCGCGTGCTGGTTTCTCGCTCCAGCGCGCGCCAGATCGCGTGCGAGCGCTGCGCCAGCGGCGTGTAGTCGACGCCTTCGCCGATCGCCGCACGGGTGATGCGGGTCTCGCCATGGGTCGAGCCGAAGCGGTGCGGCGGCTGGAAGCGATCGATGCCCAGCACGCGCCTCCCGGCCTTGGCGAGATGCAGCACGGCGGCGCTGCCGACCGCGCCGCAGCCGATCACGATGACATCAAACTGCGCCATGCGCGCCCGCCGCGGCCTCGCTCATTTCTTCTTCTTGCGCGATAGGAACGCCTTGAACGCGCTGACCGCCTCCTCGGAGGTCATGCGCTCGGCGAACAGATAGGCCTCCTGGTCGATGCGCCGGGTCAATTCGTCCGGCGCGGTGCGGATCAGCTTGCGCCCGATCGCCACCGCCTCGGCCGGCAGCCGGCAGATGTCGCGCGCCACCTTGTGCGCCTCGACCTCGGTATGGCCCGGCGCCACCACCGTGTTGACGAAGCCGGCGATCTGCGCATCCGTCGCCGTCATGGTGCGCCCCATCACCAGCATCGCGAACGCCCGCTGATAGCCCATGGTCTGCGGCATCAACAGGCTCGAGGCGCCCTCGGGCACCAGGCCGAGATGGATGAAGGGCGTCGAGAACGTCGCCGTGGTGGAGGCCAGCACGTAGTCGCAGTGAAACAGCATCGTCGTGCCGATGCCGATCGCGACGCCGTCGACCGCGGCGATGATCGGCTTGACGTTATGCGCCAGCGAATACAGGAACTTGGTCGCCGCCGAGGTGCGCGCGGCGTCGTTGCCGGCCGACCCCGCATGCAGGAAGTCCTCGAGGTCGTTGCCGGCCGTGAACACGCCAGAGCCGCCGGTGATGATGATGCATCGCACCAGCGGATTGTTCTGCGCGGTGTCGATCGCATCGCTCATGCCGAGATACATGGCCTGGGTGATCGCGTTCTTCTTCTCCGGGCGCCTGAGCTTGATCGTCCGCGTCTCGCCCTCGTCGGTCACGATCAGATGGTCGGTCATGGGCCCCTCATGCGTGTGCGCCGGCCGCTGCGTTGCCGCCGATCAATTTGTCCAGTCCTGCATCTCGCCGCAGCCTACATCATCCGCTGGTCGCGCCAAGGGCTGAAGCGGTCATTGGTCGCGGAGGGAATGCGGGCGTGATCGCAGGCGAGCGCTCGCCATGATACTCGCCGTGGTTTACGAGTGGTTTGCAACAGCATCGGTGTCCGCTATCGTCCCGCGCAGAACTGCGATCTTTTGCAAGGCAATTCGATGACCAAGGTCTTTTCAGTGCTGCTGTCGCTGCTGCTCTGTCACGCCTTCCCGGGGATCGCTGAGGCTGCCGCCACCAACCGCGCGCTGCTGTCGCTGTTCTGCGCGCCCGGCGCGATCGCGGGCACCACCTGCAAGCGCGCCAGATCCTATCCCGACTCCCAGGGGCGCCGCTGTGACGTCACCCTGAAGCCGGAGCGGCAGCAGGGACGTTTCCTGGCCTCCAGCAATCCGCTGCTGGTCGTGAGCTATGGCAGCGGCTGCGAGCCGCACGCGACCGATTTCGGCGGCGCGGTCGTGTTCGAGCAGGTCGGCGGCGCCTACAAATTTCGCGGCTTCCAGCCGGGCATGCAGGTGAATGAATGCGTCATCTCCACCACCAGGGACGAAGCGCAGGACGTGCTCGTCTGCCTGACCGGGCATATGGGGCAGGGGGCGGTCGAGACCGGCGTGGCGCGCGTCGGCTTCGCCAGTGCCAGCGGCGGGTCCATCGAAATGTCCTACGATTTTCTGCTGCAGGCCGAGGACACGACGGGAGCCTACCTGACCAACATCGTTAGCTGTTCGGAGCGGCTCAAATATTTCGGCCTGTCGAAGCTCGCGGCCGGGCCAACCCCCGGCAGCGTGGTCGCCGCCGCCAGCTACGCCGATCGCGAGACGATCAGCACGGCCTGCGCCAAGGGCTTTCCGAAGCCGAAGGACGCGGAGGACATGCGCGAACTCGCACCGGGTGAAGCCTTTGTGCCGGACGGTTACGCCAAGAGCGGCAGCGTCATCATCGAGATTGCAAGCCGCTCGGCAAAGTTGCGCTGAGTCTGCCGCGGTCCAGTTGTCGCGCCTCAGCGTGATCCGTCCGGGCGGGGCGGGGCAGCCGGCGGGCGCGGGCCGGCGGCCGGCGATGCCTGCTGTCGGACAGCCTCGCGCCGCAGTGCCTGCTCGAGCACGATCAGCCGCGTCGCCATGCGGGTCAGCTCGTCATGCACGGAGCCCTGAACGCCCTGCACGGCATGCTGCACCTCGCGCAACGCGTCGCGCTGGGTCTCCGCCTTGAGCACCCTGAACTCGGCCTCGATCGAGGTCAGGCGGTTGTTGACCGCCCTGATCGCCTCGGCGATCTCCTTCTGGCCGTCCTGCAGCGCGCGGACATGATCGACCAGCCGCAGATGATCGGTCAGCTCCTCGACCGTCTTGCCGATATTGCTGCGGCCCCACATTACTTCACCGACCTCAGCAGGGTCCTGATCGTCGCCAGATGGTCCTCCGGCGATCCGAGCCGCGCCGAGATCGCGCTCATCAGATCCTTGCGCAGTTCCGACAGTTCGTCCTCGGGCACGATGCGCTCGACGGCCTCATCATAGGCCATCCGCCGCGGCTCGACCTCGACGGGGCGCGGCGCGACGTCGAAATAGGGTGGCCGCTCGTACACCGGGATGTGCGGCGCCTGGCGCGATGACGTGACGCGCGCGAGACTCGGAAACCGTGGTGGCGGCGTGCGCGCCGGACGTTCGATCTGATCGATCAGCGCCGCCAACGCGACGTCCATATTGCTGTCGTCAGGCTCATCGTCGACAACGTAGGACGGCTTCCGCAGTGTCGCCCCATTCGCGGGCGATGATGACGTGAATGACGATGCGTGGTCGCGGAGTCGCGCGATGACCCGGCGGACTCGCGCGCCGAGACCTGGCTTCTCCCTGGCCGGTGTTCGCATCAACATGTCACTCTCCAGCGGAACAGCTTAGGCGAGCAGGGAAAAGCTTAGCAAGAGGCAGTCGTCGAGCTGCCAACAGGATGTATGGCGGTAGCCGGCGCAGATGCTTGCGCGCGCCGGTCCCACAGGTCCGTTGCCGGGGTGTCGTCTGCGCCCGCCTATAGTGCGACAGTGTGCATAAGAAGCGACCGGCGCAGGCAGCCGGCGCTCGGGTTCCGGGGCGAGAGGTAAGGAACAACCATGTGGTCGGGCCGTTCGGACATGACTGCGTCCCCTCCAACGCTCCGAGGCCCCCGATGTATCACCACGTCAAGAAGCTGATGTTCACGGTTCGTGTCGACGAGCCCGATCCGCGCTTCGGCAACATGCTGCTTGAGCAGTTCGGCGGCGCCAATGGCGAGCTCGCCGCCGCCATGCAGTACTCGATCCAGGGCCTCAACTGCGAGGATCCCGACCGCAAGGACCTGTTGATGGACATCGGCACCGAGGAGCTCAGCCATCTCGAGGTCGTCGGCACCCTGGCGCGTCTGCATCTGAAGCCGTCGAAGTTCGATCGCGAGGCCGCCGAGGCCGATCCCTTGATCGCGATTGCCGGCGGTGGCGGTGTGAACCTGTTCAACTCGCAAGGCAATGCCTGGACCGCCGATTATCTGAAGATCACCGGCGAGCTCGACGTCGACCTGCGCAGCAACATCGCCGCCGAGGCGCGCGCCAAGATCGTCTACGAGCGGCTGATCAACTTCACCGACGATGCCGGCACCAAGGACGCGCTGCAGTTCCTGATGACGCGCGAGATCACCCACATGAAGGCGTTCGCGCTGGCGCTCGAGAGCATGGGCAAGCCGGCCTTCAGCATCGGCCGCCTCGCGCCGACGCCGGGCCTGGTCGACCAGTTCTTCAACGATTCCACGGGGGCCGGCGATCATGGCGAGATCGATACCCGCGGCCCCTGGAACGAGGGCGGCGACTGGGTCTTCACGGAGTCGCCGGCGATCCAAGCCGGTGAGCCCGGCGCGGCGTCGTCGATCGTCACCGAAAGCTCGCCGCCGGCCGACGAATCCGGCCTGAGCGATCTGCTGATGGACGAGCTGCGCGACATTCTCCATGCCGAGAAGCAGCTCACCAAGGCGCTGCCGAAGATGGCCGAGGCCGCGCGCTTCGATCAGCTGCGCGAATTGTTCGAGCAGCATCTGGTCGAGACCGAAGCGCAGATCGAGCGCATCAACGAATGCTTCGAGCTGCTCGGCAAGACGCCGTGGGCAAAGCCCTGCAAGGGCATGATGGGCCTCATCGAGGAGGGCCAGGAGATCATGACCCAGGCCGAGGACAAGGAGGACGCCGCCGCCGACCTTGCGCTGATCGGCGCCGCGCAGCGCGTCGAGCACTACGAGATGTCGGGCTACACGACCGCGCGCAATCTCGCCTCCCAGCTCCGCCACAGCGCCGTCGTCGCGCTGCTGTCGAAGTCGCTGGCCGAGGAGGAGACTGCCGATCAGCTCCTCAACCAGGTCGCGCGCTGCTTGATGTCGGTCGCCAAGATGCCGGCCGCGATCGAGCAGGCGTGAGGTGGGGAGCGGGACCTGCGCGGCGCTTGCGCCATGCAGGCCGCCGTGGCGCGCAGACGCCACCGTGGAGCGCAGTGCAGACATTGCGTCACAACAACTGTCATCGCCCGCGCAGGCGGGCGATCGAGTACTCCGAAACGGTCGACTTCAGTCGAGACGCCGCGGCGTACTGGATACCCCGCCTGCGCGGGGTATGACGACCATTTTCAGGGCGCCGCGTGTGCCCTGAAGGAGGGGTCGAGCGTCACGCCTTCGGCCGATATGCTCTGCATCTTGCGAGCGCCGCTCTCTCCCCGGCCGTCATTGCCTGGCATTCACGCGCGAACGGCGCAGCCGTTCGACGCAGCGCGCGGGAGCCCGGAATCCATAACCACAGGCGATCATGGCCGGACGAGAGCCATCCCTTGCGAATCTTTCGCCCGCTTACTCCGTATAGCTGTGCACCCGCTCCGCCCTGCGGAAATGGTTCGTCGACAGGCAACGCCGCGCCCGGCTGATCTGCGCATCGGTGGCGCCGCGGCTGCGCGCATACATCTCGGCCACCTCGGCCGTGTATTTCTCCACGTAGTAGCGCACCTCCGAACAGGACATCCGGGTCTCAGGACCGGCCTCGTTGGCCGCCTGTACCTCGGACCCCATCGCCAGGATCAGAATCCCCGCACCGATCACACCCCGCAACATCGACATCCTCCCCATTGTCGCAGCTGCCTGCTAACAGGCGTGACTCGGAGCGAGGGCGCAAATTAACAATGACACGCGCGTGACATCATCAGCGCAGTGTGGCTTCGCGGTGTCACCGGACGTGACGGTTGAGCATCGCTTGCAACCGTCGCCGGGCGGAATGGCCTGTCCCCCGTGCCGCCCTGACAGTGTTGAGAGATCGAACGGTTCCGGCTTCGGAACCTACGCCTCCGGTCGAGACGGCATCATCAGCCCTGAGCGAAGGCGTGTCGCGCGTCCTGCGAGGCCTCAGGTCGTCACGGTCGTGCTCGCCGTGCCCGCGCTGCCCGAGACGCCGTTGCTCACGGCGCTGTTGGTCGCGCCTTGCGCGTTGTAGGTCTGCGCGCCGTTGCTGCTGCCGTCCGAGCTGGCGGCAGTCTTGGTCACCTCGGTTGAACCGTCGGAATAGGTGATCGTCGTGGTGGTGACGCCGTCGAGCGTGATCGAGACCTCGCTGACGACGGTCTTGCCCGACGACGAGCCGCCGCTGCCGGAGGAGCTTTCCGACGTGCTGTCAGCCGAGCTCGTGGCCGACGAGGATGACGTCGCAGATGTCGCCGAGGTGGATGATGTGGCCGAGGTGGTCTGCGACGAAGGCGCCGCGAGGGGCGTCGTGACGGAGCTGATCGACATGGGACTCTCGCATGAAGAAAGGGCAGGTGCCGCACGGGGCGCGGCACGCTTCTTCAACGCAGCCTCCGCGCCAAGCTGGCGCAATGAGTTGCGTCTGAGTGTGTCCGGATGCTGCGGTCTTCATGCGGGGTCATCGAAACTTGCGGCCAGCCGCGCCGTCCGCGGTATAGTCTTCTGTCGCAGGGTGGCACACCGAGACGTTGCGGATCACCTTCGCGCCTCTCTTGCTCTCCCGGCGCAAGTTCGGACTGATGGCGAAGAGCGGGGAGAGTGATTGCCAAGCGCCGGCGCCGCGCTCTAGTCTCCCTCACGCATGACCGTCGCACTCTCTCCCCAGCAAGCCTCACTCGTCGCGGAAACGGGTGCGCTGCACATCGCGGCCGCGCTCGATGCGTCCGCCCTGCGCGCTCTCTTCGAGGCGCTGTCCGGCCACGCACCGGAGCAGGCGGGCAGCCGGCTGCACGGCGTCGCGGCGCTCAGGCCGTTCCTCGCCAATGCCGGACCGGTCGGCGCCGCCGCTGCCGCGGTTCTCGGTGACGCCACTCGCCCGGTGCGGGCGGTCTATTTCGACAAGACGGCCGCGTCGAACTGGGCCGTGCCCTGGCATCAGGACCGCACCATCGTCGTCCGCGAGCGCATCGAGGTCACCGGGTTCGGGCCCTGGACCATCAAGGGGGGCCTGCAACACGTCGCGCCGCCCTATGAGGTGCTCGCGCGCATGGTCACCCTGCGCGTCCATCTCGACGCCGTGCCGGACGGCAACGCGCCGCTGCTGATCGCTCCAGGCTCGCACCGCCTCGGTCGCATTTCGGAAGGCGATGTGGCCGCGACGGTCGCGCGCTGTGGCACGGCGACGTGCTGCGCCGACGTCGGTGACATCTGGCTCTACGCGACGCCGATCCTGCACGCTTCGGAGCCCTCAACCCAGCCCGGCCATCGCCGGGTGCTGCAGATCGATTTTGCCGCGGACGAACTGCCGGGCGGGCTGGAGTGGCTCGGGGTCTAGACGAAGAGAGGGGCCGAGCAGCCGCAAAGTCACCTGCGGTGGCGTGCGGGCGGAAAGCGTGTTCATTCGCCTGCGCGCTGACGATCCGCAGCCATCCTATTTGCCTATTTGCCGAGGATCTTCTCCGCCGCGGTGACGATGCTGACCGTCGGATGCTCGGCGCAGTACTTGCCGAACTTCTTGGCGTTCTCGACGAATATCTCGGTGTCGAAGATCGCCTCGTCCTGGTCGCCCTTGTACCAGCCGTCGAGCCAGATCAGCACCATCTTGATACCGTCGTCGCCGCTTTCGACGAACTGCTTGCAGCTCATGGTGGAGAGATCGAGAACGACGGCCGACGCCGGCGCGGACGACAGCATCAGGGCCGCGGCAAACAACGTCGCAACGACAGATTTCATATTCTTGCTCCGAATGGATTTGGTGAAAAACAACGAACTATGCAGAGGCTTCGCGAATGAGGAGCCGAACTGCGTGACCACGGTCGAGCCGGCACCTGAGCAGATAGAACTGGCTGGATCGATGGCGGAAGTCAAGAACGGCAGCGGCTTCAATCAGAGGAAGCGCGGCGGGCTACGCCTTCGGCTAGCTGGCCCATGCTCGCTCCATCTCTCCGAGGTAAGCGAGCACAGTTGAAGGCGAAGTTTTCGATTGACTCAATTGCAAGTAGATCAATGGCCAGCTAAGGTCTTTGTGCTGAACTTTGGGAGGTGCCGATGGAAAATCGCGAAGTACTCCTCGAGCAGGTCAGGCGCGCATACAAGGCGCGCGACACGGGGTCGTTGGACGACCTGATGGCAGAGTGTCATCCGGACGTGGTGTTCACACTGGCTGGCGACCGGAACGCCACCAAAATGTTGGGGTGCATGTGTGGTCACCCCCAAGTCAAGGAGGGCTTGGCCAAGCTCATCGATACGTTCGAGTTCGCGCAGCGAAATATCCTGACCGAACTGGTGGACAACGATCGCGTGGCCGTGCGTTCCCGCCTCACCGTGCGAAGCTGTCCGACGAATATGACGCGGGAAACCGAGATACTCGACCTCTTCAGAATTCAGGATGGGAAGATCGTCGAACTAATAGAGTTCGCCGACACGGCGCTCATCCAGACGATGGCGTCGTAAGCCGGTTGAGCGCTACGTGGCGACCACCAGAGCGGCTCGCACTGCGACCTGCGTGGTGCGGCGTCGGATCATTGTCCCGGAAATGAACATTGTCCCGGAAGTGAATGGCTGACTGGGGCAGGGCTTGAACTTTATCGGCAATCGACCTGGTTCCTTCCGGTTTGCCGGAGCGCAGGGAAGCGCGCTTCCGACCCGTCGGCCAAATCAGCTCGGTCGGGCCAACCCCTGTCAAGTCGTTCTGAAAAACATAAATCGCTTTGCGGCTTGCCCAAATCAGCATTATGGTTCGCGCATCCCGTTGCACGGTAGGGGACGGTTCGCGGTCGTCACGGACGTTGGCAGCGGGATGCGGTGGACGCGGGCGGCGCAGTGCTGTTGGCACGGACGAACGTTAGCCTGCGGACGGTGAAGGCGCGTGGTTCCGATACTCCGAAGCTAGTATCCAGCGCAATGCGCGAGAAGCGCATTGTCGCGATATGGTGGCCAGAAAGCCCGGTGCACCAGGAAGAGCGCGCTATAGCCCGTTAAAACCATCGCGCGGGGAAGGCCGGGTGTTCTCGGCCAGACCTGTGGTGACTGCCGCCTGCTTTTTTTCTGCAGGCGGGCCACGGGCGCGGCCAGCGCCCGGCCTTCCCTGCGCCCTCCACTCGGTGAGGGCGGGTTTCGAGAGCATAGCTCGGGCGCGGAATGCGTCGCGAGGACGCAGATGCTCATCTCATCGCGACAGGCTGTTCGGATAGATGTTTGAGATGTGGATCAATGAAGCGGCGAACTCGGGACACCCTCGCCTGGAGGGGGAGGGTCGATCGCGCGCGTAGCGCGGGATCGGGGTGGGGTTATCTCTCCGTTGGCACAAGCATCCGCGGAGAGATCACCCCACCCCGCCTCACGCGTCGCTGCGCGCCCCGCGAGGCGCCCTCCCCCTCCAGGGGAGGGCGGGAGCCCGGCAGCGAGCTTTGGTGCGGGAGGCTGAACTCGCTGGTCTGGGTCGCGACGCTCGCCGCTCACGCCACCAGCACGGCCTCCGCCGCGAGCACGGCGTCGGCGCCGTCGGTGACGGTCTTTTCCAGGGACGGGGCCTGCACCGCGAAGGTCTCGGCGAAGAACCGGGCGAGCGCGACGTGACGCGCCCCCTCGGTCTCGTTCTCGCTGCGCGCGGCCAGCGCCTCGTTGGCCAGCATGCAGCCGCCCAGCGCCGAGCCGAACAGGCGCAGGTAAGGCGTGGCGCCGGCGAGCGCATCGTTCGGCGCGGTGCCGAGCTTGTCCAGCAGCCAGCGGCTGGAGCGGTCGAGCGCGCCGAGCGCCTCGCGCAGCTTGGCGCCAGTGGTGCCGAAGGCCGGATCGTTCGAGGCCTCGACGCGGCGGACGATCTCGGTGAGCTCGTCGAGCAGCTTGAACACCGAGGCGCCGCCGTTCGCACCCAGCTTGCGGGTGACGAGGTCGATCGCCTGGATGCCGTTGGTGCCCTCGTAGATCGCGGTGATGCGCGCGTCGCGATAGTGCTGCGCGGCGCCGGTCTCCTCGATGAAGCCCATGCCGCCATGGATCTGCACGCCGAGATAGGCGACCTCGTTGCCGATGTCGGTGGAGAACGCCTTTGCGATCGGCGTCAGCAGCGCGCCGCGCGCGGCGGCTTCAGTGCGCACCGCCGGATCCTTGGCGCGCACGGACACGTCGAGTGCGACGGCGGTCGCGTAGCAGATCGAGCGAGACGCGGCGGTGAGGACGCGCATCTGCATCAGCATGCGCTTGACGTCGGGATGGGCGATGATCGCGTCCGAGCCGGCGCCCTTAGCTCCCACCGCGCGGCCCTGTTTGCGCTCCTGCGCGTAGGCCAGCGCCTGCTGATAGGCGCGATCGGCGACGCCGACACCTTCGAGGCCGACGCCGAGCCGCGCCTGGTTCATCATCGTGAACATGCAGCGCATGCCGGCGTTTTCTTCGCCAATAAGATAGCCGATGGCGCCGCCGTGATCGCCCATCGTCATGGTGCAGGTCGGCGAGGCGTGCATGCCGAGCTTGTGCTCGATGCCGGAGGCATAGATGTCGTTGCGGGCGCCGAGCGAGCCATCGGCGTTGACGAGGAATTTCGGGATCAGGAACAGCGAGATGCCCCTGGTGCCGGCCGGCGCGTCCGGCAGCCGCGCGAGCACGAAATGCACGATGTTGTCGGTCATGTCGTGGTCGCCATAGGTGATGAAGATCTTGCTGCCGGTGATGCGGTAGGTGCCATCCGCGGCGCGCTCGGCGCGGGTGCGCAAGGCGCCGACGTCGGAGCCGGCCTGCGGCTCGGTGAGCTGCATCGTTCCGGTCCATTCGCCGGAGATCAGCTTGCCGAGATAGATGTCCTTCAGCTCCTTGCTGCCGTGGGCGTCGAGCGCCTCGATGGCCGACAAGGTCAGCAGCGGGCACAGGCCGAAGGCGACGTTGGCCGCGCTCCAGATCTCGGTGCAGGCGGCGTTGATGGCGAGCGGCAGGCCCTGGCCGCCATGCGCCTCGGGACCGGACACCGCGTTCCAGCCGGCCTCGGTCCAGCGCTTGTAGGCGTCCGGCCAGCCGGGCGCGGTGGTGACCTTCTTATCGGCGAGCTTGACGCCGTTCCTGTCGCCGATGTGGTTGAGCGGGGCGAGCACGTCGCTCGCGAATTTGCCGGCTTCCTCGAGCACGGCCGCGGTGATGTCGGGGTCGAAATCGCCGTAATGGCCGGCCTCGACCGCCGCCTTCAGCCCGGCGCCGTGGTTGAGGGCGAGCAGCATGTCGTTGAGCGGGGCGCGATAGGTCATGGCGTGTCCTCGGGGCTCGATGTGGCCGGTTTGGCCGCCGTCATCCCATGAAACCGGCCGGGTCTCAACTTTTTCGCGTGGCGCTGCGGCCGGGCGCTGCGGCGGCTTCCAACGAGCAGGATAAGGGCTTGCCGGCATTGACGAATTGGCCTGGGCGGCGGATCACCGGAGGGGCCTGCAAAATTCCTGCGGCGGCGCGGTTGAAATGGGCGGGCGCGCTCTGTAGACCACGGGCGCCGACCCGGAATCGCATGGCGCCCGCGCGCCACGTCGATCCGCCGGGCCTGATGGGGCGTAGCCAAGCGGTAAGGCAGCGGATTTTGATTCCGCCATTCGGAGGTTCGATCCCTCCCGCCCCAGCCAGATTTCTTCGCGATTTTGTTGTTCTGAAACTCTCAGGCGTGCCAGGAGTCTGGCCCTCCGAAGGCGGTTGCTGCGAAAAGATTGCCCTGCACTCTCATGATGCCCGCTTGTTTCTGGCAGCCAATTTACTTGGAGCCGAGCGAGAGTCTGTGCTCCGCCCAGGTCGTCTTGCCACTTCTCGCGCAGGCATCAGACGCTGGCGAGCGAGATTCCGTCGACCGATCCACACCGAGGCCCGTCACCTCAATCCGGGTCGTCCAGCAGGGATCGGCGGACAGCATCCTCGGACAGGAGCCGGTCGAAATAGGCGATGGTCCTGGCCAGGCCTTCGGTAAGGCCAATCCTCGGCCGCCATGACAGGACAGCTTCGGCGCACGCTATGTCGGGCCGTCGCCGACATGGATCATCCACCGGTCGCTTCCCGCATACGATGGCAGACCGCGAATTGCACAAGTCGATGATGGTCCTGGCGAGTTCCTGGATCGAGATCTCGGCGGGGTTGCCGAGATTGACCGGCCCGGTCACATCGTCGGGTGTCGCGGCGAGGCGGACGAGCGCATCGACCATGTCGTCGACATAGCAGAACGATCGCGTCTGCGACCCGTTGCCATACAGGGTGATCGGCTTGCCGAGCAGCGCCTGGACGATGAAGTTCGAGACGACGCGCCCGTCGTGGGGGTGCATGCGAGGCCCGTAGGTATTGAAGATTCTGGCCACCTTGATCTGTAATCGGTGCTGGCGCCAATAATCGAAGAACAGCGTCTCGGCGCAGCGCTTACCTTCATCATAACAGGACCGCGGACCGATCGGATTGACGTTGCCCCAATAATCCTCCGTCTGTGGATGCTTCTCCGGGTCGCCGTAGACTTCCGAGGTCGAGGCCTGAAGGATCATGGCCTTGAGCCGTTTCGCCAGCCCTAGCATGTTGATGGCGCCGTGAACGCTGGTCTTGGTCGTCTGCACGGGATCGTGCTGGTAATGGACCGGCGAGGCGGGGCAGGCGAGGTTGTAGATGCTGTCGACCTCGACATAGAGAGGAAACGTCACGTCGTGCCGAAGCAGCTCGAAATTCCTATCGTCGAGAAGGGGCTCGATATTGCGGCGTGTGCCGGTGAAGAAATTGTCGACGCAGACGACCTGATGGCCGTCGGAAATCAGTCGCTCGCACAGATGCGAACCGATGAAGCCGGCGCCGCCCGTAACCAAACTGTTCTCGCTGATGCGCCTGGACGCTCTTCTCGACACGATCCTTGCTCGTTAGAATGTTCAGCAACCAATAACAACCATAAGATGAGTCGAAGGGCAAGGCGACGGTCCCGCGGACTGTCGGCACAAGGAATGAACCGGCCGATGGTGAATTGTCTTTCGCGGCGCTGGCCGCCGCTTCACCCGCCTGCGGGCGCGTCGGTCTGAATTCATGGCGCGCATTCTCTATGGCGTGCATGGGACCGGCCGGGGGCACGCGATCCGCGCCTTGACCCTGGCTCAGCATTATTCCCAGCACGACTTCCTATTCGTCTGTCATGGAGAAGCGGCGCGCCTGCTCGGGGGCCAATTCCGGGTATTCGAGTGTCCCAATCCGGTTACGCCCGTGGGCTCGCATCGGGTCGATGCTCCGGCGGCGCTGCTGCGTACCGCCGCGACACTCAGCAATGGCGCACATTGGCGCCGCCGGGTCGAGCAGGCGGCCGAGGCCTTCGTCCCGGACTTTGCCATGACCGACTACGAGTTCTTCGTGCCGCGGGTGGCGCGCAGGATGGGTGTGGCCTGCCTGTCGCTCGACAACCAGCATGTCATCACCATGGGACGGATCGCATGCCCTCTGGGCCAGATGTCGAGCCGGTTAGCGACGGCTGCGGCGGTCCGGCTTCTGTTCAGTTCGGCCGACCAGTACCTCGTTTGCAATTTCTTCGACGTTCCCGCGCGGGCGGCGAGCCCCTGGCTTCGGCAACTGCCGCCGCTGCTGCGGCGCGACGTCGTTGCGCGCCGGCCGACGACGGGTGACCACGTCGTCGCCTATCAGGGCTATCCGACGTTCCCGGCCTTCGTCGAGCATCTCGCCACGCTTGGCCGGCCTGTCCGCGTCTACGGCCTGGGCGAGCGCTGCAGCCTGGGGCGCGTCGACTTCAAGGCATTCGACGAGCAATCGTTTCTCGATGATCTGGCGTCCTGCGCCTTCGTCGTCTGCGGCGGTGGCCATACGCTCATCTCCGAGGCGCTGCATCTCGGCAAGCCGGTGTTGTCGATTCCGGTCCGTGGCGCCTTCGAGCAGTTTCTCAACGCGCACTATCTGGAGCGGCTCGGTTACGGCATGCGTGCCGATCTGGCGACTTTCTCGTCGCGGATCCTGCACGAATTCGAGGTGCGGCTGGAGAGCTATCGCGCCCGGATCGGTCACGGAGATTTCTGCGGCAACGATGCGGCCTTTGCTGCGATCGACGCGTTCATCGACGGCCGTTGGCGCCGCTCCCCGCGCTCCGGGCCTCGAGCACGGACTTGAACAGCGTTTCGTAGGCTTCGACCACGCGATCCGAGCCGTATTGCGACAGCGCGCGGATCGCGCCCGTCGCGGCAACGCGGGCCCGTTCCTCGGGATGGGCTATGACGTGGCCGATGACCTCGGCGAGCGCGTCGGGATTGCCGGGCGGCACCAGCCAGCCGTCGACGCCGGAGGTGATCAGGCTGCGAAGCCCATCGACCGGCGAGGTAATCACCGGTTTGCCCATGGCCATGGCCTCGAGGACCGCGAGCGGCAGACCCTCGAAATAAGTCGGATGAACGAAGATATCCATCGCGGCGATCCAGTCGCGAACGTTGCCGCGGTCGCCGGCGAAGACCACGTGATCGGCGATGCCGAGCGCGCGCGCCTGCTCCATGAGTTGCGCGCGATCGGGTCCGTCGCCGACCAGCCAGAGGCGAACGTCCGAACACGCCAGCTTTGCGAACGCCTCGAGGAGATCGGGGTGGGCCTTCTGTGGGTGCAACCGTGCGACCATGCCGAGGATGGTGGTGGCGCCGCCGCCATGGTCTCGGCGCAGGGCGGATGCTGCAACGGAACGGTCACGGTCGTCCGCATCGACCCCGTTCGGAATGACCTGAACCTGGTCGCGCCGGACACCTTCATGCGCGAGCGAGAAGGGAACGATTTCGGCGCTCTGGAAGGCCACGCGGTCGGCCCAGGCCGCGGTCTTGCGATCGAACCACAATTGCAGCTGCGGCTTGTCCGCGTAGCGGGCGGTCACAGTCGAGACAATCGGGGCGATGCCGGCGACGCGGGCGGCGGTACGTCCGATCAAATCGCCCCACGGGAGTTCGGTGTGGACGAGATCCGGCCGGCGCCGCCGCAATTCCGCGGCGAGGTGCCAAAGGCCGATCAGGCCGTACAGGCGCGGCCGCCCGATGATCTCGACGCTGGCTCCGGCGGCGCGCATGGCAGCGACGACCTCTTCGTTGAATATCTCGTTGAGGCAAATGATGTGCTGGATGTGGCCGCGCGCCGTGAGGCCGGCCACCACGCTGCGCAGCATGGTTTGAGCTCCGCCGCGGTCGAGATTGTCGAGGATATGAACGATCTTCATCGCAACGGGGCTCCCACGCGCAGTGCCGCGTCCTTCAGGCCGTCGCGATACAATGTCGCGTAGGCATCCGCCATGCCATCCAGTGAGAAATGCTCGCGAACGTGCCGCAAGCCTGCCTGGCCGATGTCGGCTGCCCGGGCGGGATCCGCCAGGATATCCATCATGCAACGTGCAAGAGCGTCGGCGTCGCCCGGTCTGACCATCCAGCCGGTCTTGCCGTGGATCACCAGTTCGCGGATGGCGTCGACATCGGAAGCGACCACCGGCCGGCTCGCGGCCATGGCCTCCATCAGTGCATTGGGCATGCCTTCCCACAAAGAGGGAAGCGCGAAGAGATCGACGGCATCGAGGATGTCGCGCACGTCGCGCCGGGTGCCCGCGAAGCGGACGAACGTCGTTATCCCGAGCTCGTCAGCTTCGCGCTCCAAGGCTGCTCGACACTCACCGTCGCCGACGAGCCACAGAACCGCGCCGGGGTAGCGTTCGCGAACGAGACGGAAGGCGCGCAACAGATATTGTTGTCCCTTGGACGGATGGAGGCGGGCGACGGTCGCGAGCACGGTCGCTTCCGCGGACGTCTGTAGTTCCCTGCGCACGTCGCCGGGTGGCCGGCGCGCCGTCGTGATCGAAACGCCATTGGGAATGTAGACGACCTGGCCTGCGCGTATACCCTCGTGGCGGATCGCAAACGGCACCGCCTCGCGGTCATTGAAGACGACCGCCCTGGCCAAGTGTGCGGTGCGGCGATCGAGCCACCTCTGCCAGCTTGGTTTGTCGACGTTCCGGCCACGGATGGTAGAAAAGACCGCCGGTACCCCCGTCAGCCATGCCAGCAAGCGGCCGATCATGTCGGAGGTCGGCAGTGCCGTCTGCACGACCTGTGCCGGCCAGGTCCGGAGCTCCTGCGCCAGGCGCAGCAATCCGGGTCCTGCCCACAGACGGCCTTCGCCGATGATTTGAACTTCGGCGTAAGGCGCCAGACGTTCGAGGATTTCGGGATGTGCGATTGCACGCATGCCGTAGACGCGCACTGCGAAACCGCGCGCGGCCAGCGCCGGCACCAGGAGAGTCAGCCAGTTCTGGGTCCCGCCGACACCAAGATCGTCGATGAAAATCGCGAGATTGATGAGCTTCTGCATTGCTGCTCAGTGAGCCTACGCTTCGTGACGACAGTACCGCGTCGGTCGGTTCCGTCGGCGGTTGGTCGGGGCGTCCACACGGCGGGGTCGGATGGCTGTGGACGTGGAAAATTGTCCAAAGACGTCATTGCCGCGAACCATTGACCGTATTCGGCCGCTGCCCGCAAGAGCGGCGCGAAATGTGGACGGCCGGCGGCGTTTTCATGACATGCTCGCCAAGATAGTATAATTTTCGTATGTCTAGTGTCGGCGGTAAGAGACAGTCGCCGGCAATACGGCTTTGGGGGCCGTGGTGGGAACGATTCCTAGGAAGGACCGTCCCCCCGGAGTGGAACTGCTGCCAGGGGCGAAGCGTGCTAGTTGGGGTCATTGACAGATATCTGACACGGCAGATTTTGCTTGCTTCGGCCGTCGCCGTTGCGGCTGTCGTCGCGCCGGTGATTCTGATCTCTCTGATCAGCCATCTGGGCGAAGAGGCGCTCTATACCAGCTTGGTGTGGCCCGCGCTCGCCAGCACTGGGCCGATGATCCTCTTCCATGTTCTCCCGGCGTTGGTTGCGATCGCGATCGTCTGGTCCTACGGCAGGTTTGCAGCAGATGGGATCCTGATCGTGATCTATTCGAGCGGTCGCTCGACCTTCGCTGCGCGGTTGCCGGGTTTTGCCGTCGCGTTCGCCGCGGTGGCGCTCGGCTATTTGCTGACCTGTTGGGTCGTTCCGCTAACCTCAGGGCATCTCCACGACGTGCTGTTCTCGCTGCGGCGCGGGGTAAATCCGGCGTTGCTCAAGGTCGGCGTTTTCAATCAGTTCGATCATGGTCGTCAGGTCTTCTATTTCAGGAACTACATCAAGGGCAACGAGCTTGCCGATGTCTTCATCCGGCAGGAGATGTCCGACGGCGAGGAGCGGGTCTTCAAAGCTCGTTACGCGGTGTTCGAAAGGCAGGGGGAAGAAAGCGGCTTAGTGCTGCTCGACGGGACCGTTCAGAGCTTGCGGAACGGACAGTCGGAGGTCAGGAGCGTCGCCTATGCTCGTATATTCGTACCACTGAACGAATATGGCTTCGGAGGCGTCAAGCGTGACTATACGATCATCGACGAAGTGCCCCTGCAGGACTTCCTCGATGGCCGCTCCAAGGCCATGGCCGACCCGGGGACGGCGCGCGAATGGATTCATGAGGCTCTCAACCGCCTGGGAATCCCGCTTCTCGCGCTCCTCCACACCTGGCTCGGCCTCGAACTGCTTCCCGTCTGGCGCAGCTTCGGCGACCGCCGAGGTCCGCGTGCCTTGCTCGTCTGCGCCGCGATCGGGGCGCTGCATTTCTTCATGGTGCTCACCATCGAGCAGACGCTGGTGGACTTGCGGACGACATGGGCGGTCGGCGGGCTCTTTCTGGCCGAGTTGGCGCTGGCACTCATCCTCGCCCTCAGGCGCCGCGGCGGGGCGATGGCCGCACCGTCCGCCACGCCCGCCGTTTCGATGCGGCTCGGAATGACCGGCGTGCCGGCGCTGCACGCCGGACTAGCTTTGTGGGACGGGGGCGCCGCCGTTTTTGCCAATGGACCGCACGATCAATTGCCGAACGCGATCGCGCCGCCGTGTCCTTGACGGGTAGTTCGGGCGACTCATCGATTACTTGGACGGATCGGCTTATGGACAACGGCGGAAACGGGATATTGGCGCGTGCAGATCGCCTCGGCAGCTCGCTGGAGAGGCTGGCCGATTCGCGAACCAACCCGCTGAGCATCGTCGTCGATGATGTCGTGGACACCGTCACCGCTATGGTCGCAGGCCGCCGAACGTTGATGTTCGGTACCAACAGCTATCTTGGGCTCAACTTCAATCCGGCGTGCATCGAGGCCTCGGTCGAGGCTGCGCGACACTACGGGACGGGCTCCACGGCTTCGCGGGTCGCTGCAGGCAATCACCGTCTCCACGTGATGCTCGAGGAGGACATCGCGACCCTCTATGGTCGGCGCGACGCGGTGATTTTCAGCACGGGATTCATGGCCAATCTGGGCGTGACTTCGGCGCTCGCCCGCAAGGGCGACATGATTTTTGTCGATGCCCATTGCCACGCCAGCATCTTCGATGCCTGTCGGTTGAGTGGCGCCCAGGTGGAGAGCTTCGCTCACAATGACCGCAGCGATCTCGACAGCCGATTTGCGCGCAGCAACGTCCCTGGACCGCAGACGTTGGTGATCTGCGAGGGGCTCTACAGCGTTCGAGGCGACCTTGGCGAGCTCAAGGGGCTGACGACCGTCGCGCGGCGCCATGGAGCGGTGGTCATCGTCGACGAGGCCCATTCGCTCGGCATCTATGGGCGCTACGGCCGCGGCATCGCCGAACATCTCGGCGTCGAAGCCAATGTCGATGTGATCGTCGGCACCTTCAGCAAGAGCCTTGGCGGAATCGGTGGCTACGCCGTGAGCGATTCGAGTGCGTTGCGCGCGCTGCGCTTCATGAGCAGGCCGTATCTCTACACCGCATCGCTCCCACCTCCGATTGTGGCGGCGGCGCGGCGGGCGCTTCACCTCATCGGAGGGGAGCCGAAATTGCGGGACGACCTCTGGCGCAACGCGCGAGCCATGCATGACGGCCTCGCCGGGATCGGCGTCCGGCCTTGCGCGGACCCCGGCCCCGTGGGGAGCATCCGGATGCCTGGGTTGGCCGCTGGCTATGAATTCTGGAAGGCACTGCTCGATCGCGGCATCTACGTCAATCTGCTGGTGCCGCCGGCGACACCCGACGGAGACGTGGTGTTGCGCTTCAGCGTCTCCGCTGCCCACACGCCGGATCAGATCCGGGCGGCGGTCGACGCCGTGGCCGAGGTGTCGAAGTTGGTGAAGCTGGCTTGATTGGAAGATGATGCTGGCGCCGCACGGCGTCGCGGCTTCGGATCGGGCTTGATGGGACGACGACGGTCGGGAAGTCATGGCAAAGACGAGCAGCCTGGGGATACTAACTGCGGCGCGCTACGCGCGACGAGTCCTTCCGCATCCATGGATCGCAACCAAGCTGATCCAGATGGAGGCTGACAAGCGGATTTTCAGCAAGTTCCGGATCAGTCGTGCGGAAGGCGAGGCCGGTAGGATTCGCCAAGCGAGCTTCCGTCTGACCGACCGCTGCAATCTGCGCTGCCATACCTGCGGCCAGTGGGGCGACAATGGCTATCTGCTCAACTCCAGCCTCCGGCATCTGAAGGAGCGCGAGATCCCGACCGGTCGCTATCTCGAATTGCTGCACGACCTCGTCGACCATGGTCATGGCCCGCTGGTCTACTTCTGGGGCGGCGAGCCGATGCTCTATGACGGCATCCTCGACCTGATCGAGGGCGCTACCGAACTCGGGCTGCCGGTGAGCATCGCGACCAACGGTACGCGGGTGGCTGCCTCCGCCGAACGGCTGGCCAAGGCGCCGCTCTTCCTGTTGCAGGTGTCGGTCGACGGCCATCGCGCTGACCTGCACAATGCGCTGCGACCGGCCGCGGGCGGCGGCGGCGACAATTTCCACGAGCTTTGCCGCGGGCTGGATGCGGTCGCCGAGGCGCGGGCGAAGCATGGCCGCGGGCTGCCCTTCATCGCCGCCCTGACCGTGATCTCGCAGGCCAACTGCAAGCATCTGGTCGACATCTACGATGCCTTTCGGGACAAGGTCGATCTGTTTGTCTTCTATCTGTCATGGTGGATCGACCAGGGTAACGCGGAGGCGCACGAGAAGGATTTCTTTCGCCGCTTCGGCTTCTATCCGACCCGCCACCACGGCTGGGTCGGAAACTGGAAGCCCAGCAGCACGGAGGCGCTGGACGATCAGCTACAGGCGGTGATGGAACGATCGTCCGGCTGGTCATCGCCTGCGGTCGCGTTGATCCCGCCGATCTCCGGCTCTGACAAGCTGACGACATATTACACCGATCACCAGGAGCACTTCGGCTATGACGAATGCGCGGCGATCTTCCAGGCGGTCGAGATCAACAGCAACGGCGATGTCTCGCCGTGCCGCGACTACCACGACTACGTCGTCGGCAACGTCAAGACGTCGACGATCACCGAATTATGGAATTCCGAGCCATACAGGAAGTTCCGGGCGAGCATCGGTCGCGACGGGCTCATGCCCGTCTGCGCCCGCTGTTGCGGTCTGATGGGATACTGAGCGGCTGCGGTCGGCAGGATCTGGAGGGAGTTCATGGCAGCGACACGATGCAACGTCCTCCTCGTCTATCCTCGTTTCGATCTGACGTCGTTCTGGAGCCTGACGACGACGTGCCGGATCGCCGGCAAGCGGCGCATGGAGCCTCCGCTCGGCCTGATCACCGTCGCGGCGATGCTGCCGAAGGAATGGTCGGTCCGCCTTATCGACCGCAATGCGGAGGAGGTCGGCGAATCCGATCTCGCCTGGGCCGACATGGTCATGACCGGGGGCATGATCCCGCAGCGGGCCGATACGCTGCGCCTGATCGAACTCGGTCAATCCCGCGGCAAGCCGGTCGTCGTCGGCGGGCCGGACATCACCTCCAGTCCGGGTGCCTACGGTCATGCGGACTTTCGCATGCCGGGTGAGGTCGAGGCGACGATGGCTGCCTTCATAGAGTCTTGGAATGCGGGCGAGCGCCGTGGGCTGTTCGAGGCGGAGAAATTCACCGTCGATGTGACCAGGAGTCCGCCCCCGCGTTTCGACCTTCTCAAGCTCGACCATTATCTGGCTTTGTCCGTCCAGTTTTCGCGGGGCTGTCCGTTCATCTGCGAGTTCTGCGACATCATCGAGCTCTACGGACGGGTGCCGCGCGCCAAGACCATTGAACAGTTGCTCGGTGAGCTGGAGAGCCTCTACCGGCTCGGTTATCGCGGCCATGTCGATTTCGTCGACGACAATCTGATCGGCAACAAGAAGGCGGTGAAGCAGTTTCTGCCGCATCTCTGTGCCTGGCAAAAGGCGCACGGCTATCCCTTCACGTTCAGCACGCAGGCCTCGATCAACCTCGCCGACGACGACGTCCTCCTGCACTTGATGCGCGACGCGAATTTCGGGGCGGTCTTCATTGGGATCGAAAGCCCCAACGAGGACGCACTGCTGTCCACCCAGAAGAAGCAGAATATGCGGCGCAATCTCGCCGACTGCGTCCACAAGGTCTACCGTGCCGGAATGTTCGTGACCGCAGGTTTCGTGGTTGGATTCGACAACGAACACGAGCGGGTCGCCGACGAGATGGTCTCCTGCATCGAAACGGCCGGGCTGCCGATCTGTATGGTCGGCCTGCTGACCGCGCTGCCGCAGACCCAGCTCTCGCGACGACTCGAACGCGAGGGGCGGCTGAACCCTGACGTCGATTTCAGCTTCGTCAGCAGCGCCGATGGCGGCGATCAATGCACCGAGGGCCTCAATTTCCGAACCGCCCGGGCGCGGCGCGACGTGTTGGGCGACTACCGCTCGATATTGGAACGGGTCAATCGGCCTGCGGCCTTCTTCGGCCGGATCCGGGCGGTGGCCCGCCTGCTGGTCCCGGCTCGCATCAATGCCTCGGTGCCCTGGCGGGTGGTTTTGAACGATGCGGCGACGGTCGTGCGCCTGCTCTGGTTCGTGGCCGCGCGGCGGCCGGACCTCCTGAGCGGATTCCTTGCGACCATCGCCGAATGCGCAATCCGCAATCCGAGGGCGCTCAAACAGGTGGTCTCGCTATTTCTACTCTACCTCCATGTCGGGCCGTTCTCCAAAGAGGTGATCGCAAGCTTGAACCGGCAGATCGGATCAATCGATGCCGGCCTTGCGCGGCGGCATGAACCGCCGGCGGCGATCGGTCAGGCGGCGGTCCGATCGGGCCTCTGATCAGGCGGTCTTGGCAGGCGGTGTAGGCAGGCGGTCTAGTCAGGTGGTCTTGGCGGGAACGTCGAACGGCAGTCCGGCCCAGGTCACGCGGCGGTCGAACAGCGCCTTCAGCCACATCACGGGAAGCAGGACTTCCCGGCATAATCCAGAGAGTGGGGACATCCAGGACCAGCCCCAGCCTTTGGCCGCGAAGAAGGTAACGTCGAGCGACACCCAGCCGAGCAGTGTCGCGCCTGCGATCAGCCACCATGGCATTCCGAAGGCTGCAGCGCCCACGGCGCCGCACAGGGCCGTGAAAGCTCCACTGACCAGCGGCTCGCCGCAGAAGGCCAGCGGCGCCTGGATTCGACGAATGACCATCCAGCGCTGGTGGCGGTCCCAGACTTCGCTGAACGGCCGCCGGCCGATCGCCTGACGGATCTCCTTGGCTGCGAACACCGTTCGCAGGCCGAGGCGTGCCAGCCCTTGCGACAGTGCGTGATCGTCGCCGAAGGCCGAAGCCATCAACCCGATGCCGCCCGCCCGTGCCAGATCTCGGCGGTCGAACAGCATGACCTTGCCGAAGCCGACGTTTGCGCCGGCGGCGGACAGTGCCAGCGTCAGCGGAGCGGCCTGCCCATTGAGGAATGCTCGCTCGAGTTCGGCGGCGAATCCGGTCGGGGCGACGGCAACCGGGATCGCGCAGACGAGGCCGACGCCGGCGGTCAGGTTCGTCATCAGATCGGCGAGTTGGTCGGGGCTCAGGAGAATGTTCGAGTCCTTGATCAGGATCAGGTCGTGTTGCGCCGCTGCGATGGCCGGCGCGAGATTACTGACTTTCGGGTTCGGAGTGATGCGCTCGTTTCCGGTCAGGATCCGCGCGCCGACCGCCGGGAATTGCGCAGCGATCTGCCGGGCGATCTCGATCATCGGCGAGCGGTCTTCCGCGGCGGCGACCAGAACCTCGCTTTGCGGATAGACTTGCGCGAAGGCGGACGTGAAGGCCGCTTCGGCTTCGAACTCCAGCCGGCGGATTGGGATCACGATCGAGACCGGCGGTCGATCATGTCGTGTAGCCAACCTGTGCCGTAAGCGAGGGTGCGCCAATGCGGCCGAGATGGTCGTGATGCGAAGAGCACAGGAGATCGCCCACCATGCCGCTGCGGCGACCGGGAGCATCGAGAGCGCGTCCATCGCCGGCGCCTGTCACTCGTTGTAGAGTTCGGTGCGCTCGGGCACGTCGACATGGACTGCGGCGAACGCAAGGTCGGTCAAGCGCCGCGGCAACAGGCGGGTCAAATGCAGACCGAAGGCCAGCAGGCGGGGGAATGCGATGACCGCATCGCCGCGCTCCAGCCGCCGCCGTATGATGGCGGCTGCACGGTCGGCGCTCATGATGAGGGGCTTCGGACAGACGGTGTCGCGATTGAGTGCCGTGTCGACGAATCCAGGCGCAATGGTGCTGATGGTGACGCCCTGGGCGGCAAGAGTGGGACGAAGCGACTCGGCATAGGCGTGAAGGCCGGCCTTGCTGGCGCTGTATGCGGGACAGGAGGGCAGGCCGCGCAAGGCGCCGATCGACCCGATCACGGCGATCGTCCCGCGC
Source organism: Bradyrhizobium sp. SZCCHNR1098 (assembly GCF_032489375.1). NCBI lineage: Bacteria > Pseudomonadati > Pseudomonadota > Alphaproteobacteria > Hyphomicrobiales > Nitrobacteraceae > Bradyrhizobium > Bradyrhizobium sp. SZCCHNR1098. The sequence goes on from NZ_JAUEXY010000002.1 coordinate 654,308, forward strand.
CCGCGCATGCACATCCGCTCCGCCAGGGGTTCGATGGTGTTGATGGCGCCGATCAGGTTGATTGCGATCACGTTGCGCACGACGGCCGGATCTTCCCGCAGCCGGCCGATGCCGAGCCCAGCGGTGACCCCGGCGCCGGCGATCGCGAGCCCGATCGGGGCGGCGTCGTCGACGGCGCGGATCCATCCCGCCATTCGATTGCGATCCCGGACATCGATCGACGCGGTCGTGACGGCTGCGCCGTTGGCCCGGCATTGTGCTGCCGTTTCTTCCAGGCGGCCCTCGTCCCGACCGGACAGCGCCATGTGGATCCCTGGCGCGGCATAGTTCATCGCGAGCGCGCGGCCGATGCCGCTGCTGGCTCCGGTGATGACGATCGAACTGAAGGCGGACATGATGTGCGATCCTCAGCCGTCGTGGCGCGCCGCGATTTCAGCGACGCATGCTGCGTACCCCGCATCGGTCGAGACGATAACGCGCAGGATCAACTGCTCGGCGCGACCGCTACCCGGCACGTCCGATGGCATTCGCTTGACAACACGGCCGGAGAAGAGGAGGCGGCTGCCAACTGGAACGGGCAACAGGAAATTGCCATGGATGCGATTGATCCGCAGTGCCGGCATCCAGTCGCGGAGCGCGCCTTCGATCTGCCCCATCGCCAGCATGCCGTGGATTATCAGGCCGTCGAGACCTGCGGCGCGAGCCGTCGCGGGATCGCTGTGGAGCGGATTGTCGTCGAGCGATGCCGCCGCGTAGCTCTCGGTCTGCGCGATGTCGATCGGCCCGGTCTCGATCACCGGAAAGCTCGAGTCCGGCATCGGGCGCGAGCGGAGTGCGGCGTCGCGTGCTGCGTCGGGACGAAACGTGCGCAACAGCGTGTCGAGCGTTGCGACGACCCGCCCTTCGGAATCGCACACGGTCCCGCGCAAGAGCGTCCGGTCCGTTGGGGTCCGCTCGCGACGGGCTTCGACTGCGAAGCCGTAGTCGCGATCGGGGCCGAGGCCTTCATGATAGGCGAAGGTCTGCGATTGCTGCACGACGATTTCATCGGTGAGCCCGAGCCTGCCGATCACGGTTGGTCGGATTGCGGGAAGGCTGAGCCAGCGGATCGGAAAGGAAAACGGTACGGGGCCGAAGCCGCGCTGCAGCCCCAGCGCGGACACGAAGGCAGCGACGTCCGCCCTGTCAGCGCGGACCGCAATCGGACCGATGCTGACCTGATCCTGCGCGCTGTCCGGCCCGCTCACATCAGATCCCTCAGGGTCAATCCGCCCGCGCGACGGCGAGGCATGCGTTGACGCCTCCGAAGGCGAAGGAGTTCGAGATGGCGACGCGGATCGGCATCGCGCGCGCCGCATTGGCGACCGGGTCGATGCCGCATTTCGCATCGGCACCGAGCCAGTTGATGGTCGGCGGCGCAATGTTGTCGCGCATCGCCATGATGGTGATCGCCAGTTCGATCGCCCCGCCGGCGCCCAGTGCGTGGCCGTGGATCGGCTTCGTGGACGACACTGCGAGGCGGGGCAGCCGGTCGCTGAACACGCGCTGCAGCGCCTCGGCCTCGGCGATATCGTTGGCGACGGTGCCGGTGCCATGGGCGTTGACATAGTCGATATCGCCGGGCGTCAGCCCGGCGTCGGCGATCGCCTGTTCGATCGCGGACCGAGCGCCATTGGGGTCGGGACGAACGATGTCGAAAGCATCGCTCGACGTGCCATAGCCGACGATCTCGGCCAGCGGTTCGACGTTGCGTCGGCGCGCGGTCTCGAGCTTTTCGATCACCATGATGGCGGCGCCCTCGCCGAGCACCATGCCGTTGCGGCCGGTGGAGAAGGGCCGACAGGCATCCGGGGTCAGCACCCGCAGCAATTCCCAGGTGCGGATATTCAGCGCGGTCATCGACGATTCGCTGCCGCCAACGATCGCCCGCTCCACCGCGCCGGACCGGACCAGCGAGGTACCTACTCCGATCGCCTGGGCCGATGAGGCGCAGGCGCTCGTGATGGTGAAGGTCGGGCCAGTGCAGCCATAGCGTATGCTCAGGTGCGAGGTGGCGGCGCTGCTCATGATACGCGGAATGGCCAGCGGATTGAGACGGGACTTCGTCGCGTAGGCGCTGTAGCACTGCTCGTCGATGGTGGTGATGCCGCCGACGCCGGTTCCGAGAATCACGGCGGTCGTCGGCCCCTGGCGCTCCTCGCGCGCAAGGCCTGCCTGGGACAGGGCTTCGTCCGCAGCGACGATGGCAAGCTGCGCGTATCGGTCGCAGAACGGCAGAACCTTGGCCTCGACATAGCTCTCCGGGGCGAAGCATTTGATCTGCGCTGCGAGCTTGATCTGGTTCGAGCCCGGCCGCTCGAACTCGAGCGGTCCCACGGCGCTTTGTCCGTCGCGGGCTGCGCGCCAGAGGGCGTCAATGCCCTTGCCGGTCGCGCAAGCCGCGCCCATGCCAGTGACGACGACGCGAGGGCGCGACACGTCAGCTGCGCTCCACCAGAATACGGGCTTCGATCTGTTGCACGAATCCGCTCAGGTCCTTGACGTCAGCGATGCCGCCGTCGATCGGCACATAGACGCCGAACTTCTCCTCGATCGCCATCAGGATCATGACGACGTCGATGGATTGGATCTCGAGACTCTCCAGCGTCGCATCGGGGGTCGTCTTGGCCGGGTCGATCTTCCCTTCGCTGACAATGACTTCAAGGATCTGGTCGGCCAGGGAGGCGGCAAGAGCGGCCTTTTCCACATTCGATTGGGTCAATCGTGCCTCCGATTGCGTGCCAGGTTGCGCTGCCTGATTATGGCAACTTCAAGTCAGTCTACAATGCTCTTCTCGTAGACTCCATAGGTGTGGGACTGTCGCAATCCGATCCGCGTCAGGGATTGCGCCAGGGGGTTGTTGTCGAGAACCCACCCGGCTATCGCCCGGTCGATGCCCAGCGTCGATCCGCGCTTCCAGAGTTCCTCGACCATGACGGCCGCAATCGCTGCGCGGAGAGCGCTGCTGCGGTATTTCGAGGCCATGCCGAGCAGGACAATTCTGAAGGAACGGTACTTCGCGCGTTTGATGCGGATCAACAGCTTGAGCCAGCCGACGAGGCTCGGGACAGGCCCGAGCCCGGCGGCGACATCGAACAAGTTGGGAATCGCCAGCATGAATGCTGCAGGCTCGCCATCGACCTCGATGAAGAATCCAGCGTCCGAAAACAGCATCGGCTTGAATTGGGCCGTCAGTGCACGCACATCGGACTGCGTGGTCGGGGTGAAGCCCCAATTGTCCTGCCAACCATCATTGAAGATCTGCCTCGCCAGCTCCATGTCGGCGTCGAGGGCGTCGAGATGAATGTCGCGCGTGGTGATGCCGGCGTGACGTCGCATGGAGGAGAATCGTTCGAAACGCCCCTCGGTGCCGACGTCCATTCTATTGTACTCGAAGCAGAGCAACTCTCGGACGAGCGCGTATCCGGCGTCGCGAACGCGACCATCGAGATAGCCGGGATGCCATGGGAACAGCGTCATCGGCGGCTCCTGTTGCCCTTCCAGGAGGAGGCCAGATTCGCCATTGATCGACAGCAGGAACGGTCCCCGAGCCACCTTGCGCCGCTGCTGACGCAGCCAAGCCTCCGCGGCCACGAACAGCGCGTTGACGACGTCGCCGTCGTCGATCGCGTCGAGACACCCGAACAGTCCGATGTCGGCCGCTTCCGGCCCGGTGGCAGCGTGATCGATCTGGGCCGAGATGCGTCCCTGCGGCCGACCATTCCGCATGGCGATCCAATAGGCTGCCTGCCCATGCGTGAAGAATGAGTTGTGCCGGGGATCAAGCATCTGCCGCCGTTCGTAGTCGAGCGGAGCGACGAAACCCGGCATCCCGTTGTAGATCACTCGCGGCAGGACGATGAAATCGTGTAGTTGCGCGCGGGTGTGGACCTGCTCGATCGTCAGCGGCGACGAGGTCGTGCGGCGATGCACCACCGCAGAAGAGGAGCGGCCGTTCTCGCCGGTTGCGGTCATGTGCGGTCTCGGGGCAAGGCAGCGGGATGGGGGCTGCCGTGGCGGTCGGGCCCTTCGGCCCCACCGCCGAGGAACCAAAGCCACTGGGCCGCGGTTCGAGCCGTATTGTAATGCGCGCGCATCTGGGCATGTCCCTGACGCGCAATGCGATCCAGCCGCACATCATCGTTCCAGATCTGCCGAATCGCGTCGCGCCATTGATCCGCGGTCTGCGCCGACGGCATGCCGCAGATCTCGCTGAAGGCGACAACATCCGGCGACCGGGCGTCGCCGATGGCCGGACATCCCCGGGCGAACAGGCCACGCATGCGGCCGGCAGACTTGAGATAGGAATCGGGAACTGACGGCCGCGCCGGGACGATGCCCAGCCGGGCCTGGGCTGCCAGCGCGCACAGCGCTTTGGGCGACCAGGCGGCGTAGCGGACTGGCAGAGCACCCCACTGTTCGCTCCGCTCCGGAAGGTTCGTGAGGATGACCAGTTCGGCATCGGTGTCGCGGCCGAGCGAAGCGAGCGCGTCCTTCAGGGCGACGAGACCATCGAGGCTTTCCCGCGTACCATGCCACAACAAGAGTGGCGGTCGTTGCGAGGGTGCCGCAGCGTCGAGCGCGGCGCCGCCGCTTTCGATGAGATCGACCGTTTCGGTCTCCTCGATGAACCAGGTGCGGGAATGGGCAGTCCCTAAGAACGATGCGAATACCGGAGAGGAAACCGAGACGACATGAGCGAAGCGGTCGAGATTCGCCCAGACCCGGTCCGCGTCGTCGGGCTGCAGCAGGACGGTACGATGCGGTGAGCACAGGCCATGCGGCGGGACGGCCTTGAGGCAGAGCAGCCAATCCACCGGCGCGGTGGGGAGGCCTCCGGCATCGATCTGCCAAGGCAGACCGAGAGCTGCGACTTGACGGCGCAACTCCGGTACGACCCGATCGACATGGATGGCGGTGCTGGGCCACGGATTGGGTGTCCAGAAGTGAATGCGGAGTGGCGCGCGGCGCGGGTCGGGCGGCGGTTCCTCCGGGACAGGTACGAACCGGCCCGTTGTCCGTCCGCCGTGATGCGCCGCCAGCATGTGCCGGAAGCGAAGCTTGGCCGGCAGAAGCGGCGCCCAGCGGGGCAATGTGTTGTCCCAGATCAAGAAAGAATACCGGTACGAATTGTATTCAACGATTCCGTCGTTCTTCTCTACCGTTCTTCGCCCCGGATTGATAGATATCGGACATCTTCAAGGTTGCAATTGCCAGGGCCTGCTCGTTGATGTTTGATGGCATGGCCTTCGTCCGCAGTCTGCGCAGATGCCATCACTCGCCATCAAAGTCGAGAACGTCTCCAAAGCCTATACGGTCTGGTCGTCGCCGGCGGCGCGCCTACATGGGCCGATGCTCGGGCGGCTTGGCCAACTGCCGTTCCTGCCGGCCGCGGTGCGAGACACCTGCGAGCGATTGTCGCATGGCGCCGTGCGCAACTACTACGCCCTGCATGACGTCTCGCTCGAGGTGCGGCGCGGCGCCAGTGTCGGCATCATCGGCCGCAATGGTTCAGGTAAGAGCACGCTCTTGCAGCTGCTCGCTGGGACGCTGACGCCGAGCCAGGGCGAGATCGCCGTCGTCGGCAGCATTGCCGCCATGCTCGAGCTTGGCAGCGGCTTCGATCCGGACTTTTCGGGGCGTGAGAATGTCTATCTGAATGCGGCCATCCGCGGTATGAGCCGGCGGCAAACCGACGCGAAATTCGACGAAATCGCCGCGTTTGCGGACATCGGCGACTTCATCGACCAACCGACCAAGACCTATTCCAGCGGCATGACCGTCCGTCTGGCGTTCGCCACCTCCGCCTGTCTCAAGCCGGAGGTGCTGCTGGTTGATGAGGCGCTGAGCGTCGGCGACATCTTCTTCCAGCAGAAATGCATCCGCCACATGAGGGAGGCGATGGCCGATGTCACCAAGGTCTTCGTCACGCACGACCTCCAGGCGATCCGCAGCGTGACCGAATACGCCTATGTGCTCGACCGCGGCGAAATCGTCTTCGCCGGAAGCTCCAGGGATGCAGTCGATTTCTACATCAGGATGTCGCACCGCGTCTCCGACGGACGCGACCGTTCCGTGGCGGACGCCGGCTCCGCAGCGCTGGGCAGACGCTCCGCGCCGGGCGCGGACATGGACGCGAACAGGTTCGAGCGGCTGCCATGGATTGATCTCAAATCGTCGCAATTGAGCGGGGCGGGGGACGTTCTGATCAGGCGGGTCGCCGTCACCAAACCTGATCTTGCTCCGGCCGGTACGGTTCAGGCGGGGGACCGGATCAGCGTCGATCTGTTGCTGGGGTGCGCCGCAACGAAGACGCACGTGATCGTCGGCTATCTGCTCAGCGACCGTCACGGCAATCAGATCTGCGGCGAGAACAGTTGTAGCCTCGCCCGCGGCGTCGTCGCACTCGATCCCGGCGAACACCTGGTGCGGCTCGAATTTGTCTGGCCGGAAATCCAGCCGGGCGACTACACCCTCACGGTCGGCATTGGCGAGGGGACGGATCCGCTGCGGCACGTCGTCCAATGCTGGGCTCATAGCGTCGTCAAGCTCAACGCCATCAGTCCTGGTCGGGCGATCCACGGCATCTTCAACAACCCGATAACGAAGCTCGACATTGTCCCGCTTGGCGGTTCCACGGCCTGGCCAGCCCCCGGTTCGGCAGCGCCTCCATCAATCCGGTGTGGCGTATGATCGAGCCCGAGCATTCCGCCGACTTGTCGCAGCAACCAGTCTGGGTCGTCAGCGAACCAGCTTACGAGTCGGATGTCCTGAACCCGCAGCTCGCGATATCCCCCTGGCAGGGGCACCGCGACTTCGCGTATGATCTTGTCGGCTTTTCGCGGCCGCGTCTGATCGTCGAACTCGGCGTTCACTACGGCTGCTCCTATTTTGCCTTCTGCCAGGCGGTCAAAGATCGCGATCTGCCGAGCCGGGTCGTCGGCATCGATACGTGGGAAGGCGACGAGCACTGCGGCCACTACGGCGGCGAAGTGTACGAGACGGCCGCGAAGACGATGGCTGGCTCGTTCGCCGATGATCGCTTTGTGCTGCATCGCGCCCGCTTTGATCAGGCGACGGAAGCGTTCGACGACGATTCGATCGATCTGCTGCATATCGACGGCCTGCACACCTATGATGCGGTTCGCAGCGATTTCACCACCTGGTTGCCAAAGCTTGCCCCGGACGGAATCGTCCTGATGCACGATATCGCGCCGTCATCGGGCTACGAGTCCGCCCGTTTCTGGGCAGAGATCAAGCAGCGCCATCCACACTTCGAATTCCTGAACCGGTGGGGGCTCGGCATCCTCTTTCCCAAGGGCGAACGCTGGTACCGCGCCGGGCTCGCGGAAGGCGTGCCGGACAAGATTCGCGGCTATCTCTACCGCGGCGAATGGCTCGTCGAGCGCTACCGCGCCGCCATCGACTTGCAATGGCAGAGGGAGCAGACCGACCGCTGGTGGCAGGAAAGCGAGAGATTCAAACAGCGCGTCGGCGAACTGGAAAGACGGCAGCCTTCTGCATGGTTGCGCGCGATCGGCATCGTTCGTCGCTCCGACGGAGATTGACGGGATGGATTGGGGATATCGGCAGATGGATGACACTGTTGCGGTGATCACGCGGACCAGGAACCGTCCGTTGCTGTTGCCGCGCGCCCTGGACAGCGTGTTGGGCCAGAGCTTCGAGGATTGGATTCACGTCGTGGTCAACGACGGCGGCGATCCTGCCACGGTCGACGGACTGATAGCCCAGCGCGCGGGTCGCTATGCAGGTCGTTGCCACGTCATCCACAATAATACATCGCGCGGCATGGAAGCCGCGTCAAATCAAGGCGTTGAAGCGACATCCAGCCGCTATATCGTTATTCACGACGATGATGACGCATGGCGACCGGACTTCCTCAGTAAGACTGTGGCCTATATGGAGGCGAATGCGACGTTTCCGAAACTGGCCGGCGTGATCACCCACACGGAGAGAGTCGTCGAATCCATAAGGGAGGACCGGATCGAGACCGTGCAACGACACGATTTCAATTCCTGGGTAAAGGGGGTGCATTTGTTTCGCATGCTGGCGCAAAACATGTTCCCGCCGATCTCGTTCCTGTTCAGGAGAGATGCGCTGGTGAAGATCGGCCCATTCCGGGAGGATCTTCCGGTTCTGGGTGACTGGGAATTCAATGTCCGATTCCTGCAATCCTTCGAGATCGGAGTGCTGTGCGAATGCCTGGCCTATTATCACCATCGTTTGCCGGCAGGCGCGGTCGAATACAGCAATTCGGTCGTCGATCAGAGCCACCAGCATGAGAACTACAGCGTCTTCCTCCGCAACGAATGGCTTCGTCAGGAACTGAATAGCGGACGCACCGGGATCGGCACCCTGGCCAATATTTCGTGGCAGATGTTTCTATTGGAGGCGTGGCTTCGAAAACGGCGCCAGGACAAGGGCTTTCTTCATCGCGTCTTTCGCCGAAGAAAATACGATTGAGCATGCAAAGCGACATGGACGCGGAACTCCGATCCAGACTTGATGACGCCGACGTCGTTTCATTCGACGTCTTCGATACGTCGATTCTTCGCGCGTTGGCGGAGCCCGATGATCTCTTTCTGTTGATGGAGCCGGCTGTGCGCCGCAGGCTCGGCGCAGATTCAATTCAGTTCGCGGCGGCGCGGCGCGATGCGGAGCGGTTGGCGCGCGAACGCGCCTGGCAAAGCCATCGTGCCCGGGAAGTCACGTTGGACGAAATCTACGGCACCCTTTCCGAGTCCCTGGCTATCGATTCGGAGTTGTCTAAGGCCGTTGCTCAAATGGAGATCGAGGCGGAGCTCGACGTCTGCCGGCGCAATCCGTTCATTCATGATGCCTATCGCTGGTGCCGCGATCGCGGCAAGCGAATCGCCTTCATCTCCGATTCGTACCTTCCGGAGCACGTGATCGCCGATCTGCTGCGGAATGCGGGCTACGACGGCCATGAAGCCCTGCTGGTTTCGTCGGTCTCGAAGAAGACGAAGTCAACCGGCGAGCTCCATGCCGAAGCGCGAGCGCGCCTGCCCGGTGAAGGTCAGCGCTGGCTCCACATCGGCGACAACGTCCGCGCGGATATCGAGATGGGACGGAAGCATGGAATGTCGACCTGGCATTACCGGCGCTGCATGGACGCATATATGAGCTCTCATCGCGCCTCGAAGGTGTGGAAGACATCGGAGCCTGCATCTGCGGCAAGGTCGGTCGCGCAGGGGCTGATCGCCAACCGGATCACTCATGCAAGGCGGAACGCCGTGCCGGTCTCGCGCGAGGAGAGCTTTTGGGAGGATTTCGGCTATGTAACGGCCGGTCCGCTGTTTGTCGGCTTCACGGAATGGTTGATTGAGCAAGCTAAGGCGCGCCGCTTGGACGCCCTGTATTTCCTGGCCCGTGAAGGGCTCGTGATGCAGCAGGTCTATGACAAGCTGGCCGCCGCGACAGATGGAGCGGTCAAAGAGACGCACTATCTTTATGGTTCGAGGCGTGCGCTTAACGTGGCGGCGATCAAGGACCTCAATGAGGATGTCATCCGGTTTCTGTCGGGCGGGACATCGGTGCTTACAGCGGCGCAATTCATCGAGCGCGCTGGCGTCGACTGGCGCAAACATGAGGGAGCTTTCGGTGCGGCTGGATTTAGCGGCCCCGACCACGAGGTCAAGACGGAGGCGGACTATGGACGCCTGCGGCAATTGTTCCTCGGGCTTGCAGGACCGATCTGCGAGAACGCGCGCGAGGAACGTGAGGTTCTGCTGGACTATTTGAGCGCTTCCGGTCTGGTGGGGGGCCGCCGCGTTGGCCTGATCGACGTCGGGTGGCATGGTACGATGCAGCGGTCGATCACCGATATGCTGCGCGAGAGGGGGGATTGCCCGGAGATTACCGGACTCTACCTCGGCACATATGGGTTCGCGCACGAGATCGTTCTGCCCGACGAGAAATATCCCCACGACGCCTATCTTTTCCGGCGGGGCGAACCGGACGACTACCGGCGCTTGATCTGGGAGGGGGTCGAAGTCGTCGAATTGTTGTTTTCGGCGACGGAGGGCACGATCGTTCGTATGGAGCGCGACGCCGACGGCAACTATCTTCCCGTTAGGGCGTCCACCGATCTCGAGCCCTACAGGGTCGAGAGTATCGTGCGCATGCAACAAGGGGCGATGCAATTCGTCGACGACTATCTGGCGCTGAAGGTCCGGTTTCCGGACCTCGCCTTGTCCAAGGACGCGGCGGCGGCGCAATTGAAGCGCTTCCTGCAGTATCCGACCGAAGCCGAGGCGCGTCATGTCGGCGATATTCCGCACGGAGAAGGATTCGGTGCCGTATACGCAAGACGACTGCTGGCCTATCCGCACAGTCTGCGGATGCTGGCGCGACCGCAGTCGTTCCGATGGGTGCTCCGGCACGATTATTGGCACGCCGGCCGCAATCGTCGCGGCTCACCGGTGCAGCGCGCGGTTTATTGGCTTCTGACCCGGTAATCCCGCGGACGTCGACGCCGGCGCGGCCAACCCGCCGGCGACGCCCTCCGCCTTGGTCCCATGGTCATCGCCCACAGTCCGCGCTCGTTCCATCAGCGCGAGATCGCGCGACGTCAACCCAAGGATCAGGAAGAACAGGATCACGCCCGCATATCCGAACCGATAATCCGGCACGACGATGAGGGGAAGCAGCATGACCTGATAGGCGATAGCCACGACCAGATAGACCATCCACTCGGGTCGACGCCGATGCAGCTTCAGCCGCACTATGGCCGCCAGAAGGACGACGGCTCCGATCATCGGCAGCCAATGGCTGGAGAGCCATTGAGGCGCGGCATCGAGATAGGCATTCACCATTCCGTTCGCCTTCGGCCAAAAGAGGTGAATACGAGGATTTGAATCGATGCCGGGATGGTACGTCCAATGCCCGCGCAGGTACTCGCGCACGATGACGCTGCGGGTGTCGAGATATGCGAGCGGATAGGCCACAACGGCGCTCTCCCAGCGGCGACGCAGTTCTGCCAAGTCGTCGCCGACGACGAACCGCACCATTTCGCTTTCGGGATTCGCCCATGCGATCGGAGACAGGCTGTCGCTCCAGTAGTGCCGCTGCAGCACAGCAAGATCGTTGGCGGGAAAGCTCGCGGGAGTCAGCAAGAGCTGATCGGTCCGGATCGAAATGCCGGCGAGGTCGAACAGAAAGATCCCGCCCTCGGCATGCCGGGCTTCAGGCTTGACGACTTTTGCGACGAACAGGCCTAGCGCGGCGGCGGTGAGGAGCAAGACCCCGGCGAAGCGGGCGGCCGGGAGCAATTTTCGTCCGGCCAGGACGTACTCGCCCCAAATGAACAGCGGCAGCAGGAGAACGGTCTCCGGGCGTATCGATGGTGCGAGCGCAATCAGGGCTGCGCGCGTGTGGACGAGCCTGGCTGGCGCGGCCGCTGAGGACATCGCGAAGGTCGCGACGAATAGCGCGGCCACCCAGGTGTCCTTCGAGACCGCAACGAGGTGGTTGAGTACGGGTGGGAACAACGCGAATCCGAACGCGGCCAGCAACGCCGCCGGCGACGAAAGGCCATTGGCGCGTAAGGTGAGGACGACCGCATAAACGATCGCGAAGACGATCAGCGTGGTATGCCCCGCGACCAGGGCCGGAGAGGCGCCGATCGTTCTCCACAGCCAGGCCACGAGAGGAGCGTGCCAGTCGTGAAAGCGGTCGCCGAGTGCCTGGCCATACAGGTCGAGCGCATCGGCATTCATCCGTCCGGGAAACGAGGGCAACGCGATCAGCGCTGATCCGACGAAGGTCAAGAGCGCCAGAGCCCAAGGCGGAAAGCGATCCTGATGCCCGGTCGTCATGAGCGCTGTGCCTGAGAAGGATGCGGAATCGTCGCTGTCGGCTTGCGAAATTCAGCTATTTGCTTGCACTCGTTTGGCGCTACTGTCAAACTTGTTGATACTTATGGTTTCGTAGCGGGGGCGACGTAACATGGCGGCCGTGCAGCAATCGCGAGATCATTTTTCCTGGCCGCAACTGCTGTTGCCGTGGGAAATCGTGCGCAGACTGGTCGCGCACGGCACGCTGCTTCGGCAGTTTACCTTGCGCGATATTCTGGCGCGCTACCGCGGCTCGTATCTGGGCGTTGTCTGGTCGCTGTTGCGGCCGCTGGGGATGCTGACTGTCTATGTGGTCGTCTTCGGCTTCATCCTGCAGCCGCAACTCGGCGGTGGCGCGGGCAAGCTGGACTTCGTGCTCTCGATGTTCTGCGGGCTGATCCTATTCGATTTCTTCGCCGAGGCGGTCGGACGCTCGCCCGCTCTGGTCGTCTCGAAACCTAACTTCGTCACCAAGGTGGTTTTCCCGCTGGAGATTCTGTCGCTGTCGGCCGTGGCGGCCGCGCTCGTGCAGATGATCGTCAGCTTCGTCCCATTCTTCTGTGGCGTCCTGCTGGCGCACGGTACGGTTCCGGCGACGGCGACGCTGCTTCCGCTCGTGGTCGCGCCGTTGATCTGCTTTGCATTGGGCTTTAGCTGGCTGCTGTCCAGTCTCGGCGTGTTTGTCAGGGATCTCAACGCGATGGTGCCATTGTTGCTGACAGTGCTCATGTTTGCCAGCGCGATCTTCTATTCGCTGAGCAGTGTCCCCCCGGAATTCCGATGGTTGTTCGATCTCAATCCGATTGCCGCGCTGGTCGATGATGCGCGCAAGGTCGCCGTGCTGGGGCTTGCGCCGGAATGGGGGAGGCTGGGCGCGATGTTCGCCGCTGGCGTCGTTGTCGCTGTCGCTGGCTATGCCTTCTTCATGCGCACGAAGCGCGGCTTCGCCGACGTGGTCTGACGGTCTGCGGACGCGATGAACAGCACAACGTGCGCTTCGGCCGGGGCGATGAAGGCGCCCACACCGTTTCGATTGGCAATTCTGTTCGACGATGCCGACGCGGCATCGCTGGCGCGAGCCGCCACCTTGCGCGACGGCTTCGATCCCACTTGGTTTGCGCCGGAACTCTGGCCGGCCGGACTCACGCGGTTCTCCGGCCTGATGCGGCTGGCTTGGCAGTTGCGTAGCCGTCGGCCCGCGGCTCTCTACGCGCCGTCGTCGCGCGGTGCGAACTGGGGCGCCGTTATGGGCGTCCTGTTCGGCATTCCCGTCGTGACGGACAGTCCCCAACCCGGCATTGCGCGCCTCGTGCGGCTGGTTCGTGGCCGCTGTGCCGCTGTGGGCTTGGATGCAGCGGCGTCTTCAGCCAAGACGTTGGCGCTGCCAGCCATCGAGGGCGTCGAGCATGTTCTGCGCGGGGTCCTGCAGATGGGATCGTCGTGGACGACGACGGGCGACGGGCGGCTGCCGATCGAGTTGGCGCTGGGCACCAGGAACGGCGGATCGGCGATGGCCGATCGGATCGAAGAGCGTGGCGTCAGTCGTCCCGACCGGTCGGTGCGCGTCGTCGGCCGGCCGACCTTGACGGTGTTCCTCCCCGAGCGGCGGATCGCGACCGGAACGGCGATCGTCATCTGTCCGGGCGGCGGCTATGCCAGCGTCACCATCGACAAGGAAGGTCATGACGTCGCGCGCTGGCTGGCGGCGCGGGGCATCGCCGGCCTTGTCCTGAAATACCGGCTGCCGCAATCGGATCGGGCGGACACCGCCCTGCCGTTGCCGATGGCCGATCTCGACGAAGCGCTGGCGGTAACGCGCGCCCATGCGACGGTGTGGGGGATCCGCTCCGATCGGATCGGCGCCATGGGCTTCTCGGCCGGCGGGCATATGGTGGCATGGGCCTCGCGGTCGGCGGGATCGCCGGCCTTTGCCATCCTGGTCTACCCCGTCATCTCAATGGATCGAGCCATTACCCATGCTGGATCACGCAAGGCCCTGCTCGGGAAGTCTCCATCCGATGCCGTGGCCGGACGTTACTCGTTTGAGCGGGCCGTCACGCCAGGCGTCTGTCCGACATTTGTCGTTCACGCTCGGGACGACACCGTCGCCAAGCCAGAGAATAGCTTCGTCTATCTTGAGGCGCTGCGCGCGGCGGCCGTGCCTGTGGAGGCCATGATCTGTGATCACGGCGGCCATGGCTTTGGCCTCGGAATTCATGGCGGCGAGGTCGCAAACTGGCCGGATCGTTGCCTTGAGTGGATCGCTACGACGACTGCAGCACGTTGGAGACCGTCACCCGAATGAGCGGGACTCGAGCAAGCCGGTCGACCACAACGATAACCCATGGTATCGATCGAAAGGTGTCGTATCGATATTTGATCGCATTGGTTGAGGTTGCGAGGCGGGAAGGTTGCGGCTGAAGAAAGCGAGTTCTTGCATGGGTGCTGGGCGGCGGATTCTTGTTACGGGCGGAGCCGGATACATCGGGTCACATTGTTGCAAGGCAGTTAGGGAAGCTGGATTTGAGCCTGTCTGCTACGACAACCTTGCAATCGGCCATCGATCGTTTGTGAACTGGGGACCTCTTGTTACGGGGGACATCCTGGACGAACGGAGCCTCGTTGCAGCGCTGAGGGAGTTTGAGATCCAGGCCGTTATTCATTTGGCGGCATCGAGCCTGGTGGGTGAGTCTGTATCGCATCCTCACATTTATTATCGTAACAACGTGGTCGGCACGCTGACGCTGCTCGACTCCATGCGCAAGGCCGGATGCTCCAGCATTGTTTTTTCGAGCACCGGCGCAGTCTATGGCGAAGTACCTCTGATGCCCATCAGAGAAGCCCAAGCAGGGCATGCCGTAAATCCATACGGCAGATCGAAATGGATGGCCGAGCAGATCATCGGGGACTTCGAGGCTTCATATGGGTTCAACGCGATTCGGTTGCGCTATTTCAATGCTTGCGGGGCAGATGATTGCGGGCTCATCGGCGAACTTCGGGACCCCGAAACTCATCTGATTCCGCGGGCGCTGATGGTCATTCAGGGACACCTGGATGAGTTCGCCGTCTACGGGGATGATTACGATACTCCCGATGGATCGGCAGTCCGGGACTACATTCATGTCAGCGATTTGGCAGATGCGCATGTGAGGGCGATCCATGCCTTGATGAGAAACGAAAGGAAAATTGTCGGACGAGCGTTCAATCTCGGAACCGGCAAGGGTTATTCGGTCAAAGAGGTGTTGCACGCCATTGAGCGGGAAACCGGTTCTGCGCCGCCCACAACGATGAAGGATCGTCGCCCCGGTGACCCGTCCACGTTGGTGGCGGACCCCACAGCTGCCAACGACGATCTCCAGTTCCGCCCATTGCGATCGGACCTGCATACGATCATCAGGTCAGCCTGGGCATGGCATACGAAGGCGCATCCTCGCCGGGTCCGCGAGCTTTGACCAAGGGGAGCCGCCGTGCGTCCTTCTTTCCGGCTGCCGGCCATGTCAAAGTCGCGAACGACGCGGCCCACCGGCGAGATCGGCCAGCAGCTCTCGAGCATCCAGTCCGCCCCCCCCCCAGCAATCGGTCGGTGCCGTCCGCGAGATCGGCATCACGATCGAGAAGCTGCAGGAGATTTCGTCGACGATCGCATCGGCCGTGGAGCAGCAGGGCGCTGTCACGCAGGATATCTCGCGTAATATCCAGCACGCGGGCGCGAGAACGCAGTTGGTCTCGGCCAACATTGCGGATGGACAGCGTGGCGCAGTCG
Source organism: Bradyrhizobium sp. SZCCHNR1098 (assembly GCF_032489375.1). Taxonomy (NCBI): domain Bacteria; kingdom Pseudomonadati; phylum Pseudomonadota; class Alphaproteobacteria; order Hyphomicrobiales; family Nitrobacteraceae; genus Bradyrhizobium; species Bradyrhizobium sp. SZCCHNR1098. The sequence goes on from NZ_JAUEXY010000002.1 coordinate 669,986, forward strand.
ATGCCGGAACCGCCACATCCCAGGTTCTGTCCGCCGGGTAATAGGGCTAGAATCTGCGCCAAATTCAGAATTGGCGTTGATTTACAGCGGACGCCCGTAGCTTTTGATCCCGCCATTCGGAGGTTCGATCCCTCCCGCCCCAGCCAGGTCGAGCGCCCGACAGGCAGGGCTGGATATCGCCCGTGGGACCATGTCGCCGGTACGTCCGATGTTTCGGGTGCCTGCGATGGCAAAATTCCGGAAGTCCAGACAAACCGCGCGCTGTGCCTTGACCGCCCGCCGCGTGATGGTTCACAAATCGTAGCAAACTGAAGGACATGCAGGCGCCCCATGCTGCGCCGCGCCGCTGGCACGATTGCTGCTTAGTGAGCCGCCAAACGAGCGCCAGCTCCAGAACAACAGATGCGAGGGACGTCCGGATGCCAGCCCACAGCCCATCCCTCACCTGAGACCCGGCGACAGGCGATTCCGCCTGCGCAGCTTCGCGGGTCCGCCCCCCGGCCCGGCCCGCGTCCGGACGCATGACGTTGCTCCGGCATGCAATGGAGCCGGCGCGGAAGCGGGTCATAGGCAGACCAGAGAGATAGACCGAGTAAGATCAGGGAGAGAAGATACGATGTCTGCAACCACCACAGCGGCCGCGGCACCACCGCAGAAGCCGTTCTACCGGGTCCTCTATGTGCAGGTCCTGTTCGCGATCGTGCTCGGTGTCATCGTCGGCTGGCTCTGGCCCGAGCTCGGCAAGAACGAATGGATCAAGGCGCTGGGCGACGGCTTCGTCAAGCTGATCAAGATGGTGATCGCGCCGGTCATCTTCTGCACCGTCGTGTCGGGAATCGCGCACGTCTCCGAGGTGAAGAAGGTCGGGCGCGTTGCCGTCAAGGCGCTGATCTATTTCGAGATCGTCTCGACCTTCGCGCTTGCGCTCGGGCTCATCGTCGGCAATTTCATTCAGCCGGGGGCAGGGTTCCAGGGCCAGAGCAACGCCGGCACCGCCGCCGTCGCCAACTACGCCAAGCAGGCGAGCGAGATGAAGTCGGTCGACTTCGTGCTTCACATCATCCCGGACACGGTGGTCGGAGCGTTCGCGCAGGGCGATATCCTGCAGGTGCTGCTGTTCTCGATCCTGTTCGGCATCGCCCTGATGACGCTCGGTGAGCGCGGCCATACGATGCGCGCCTTCATCGACGACGCCGCGCACGCGATCTTCGGCGTCATCGCCCTCGTGGTGAAGGCCGCTCCGATCGGTGCCTTCGGCGCCATGGCCTTCACCATCGGTCGCTACGGGCCGCAGGCGCTCGGCAACCTCGCCGGCCTGATCGCGACCTTCTATCTCACGTCACTCGCTTTCGTCGTGATCGTGCTCGGCATCATCGCCCGCATCGCCGGATTCTCGATCTTCAAGTTCCTCAAATACATCAAGGACGAGCTGCTGATCGTGCTCGGCACCTCGTCATCCGAGAGCGCGCTGCCGCAGATGATGGAGAAGCTGGAGCGGCTCGGCTGTTCCAAGCCGGTCGTCGGCCTGGTGGTTCCGACCGGCTACTCGTTCAATCTCGACGGCACTAACATCTACATGACGCTGGCGACGCTGTTCATCGCGCAGGCGATGAACGTTCACCTCTCCTTCGGCGAGCAGATCACGATCCTGCTGGTCGCGATGCTGACCTCGAAGGGCGCCTCGGGCATCACCGGCGCCGGCTTCATCACCCTGGCCGGAACGCTTGCGGCTGTGCGGCCGGAGCTCGTTCCGGGCATGGCGATCGTGCTCGGCATCGACAAGTTCATGAGCGAGTGCCGCGCACTGACCAATCTGTGCGGCAACGGCGTCGCCTGCGTGATCGTGGCGTGGTGGGAAGGCGAGCTCGATCGCGACAAGCTGCGCATCGCGCTCGATCGCGATATCGATCCCGCCGATGTCGAAGTCGCAGTCACCACGGGATAGGCCTGCGGTCGCGGTGGGCGCTGCTGTCGCATTCCAGCGTCGGTAGCGCCGGCCGCGGCCCTGCCCAATCGCGATGCCGCCAACATCTCGGATAATCTGCTAAGGTGGCGGCGGGCAGGGGTTTACCGTGGAGGCATCCTGCCTGGTGCCGCAAGGCCGGCATGGTCTGACCATCGCGACGATACGGCGTATCGTGAACATGGTCGCGCTGGCTGGGGCGGCGGTGCCGAAGTGATGACGCAGCCGGAGTGACATCGCAGTCATTCCGTCGCGCCGCGGTCACCCTCGGGGAGATTGGATGATGGCCGTTGCGCAGTCTGGTGTTCCTCGCATCGTGATCGTCGGCGGTGGCGCCGGCGGCTTGGAGCTCGCGACCCGGCTCGGAGACAGATACGGCCGCAAGGGCAAGCTCGACGTCACGCTGGTCGAGCGCAACCGCACCCATGTCTGGAAGCCGAAGCTGCACGAGATCGCGGCCGGCAGCATGGACATCTCCGCGCACGAGGTCGACTATCTCGCCCAGGCCTATTGGCACGGCTTTCACTACCGCATCGGCGACATGATCGGCCTCGATCGCGACAAGCGCGAGGTGCTGGTGGCGCCCTACCTCGACGCCGAGGGGCGCGAGGTCACGCCGCAGCGGACCATCCCCTATGACGTGCTCGTCATTTCCATCGGCAGCCAGAACAACGATTTCGGCACGCCCGGCGTCGTCGACCACGCCATCAAGCTGGAATCGCAGCGCGACGCCAGGCGCTTCCACGAGCGCATGATCAACGCCTGCATCCGCGTCCATTCGCAGTCGTCGCCGATCGCGCCGCACCAGCTCAAGGTCGCGATTATCGGCGCCGGTGCGACCGGCGTCGAATTGGCCGCGGAGCTGCATCGCACGACGCGCGAGGTGGTGGCCTATGGTCTCGACCAGGTCGACGCCGAGAAGGACATCAGGATCACGCTGATCGAGGCCGCGGGCCGGGTGTTGCCGGCATTGCCCGAGCGGGTCTCGCGCGAGACCGAGAAGCTGCTCGCAAAGCTCGGCGTCGAGGTCCTGGTTGGCGCCAAGGTCGCCGAGGTCGGCGCCGACAAGGTCAGCCTTGTCGACGGCCGTGTCATCCCGGCCGAGCTGATCGTCTGGGCCGCGGGCGTCAAGGCGCCCGACTTCCTGAAGGACATTGCGGGCCTGGAGACCAACCGCATCAACCAGCTCGTGGTCAGGCAGACCCTGCAGACCACGCGCGACGAGCGCGTCTTCGCGATCGGCGACTGCTCGGCCTGCTCCTGGGGCGAGCGCGGCAACGTGCCGCCGCGGGCGCAGGCGGCACATCAGCAGGCGTCGCATCTCTACAAGCAGATTCCGCGCTTCGTCAGAGGCGAGCCGCTGGCGGACTACCGCTATCACGATTTCGGCTCGCTGGTGTCACTCGGCGAGTTCAGCACGGTCGGCTCGATGATGGGCGCGCTGGTCGGCGGCAATCTGGTGTTCGAAGGCCTGTTCGCGCGGATGATGTATCTGTCGCTCTACAAGATGCACGAATACGCGCTGCACGGGCTCGCGAAGGTGTCGCTGGACACGCTGGCGCGCCTGATCACCCGCCGCACCGAGCCGCACGTCAAGCTGCACTGACGAGGGCGCCTTGGCGTCGGCCCGGCCGATTTTGTTGTCGCCTATTGCCCGGCAAGACCTTAGACTTGCAGCACAATTACGGATACGGCAGCCGCGGCCCGGTACACGGGCCTGGGAAGTGATGGGCCTGGAACGTGATGGGCCTGGAAAAGGGAATGACGGACCTTCCATTCCGGATCGGCATCGAGGGACATCTCGACGTCACCGCGGTGGTCGGCAGGCGCGCGGGCTGGGTCGCTCGCGGAGTGATGGCGGCTGCGCTGGTCGGCGTCGCGGCATGGCTCGGCTATGCCATTGCCTTTTCCCGCGGGCTCGATCAGCGGCACGCCGCGGCCCAGCAGCGGCTGGCGGTCGAGGCCGCGCAGCTCGACGGCTACCTCTCGCGCTTCGAATATCTGCCCTCGCTGCTGGAGACCTCGCCCGATGTCTTCCGGCTGCTCGGCACGCCGGACGATCGCGCGCTGCAGCAGAGCGTCAGCCTGCATCTGAAGTCGATCAATCTGCTGGCCGGCGCCGACAACCTCTATGTCCTCACCGTCGCCGGTGATGCGATCGCCGCCGCCGACTTCGATCAGCCGGGGACGCCGGTCGGCAGCAACCTGTCCTACCGCCCCTATATGCGCCAAGCGCTGGCGACCGGCCGCGGCGTGTTCTTCGGCATCGGTATCACCAGCGCGCGCGCCGGCTATTACCTGTCCTATGCCGTCAAGCAAGAGGGACGGACCATCGGCGTCGCCGTCGTCAAGGTCAATCTCGATGCCTTCGAGCGCGAATGGCGCAACCGCGGTGCCGACATGCTGCTGGTCGACGCCCGCGGCGTCACCATTCTCGCCTCGCGCGAGGAATGGCGTTTCCGCCCGTTGACGCCGCTCTCGGTCGACGCGCTCGAGGAGATCGCGACGTCCAAGCCCTATGGCAGCTCCAGCCTCGCGCCGCTCGGCTGGAGCTTCATGGAGAGGACCGATCGCGGCGGCCAGGTCGCGACCGAGCGCGGCGCGGTCTACAGCGTCGACGAGCGTCCGCTCAACGGGCGACAATGGCAGCTGCTGCTGCTCGACGACGAGGCGCCGATCCGGCGGACGGCCTTGATCATCGGCACGCTCTCGGGTCTCGCCAGCATCGTGGCGCTGCTGGCGTTCGGCCTGCTGGCGCAGCGACGCCGCGAGATCCGGCAGCGGCTGGCGAGCCAGGCCGCGCTGCAGGCCGCCAATGACAGGCTGGAAATGCGGGTGCAGGAGCGCACCGCCGAATTGCGCGCCGCGCAGGACGAACTCGTCCATGCCGGCAAGCTCGCCGTGCTCGGCCAGATGTCGGCCGGCATGGTGCACGAGATCAACCAGCCGCTGGCGGCGCTGCAGACCGCCTCCGACAATGCCGTGCAATTCGTCGATCGCGGCATGATCGGCGAGGCCCGCGGCAATCTCATCCGCATCGGCGAGTTGGTCCGCCGTCTGGCGCGGCTGACCGGCCAGCTGCGCGTGTTCGCCTACAAATCGAACGCGCCGCTCGATGCCGTCTCGGTCGAGCAGGCGCTGTCCGAGACGCTCAAGATCCTCGGCGCGCGGGTGAAGGACGGCAATGTCGACGTCACCATCGATCTCGCGCCCGAGCTTCATGTCAGGGCCGATCAGATCCGGCTCGAGCAACTGCTCTGCAACATCATCGCCAACGCGCTCGATGCCGTCGAGGGCGCCGCGCGGAAGTCCATCCACATCCGCGCCGTGCGTGAGGAGGGGCAGTGCCGCATCACCATCGCCAACAGCGGCCCGGCGATCGCCGCCGATGTCCTGCCGCGCCTGTTCGAGCCCTTCGTGACGACCAAGCCGGCCGGCAAGGGGCTCGGACTTGGGCTCGTGATCGCCAATCACATCGCGCGGTCGTTCGGCGGCGAGCTGCGGGCGCGGAATCTCGAGCCGTCCGGCGCCGAGTTCATTGTGCTGCTGCCGCTTGCCGATTGAAGAGGTTCCCGCATGACTCCTGAGCAACCGGTCGGCGTGATCTATGTCGAGGACGACGAGGATGTCCGCATCGGCGCCGTCCAGGCGCTGCAGCTGGCCGGGCTCTCGGTCACGCCGTTCGCCTCCGCCGAAGCCGCAGGCACGACCGTTCGCGCCGACATGCCGTTCGTGGTGGTCTCCGACGTGCGGCTGCGCGGCAAGAGCGGCACCGAGTGGCTGTCCGAGCTGCACCGGCTCGATCCGGACCTGCCGGTCATCCTGGTCACCGGACACGGCGATATCTCGATGGCCGTGGAAGCGATGCGCAACGGCGCCTATGACTTTATCGAGAAGCCGTGCTCGTCGGAGCAACTCGTCTCCGTCGTGCGCCGCGCGCTCGACAAGCGCCGCCTGACGCTCGAAGTCCGCGCGCTGCGCTCGGCGCTCGCCGACCGCCAGGGCATCGAGGCGAGCCTGCTCGGGCGTTCGCCGCAGATCCAGGAGGTGCGCCGCCTGGTCTCGACCCTGGCCTCGACCAATGTCGACGTGACGATCTATGGCGAGACCGGCACCGGCAAGGACGTCGTCGCCCGCTGCCTGCACGCTCACAGCGCCCGGCGCGGCGGCAACTATGTCGCGGTGAATTGCGGCGGCCTGCCGGAGTCGCTGGTCGAGAGCGAATTGTTCGGCCACGAGGCCGGCGCCTTCACCGGCGCGACCAAGCAGCGGATCGGCAAGATCGAATATGCCCATGGCGGCACGCTGTTCCTCGACGAAATCGAGAGCATGCCGCTCAGCGTGCAGGTGAAGCTGCTGCGGGCGTTGCAGGACCGCTCGGTCGAGCGCGTCGGCTCCAACAAGCCTGTGGCGGTGGATTGCCGCGTGGTGGCGGCCAGCAAGGCCAATCTGTTCGAGCTCAGCGAGCAGAAGCTGTTCCGCGCCGATCTGTATTATCGTCTCGGCGTCGCGTTTATCGAGCTGCCTCCGTTGCGCGAACGCCGCGAGGATATCCCGATCCTGTTCGAGCACTTCACCCTCGAGGCTGCCAAGCGGTTCGAGCGCGACGCGCCGATCGTGAATGAGCAGACCATGTCGCTGCTGCTCGGCTACTCATGGCCGGGCAACGTGCGCGAGCTGCGCAACGTCGCCGACCGCTTCGTGCTCGGTGTGCTCGACCGCAAGGTCCTCGACCGCTCGGGCGCCGCGGCCTCGGAGCTGTCGCTGCCACGGCAGCTGGAGAACATCGAGCGCTCGATCATCGAGGATGCGTTGCGCCGCAAGCTCGGCGACGTGCCGGCGACTGCGGCGCTGCTGAGCATTCCGAAGCAGACGCTTTACGACAAGATCAAACGGCTGGCCGTGAAGGTCGACGGCATCCGCGAGGGCGCGCCGCTGCGGCCGCAGTCCTGACCGTGGCTGGTCCTGCGGCGGCAGGAGGGCATCTGTTCCATGCCGGCGATCAGGAACGAATGCTGGACACCGCTTGTTGAAAGATCATGACAGGCAGAGACACCCGCGACCTGCGCTCCGGCGCCTACGACCCCGTTAGCAAGGACGGTCTGCCGCAGTCGCACCAGGTCAAGGACAAAACGGCGCCCCGCCAGCAGGAGCAGTGGGGCGCCGACGTGCGGGCCGAGCCGTTGCCCGGCACCGAGCCGGTGCTTCCGGAAGGGCTCATGCGCGAGCGGCGTGGTCCGCTCAATCGCAATACTGGTCGCCGCGACACTGACTAGTGCGCGGCGACCCAGCGCGCCTACTTCGCCGCGATCACCATGATCTCGACGGTGTATTGCGGCGCAGCCAGCTTGGCTTCGACCGTGGCGCGCGCCGGGGTATTGCCGGCCGAGACCCAGCCATCCCACACGGCGTTCATTTCGCCGAAGGTCTTGATGTCGGTGAGGTAGATCGTCGCGGACAACAGCTTCGACTTGTCGGTGCCGGCCTTGGCGAGGTGGCCGTCGATGATCGAGAGAATCTCCTCGGTCTGCTTGGTGACGCTTTCACCGGCCGTCTTCTGCGCGACGACTCCCGCGAGATAGACGGTATTGCCGTGAACCACGACCTGGCTCATGCGCGGGCCAATTTCGAAACGCTGGATCGACATCGAAGAACTCCTCAAAAGGTCAATTCGGGGCTTCTCCCTAGCGCGTGCGACGCGGCGACGCCAGTCGGCTGAACGGCCACTTTCGCCAGCTTGGAGCATGCGACCTTGCGTTGTCGACCGCGCCGCGGCACACGGACCGCGGGGCGTTTCACGATGACCCGGCCTTGTCGCGCTGCAAAGCGGGCTTGCCCATGGGGCAGGCAAAGGCGGAGCGTTTTCCGCGCTTGCACAGATATTTGAGACATGAAACATTCTCCGCGAGGTTCCTTTTTGAAAGGGCGGAGGGGCGTGATGCGGAAACGGTTGATGCTGGCGGCACTCGCGGCGATGGCTTTGGTGACGAGCGCGGGGCCGACATTCGCACAGCAGACGATCCGCGTCGGCTGGACCATCCCGGCGGAAGAATCCAAATACTGGATGATGAAGCGGCCGACCGAATTTCCGGATCTCGGCAAGACCTACAACATCGAATGGACCCAGTTCCAGGGAACGGCACCGATGACGCAGGCGCTCGCCGCCGGCGCGCTCGACTGTGCCACGCAAGCGCCGCTGTCACTGGCGAACGGCGTCGTCGGCGGCGGCCTCAAGGCCTACATCGTCGCCCAGCACGTTTATGAGAAGCCGGGCGGCTTCTCGGTCTACTGGGCGGTCAAGGACGATTCCCCGATCAAGACCATCGCCGATCTCAAGGGCAAGACGGTCGGCATTTCCGTGATCGGCGGCGGCACGCAAGGGCCGTTCAACATGCTGCTGAAGCAGGCCGGGCTCGATCCCGCCAAGGACATCAAGCTGGTCGAGGTCGGTTTCGCGGTGTCGGAGGATGCGCTGCGCCAGGGCCGCGTCGACGCCGTCAACATGAATCAACCCTTTGCCGCGCGCGCCGAGGCCAAGGGCGGCACCCGCAAGCTGTTCTCGCTGTCCGAGGCGATGCCGAACATCGTCCACATCCTCGAGGCCTGTCGCGCCGATTTCGTCGACAAGAACCCGGAGCTGGTGAAGGCCTATGTCCGCGACATCACCGCCGGCATGAAGAAGGCGCTCGCCAATCGCGACGAGACCTTGAAGGTGGTGTCGGAGGTCATGAAGGCGCCGGTCGCCGTGATCGACACCTATCTGCTGAAGGACAATGATTTTGGCCGCGATCCGGTGGCCGCGCCGAACTTCCCGGCGATCCAGAAGATGCTCGACATCTACGCCGAGACCGGCATGCTGCCGAAGCTCGACGTCGCCCAGTTCAAGCATCCCACGATCGTCGCGCCGATCCAGTAGGCGGCTTCACGCGGAGCCTTGTCGATGAGGAAGCTGCGATCGCGTGTGACGGTGGAAGGGCTCGATCGCGCTCCGCACCGGGCCTTCATGCGCGCGATGGGGCTGGACGATGCCGACATCGCCAAGCCGATGATCGGCGTCGTTAGCCAGAAGGGCGAGCAGACGCCCTGCAACATGACGCACGATTTCCAGGTCGATGCGGCGAAGACGGGCGTCTCCGAAGCTGGCGGCACGCCGCGGGAATTCGCCACCGTCTCGGTCTCCGACGGCATCAGCATGAACCATGAGGGGATGAAGTTCTCTCTGTTCTCGCGCGAGCTGATTGCCGACTCCATCGAGGCCGTGGTCCATGGCCTGGCCTATGACGCGCTGATCGGCTTCGGCGGCTGCGACAAGACCCTGCCCGGCGTCATGATGGGCATGGTCCGCTGCAACGTTCCGTCGATCTTCATCTATGGCGGCAGCGCGCTGCCCGGCAAGTACCGGGGCAGGACGCTCACGGTGCTCGACTCGTATGAAGCGGTCGGCAGCTACATGACCGGCGAGATCGATGCACGGACGCTCGAAGGCATCGAGCGGACCTGCCTGCCGACCATCGGCGCCTGCGCCGGGCAGTTCACCGCCAACACCATGGGCATGCTGTCGGAGGCGACGGGCCTGTCGATGCCCAACGTCTCGATGATCCCCGGCGTCTATGCCGAGCGCGCGCACGTCGCGCGGCAGGCCGGACGCATGATCATGCAGATGCTCGCGCGTGGCGGCCCGCTGCCGCGCGACATCGTGACCCGGAAGGCGCTGGAGAACGGGGCGGCCATCGTCGCGGCTACCGGCGGCTCCACCAACGCCGCGCTGCATCTGCCGGCGATCGCCAATGAGGCCGGCATCCGCTTCACCCTCGACGATGTCGGTGAGGTGTTCGCGCGCACGCCGCTGATCGGCAATCTCAGGCCGGGCGGCAAGTACACGGCGAAGGACGTCTACGACATCGGCGGCGCCGCCGTGGTGATCCGCGCGCTGATCGAGAGCGGCCACATCGACGGCTCCTGCATCACTGTCACCGGCCGCACGCTGGCCGAGGAATATGGCTCGGCCAACCCGCCGGACGGCGAGATCGTGTTCAGCCCGGCCAAGCCGATCATGGCGGATGGCGGCGTGGCCGTCCTCAAGGGCAACCTCGCGCCCGACGGCGCCGTCATCAAGATTGCCGGCCTCAAGAACCTGGTGTTCGAGGGCCGTGCGCGGGTGTTCGAGGACGAGGAGGCCTGCGTCGCCGCGGTCCGCGCGCGCAGTTATCAGGCGGGCGAGGTGCTGATCATCCGCAACGAGGGTCCGGTCGGCGGTCCGGGGATGCGCGAGATGCTCGGCGTCACCGCGCTGATCTATGGCCAGGGCATGGGCGAGAAGGTCGCGCTGATCACCGACGGCCGCTTCTCCGGCGCCACCCGCGGCATGTGCATCGGCTATGTCTCGCCGGAAGCCTTCGTCGGCGGTCCGCTGGCGATGGTGCAAGACGGCGATCCGATCCGCATCGATGCGAAGGCGCGCACGCTCGATGTGCTGCTTGATGACGTTGAGCTGGCTTCGCGCCGCAAGCACTGGACGCAGCGGCCGCCGCGGCACCGCGCGGGAGCGCTGGCGAAGTATGCGAAATTGGTCGGGCAGGCGCCGCTCGGCGCCGTCACGCATGAGGGACCGGCCGAATGGCCCTGGTTCGATCAGGAGCAGCAATGAGCGGCGCGCGTGGGACGATTGGCAGAGTTCTTGCTAATCTTTCCAGGTCCCCGTCATTCCGGGGCAATCGTCGAGGCGCAGACGCGAAGCGGCTGCGCTTCGATGATTGAACCCGGAATCTCGAGCTTGTTGAGCATGACGCAAGGCAATCTCGAGATTCCGGGTTCAAGGCCTTTCGGCCTTGCCCCGGAATGACGGTGGATGTGGTTTAAAACGATCGTCTGCGGCAGTCTTCATGCCTGATATCACGGAGCCTCTAAGCGTGCTGCATCGGAAAGAGAAGCCGACATGGGCGTGACCCCGATCCGACCCGGCCAGCTCGCGGGCACTCCGCTCGGCCGTCGTGCGGCCACGCCGATCATCGAGATCGATCGCGTGTCGCAGGTGTTCAAGACGTCGTCGCGCCGCGACCACACCGCGCTGTCGGACATTTCGCTTTCGGTCGGCGAGGGCGCCTTCGTCTCCATCCTCGGGCCCTCCGGCTGCGGCAAGTCGACCTTGCTCTACATCGTCGGTGGCTTCGTCAGCCCCACCAAAGGCACGGCGAAGATGAAGGGCAAGCCGATCACCGGTCCCGGCACCGATCGCGGCCCGGTGTTCCAGGAGTTCGCGCTGTTTCCCTGGAAGAGCGTGCTCGGCAACGTCATGTATGGTCCGCTGCAGCAGGGCAAGAAGCCGGCGAAGGCCGAGGCGCTCGCGCGGACTTTGCTTGCCATGGTCGGACTCACCGGCTTCGAGAAATTCTATCCCAAGGAGCTCTCCGGCGGCATGAAGCAGCGCGTCGCGCTGGCGCGCACGCTGGCCTACGGGCCGGAGGTGCTGCTGATGGACGAGCCGTTCGGCGCGCTCGACGCGCATACGCGTACGCGGCTGCAGAACGACCTGCTCGACATCTGGGAGCGCGACCGCAAGACGGTGCTGTTCGTGACCCACTCGGTCGAGGAAGCCGTGTTCCTGTCCGACAAGGTCGTGATGATGTCGCGCTCGCCTGGCCGCATCCGCGAGGTGATCGACATCGACCTGCCGCGCCCTCGACGCCGCGAGGAGCTTCTGCTGGACCCGCGCTACCAGAAATACATCGTCGACATCGAGCGCATGTTCGACGATTCCGGTGACAACGAGCTGCCGTCATGAACGGCCTGTCGAAGCCGCTCGCGCCGGTGCTGGCTTGCTGCGGTCTGCTGCTGGCGTGGCAGCTCGCCTCGCTCGGACTGAAGAACGACAGCTTTCCGACCGCGCTGGAAGCGCTGCGTGCGATCCCGCCGATCCTCACCGACAAGGAATCCCTGATCAACATCCTGGCCTCGCTGCGGCGGATGGCGATCGGCTTCGCACTGGCGCTTGCGTTCTCGATTCCGCTCGGGCTCCTGATGGGGCGCAGCCGGTCGACCGCCGCCTTCTTCAATCCGCTGCTGATGCTGATCTACCCGGTGCCGAAGGCGGCGCTGATGCCGATCATCATGCTGTGGCTCGGCGTCGGAGACATCTCCAAGACGCTGGTGATCTTCCTTGGCGTCAGCCTTCCGGTGATCTACCACAGTTTCGAGGGCGCCAAGGCGGTCGAGGAGAAGATGCTGTGGTCGGGCGCGGCGATGGGGCTCTCGGCCGGCGAGCGCCTGCTGCGCATTGTCCTGCCCGCGGCGCTTCCGGAGATCCTCACCGGCTGCCGCACTGGAATCGTGCTGGCGCTGATCACGATGGTGACGAGCGAGATGATCGCGCGGCAATCCGGCGCCGGCAACATCCTGTTCAACGCGCTCGACATGGGCCAGTACGACACGGTGTTCGCGATGATCATCATCATCGGCGCCATGGGCATCTGCCTCGATGCGGCGTTCGAGGTCGTCAGGCGCTGGCTGGTGCGCTGGTCCGAGCCGCAGTTCGACATGCCGCTGAGCTTCTCATGACGCGCACCTCCAACGACATCCTCCTTGGCGCCGCGCCGATCGTGCTGGTCCTGCTGCTGTGGCAGGGGCTGGTGTCGTTCGGCTATGCGCCGCCGACCCTGCTGCCGCCGCCGGGGCAGGTGTTTTTGCGGATGGGCCAGCAGCTCACCAGCGTCACCTTCCAGCAGGACATCGTGGCAACGCTGTTCCGGCTGTTCGCCGGCTTTGCGATCGCCGTGGTGCTCGGTGTTTCCCTTGGAATTGCCGCCGCGGTGAGCCCGCCTGTCAACGCCGCCGTCAAGCCGATCGTGCGCGTGCTGGCGCCGCTGCCGAAGGTCGCGCTCTATCCGGCGTTCCTGCTGCTGCTCGGCTTCGGCCACGAATCCAAGATCATGCTGGTGGCGGCGGACGCGCTGTTTCCGATCCTGCTGTCGACCTACTACGGCGCGACGACCGTCGAGCAGAAGCTGATCTGGTCGGCGCTCGCGGCCGGCACGCCGCCGCGCGACGTGCTGTGGAAGGTGGTGCTGCCGGCGGCGATGCCGTCGATCCTGACCGGCTGCCGCATCGGCCTCGTGATCTCTTGCATCGTCGTGTTCCTGGCCGAGATGATCACCTCGACCGACGGGCTCGGTCACGTGCTGGTGACCGCCGCGCGCACCTTCCAGGCTGTCGACATGTTCGTGCCGCTGATCACGATCTCGCTGCTGGGTCTCATTCTCAACGCCCTGCTGCAAGGCCTGCGCGCTTATCTGCTGCGCGGCTTTCCCTCAGTCTGATAACAACACAACGACAATCGGGAGAACGACCATGCTGGCGGATCGCATCGAGGCGAAATGGATCGACGCATTCTGCGAGATCTTCGAGCGCTGTGCCGTCAAGGCGGGTGACACCGCCGCGATCCTGTCGGAGACGCAGTCCCGGGCGCTGAACGTCCACATCGCCGAGCTGGCGTTGCTGCGGATGGGCGCGCGGCCGTTCCATGTCGTGGTGCCGACCCCGCGCAACCGCCATCCGGTGCCGGTGCGCTCGACCGGTGCGTCGGAGGCGATCGGCAAGCTCGGGCCGGTGGTCTCAGCGCTGCAGCAGGCCGGCTTCGTCGTCGACTGCACCATCGAAGGCTTGATGCATGCGGTGGAGACGCCGGAGATCCTGAAAGCCGGCGCCCGCATCCTGGTGATCTCCAACGAACATCCCGAGGCGCTCGAGCGCATGGTGCCGGACTCGGCGCTCGAGAAGCGGGTGCGCGCCGCCGCCAAGATGCTGCGCGGCACCAAGCGGATGCGCGTGACCTCGAAGGCCGGCACCGATCTCGACGTGATCATGGAGGGCGCCTCCACCGTCGGCGTCTGGGGCTGGACCGACCGTCCCGGCACGCTCGCGCATTGGCCGGGCGGCATCGTCGTCAGCTTCCCCAGGAGCAAATCGGTCAACGGCACCATCGTGATGGCGCCCGGCGACATCAACCTCACCTTCAAGCGCTATCTCACGTCACCGGTGACGATGACCCTGCGTGACGACTACGTCACCGCTTTGGTAGGCGAGGGCGCCGATGCCGCGATGATGCGATCCTATCTCGCCTCCTGGGGCGACCGCGAGGCCTATGCGGTGTCGCATGTCGGCTGGGGCATGAACCCCGGCGCGCGTTACGAGGCGCTGACCATGTACGACCAGCGCGACACCAACGGCACCGAGTTGCGCGCCGTCCCCGGCAATTTCCTGTTCTCCACCGGCGCCAACGAATTCGCCGGCCGCTACACGGCTGGCCATTTCGACCTGCCGATGATGGGTACCACGATCGAGCTGGACGGTGTGGCCGTGATCAAGGAGGGCGTGCTGCAGGACGTGTTCGGGTAATTCTCCGGGTCGTCGCTCGCGAGTGGGCGCCACGGCGGCAGTCTACTCCCCTCCCCGCAAGGGGGAGGGGAGCGCACCGTCACATGAGGGGCAGGTCGCCCCACAATGGCGAAGCGTCCGCGATGCAGAATTGTGTCGAGCGAGTTCTGAAAAAAATAATTCACTTGCCATTTTTCGGAAATTGTGGTTCTCTCTCGCCATCCCGCCTCACTGCGGAGGGGCGTTGCGCGCGATCGTCACGACACGCGAGGCGGGGAGCGATGGCCGCGAGAGATCGCAGCGTCCTCTCGCGAGGGCGCCGACGAACGATCGATTGCGGACGTGAAGTCGCAGCGTCCTGACACCCCGAAGCTGGTGTCCAGCGCAATGCGCCTAAAGCGCATTGTCGCCATGGTGGCCAACAAGCCCGGCGCACCAGGGAGACTGCGTATAAGCGTGAAGCCCATCGCGCAGGGAATGCCGGAGTGTTCGGCTGCACCTGTGGTACCTGCCGCCTGCATTCTTTTTCGCAGGCGGGCCACGGGTGAGGCCTTCACCCGGCATTCCCTGCGCCCTCTGCATTTGAAGAGGGACGAACTGATCGCAACGCTCGGGCGCAAATGCGCCGCGAGAACGAGACGTCATGCCGCCCGCTGTTTGACCCGTGTATCCGATCCCCACCATTGTCGTCCTGGGCAAGCCGTGACGCGCAAAGCGCATCGCGGCGCCGACCCGGAATCCATACTCCGCGGCAGTCATTGTTTTGCGAGATGATCGACGCGCGCCCCAAACTCCTCCCTGGGGTTATGGGTCCCGGCGCTCGCCGGGACGACGGCGGAGTTTGTTGATGCAGTTGCAGTTGATACCCGCAAAGGGCCGGCAGCGACACCGCTGTAGGGTGGGCAAAGCAACCGCCCGCAGGGCGGTTGCGTGCCCACCGTGCATCCAGGCATGCGGAGCGACATGGTGGGCACGGCGCGCGATGGAGCGCAGCATGAGGCGCGCAGTGTCGCCTGCGCGCCTTTGCCCACCCTACGGCTATGCGCCACGCGACGATCAGCCTCGCTGCGTGCTCAATCCACAACCGGCGGCCGGGCGAGCTTGAAATGCCGCAGCATGTCGACCAGCGCGCCGAGCCGCTGCTCGCGATAGGCTGCGACATCCATACCGGAATAATCGAGGAATCCGGCGCCGGTGCGCAGGCCGATGCGGCCCTCCGCCATGTTGCGCTCGATCACCTCGGGCGCGCGATAGCGGTCGCTGTGGAGCGCGCCTTCGAGGTAGCGGCTGGCGTAGTAGAGGATGTCGCCGCCGCCCCAGTCGATGAATTCGAGCAGGCCGAGCACGGCGTAGCGGAAGCCGAAGCCGTAGCGGATCGCCTTGTCGATCTCCTCGGCGCTGGCGACCCCTTCGCCGACCATGCGCGCCGCCTCATTCATGGCGAGCGCCTGGATGCGCGGCACGATGAAGCCCGGCGTGGCCGCGCAGACCACCGGCACCTTGCCGATGCCTTCGAGCAGCGCCTTCAGCCGCGCCGTGACATCGGGATCCGTCGCCTGGCCCGGCGAGATCTCGACCAGCGGGATCAGATAGGCCGGGTTGAGCCAGTGCGCATTCAGGAAGCGCTCAGGCCGCTCCACCGCACCGGAGAGATCATCGACCAGGATCGTCGAGGTCGTCGAGGCGATGATCACGTCGGGCGCGACCGCGCGCGACGCCGCCCCGAGCACCTCGCGCTTGAGGTCCACGATCTCCGGCACGCCCTCGAACACCAGGGTCGTCTGCGCCAGCACATCGCCGCTCGCGCTGGCCGGCGCGACGGCGATATTGCCCATCAGCTTTTCGGCATCGGCGGCTTGCAGCATCCCGAGCCGCGCCAAGGTCGCGAACGTCGCGCCGACCTCGCCGAGCGCGTCGCGCTCCAGCCCGGCGAACTCCTCCGGCGTGCGCGACTTGATGTCGATCATCGTCACGGGATGGCCGGCATAGGCGAAGGCGACGGCGATGCCGCGGCCCATGCGGCCGGCGCCGAGGCAGGCGATATGACCGCGCCCGCTCATTGAGCAAATCCATCACGCAGCAGCGCCTGCAGCGCGGTCCGGTCGAGACCACCAAGGCCGAGGCGGGCGAGCGTGCGTCCCGTTGCCATGAAATCCTCGCCGCAGATCGCACCGCCGATGGCCAGGAAGGCGCGGGCGAGCGGCGTCGGCGTGCCGCTCAGCTCGGCGGCCGAGATCAGGAACGACAGGCCGAGCCTGAGATCCTCGCGCATGTAGCGGTGCTGCGTCAGCACGAGCTGCTCGCGCCAATCGCCGGAATCGGTGAGCCGGTCGTGCGAGCCGCGGCCGTACATCCAGATCTCGCCCTCCTTGGCGTAGTGATGCGCCAGCGGAAAATGCGGCGCGCCGTAGTCGAGCGCTTCGCGCACCGCAATCCGCTCCGCATCGAGCGCATCGGTGACGCGGCGGATCGAAGGTTGCGTGCCCTCCTTGTGGATGTCCCAGCGCTCGAAATGCTCGATCGGACCTGCATTCATCACGATCAGCGGCGGATGGATGATGCAGCCGGCATTCATCAGCGCGCCCGACAGCGCGTCACCACAGGGCTCGATCACGCCGGGGAAGGCGCGGCCGATCACAGCCAGCGCATGCTCGGCCGTCTTCGAAGGAAACACGCCGACCGGGAGCCGCTTGGCCCGAATGGTGATCGTGACCTCGAACGGCCCATGCTTGCGCGTCAGCCAGGGCAGGGTGCCGGTCTCGGCGTAGCTGACGTTGGCTTCATTGCCGGCATCACGCGCGGCCGCCGCGAAGATCATGGTGCCGAAGGTCGCCGGCGGCAGGAATACGACCTGACCGTCGACGAGATGCGGCGCAAGTTGGTGCGCGATGGCTGCCTGCGCGAAGGCCGGTGCCGGGCAGAGGATCAGCTCGGCGCCATAGACGGCCTCGCCGATATCCGTCGTGACCAGCGCCAGCCGGGCCTCGCGCCGGCCATTGACGTCCTTGACGATGATCGACGAGCCCGCCACTTGATGCTGCGCGACAGCGTCCGCATCGCGGCGCCACAGCCGGACCTCGTGGCCGCCGAGCGCGAAATCGCCTGCCGCTGCAAAGGAGCCGTTGCCGCCGCCGAGCACTGCAATTTTCAAGAGCGCGTCTCCATGCCGATCATTTGGGGTCATCGATCTGGCGCAGCAGATGGTGCTGCACCTTGCCGAGCGCAGTGCGCGGCAGGTCGTCGATGAACACGATGTCGCGCGGCACCTTGAAGCGCGCGAGCTGCGCCTGCAGATGCGCGCGCAAGGTGTCCGCATCGAGCGCGCAGCCCTGGCGCTTGACGACGAACGCTACCGGCACCTCGTCCCAGCGCGGATCGGGCCGGCCGATCACGCCGCATTCGACGACGTCGGGATGCTCGCTGAGCACGCGCTCGATCTCGGCCGGATAGACGTTTTCGCCGCCGGAGATGATCATGTTGTTCTTGCGCTCGAGCACGAAGAAGTACCCCTCGGCATCGCGCTGGGCGATGTCGCCGGTGCGGTACCAGCCGTCATGGATCGCCTGCTGCGTGGCTTTGGCGTTGCCCCAATATTCGAAGAACAGATTAGGCCCGCGCACGGCGATCTCGCCCGCCTTGCCTGCCGGAAGCTCGTCGCCGTCCTTGTCGATGATCTTGGCTTCGCAGCACAGCCCGGGCAGGCCGGTGGAGCCTGCGCGCGAGAGGTCGCCGCCGAGCCGTGTGTAGACCGCGATCGGACAGGTCTCGGTCGAGCCGTAGACCTGCAGCACCGGCACGCCGCGTGCGGTGATGCGTTCGATCAGCGCCGGCGGCACGATGCTCGATCCGGTCGCAACAGCTCTCAGCGAGGACAGGTCCGTCGCGTTCCAATCGGGATGCTCGGTGACGGCCTGAATGGTTGCCGGCACCAGCACGGTCAAAGTCGGCCGTTCGTTGACGATCGCCGCCAGTGTCGAATCCGGCGTGAAGCGGGCGTGCAGCGTAACGGTGGCGCCGTGATGCAGCGCCGGCGTGGTCTGGATGTTGAGGCCGCCGACGTGGAACAGCGGCAGCACCGTCAGCACGTGATCGTCGGAGGTGAGGCCATGCATGTGCTGGCTCATCACCCCGTTCCACAGCAACGCCTCCTGGCGCAGCACCGCGCCCTTCGGCCGGCCCGTGGTGCCCGAGGTGTAGACGATCAGCAGCGGGCAGGAGAGGTCGATGTGCGGGTTGCGATCATCGCCGTGACCGCGGCCCAGCAGATCGTCGATCTGCAATCCGCTCGACGGCGCAAAGTCGATGCCGACCGGCACGGTCTCCGGATGGCTCTCGGCGAGCGCCGGCAGCACCGGCGCAAAGGCCTGCTCCAGCACCAGCACCTTGGCGGCAGCATCCGAGAGAATGAAGACCTGCTCGGCCACCGCCAGCCGCCAGTTCAGCGGCACCAGGATCGCGCCGAGTCGCGCACAGGCATAGAGCAAGACCAGATAGTCCGGCCGGTTGAGGCTCAAAATCGCGACGCGGTCGCCGCGTCCGACGCTGAACTCGGATTTCAGCGCCCGCGCTGTCCGCGCTATGCGCTCGCTGAAATCGGCATAGCTCAGCGTCCTGCCTTCGAAGTGGATCGCCGGCTTGTCCGGCGTGAACGCCGCGTTGCGCTCGATCAGGCTGCAGAGGTCCACGCTCAGTCGTCCGTCTCGCCGGGCTCGTACAGTGCCTCGCGGCCGATGCGGTCGAGGCACAATTCGGCGGTCCAGGGCAGCATCAGGGAGCCGCAACGGCTGTCGCGATAGATGCGCTCCAGCGGCAGCGTCTTCAGCATCGATTGTCCACCGCATGTGCGGATGGCGAGCGCCGCCAGATCATTGGCGCCCTCCATCACCGAGTACTGCGCCGCATAGGCGCGCAGCACCTGCTCCTTGCTCGGATTGGCTCGCGCCTCGGTCACGGCCTGGAACCAGATGCCCTTGATCTGTTCCAGCTTGATCTGCATCTGCGCCACCGCGATCTGCTTGGTCGGGTACATCCGCCGCTTGACCGGCGGCATGCCCGGCACTTCGCCGCGCAGATATCTGACGGTGAAGTCATACGCAGTCTGCGCGAGGCCCATATAGGTAGGCGACAACGTCATGAACATGTGCGGCCAGCGCATCGCCGCCTGGAAATAAACGCCGCGCGGCATCAAGGCGGCGTCGTCCTCGACAAAGACATCCTTGAACAGCAGCGTGCGTGACACCGTGCCGCGCATGCCCAGCGGATCCCAGTCGCCGACGACAGAGACGCCCTCCGTCTTCGCCGGCACCGCGAGATAGAGCGTGTTGCGGCGGGACGCCTTCTCGCCCTCGCTGACCTCGGTGCATAGCACACCATAATAGTCCGCGTGTCCGGCAAGCGAGGCGAAGATTTTCTTGCCGTTGACCAGCCAGCCACCCTTGACCGGCTTGGCCTCGGTACCGAACGCGACGCCGCCCGCTGCCGCCGCGCCACCCTCCGAGAAGGGCTGCGAATAGATCGCGCCGTCGTCGACGATGCGCTTGTAGTGGATCGCGCGCCGCCGCTCGTGCTCGGCGCGGACGTCCTCGTCCATGTCGAGATCGTCGGCGAGCGGTCCGGACCATAAGGTCGAGCAAACGTGCATGTTCCAGGTCAGCGCCGTGGCGCCGCAATAGCGGCCGATCTCGGCGGCGGTGAGTGCGTAGGTCTGGTAGCCCGCACCGAGGCCGCCAAGAGCCTTGGGAACGGAGATGCCGAGCAGGCCCGCGCGATGCAGGTCCTTGTAGTTCTCAGTCGGAAAGCTCGCCTCGCGATCCCAGGTCGCGGCGCGGCCCGCCAGCACTCTCTGCCCGAGTTCCCGGGCCCGTGCGATAATGTCGGCCTGCTCGACCGTGAGCCGATATGCGGCCGGATCGAACATCGGCGCATCGAGGACTTCGCCGGAGGCCATCGCCGTCTTCTGGACCGGGACCGTCATCATCTCTCCGTTGTCGCTGGTGTTGCATGTGCCGTCAGGAACGTATCGAGGGCGGCGTTGAACTCGCCGGGCCGTTCGAGATTGACGAGATGACCGGCGCCCTGAAGTTCGACGTAGTCAGACGAGGGAATGAAGCTCGCCATCTTCTCCATCAACGGCGCCGGCGCGTTGCGATCCTTCGAGCCGGAGAGCACCAGCGTCGGCACCTTGACGTCCTTCAAGGCTTGTCGCCGGTCGAAACCGAGCAGGGCCAGCATGCTGGCGCGATAGCTTGCCTCGGGCACGCCGGCCATGCAGGAGGTTGCAATTTCAAGGCCGTGCGGATCGGGATCGTCGCCGACCAACTCCTTGACCAGGCCCGGCGCCAGTGACGCCATCGTCGCGCCCCGATCGAGCGGGCCGAGGCGCGCCTCGATGAACGATTTCTGCCAGTCGCCGTCGGCCTTGCCGAAGGCCGGGCTGGTCTGAGCCAACACCACGGCTGCCGCGGCCTTCGGATGCGTCGTCAACCATTCCTGTACGATCATCCCGCCGATGGAATGACCAACGAGGATCGGCTGCTTGGCGCCGATCTGGCTCAGGAAATCCTGAAGCGCAGCGGCGAGCGTGGTGATGCTGGCCGTCTCGAGCCGGGCGGATTGGCCATAGCCGGGCATGTCCCAAGCCACCGCGTGGCGGCGCTCGCCGAAATAGTCGAGCTGACCCCGCCAGGCGCGCGCCGCGCCGCCGATGCCGTGCAGGAACACCACGGTCTGCCGCTCGGGCGCCCCCGATGCCTCGTAGCCGAAGCGGCCGTCCTTCGTGGTGGTGATTTGCGACGCAGGCACGCAGACCTCCGAGATATGCCTGATACCGCTACGCTGCTCGCTCCCAGGCCCTTGAACGCTAGTCGCGGCAACCGGGGTGTCAAGGCGCTTCGGGCGTGTTGTTGCAAAAATTTGAAGTTTAAAATAACTTCGAGGCCGCGATCGTATTGCAAGAGATGAGGAGGCGCGCGTGTCGGGATTGCCTGCAGCTGCGCATGCGATGGTGACGGGCGGCGGACGCGGCATCGGCCGCGAGATCGCGCAAGCCCTGAAGCTTGCCGGCGCAACCGTGACGATCGTCGGGCGCAACGGCGCAACGCTCGATGAGGCGATCGCAGCCGGCTGCGCCGATTACGCCGCCATTGCCGATGTTGCCGATCAGGCCGCGCTGAACGCGGCCGTTGCCGCCGTTGTTGCGCGCCAGCCGATCGACATCCTGATTGCCAATGCCGGAAGTGCGGAATCCGCCCCGTTCCTGAAATCGGATGCCGCGCTGTTCCGTCGCATGATCGACATCAATTTCATGGGTGTCGTGCATGCCGTGCAGGCAGTGCTGCCGGCGATGAGGGCAAAGTCCTATGGCCGCGTCGTTGCGGTCGCGTCCACGGCAGGGCTCAAGGGCTATCCTTACGTCAGCGCCTACACCGCAGCGAAGCATGCTGTCGTCGGCCTGACGCGCTCGCTGGCGCTGGAGCTGGCTGCGACGCGCGTGACAGTCAACGCAGTCTGCCCAGGCTTCACCGATACGGATCTCGTCGCCGACAGCGTGGACAACATCATGAAGAAGACCGGCCGCAGCCGGGAGCAGGCGATCGCCGAGCTTGCCAAGCATAATCCGCAGGGGCGGCTCATCATGCCGCAGGAAGTTGCTGATACCGTGCTGTGGCTGTGCGGCAGCGGTGCCGGTGCGATCACGGGACAGGCGATCGCTGTGGCCGGCGGCGAGGTGTAGACCGTAGCGCCCAACGATAAGATTTGAAGGAAGGAAGCCGACATGTCGAGACACGCCAATCCCGTCACCGTGCCGTTGGCGGACTACAAGCCCAGCCATTTCCTGCTAGCGGTCAAGGATCGCGTCGCGACCGTGACGTTGAACCGGCCCGAGCGCAAGAACCCGCTGACCTTCGAGAGTTATCGCGAACTGACCGACTTCTTCCGGGCCTGCGCGTTCGACGATGACGTCAAGGCGATCGTCGTGGCCGGTGCAGGCGGCAATTTCTCGTCCGGCGGCGACGTGTTCGAGATCATCGGTCCGCTGGTGAAGATGGACACCAAGGGTCTGACCGCCTTCACCCGGATGACCGGCGATCTCGTCAAGGCGATGCGGGCCTGTCCGCAGCCGATCGTCGCGGCGGTCGAAGGAATCTGTGCAGGCGCTGGCGCGATCGTTGCGATGGCCTCCGATATCAGGCTGGCTGCAACCGGTGCCAAGGTCGCGTTCCTGTTCAACAAGGTCGGCCTTGCCGGTTGCGACATGGGGGCCTGCGCGATCCTGCCGCGCATCATCGGTCAGTCCCGCGCGTCCGAACTGCTCTACACCGGCCGCTTCATGAGCGCGGAGGAGGGCGAGCGCTGGGGCTTCTTCAGCCGCATCGTCGCACCCGCCGACGTGCTGGCGCAGGCCGTGGTGTTGGCAACCGAGATCGCGAACGGCCCGACTTTCGCCAACACGATGACCAAGCGCATGCTGGCGATGGAATGGGCGATGTCGGTCGAGGAGGCGATCGAAGCCGAGGCAGTTGCCCAGGCCTTGTGCATGACGACGGAGGATTTCAACCGCGCCTTCGAGGCCTTCGCGGCCAAGTCGAAGCCGGTCTTCCAGGGCAATTGACAAGCGGAGGGAACCGAAGGGGCTTGCCAGGAGATATTTTAGGGTTAAAATAATTTTCATTGGCTCGGCTCTCCAGTGGAGGCGCTCATGAAGATCGCGATCATCGGCGGCGGACCTGCCGGTCTCTATGCGGCGATATTGCTCAAGAAGCAGCGGCCCAGCGCCGACATCGCGGTCTACGAGCGCAACCGCGCCGACGACACGTTCGGATTCGGCGTGGTGTTCTCCGATGCCACGCTCGACAATTTCGAGAAGCATGACCTGCCGAGCTACCAGCGGATCACCCAGGAATTCGCCTACTGGGATGATATTGCCGTGCATTTCCGCGGCACGGTCCACCGGGTCGGCGGCAATGGTTTCTGCGGCTGCTCGCGCCGCACGCTGCTGCGAATCCTGCAGGAGCGAGCGCGCGAGCTGGGCGTGACCCTGCAGTTCGAGGTCGACCTCGAGGACGAGTCGCAATTCGCTGATGCGGATCTCCTGATCCTGTCTGACGGCATCAACAGCCGCTTCCGCCAGAAATACGTCGATCACTTCCAGCCCGAGGTGGATCTGCGCGCCAACAAGTTCGCGTGGATGGGATCGACCAAGCCGCTCGACGCCTTCACCTTCATCTTCCAGGAGACGGAGTGGGGCCCGTTCATCGCGCACGCCTATCAGTACGAGACGGGCCATTCGACCTGGATCTTCGAGACCGATCCAGAGACCTTCGAGCGGGCCGGCCTGACCGGGCTCGATGAGCGGCAATCCGCCGACCGCATGAAGGAGATCTTCGGCTGGTTCCTCGGTGATCATCCGCTGCTGATCAACCGCTCGATGTGGCGCAACTTCCCGATGATCCGCAACAAGCGCTGGGTCAAGGACAACATGGTGCTGCTCGGCGACGCCAAGTCGACCGCGCATTTCTCGATCGGCTCGGGCACCAAGCTCGCGATGGAAGACGCGATCGCGTTGGCTGACGCCATGCAGCGCGCGCCCAGTATTCCGGCCGCACTGGATCTTTATGAGCATGGCCGCCGCGAGGAGGTCGAGAAGACGCAGCATGCCGCCGACGTGTCGCTGGTCTGGTTCGAGCACGTCGACCGCTTCTGGGATTTCGATCCGGTGCAGTTCGCGTTCGGCGTGATGACGCGCTCGAAGGCGATCACCTACGACAATCTCACCTTGCGCGCGCCGGATTTCGTGGCCGAGGTCGACAAGGCGTTCGCGCGGCAGGTTCGCGCGAAGGGCTTCGACGTCGACGTCGAGAAGCCGGTCGCGCCGATGTTCCAGCCGCTCAAGCTGCGCGAGATGACGATCGCAAATCGCGCGGTGCTGTCGCCGATGTGCATGTACTCGGCGGCGGAGGGTGTGCCCGGCGATTTCCATCTCGTGCACTATGGCTCGCGCGCGATCGGCGGCGCCGGTCTGCTGTTCACCGAGATGACCTGCGTCAGCCGCGAGGCCCGCATCACGCCCGGCTGCGCCGGTCTGTGGAACGACGCGCAGGAGGCCGCCTGGAAGCGCATCGTCGATTTCGTTCACGCCAACTCGCAAGCCAAGTTCGCGCTGCAACTTGGCCATGCCGGACGCAAGGGCGCGACCAAGCTGATGTGGGACGGCATGGACCGGCCATTGGAGCAGGGCGGCTGGGACATCGTGTCGGCGTCGCCGCTGCCGTACTTCCCTGACAGCCAGGTGCCACGCGAGCTCGACCGCGCGGCGATGGACGCGATCAAGGCCGATTTCGTCGCCGCGGCCGAGCGTGGCGAGCGCTGCGGCTTCGACATGCTCGAGCTGCACTGCGCCCACGGCTATCTGCTGGCGAGCTTCATCTCGCCGTTGACCAACAAGCGGACCGACGCGTATGGCGGCGCGCTGGAGAACCGGCTGCGCTTCCCGCTGGAAGTGTTTGCCGCGATGCGCGCGGCGTGGCCGGCGCACAAGCCGATGTCGGTGCGCATCTCCGCCACCGACTGGGCCGAGGGCGGCGTCGCTGGTGACGACGCGGTGCTGATCGCCCGCGCCTTCGGCGAGGCGGGCGTCGATCTCGTCGACGTCTCGACCGGTCAGACGGTGCGCGAGGCCAAGCCGATCTACGGCCGCATGTTCCAGACGCCATTCTCCGATCAGGTCCGCAACGAGGCCCACGTCGCCACCATGTGCGTCGGCAACATCACCTCGGCCGATCAGGTCAACACCATCCTTGCCGCCGGCCGCGCCGATCTCGTCGCGCTCGGCCGCCCGCATCTGGTCGACCCCGCCTTCACCATGAAGGCCGCGGCCTGGTATGGCGCCGACATGTTCTGTCCGCCGCAATATCTGCCGGGCAAAGAGCAGATCTTCCGCAACAGCGTGCGGGAGCGGCTGGATTTCGAGGAGCTGAAGATTAAGGCTAAGCCGAAAACGCGGGCGGAGCTGAAGGCCGAGGCTGCGAAGCCGCTTGCGGCGGAGTAAGCCGCTGTGCCACGCTGCGGCCAGGTACGTCCTGAGCGAGTGGAGTAGGGCGCGATGAAGGCGATCATCGTTGGCGGCGGTATCGGTGGATTGACCACGGCGCTGATGCTGCGGGCGCGCGGCATCGACTGTGAGCTGTTCGAGCAGGCGGATGCGATCCGCGAGCTCGGCGTCGGCATCAACACCCTGCCGCACGCGATCCGCGAGCTCGCCCAGCTCGGACTGCTCGACCGGCTCGACCAGGTCGCCATCCGCACCTCCGAGCTGTTCTACCTGACTCGGCGCGGCCAGGAGGTCTGGCACGAAGCGCGTGGGCTCGACGCCGGCCATGACGTGCCGCAATTCTCGATCCACCGCGGCCGGCTGCAGAGCGTGATCCACCAGGCGGTGGTGGAGCGGCTCGGGCCGGAGAAGGTCCACACCGGCTGCCGGCTCGGCGCCTTCACCCAGGACGAGGGCGGGGTCACCGCCTATTTCTTCGATCGCACCGGGTCTCATGTCCACACCGTCCGTGGCGACGTGCTGATCGGCGCCGACGGCATCCATTCCAAGGTCCGGCAGACGCTGTTCCCCAACGAGGGCGCGCCGTGCTGGAACGGCCTGATGCTGTGGCGCGGCGCCACCGACTGGCCGGTGTTTTTGACCGGGCGGTCGATGATCATCGCCGGCGGCCTCAACGCCAAGGCGGTGATCTACCCGATCGCCGAGGGCTCGAGCCCCGCGACCCGCCTCACCAACTGGGCCGTGCTGGTGCGCATCGGCGATGCCAACACCGCGCCGCCGCGGCGTGAGGACTGGTCGCGGCTCGGCAAGACGGACGAGCTGATGCCGCATGTCAACGGCTTCTCCATTCCCCAGGTCGACTTCGCCGCCATGGTGCGGGCGACGCCGGAGTTCTGGGAATATCCCTGCTGCGACCGCGATCCGCTGCCGTACTGGTCGAGCGGCCGCGTCACCTTGTTGGGCGATGCCGCGCATCCGATGTACCCGGTCGGCTCCAACGGCGCCTCGCAGGCCATTCTCGATGCCCGCGCGCTCGCCGATGCCTTGGCCCGCTCCGAGCATCCGCGCCAGGCGCTGATGGCCTATGAGCAGAAGCGGCTGCCGATGACCGCCGAGATCGTCGCCTCGAACCGCCGCGGCGGCCCCGAGGGCGTCATCGATGCCGTCGAGCAGCTTGCGCCGCAGGGGTTTACGGACATCAACACCATCCTGAACTACGAGGCCCGCGAGGGCATCGTGCGCGGCTATGCCAGCCGGGCCGGCTTTGCCGCGCGGATGGTCACGCGGCAAGCCTCGTAGCATCAGATCCTCACGCCCCCGGAGGCGGGGGCAGGAAGTGGATGTTGTGCTCGGCGGCGAGCTTCACCACGTCGTCGGGGTTCTGCTCGCGCATGTTGTGGATCGCCCAGAACAGCTCGTAGAGCCGCCGCGTCGGCGACACCCAGAACAGCGTCTTCGCGGTCTGCTGCGACTTGTTGAAGATGCCGTGCGGCTTGCCCATCGGCAGCCGCACCGTGTCGCCGGCGGTGGCGTATTCCTCGGCGCCGTCGAGGAAGAAGTCGAGCCGGCCTTCGAGGATGTAGAGATACTCGTCCTGGTCGGGATGGATGTGCGGCGGCACGAAGGTGCCGACCGGGAACGTCGCATGCCAGGAGAAGCTGTGCTCGGTGCGGCTCTTCGGCACGTAGATCTGGCCGAGGATGTTCCAGGAGATGCCCTGGATGCCCTCATTGGCCCGGGTGATGCCCGCGATTTCCGGATGGCTCATGTTGGTTTTCGCTCCCTGCTTTTACTTGGCCGCGCAGTCCTTGGCGTAGCGGTCGGCGTAGTTCTCGAACACCTTCTGCACGATCTCTGTCTGGAACTTGCCGTCCGGGCGCTTGGCGACCTTGGTCAGATAGAAGTCCTGGATCGGGTAGCCGTTGGTGTTGAACTTGAAGTTGCCGCGCAGCGAGGCGAAATCGGCCTTCTTCAGCGCCGCGGCCACGGCATCCTTGTTGCTGAGGTCGCCGCCGACCGCCTTCACGGCGCTGTCGATCAGCAGCGCGGCGTCATAGGCCTGCATGGCGTAGGTGCCGGGCACGCTGTTGTAGGCGGCCTCGTAACCGGCGACGAACTTCTTGCTCTGCGGATTGTCGAAATTCGGTGCCCAGTTGGCGCCGCCGAACATTCCGACCGCGGCATCCTGCTGCGCAGGGAGCGTGGACTCGTCGACGGTGAAGGCGGAGAGCACCGGGACGCTGTCGGCAAGGCCCGCCTGCTTGAATTGCTTGACGAGGTTCACGCCCATGCCGCCCGGCATGAAGGTGAACACGGCGTCCGGCTTTTGCGAGGAGATCTTGGACAGCTCGGGCTGGAAGTCGAGCGTGTTGAGCGGAACGTAGGACTCTTCGACGATCTCGCCCTTGTAGTCGAGCTTGAAGCCGGCGACGCTATCGCGCCCGGCCTGATAGTTCGGCACCAGCAGATACATCTTCTTGTAGCCGCGGTCCTGTGCGACCTTTCCGAGAACCGCGTGCACCTGGTCGTTCTGGTACGACGTCACATAGAAATAGGGGCTGCACTCCTTGCCAGCGTAGCTCGACGGACCGGCATTCGGGCTGATCAGGAAGGTCTTGTTCTCCGTGATCGGGCGGTGGATCGCCTGCAGCATGTTGGAGAAGATCGGGCCGACGACGAAGTCGACCTTGTCGCGCTCGAGCAGGCCCTTGGCCTTGGTGATCGCGGCGTCCGGCTTCAGCTCGTCGTCGGCGACGACCACCTCGACCTCCTTGCCGCCCATCTTGCCGCCGAGGTCCTTGATCGCGAGATTGAAGCCGTCGCGGACCTGCCCGCCGAGCGCGGCGGCCGGCCCCGAGAGGGTGACGATGACGCCGATCTTGATCTTGTCGGCGGCCAGCGTCGGCTGCGCCAGCAGGCACGCGACGACGCCAAGTCCAGCGCCGAGACCGACCAGCTTCGAACTCACTTTCATGACAACTCCCCCGGATGCGGAAATTCAGGTCTATGTTTTTTGCACCTGACCAGATGATGCGTCAGACCGCAGCTTGGTCTCAAGCCTAGTCCGATGACGCCCTTACCCGCAAGCGAGCTGCCTGCGGTGAACGGCGGTTTCGGCTGCATGCAAGCAGCGCGCCAATTGCTTGAAGGTTAAAGGAATTACCGTCCTTCCTCCTCTACCACAGGGGACGGTACGTTTTTCCTTGCTCCCGGAAGGTCCTGAAGGTCAAACTCGCGAGCCTCGCTGGACGAGGCTGAACGTGCCCAAGTGATTCCGTCATGACGCTTGATTCCGAGACCAAGGCCGTCGAGCTGCCCGAGGACCATGCCGAGGAGCTGCGGCTGTGGCTGCGCCTGCTCACCTGCACGACCCTGATCGAGGGCGAGATCCGCAGCCGGCTGCGCGAGCGCTTCGACGTGACCCTGCCGCGTTTCGACCTGATGGCGCAGCTCGACAAGGCGCCTGATGGCATGACCCTGTCCGATGTCTCCAAGCGCATGATGGTTTCGAATGGAAACGTGACCGGGCTGGTCGAGCGCCTGGTCGAATCCGGCCATCTCGATCGCCGCACTTCGGAGACCGATCGTCGGGTTCAGGTGATCCGCCTGACCAAGCTCGGCCGCGCCGAATTCCGCAAGATGGCGGCCGAGCACGAGACCTGGATCGCGGACATCTTCGGCGATCTCACGGAGAAGGACGTGCGTGAGCTGATGCGGCTGCTCGCCAAGACCAAGGGATCGGCGCAGAAAGCCGTGCAGCGCCGGCAGGATTGACGCGAGCCTGACAGGACGTCGCAGGCGACGCTGCTGCGCGCGGCAAACGCTCAAACAATTTGCTGGCAGTGCACAATCTTCGGCTCTTGCGTCCAGATGTTTTAAGTCTAAAATGTTTAGGACTGAAACGTACCGGGCGTCTTTCCTTTCAGACAGGAGCCTGTGATGGCCACCGCCGCCAAAGCTCAACTTCCGGACAGCGCAAAGGCGCATAGCGCCCATGTCGACACCTTCGCTCAGGACAATCTGCCGCCGCGCGAGCTGTGGCCCGACTTCGTGTTCAGCCGGCCCGAATTCCACTATCCGCCACGGCTGAACTGTGTGACGCATTTCGTCGACCGCTGGGTCGAGGAAGGGCGGGGCGATGCGCCCTGCATCATCAGCACCGAGGTCAGCTACACCTATTCCGAGCTGCAGGCCCTGGTGAACAAGATCGCCAACGTGCTCGTCAGCAAGCTCGGCCTGGTGCCCGGCGGCCGCGTGCTCTTGCGCTCCGCCAACAACCCGATGATGGTTGCCACCTATCTGGCCGTCATCAAGGCCGGCGGCATCGTCGTCGCCACCATGCCGCTGTTGCGCGCAAAGGAGCTGTCCTATCCGATCCAGAAGGCGCAGATCGCGCTGGCGCTGTGCGACGGCAAGCTGGCCGACGAGATGGAAAAGACCCGCGCGGTCGCGCCGTCGCTGAAGCAGGTCGTGTACTGGGGCAACGGCCAGCCCGACGCGCTGGAGGCGCTGATCGCAGACGCCAGCCCGGACTTCACCGCAGTCGATACCGCCTCCGACGATCTCTGCCTGATCGCGTTCACCTCGGGTACCACCGGGGATCCGAAGGGCACGATGCATTTCCACCGCGACATGCTGGCGGTCTGCGACGGCTACGCCCGCAACGTGCTGCGCGCCAATCAGGGCGACCGCTTCATCGGCACGGCGCCGCTCGCCTTCACCTTCGGCTTCGGTGGCGTGCTGTTTCCGATGCATATCGGCGCCTCCTATGTCGTGCTGGAGAAGACGACGCCAGACGATCTGCTCGGTGCGATCGAGCGCTACAAGGCGACCGTCTGCTTCACGGCGCCGACCGCCTATCGCGCCATGCTGAGCAAGCTGGAGGGGCGCGACATCTCCTCGCTGCGCAAATGCGTCTCCGCCGGCGAGACCTTGCCGAAGCCGACCTTCGACGCTTGGCTCAAGGCCACGGGGCTCAAGCTGATGGACGGCATCGGCTCGACCGAGATGCTGCACATCTTCATCAGCGCCGTCGAGGACGAGATCCGTCCGGGTGCCACCGGCAAGCCGGTGCCGGGCTACGAGGCCAAGATCATCGACGATGAAGGCCGCGACGCGCCGCCGGGGACCATGGGGCGGCTCGCGGTGCGCGGTCCCACCGGCTGCCGCTATCTGGCCGACGAGCGTCAGCGCAAATACGTCCAGAACGGCTGGAACGTCACCGGCGACACCTACGTC
The DNA here is from genome assembly GCF_032489375.1 of Bradyrhizobium sp. SZCCHNR1098. Lineage (NCBI taxonomy): Bacteria > Pseudomonadati > Pseudomonadota > Alphaproteobacteria > Hyphomicrobiales > Nitrobacteraceae > Bradyrhizobium > Bradyrhizobium sp. SZCCHNR1098. The sequence goes on from NZ_JAUEXY010000002.1 coordinate 700,606, forward strand.
ATGGATGCGGACGGCTACTTCTGGTACCAGTCGCGGTCGGACGATATGATCGTGTCGTCCGGCTACAACATCGCCGGCACCGACGTCGAGGCCGCGCTGCTGACGCATCCCGCGGTCGCCGAATGCGGCGTGGTCGGTGCGCCCGACGAGGCCCGTGGCATGGTCGTGAAAGCCTATGTCGTGCTGGCGCCGGGTGCGGAAGGCACCCCGGAGCTGGTGGCCGAGCTGCAGGAGCATGTCAAACGCGAGATCGCGCCGTACAAATATCCGCGCGCGATCGAGTTCGTGACGCAGCTGCCCAAGACCGAGACCGGCAAGCTGAAGCGGTTCGCCCTGCGCGCGATCGCACAGGCCGCCGCTGGGCCATCGTCGGGCACGGGCGCGTAGCAGAGACAGGGAGAGACGTTCGTGAGCACGACCAAAGCGCCCACGCTCGCCGTGGTGAAGCAGGAGGAGGGCGAAGGCCTGCGCGTCCTGCAGCCGAGCGGCTGGCCGATGCCGAAGGGCTATGCCAACGGCATCAGCGCGGACGGACGGATCGTCGTGACCGGCGGCGTCATCGGCTGGGATGCGAACGAGACGCTGGCCGAGGGCTTCGTGGCGCAGGTGCGGCAGGCGCTGCAGAACATTGCCGCCATCCTGGCCGAGGGCAACGCCGGGCCGGAGCATCTGGTGCGGCTGACCTGGTACGTCGTCGACATGGACGAGTATCTCGCCAACCTGAAGGATCTCGGCAGGATCTATCGCGAGATCTTCGGCAGCCACTATCCGGCGATGGCGCTGGTGCAGGTGGTGCGGTTGGTCGAGAAGGCCGCGCGCGTCGAGATCGAGGCGACCGCGGTGGTGCCGCGCTGAGGGCGACGTTCGAGCGGGAGGCGCGAGACCATGGAGATCTCCGTAAAATGCTGTGAAGCCGAGCTCCGCCGTGCGCATGCGTTCCTCCCACCGGTCTCGGCTCGGAGATAATTGAAGCAAAATCCGCGAAGCGGTTTCGACCACACCTCGGCGTGCGACATTGCCCTCTCGCGGCGCAGATGCGTCCGAGCTGTGCTGGTCTCGTTCGCCCTCCTGAAATCGAGGGCGCAGGGAAGGCCGGGTGTCCACCACACCCGCGGCCCCCGTGCGAAAAAAGTGCACGGGGCAGGAACCACAGGTGGGCCGAACATTCCGGCCTTCCCTGCGCGATGGTCTGACGGCTTATACGTGGTCTCCCTGGTGCACCGGGCTTGTTGGCCACCATGGCGCGCGCAATGCGCTGGGCATTGTCACGCACGTGATACCAGCATCGGGGTATCAGGACATCACGACTTCACCGTACGCCGCTACATCACTCGTCTGCGCGAGATGCGCATGATGCAACCACGTCCATCGCAGCCTGCCCCACGTATCGTGACGACGCGTACGTCCCTCTTCGCCGAGGCAAGATGAGCGCAACCATCGTCCTGATTTGCCCGACGACACAAGGCTGTGACGCTGCGACATGGTAACGCGACGGGCAGTCACATAGCAGGTCACGGATCTCGTGCGGAGCCATTCGTGGAACGAACAAATGTGGTCGTCAGATGAGAATGTCGCCGAACGACGGACTCCGGATCGCCATGCCGCAGACAAAAACCTGTTCGAGCGTGGCAGCGCAGTGGCGGGTGAGAGCAGGGGGCAGATTTGGACTGGAAATTCTTCGTGACGACGGCGCTGGCTGCCGCCATCGGGGCTGCGGCCGGTGCATTGGCGTTGGCAAGTGCTGGTGGCGGCGGCATAGAACATCAGGCCGACGCCAAGATGCTGGAAATCGGCGTCGCTATCCTGCGCGAGCCGGCGCGGGTGGATGATGATCCGATGCGATCATGGGCGGTGAAAGTGGTGGAGAAGAAGTCCGGCGTGAGTTTTACGGATCAGCAGCGCGCGGCGTTGCTGAAGCGGGCGGCCGGGGGACGGTAGATCAGCGATCCGCTGAATAGCGTGGGCAAAGGCGTGCCTGCGCGATTGCCTGTTTGTCGATGCTGTGTGATAGCAGCCGTGCTGACCATCTTGTGCTGATAGATTTTAGTCGGCGCGCCCCGTGGACTCGGGACCGGTGTCATCAGGTGTCAGAACCAGTTGTGCCTCACGTTCCGGCCGGTGGTTATGGGTCCCGGCGTTCGCCGGGACGACAGTTGTGAGTGGGGCGCACAGCTGTGTAGGACGGCCCCAGTCGAGCGACAACCACCGCTGTCGTCCCGGCGAACGCCGGGACCCATACCGCGGGACTTTCCTTGGGCCCGAATGGGAGAGATATCCAAGGCCCCGACGCGCCGCTCCGTCATGTTGTCATTGGGAGGCGCGCAGCTTCGCTGCGCTCGCAATGACGGAGTGCGAGCGGGGGCTACTGATACGCCGACACGATGTCGCTGACGGCGCGCTCCAGCTGCTGCGCGGTCGCGCACGGGCGGACGACGTTGCAGAAGGTCTGGTAGCGCGGCATCTCGGAATCGCCCCAGCCCCAGGTCACGCGCCCTTCGGGGTTGAGCCAGACCACGCGCTTGGCGCGCTCCGAGATGGCTTTCAGGATGTCGGCGCGTGGGTCGAGCTTGTTGCTGCGGGCGTCGCCGAGCACGATCACGGTGGTCTGCGGCGTGACCGAGGCCATGAACTGCTTCTCGAAATCGACGAGCGAGCTGCCGTAGTCCGACGAGCCGAAGCCGACCTTGTCCATGATCTCGGCCATCGCCTCCTCGGCGGATTTCTGCTCCAGGATCTCGCTGACCTCGATCAGATGGCCGGAAAACGCGAACGAGCGGACGTCGCTGACGACGTCGTGCAGGCTGTGGATCAGCAGCAGGAAGAAGTCGGAGACGCGCGCGACCGAGCCGGAGACGTCGCACAGCGCCACGATCTTCGGGCGGTCGCGATGCCGCCGCTTCCACGCGGTGAGGAAGGGCACACTGCCCCAGGCGGCGTTACGGCGAAGCGTGCGGCGGACGTCGAGATGGCCGCGGCGCTGGCGCTTGCGCGGCTTGCTGTAGCGCTCGCGCAGGCGGCGGGCGATCTGCCGGATCAGCGCCCGCATCGCCGCGACCTGGCGCGGCTCAATGCGCGATAGCTGCGCGTTGCGCAGGATCTCGTGGCGCAAATTCTCGGTTTCTTCGCGGCCGTACAGTGCGAGCGCCTGCGCGACGGCATCACGCACGGTGTCGCGCAGGCCATCGAGCCCGGCCTGCAGCCGTTCGGCCAGCGCGGGATTGCTTTCGGTCAGTGCGTCCAGATCGTCGCGCAGTCGCTGGATGCCCATCGTCTCCAGCATGCGGCTGGAGAACAGGCCGCGCTGGGTGAAGTAGCGGATCTCGGAAAGGCCGACGGCGCTGGAGGCGTTGGCGATCGCAGCCGAGATCTCGGCCGTGCTCTGCGCGAGCAGCATCTGGGCAAGGGGGCCGAGCTCGGTATTCGCTTTGCCGGTCTGCTGCCCCAACGTCGGCGCTGGCTGGGCTTCGGTCTGCGCCGCCTCCTCTGATCCCTCGTTCGTCTCTGCCTGTGCCGGATCGACATGGGCGAAGAACAGGTCGAAGCAGGCGCCGAGCGCCTTCTTCTCGTCCTCGCTCTTGGCCAAGGTCAGCAGCAGGCTGTCGCGCAGCACGGTGCGATCGGACAGGCCCACGCGCGCCACTGCCCGCATCGCGTCGATGCTCTCGGCCGGCGAGACATGCACGCCGGCGCCGCGAGCGGCGCGAAAGAAGCGATGCAGGTTCTCCTGCATGGGCCCTATCCGAAGATGTTCTGGCGCTGCGCCTTGGCGACGAAGGTCGTCACCTGCGGCAGCGCCACCTCGATGTCGGACTCGTATTTCAAGAGCACGTTGAGCGTGTCCTTGACCACCTCATGGCCGAGCTCGGCGGCCTGCAGCAGCACCAGCACGCGCGCCCAGTCGATGGTCTCGCTGACCGACGGCTGCTTCTTCAGGTCGAGCGTGCGGATGTCATGGATGAAAGCCACGAGCTGCCGCCGCAGGGTTTGCGAGATGCCGGGGATGCGGCTCTCGACGATGCGCTCCTCCAGCTTCTGCTCCGGGAAGCCGATGTGCAGATGCAGGCAGCGCCGCTTCAGGGCGTCGCCGAGATTGCGCTCGGAGTTGGAGGTCAGGATCACGGTCGGCGGCTTGGCGGCGGCGATGCTGCCGAGCTCGGGGATCGTGACCTGGAAGTCCGACAGGATCTCCAGCAGCAGCGACTCGAACTCGGCGTCGGACTTGTCGATCTCGTCGATCAGGAGCACGCAGCCATCAGGCTCGAGCAGGGCCTGCAACAGCGGCCGGGGTTCGACGAATTCCTTGGAGAAGAACACGTCGCCGAAATCATGCAGCTGGGCGAGCGCCGCGTGCAGCGTCTGCGCGCCGCCGAGCACCTCGCCGAGCTTGTCCTTCAGGATCTGGGTGTAGAGCAGCTGCTTGGCGTATTTCCACTCATACAGCGCCTTGGCCTCGTCGAGCCCCTCGTAGCATTGCAGCCGGATCATCTTGAGGCCGCGCCAAGCGGCGATGGCCTTGGCGAGCTCGGTCTTGCCGACGCCGGCCGGGCCCTCGACCAGGATCGGCTTGTCGATCGCCTGCGACAGGTAGACGGCGGTGGCGATCTGGCGGCTGGCGATATAGCCCTGGGCGGCGAGGCCGGCTTCGACGGCCGCGATCGAGGCGATGGCTGAAGAGGGGGCCGGGGAATCAGCCACTGATCGAACTCCGTTTCCTTGGGCAGTCGGACCTGGAGCTGACGTGATCGGCGGTCCGGTCCCTGCGATGCCCGTCAGGCGAAACCCCTGACATTTGCTGGCTTTGTGTTATGTCCTGGCTACGCGCCCGGCCCATCCTTGTCCAGTGCGGGCGCGTCGGCAGGGCAGCATGGCTGCCTGTCCCGGATCGACGGACCCCGAAAATCACGCCGAGCGGAATATGAACCGATCCATCCTGCATCTCCTCGTCCTCTTGGTTCTCGTGGTCGGAGGCGGCTGGATCATCGGCGCCTCCAACATGCCCGGCGCCTGGTACGGCTCGCTCAACAAGCCCTGGTTCACCCCGCCGGGCTGGCTGTTTCCGATCGCCTGGACCGTGCTCTACATCATGATCGCGATCGCCGGCTGGCGGACGTATGAGCGCGTCGGCAGCGGTGCGGTGATGCAGGTGTGGTGGGGCCAATTGGTCCTGAACTTCGCGTGGTCGCCGGTGTTCTTCACCGCGCATCTGATGTGGGTCGCGTTCGCGATCATCGCCAGCATGTTCGTGCTGATCGTGACCTTCATCGTGATGCAATGGCGCGAGGACCGGATCGCGGCGCTGCTGTTCGTGCCCTATGCCTGCTGGGTCGCGTTTGCGTCCGCGCTGAATTTTTCGGTGAACGTGCTGAACTGAGATGAGGCGGCTGATGGGGCGAAGCTTAGGACGATTGGCCAGGCTGCCGCGGCATCCTCCGCCGTCGTCCCGGCGAACGCCGGGACCCATACCGCGGATGGCCGATTGTTGGAAACGGCTCTGCGTCATCTTTCTTTCTCGACAGAGGGCCCCGGTGGTTATGGGTCCCTGCTTTCGTAGGGGCGACAGTTGGGGGTGGGGCAGCCGGCTGTGCATACTGAGGCATGATGTTCGAGGCCTCCAGCCATGAACCTCAAGCAGCTCGAATATTTCGTGCAGGTCGCCGAGCTCGGCTCGTTCAGCAAGGCGGCAAGCGTGCTCGACGTGGCGCAGCCGGCGCTGTCGCGGCAGGTGCGGGCGCTGGAATCCGAGCTGAAGCAGCAGCTGTTCGCGCGCAATGGCCGCGGCGTGGCGCTGACGGAAGCCGGCAAGCGGCTGCTCGACCATAGCGTCGGCGTGCTGCAATTGGTGGCGCATGCGCGCGAGGATCTCGGCGCCAGCCGCGACGCGCCGGTCGGCCGCGTCACCATCGGCCTGCCGCCGAGCATCGCGCGGCAATTGACGCTGCCGCTGATCGACCGCTTCCGCAAGGAGTTTCCGGCGGCGCGGCTCGCCGTGGTCGAAGGCCTGTCGACGCATGTGGTGGAGTGGGTGACCACGGGGCGTATCGATGTCGGCATGGTCTACAATCCCGAGGCCCAGGCCGGCATCGAAATTACGCCGGTGCTGCAGGAGCCCTTGGCGCTGGTGAGCCACGCGCCGAAGGGCAAGCGCCGCGTCACCGCGCCGCTGCCGATGGCCGAGCTGTCGCGCTATCAGCTGATCATGCCGGAGCGGGTGCATGCGATGCGGCGTCTGCTGGAGACGCAAGCCGCGCTCGCCGGGATCAAGCTCGACATCGCCTGGGAAGTGTCGAGCGTGCCCTCGATCATCGACCTCGTCTGCGCCGGCTACGGCCACGCCGTGCTGACCCCGAGCGGCGTCGCCGCGTCCGGGCGCGCGAGCGAGCTCGCGATCCGTCCGCTGACCGAGCCGGCGCCGACCAGCGTGCTGTGCCTGGTGACATCAGCGCACAAGCGGCCGACCCCGCTGGCCCAGCACACGATGAAGCTGGCGACGGCCCTGATCAGGAAACTGCCGCGCTGACTGCAGCAATCCGTTTCGGCTCGGCGGGTGCCACCCTCCCCTGGAGGGGGAGGGTCGGTCGCCTGCGAAGCGGGTGAGCGGGGGTGGGGTGAAGCCACGGGCGCCGGAGCATCTGGAGAGATCACCCCACCCCGGCTCACTTGCGCTGCGCTCAAGTGAGCCGACCCTCCCAGGGGCGGGTGGAGCCCGGGGCGTCTACGTGATGCGCAGTCCGCAGCCCAGACCCGTTGAGACCCGTTCTAAAATCAGCATGGCTCACCTGATATCTTATGCCGTTTTGGAATAGCTGATAGACGCAGCCCGGCGCTGGCGCGCCCTGTCGCGCCCGGTCACATATCTCGTCAAGCCGCCGCAGGCGCAGGGCTGATCGCGCACGGACGCGCGCTCCTTGCGGACCTCGGCGAACGAGCAAGAACAGCCCCCCAAGGAAAGCAGAAACGATGCAAACGACCGGCCGCGTCGACGTCCAGGCCTTTCTCGACGATCACAAGTTCTCCGCCTTCCAATGGCTGATCTTCGCGCTCGGCTTCGTCATCGTGCTGCTCGACGGCTTCGACACCGCGGCGATAGGGTTCATCGCGCCGTCGCTCTTGAAGGAATGGGGCATCGAAAAATCGGCGCTCGGCCCGGTGCTGAGCGCTGCGCTGTTCGGGCTTGCCGCCGGCGCGCTGTTCGCCGGTCCCGTGGCTGACCGTCTCGGCCGCAAGCTGGTGCTGGTCGGCTCGGTGCTGATCTTCGGCGTTGCCTGTCTCGCCTCGGCCTTCGCGACCAACCTGACCGAGCTCACCGTGCTCCGCTGCGTCACCGGCATCGGCCTCGGCGCCGCCATGCCGAACGCCGTGACCCTGCTCAGCGAGTATTGTCCGGGCCGGCTGCGCGCCACCATGACCAATTTGATGTTCTGCGGCTTCCCGCTGGGCGCGGCCTGCGGCGGCTTCCTGGCCGCCTGGATGATCCCGCAATGGGGCTGGCGCAGCGTGCTGGTGCTCGGCGGCGTGACGCCGCTGGTGCTGACCGTGCTGCTGATCGCGATCCTGCCGGAGTCCGTGCACTATTTGCTGTCGCGCGGCGCCTCCGTCGAGCGCGTGCGCAAGGTCATGCGCAAGATCTCGGCCAAGGCATCGGACGTCGCCCAGTTCGTGATGCTCGAGCCGGAGCATGCCGAGACCACCCGGCGCGTCAACGCCACCGGCATCGGCATGGTGCTGTCGCCGGTGCTGCGCGTCGGCTCGGTGATGCTGTGGGTCACCTATTTCATGGGGCTCGTGATCTTCTACTCGCTGATCAACTGGATGCCGGTCCTGTTCAAGGATGTCGGGCTCAACCCGCAGACCGCGACCCTGATCTCGGCGCTGTTCCCGCTCGGCGGCGTCGGCGCGGTGTTCTTTGGCCTGCTGATGGACCGCTTCAACGCCAACCGCATCGTCGCGGTCGGCTACGCCCTGACCGCGGTGACGATCTTCCTGATCGGCCAGGCGGTCGGTAACATCGGCTTGCTGGTGGTGATCGTGTTCGTCGCCGGCGTCGTCATGAACACGGCCCAGTCGTCGCTGCCGGCGCTGGCCGCCGCGTTCTATCCGACCCAGGGTCGGGCCACCGGCGTGGCCTGGATGATGGGCATCGGCCGCTTCGGCGGTATTGCCGGCTCCTTCCTGGTCGCCGAGCTGACCGCGCGCCACCTGACCTTCAGCGAGATTTTCACCGTGATCGCAGTTCCCGGCTTGATCGCGGCGCTCGCCCTTGTGGTAAAGCAGGCCGTGGGACCCGGCGGCCGCGCCAGCGGCAAGGGTGTCGGCAGCCCTGTGATTGCGCATTGAGCGGCGCCCCGGAAGACAGAGAAGCTTGAGGGAGAGACTGACGTGATCATCGACGTGCACGGCCATTACACGACGGCCCCGAAGGCGCTCGAAGAGTGGCGCAACCGGCAAATCGCGGGCATCAAGGATCCCTCGGTGATGCCGAAGGCCTCCGAGCTCTCGATCAGCGATGACGAGCTGCGCGAGAGCATCGAGAGCAACCAGCTCAAGAAGATGAAGGAGCGCGGCAGCGATCTCACCGTGTTCTCGCCGCGCGCGAGCTTCATGGCCCACCACATCGGCGACTTCCAGGTGTCCTCGACCTGGGCCGCGATCTGCAACGAGCTGTGCTATCGCGTCAGCAAGCTGTTCCCGGACCATTTCATCGGCGTCGCCATGCTGCCGCAGTCGCCGGGCGTCGATCCGAAGACCTGCATTCCCGAGCTCGAGAAATGCATCAAGGAGTACGGCTTCGTCGGCATCAATTTGAACCCGGACCCGTCCGGGGGCCACTGGACCTCGCCGCCGCTGTCGGATCGGCACTGGTATCCGATCTACGAGAAGATGGTCGAGCTCGACATCCCCGCGATGATCCACGTCTCGACCAGCTGCAACGCCTGCTTCCACACCACGGGCGCGCACTACCTCAACGCCGACACCACGGCGTTCATGCAGTGTCTCACGTCTGACCTGTTCAAGGATTTCCCGACCTTGAAGTTCCTGATCCCGCATGGCGGCGGCGCGGTGCCGTATCACTGGGGCCGGTTCCGCGGCCTCGCCCAGGAGCTGAAGAAGCCGCTGTTGAAGGATCATCTCCTCAACAACATCTTCTTCGACACCTGCGTCTATCATCAGCCGGGCATCGACCTGCTGACCGGCGTGATTCCGATCGACAACATCCTGTTCGCGTCGGAGATGATCGGCGCCGTCCGCGGCATCGATCCGGAGACCGGCTTCTATTACGACGACACCAAGCGCTACATCGAGGCCGCCAAGCTGACGCCCGAGCAGCGCCACCAGATCTACGAAGGCAACGCCCGGCGCGTGTTCCCGCGGCTCGACGCCGCGTTGAAGGCCCAAGGCAAGTGATTTAGGACCAGCGAGATGAGCACCCCCATGAACAATCTCGGCATCGTCAAGAAGAGCATCACCCGCGCCGACAAGGCCGCGGTGGAGAAGCTGTCGAAATTCGGCGTCGCCACCATCCACGAGGCGATGGGCCGGGTCGGCCTGATGCAGTGCTATATGCGTCCGATCTATCCGACCGCGAAGATGTGCGGCACGGCCGTGACCGTGCTGCTGCAGCCCGGCGACAACTGGATGCTGCATGTCGCCGCCGAGCAAATCCAGCCCGGCGACGTTGTCGTCGCCGCCTGCACGGTCGAGAACACCGACGGCTTCTTCGGCGATCTCCTGGCCACCAGTTTTCGCGCCCGCGGCGCCCAGGGCCTCGTGATCGACGGCGGCGTCCGCGACGTCGCTGATCTCACCGAGATGCAGTTTCCGGTGTTCTCGCGCGCGATTTCCGCACGGGGAACGGTCAAGGCTACGCTCGGCTCGGTGAACATCCCGATCGTCTGCGCCGGTGCGGCGGTCAATCCGGGCGACGTGATCGTCGCCGACGTCGACGGCATCGTCGTCGTGCCGGCCGCAGTCGCGCATCAGGCCGCGGACGCCGCCGCCGCGCGCGAGGCCAACGAGGCCGACAAGCGCGAGAAGCTGGCGTCCGGCGTGCTCGGACTCGACATGTACAAGATGCGCGAGCCGCTGGCGAAGGCCGGGCTCAAATATATCGATTGAGCAGCAATGACCGTGGCGTCCAACCCAAGTCCTTCTAACCGATGGCATGTCGGGCTGATCGGCTACGGCGAGGTCGGCAAGATCCTCGCCGAGGATCTGCGCAAGGACGGCGTGCGCGTCTGCGCCTTCGACGTGAAGTTGGCTGACGCTAGGGGCGACGCGATGCGCAGCCACGCCGCTGAAATCGGCGTGACGCTCGCAGCCTCGCATGCCGAATTGGCAGCGCAGGCCGACTTCATCGTCTCCGCGGTCACCGCGAGCCAAGACGTGGCGGTGGCGCAGGCCTGTGCTGCCACGATCAAGCCAGGCGCCTGGTTCCTCGACTTCAACTCGGCCTCGCCCGGCGCCAAGCAGCGCGCCGCCGCGCTGATCGACGGCGCCGGTGGACGCTATGTCGAAGGCGCGGTCATGACGTCGGTGCCGCCCTATCGCATCAAGGTGCCGCTGCTGCTCGGCGGCTCCGGCGCGCGCGAACTGGCGCCGCTGCTCAACGATCTCGGCTTCGCCGCGAAGTTCGCCAGCGACAAGCTCGGCGTGGCCTCGGCGACCAAGATGTGCCGCAGCATCATGATCAAGGGTCTCGAGGCGATGGTGATCGAGAGCTTCACCACCGCGCGCGCCTATGGCGTCGAGGATGCGGTGCTGGCTTCGCTGCAGGAGACGTTCCCCGGCATCGACTGGGAGAAGCAGGGCGCCTATTTCTTTCAGCGCGTGATCGAGCATGGCCGCCGCCGCGCCGAGGAGGTAAGGGAGGTCGCCGAGACCGTGCGCGACATCGGCCTGACGCCGTGGTCAGCGGAAGGCACGGCCGAGCGCCAGGCCTGGGTCGCCGATCTCGCCGATGGCGGCCTGTTCGGCACCCGCGGAGCCAAGGACTTCGCGCGCAGCCCGGACTGGCGGACCGAGGCCGATCGCATTCTCAACAAGATCAAGTCCAAGGAGTAGGGAACCTCATGGAGTTCCAGAAGACCCCGGGATGGCTCGACTGGTACGACGGTCCGTCGAAGCCGCGCTTCAAGGTGCCGGCCGGCAGCGTCGATGCGCATTGCCACGTGTTCGGCCCCGGGGCCGAATTCCCCTATGCGCCCGAGCGCAAATATACGCCCTGCGACGCCTCCAAGCAGCAGCTCTATGCGCTGCGCGACCATCTCGGCTTCGCGCGCAACGTCGTGGTGCAGGCGACCTGCCACGGCGCCGACAACCGCGCCATGGTCGATGCGCTCGTGCATTCCAACGGCAAGGCCCGCGGCGTCGCCACGGTGAAGCGCAGCGTCAGCGACGCCGAGCTGCAGGCGATGCACGACGCCGGCGTGCGCGGCGTCCGCTTCAACTTCGTCAAGCGCCTGGTCGACTTCACGCCCAAGGATGAGCTCATCGAGATCGCCAACCGCATCAACAAGCTCGGCTGGCACGTCGTGATCTACTTCGAAGCCGTCGACCTGCCGGAGCTGTGGGACTTCTTCACCTCGCTGCCGACCACCGTCGTCGTCGACCACATGGGTCGTCCCGATGTGACCAAGCCGGTCGATGGTCCCGAGTTCGAGCTGTTCGTGAAGTTCATGCGCGAGCACGGCAACGTCTGGTCCAAGGTGAGCTGCCCGGAGCGTCTCTCGGTCAAGGGACCGCCGGCGCTGAACGGCGAGCAGAACGCTTATCGCGACGTGGTGCCGTTCGCCAGGCGCATCGTCGAGACCTTCCCGGATCGCGTGCTGTGGGGCACCGACTGGCCGCATCCGAACCTGAAGGACCACATGCCCGACGACGGCCTCCTGGTCGATTTCATTCCGCATATCGCTGTCACGCCGGAGCTGCAGCACAAGCTCCTGGTCGACAATCCGATGCGGCTTTACTGGCCGGACGAATCCTGAAGGAGAGAAGCGATGTCGCTCGACAAACCCTATACCGACGTTCCCGGCACGACCATCTTCGACGCGGACATGTCGCGGATGGGTTATCACCTCAACCAGTTCTGCATGTCGCTGATGAAGGCGGAGAACCGCGCCCGCTTCAAGGCCAATGAGCGCGCCTATCTCGACGAATGGCCGATGACCGAGGAGCAGAAGCAGGCCGTGCTCGACCGCGACCTCAACCGCTGCATTTCGCTCGGCGGCAACATCTACTTCCTCGCCAAGATCGGCGCGACCGACGGCAAGAGCTTTCAGCAGATGGCCGGCAGCATGACCGGCATGACCGAAGATCAATATCGCGACATGATGATCAAGGGCGGCCGCTCGGTCGAGGGCAACCGCTACACCGGGGAGAAGAAGTAAATGGCCCATATCTCCGCAAGCGTCTTCACCTCGCACGTGCCGGCAATCGGCGCCGCGCTCGACCTTGGCAAGACCGGCGAGGACTATTGGAAGCCGGTGTTCGCCGGCTACGACTTCGCCAAGCAGTGGGAGAAGGAGCAGAAGCCCGACGTCGTGTTCCTGGTCTTCAACGACCACGCCACCGCCTTCAGCCTGGAGATGATCCCGACCTTCGCGATCGGCACTGCGGCCGAATATCAGCCGGCCGACGAGGGCTGGGGTCCGCGTCCCGTGCCGAAGGTGATCGGCCATCCCCGGCTCGCTGCGCACATCGCGCAGTCGGTGATCCAGGACGATTTCGACCTCACCATCGTCAACAAGATGGACGTCGACCACGGCCTCACCGTGCCGCTGAGCCTGATCTTCGGCCAGGTGGATGCCTGGCCGTGCCCGGTGATCCCGTTCGCGGTCAACGTCGTGCAGTATCCGGTGCCGTCGGGCCGCCGCTGCTTCATGCTGGGCAAGGCGATCCGCAAGGCGATCGAGAGCTATGACGAGCCGCTCAACGTGCAGATCTGGGGCACCGGCGGCATGAGCCACCAGTTGCAAGGGCCGCGCGCCGGCTTGATCAACCGCGAGTGGGACAACGCCTTTCTGGACCGGCTGATCAACGATCCGGAAGGGCTGTCGAAGGTGCCGCACATCGAATACGTGCGCGAGGCCGGCAGCGAGGGTATCGAGCTCGTGATGTGGCTGATCGCGCGCGGCGCCATGAGCGACGTCAACGAAGCCAAGAAGGGCAACGCGCCGACCGTGCGTCACCGCTTCTACCATGTGCCGGCCAGCAACACCGCCGTCGGCCATCTGATCCTGGAGAACAACTGATATGGCCAAAGACGGTTCTAAGACCATCAAGGTCGCGCTCGCCGGCGCCGGCGCCTTCGGCATCAAGCATCTCGACGGCATCAAGAACATCGACGGTGTCGAGGTGGTGTCGCTGGTCGGGCGCCGCTTCGACCAGACCAAGGAAGTCGCCGACAAATACGGCATCAAGCACGTCTCGACCGAACTCGCCGACAGCCTGAAGCTGCCGGAGGTTGACGCCGTCATTCTCTGCACGCCGACCCAGATGCATGCGGCGCAGGCGATCGACTGCCTCAAGGCCGGCAAGCATGTTCAGGTCGAGATCCCGCTCGCCGACTCGCTCAAGGATGCGCAGCAGGTCGTCGAGCTGCAGAAGGAGACTGGGCTGGTCGCGATGTGCGGCCACACCCGCCGCTTCAATCCCAGCCACCAGTTCGTGCACAAGAAGATCAAGGCCGGCGAATTCCACATCCAGCAGATGGATGTGCAGACCTACTTCTTCCGCCGCACCAACATGAACGCGCTGGGCCAGCCGCGCAGCTGGACCGATCACCTCTTGTGGCACCACGCCGCGCACACGGTCGACCTGTTCGCCTATCAGGCGGGCTCGCCGATCGTGAAGGCCAATGCTGTGCAGGGACCGATTCATCCCAACCTCGGCATTGCCATGGACATGTCGATCCAGCTCAAGGCCGCCAATGGCGCGATCTGCACCTTGTCGCTGTCGTTCAATAATGACGGCCCGCTCGGAACTTTCTTCCGCTACATCGGCGACACCGGCACCTACATCGCCCGCTACGACGATCTGGTGAACGGCAAGGAAGAGAAGATCGACGTCTCCAAGGTCGATGTCTCCATGAACGGCATCGAGCTGCAGGACCGCGAGTTCTTCGCCGCGATCCGCGAGGGCCGCGAGCCCAACGCCTCCGTGGCCCAGGTGCTGCCCTGCTACCAGGTGCTGCACGATCTCGACGAGCAGCTCGCCAAGGGCTGACACTATCCCTCCTCGCGTGGTAGGCGCGGGGAGGGGACTTCCCAGGCGCGGCCCCGCGGCCGCTTATGGCGCCTTGGACGGCTTCAGCTTCGGCAGCGTCGCGACAATCTTCTGCTTGCCGTCGACGATCTCGGCCAGGAAGCTCTCACGGTCGATGTCGCCGTTCTGGTCCCAGCTTGCCTCCATCAGCATGCCCGGTGCCTTGTCCGGCGTCAGCGTCAATCCCTTCATGGTGGCGCCGAAGGCGTGGCCGTCGAACTTGCCGATCATCTCGGTGACGTATTTGACGAGATAGACCGCGGTATAGCCCTTGATGCCGTTATGGTCGGGCCAGTAGCGGTAGCGCTCGTTGAACTTCTTCGCAAAGGCCTGGATGGCTGGGACCGGCGCATCCGCGCTCAGGCCGACATGGCCGCGCACGCCGTTGGCGGCGGGGCCTGCGAGCTCCACGACCTTCTGACTGAGCAGCGTCGTCTCTCCGAACAGCGGCACCGACAATCCCTGACGTTTGGCCTCGATCAGGAAACGCGCGCTTTCTTCCTCGTTGGTGTAGACGAAGATCGCGTCGGCCTTGACGTTCTTCAGCTTGATCACGTCCGAGCCGAAATCGACCTGGCCCTGCTCGGTCGAAATGTCGGACACGACGTCGATGCCGCGGGTCTTCATCTCCTTGACAAAGCTGTCGCGGCCGCCTTTGCCGAAATCGTTATTCACCCAGACCACCGCGACCGATTTCACCTTCGACTGGTCGTGCAGATAATTGGCGATCTTCGGCATGCTGAACTGTTGGCCGAAGGCGGTGCGGAAGATCCAGGGATTGCCTTGCGTGGTGATGTCGGCGGCCTCGGCGCCGACGATCTGCGGTACCTCCGCCTGCTGCGTCAGCGCCATGTTGACCTTGACCGAGCCGGAGTAGATCGGGCCGAGCACGACGTAAGGCTCGCGGTCGAGCACCTTCTGAACCTGGGCGCGGGAGACGCCGGGATTGCTCTGGGTGTCGAGATGCTCGGTCGTGATCTTGCGGCCGAGAATGCCGCCAGCGGCATTGATTTCGTCGACCGCAAGCGCGACGCCATCGCGCCAGTTCGTCCCCGACACCGCGCCTGGGCCCGACAGCTCGACGACGTCCGGAATGTAGACAGTGTTCTCGGCATGCGCATGGAAGCCCCACAGCGAAGCGGCCAGCGCAACGCCGCTCAGTCGTCCCAGATGTCTCACGATATCCTCCCCCTTGTTTTTTGCTTATGGTGACGAACTCATCGGTATCTCTGCAAAGCCCAGCAGCCGCGATGGCGTTCGCCATAGCAGCCGATGCTGGTCGTTGGGATCTGGAAAGATCTCGGTGATGCCGGCCAGCAGCGGCCCGTAGTCGAGCCGTTCGGGCGCACGCAAGAAAGGCCAGTCCGAGCCCCAGACGCAACGATCGAGCGTGAAGGCATCGACGAGCGCGGCGATGAACGGCCACGTATCGGCGTAGGGATAGGGCTGCCGCGCGAACTTGTAGTAGCCGGATAGCTTCACATAGGCATCACGCTCGCGGCCGAGTGCGAGCAGCGCCTGGAAGGCGGCGCGCTTCAGCCCGTGTTCGACGGCAGGCCGGCCGCAGTGATCGAACACGAGACGGACTTTTGACCTTTCAATGAGCGGCAGCAAGTCGAGCAGTTGATCCTGCTCGACCTGGACCTGCAGAAACAGATCGAGGTCGGTCAGCTTGTCCAGCAGCGGCGCGGCGTCACGGTAATAGTCGGTGCCATGAAACGGCACGTTGAAGGCGATGCCGACGACGCCGGCGGCCTTGAGCCGCTGCAGCTCCTTGATCTCGACGTCCTTCTCGACGACAGCGACGCCCTTGAACCGCCCGTTTCCGAGTCCGAGCGTATCGAGCAGGATGCGGCTGTCCGAGCCATAACCCGAATTCGTCGCGACGATCAGCGCATGGCGCACGTCGAAGACATCGAGTACGCGGATCAGATGCGCAGCGGTGGCGATCTCCTGACCGGTTGGACGGTAAGGCGTATCCGGCGCGTAGGGGAAGCGCGCGGGATCGATGGCGTGGATGTGGCAATCGATCCTGGGGCCTGCCGGAAGTGCCATGGTCGAGCCCTCTCTGACCGACGTTCAGAACGTCGCCTGAATTGCCTTGATCAGTTCGGGCGTGACGTCGGGCAGCACCCCGAACCAGGCCTGGAAGGCGAGGCGGGCCTGGTTGAGCAGCAGGCCGAGCCCGTTCACCGTCGTGCAGCCGCGCCCGCGCGCGTCCGCGAGGAAGGGCGTCTCCAGCGGCGTGTAGATCAGGTCTGCCACGAGCGTCTTGGCTGAGAGCCGCCCCAGATCGATCTCCAGCGCCGGCTTACCGATCATGCCGCGATCGGTGCTGTTGATCAGCACCGCGACGTCGGCCACCGCCGCCGAGCGGTCGTCCCACGCCACCGTGCTGATCGCCGACCCGAACTCGGCCGCAATGGCCTGCGCCTTCTCGGCGGTGCGGTTGCTGATGCGGATGTCGCGGGCGCCATTCTCAAGCAGCGCCACAACGACCGCGCGCGCTGCACCGCCGGCGCCGAGCAGAAGAATAGGGCCTTCGTCGGCGCGCCAGTCCGGCCTGGCGTCGCGCAGGCTCTGGACAAAGCCGTTGCCGTCATTGTTGAAGCCGCTCAGCGTGCCGTCGGATTCGACGACAATGGTGTTGACGGCGCCGATGCGGCGTGCGGTTTCGTTCACCCGATCGAGCAGCGGCATCGCCGTCTGCTTGTGCGGCATGGTGACGTTGCAGCCGCGAAAGCCGAGTGCCACCAGTCCTGCGAGCGCATCCTTCAGCCGCTCCGGCTGAACCGCGAGCGGCACATAGGCGCCGCGCAGGCCGTGCGCGTTGAGCCAGAAATTGTGGATCGTGGGGGAGCGGGAGTGAGTAACGGGCATGCCGATGACGCCGGCCAATCCGAATCCATTCGCGTGCAACATGGTTGCGCTATGATCTCCCACCCTTCAGACCTCGGCCTGTCTCGGCCAATGTGAAACCGTCTTATGAGCAATGACGCGCACAGGCAATTGAAACATTCGACCACAAATCCTTGTCGCAATGCAGCGCATCGTGGCTCAATGTCCAGTTCATGGGCGTCATCGCGTGACCCGCCCCCTGGGCAAAGCCAGGGGTGATTTCTATGATTGCGCAAGTCTGCCTCGACGACCGTCCGCCGGACCCAAAGGATCGCCATTGACTGTCCAATCTCCGCCACCCGTGGCAACAGAAACCTTCACCGACGCGGCCGCTGCGGTGGCCCGGCTCGAGGAGATCTACGAGCGCAATACCGCTTTCCTGCGCGGCCATTTCGAGGCCTATGCCAATGGCGTCGTGCCGGCGACACGGATCCGCGCCACCTATCCCTTCGTGCGGCTGACCACCGCAAGTCACGCCCGGCTCGACTCGCGTCTCGCCTACGGCTTCGTTGCGGGTCCTGGCGTGCACGAGACCAGCGTCACGCGGCCGGACCTGTTCCGCTCGTACCTGACCCAGCAGATCCGCCTGCTGATCGAAAACCACGGCGTACCGGTCGAGATCGGCGAGTCGGCTGAGCCGATCCCGGTCCATTTCGCCTATCGGCGCGACATCAACATCGAGACGGCGCTGCCGCATCACGAGAGCCCGCTGGTGACGCGCTCTTTGCGCGACGTGTTCGACGTGCCGGATCTGTCGACCATGGACGACGCCATCGCCGACGGCACGCTCGAGCTGACGCCGGGCATGCCGGAGCCGCTGTCGCTGTTTCGCGCCGCGCGCGTCGACTACTCGCTGCGCCGTCTCTATCACTACACCGGGACCGATCCCGACCACTTCCAGAACTTCGTGATCTTCACGAACTACCAGTTTTACGTCGATGCCTTCGCGGATTGGGGCCGTCAGCAGCTCGCGGCGGGGCAGGGCGCCGCCGAGGCGTTCGTCGAGCCGGGCAACGTCATCACGCGCAATGCGCGGCTCGGCGGCGGCACCACGGGCGCGGCGCCGTCGCGCACGCCGCAGATGCCGGCCTTTCACCTGGTCGAGCCCGGGCACCAGGGCATTACGCTGATCAACATCGGCACCGGGCCCTCGAACGCACGCAACGTCACCGACCACATCGCGGTGCTGCGGCCGCATGCGTGGCTGATGGTCGGCCATTGTGCGGGTCTTCGCAACACGCAGCGGCTCGGCGACTATGTGCTGGCGCACGGCTATGTCCGAGAGGATCATGTGCTGGACCAGGAGCTGCCACCCTGGGTGCCGATCCCGGCGCTTGCGGAGGTGCAGGTCGCACTGGAAGAGGCCGTCGAGGCGGTCACCGGCTTTTCCGGTTTCGAGCTGAAGCGGCTGATGCGCACCGGCACCGTCGCCAGCGTCGACAATCGCAACTGGGAGATCAGCGGTCCGGCGGTGATCCGGCGGCTGTCGCAATCGCGCGCCATCGCGCTCGACATGGAGTCGGCAACGATCGCGGCCAATGGCTATCGCTTCCGCGTGCCTTACGGCACGTTGCTCTGCGTGTCCGACAAGCCGCTGCATGGCGAGATCAAGCTCGCCGGCATGGCGGGCGACTTCTATCGGCAGCGCGTCGGCCAGCATCTCCAGATCGGGCTGAAGGCGCTGGAGCTCGTGAAACACCAGGAGTCGGAGCGGCTGCATTCGCGCAAGCTGCGCAGCTTCGCCGAAGTCGCATTTCAATAGCGGCCCGTGGCCGCCTGGGATCAGCGGCCCCGGCGCCCGTCGAACGCCTGACGCGCCTGCTCGACCTCCGGCATCTTGGCGATGGTCCAGGCGTAGAGCGCGCGGAACGGTGGCTGCAGGGTACGGCCGAGCGGCGTGATCTCGTATTGGACCGCGACCGGCGAGTCCGCGATCACCTCGCGGGCGACGAGGCCGTTGCGCTCCAGCCGGCGCAGGCACTGCGTCAGCGCCTTCTGGGTGACGCCCTCGAGCTGCTTCTTGATCGCGTTGAAGCGCAGCGGTCCGGAGTCGAGCACCGCCAGCACCATCATCGACCATTTGTCGGCGATCTGGTCGATCAGCACCCGGCTCGGGCATTCCGACGAGAAGTGCTGCGGCTTGCAGCGGAGCGGGGCGGTCTCTGATGTCGACGTGGCGGTCACGACAGCGGTTTCCTCGGATATACCTGAGCGACTTTGGGTGCCTGATTGACTTCAGGTTTACGAAGTATACTGGAGCGGTTCCGAACGCAATGGAGCCCCCTGAATGTCCGATCTCGATACCAGCGTGCTGTTTCGTCCCTTCCGCCTGAAGACGCTGGAGCTGAAGAACCGCATCGTCATGGCGCCGATGACCCGCAATGCGGCGCCGAACGGCATTCCCGGCGAGGCCAACGCCGCTTATTACCGCCGCCGCGCCGAAGGTGGCGTGGGGCTGATCCTCACCGAGGGCACGGTCGTCAACCGCCCGGCCTCGCGCAACGAGCCCAATATTCCCTTCTTCCACGGCGATGCCGCGCTGGCCGGCTGGCAGAGCATCGCCACGGCCGTGCACGCCGCCGGCGGCCGCATCGCGCCACAGATCTGGCACACCGGCTCGACCAGGGGCATGAGCCGCTGGGAGCCCGATGCGCCGGTCGAGAGCCCGTCCGGGCTGGTTGCGCCGGGCAAGCCGCGCGGCAACGTGATGAGCGAGAACGACATTGCCGACACCGTCGCCGCATTCGCGCAAGCCGCGGCCGATGCCAAGCGGGTCGGCTTCGACACCGTCGAGATCCACGGTGCGCACGGCTATCTGATCGATGAGTTCTTCTGGTCCGGCACCAACCAGCGCGAGGACCGCTATGGTGGCGCCACCATCAAGGAGCGCTCGCGCTTCGCTGGCGAGGTCGTCGCCGCGATCCGCAAGGCGGTGGGTCCCGATTTCCCGATCATCCTGCGCGTTAGCCAATGGAAGCAGCAGGACTATGCGGCGCGCCTCGCCGAGACGCCGGCGCTGATGGCCGACTGGCTGCAGCCGCTGGTCGCGGCCGGCGTCGACATCCTGCACTGTTCGCAGCGCCGTTTCTGGGAGCCGGAATTCCCGGACGTGGACGGCGAGAAGGGCCTGAACTTTGCCGGCTGGGCCAAGAAGATCACGGGGGCTGCGACCATCAGCGTCGGCTCGGTCGGCCTGTCGGATGAATTCTTCTCGGCGTTTGCCGGCAAGCCGTCAACGACGGCCGATCTCGACGCGCTGCTGGAGCGCATGGCCAAGGAGGAGTTCGACCTCATTGCGGTCGGCCGCGCGCTGATCAGCGATGCCGAATGGGTCGCCAAGATCAAGGCCGGCGACAAGGCGGGCCTGAAGGGCTTCAGCGCAGCGGATCTCGGCGCGCTGGTTTGAGCTCTTGTAGACCCGTTGGTGCCCCTCGTCCGGCGTAAGCGGGGCGAGGGGGCGTACCGTCAGCGAGGCGCGAGCTCGAGCCTGCCATCCCGTCCTTGCGACTGACTAATGCACCGTCAGCTCGAGATACATCGGGCTGCGGAAGGTCGAGGACGGCATCCAGGGCAATTGCTCCTGGGTGCGGCGATAGTCCGGCACGACCTTGTGCAGCTCGTCGAACGCGATCCTGATCGCCATGCGCGCGATCGCCGAGCCCAGACAGGCGTGCACGCCGCCGCCGAAACCGAGATGGCCGCGCGGTTTCCGCGCGATGTTGTAGACATCCGGATTGGGAAACTGCCGCTCGTCGCGATTGGCGGAGCCGTAGGCGAGGCAGACGAAATCGCCCTCGCGCATGGTCTGGCCGTGCAAGGTGACGTCCTTCTGCAGGCAGCGACGGAAGCGTTGAGCCGAGGTGTTGAAGCGCAGCGACTCTTCCACGGCGTCCGCCATCAGGTCGGGATTGGCGACGACGGCCCGGCGCGCCTCCGCGTGATCGGCGAGATTGTAAGCCAGCATCGTCATGAAACCACCGAGCGACTCGATGCCGGCCATGATCAGCGTTGTCGTCGTCAGCAGCACCTCGCGCTCGTCGAGCTTGTCGCCGTCGATCTCGGCCATGCTGAAATGCGAGATCAGGTCGTTCTGCGGCCGCGCGCGGCGCTCCGCGATGATGCCGGCCGCATAGTCCTGCATCCAGTTGTAGGCTGCGATGTGCTGCGGTCCCTTGGCGCGGCTCACCGGATCGCTCTGCACCATCAGCACCGCCTTGTCGCGCACAGTCTGCTCGTCGCCGAGCGGCAGGCCGAGCGCGGCGAACAGCACGCGCACGGTGAATTTCGAGGAGAACGCCTCGATGAAGTCGAACCGGTCCTGGCCGCGCAGCGCCTCGGCGCAGTCGCGCGCGATGTCGCGGATCGGGCCTGACAGGCTCTCCAGATTGCGCTTCATGAAGGCATGCTGGACGAGGCCGCGCAGCCGGTCGTGGCGCGGCGGGTCGGTGGTGCCGAGCGTCGCGCCGGCACGGTTCGGCAGCTCGGTCATCAGGTTGCCCTTGGCCGACGAATAGGTCTGCCAGTTCGTTCCGGCCGCCGCCACATCGGCATAGCGCGACAGGATCCACACCTGGGCCTGCGGGCTCCAGAAGCAGGGGTGCTCGTCGCGCAGCGTCTTGTAGAACGGGAACGGGTCGGCATCGACCGCAGGCGAATACGGGTCGAACGCGAACATGTTGGGCCTCCTCTCCATTGAGTGTGGTCGTTGTTGTTCTTTTCACTGATCTAGCCGAGCCGTGGCCGCGGCGTGAGACACGAAAGCCGGCCAAGACTTGTACTTTTCCGACATTCAGGGTTAGCTCTCGCTCATGCCCCGCTTTCGCACCAAGCCGTCGATCCCCGCGTTCGCGCTGTACGGCGAAGCGTCGGCCGCGCAGCCGGACATGCTGCATGTCGAGCCGATCCAGGTGCGCAGCAAGCTCTATCGCTGGGAGATCGAGGCGCATACGCACCAGGGCCTGCACCAGATCCTCTGGGTCGCTGCCGGTCCAGCCGAGATCGCCTTGGACGAAAGCCGCGAGCGCTGTACCGGCCCGGTCGCCGTGATCATTCCGCCCGGCGTGGTCCATGCCTTCCGCTTCTCGCGCGACACCGACGGCTATGTGCTGACGTTCAATCCGCGGGCGGTGGTGGAGGGCGATGTGCCGGCGACCGGCGAGGCGCTGCGCGACCTGTTCGCAACCGCGCAGATCCTGCATCTCGATGCGCAGGCGGTCGCGACGCGGCGCATCGCCGCGCTGTTCGTCGACCTCGCCGACGAGTTCGCCGCGGCCGATTCCGCGGCCTCACCGGTGCCGCATTGGCTCGGTCGCTCGATCGTGTGGCGGCTGGCGCAGCAGAGCGCGCGGCAGTCGCAAGGCGCGCGGCGCGGCAGCGGGCATGCGGCGCTGTTCACCCGCTTCATCGTGCTGGTCGAGGCGCATCACCGCGATCACTGGTCGGTGGCGCGCTACGCCGACGAGCTCGGCATGACGCCGGAGCGGCTCAATCGGTTGACGCGGGCTGAGACCGGCCAGTCCGCGCTCGACATCGTGCATGCGCGGCTGGCGCGCGAGGCGTGCCGGCGGCTCACCTATATTGCAGCGCCGGTGTCGAAGCTGGCGTTCGAGCTCGGTTTCAAGGACCCGGCCTATTTCTGCCGCTTCTTCAAGCGGCACACCGGGGCGAGCCCGCGCGACTATCGCCGTGCGATGGGGGTGGGGGACGGCGCGGCGCCGCCGTAAGGGTGATCGGCGCCGCCCGATACCACCTTCGCATTCGTTTTGCATCGCGGCATGGTGTCGGAAAAGTGCAAGAGAATGCCGCGTCCATCCAAGTGATCCCAGCACATTCCTTGCTAAAATCAGCGATTGAAAAGCATACCCAACAAGCCTGCGTCTGCGAATCCGGGAGAACGCGCCCATGAAAGTCCAAGTCTGCATCATCGGCGGAGGCCCGTCGGGCCTGATGCTGTCGCAGCTCCTGCACCTGCAGGGCATCGATACGATCATCCTGGAGAAATCCAGCCGCGACTACGTGCTGTCGCGCATCCGCGCTGGCGTGCTCGAGCACGGCTTTGCCGAGCTGATGCGCGAGGCGCAGTGCGGCGAGCGCATGGACCGCGAGGGCGAGATTCATCACGGCTTCTACATCGCCCATGACGGCAAGCTCGACCGCGTCGACCTGCACAAATATTCCGGCGGCAACTCGGTGATGGTCTACGGCCAGACCGAGCTGACGCGCGATCTCTACGAGGCCCGCGACAAGCTCGGCGGCAAGGTCGTGCACAACGCGACCGACGTGACGCCGCACGACATCGCCTCCGACAAGCCTTACGTCACCTACCGTCAGGACGAAGAGGTCGTCCGCATCGACTGCGACTACATCATCGGCGCCGACGGCTTCCACGGCGTCAGCCGCAAATCGATCCCGCACGACAAGCTGACGGAATACGAGCGGGTGTATCCGTTCGGCTGGCTCGGCGTGCTGTCGCGCACCAAGCCCGTGTCGCCGGAATTGATCTATGCCAAGCACGAGCGGGGCTTCGCGCTGTGCTCGCTGCGCTCGCAGGTGCTGAGCCGCTACTATGTCCAGGTGCCGCTCACCGACAAGGTCGAGGACTGGAGCGACGATGCGTTCTGGGAGGAGCTGAAGCGCCGGCTGCCGGCGGAGATCGCGGCCAAGCTGATCACGGGGCCCTCGATCGAGAAGAGCATCGCGCCGCTGCGCAGCTTCGTCGCCGAGCCGATGCGCTACGGCCGGCTGTTCCTCGCCGGCGACGCCGCCCACATCGTGCCGCCGACCGGCGCGCGCGGGCTGAACTCGGCTGCGTCCGACATCTACTATCTCTATCATGCGCTGCTCGATCACTACAAAAAGGGCGACGACCGTGGCATCGACGGCTATTCGCAGCGGGCGCTGGCGCGGATCTGGAAGGCGCAGCGCTTCTCCTGGTGGATGACGACGCTCTTGCATCGTTTCCCCGACCGGTTGTCCTACGACGACAGACTGCAGGACACCGAGCTCGCTTATCTGTTCTCGTCGGAGGCCGCGCAGCGGTCGCTGGCGGAGAACTATGTCGGACTGCCGTTCTGAGCGAGGTCAACGCGACGCGTTTCGCCTGCGCTGCTTGATGGCACCAAGCATCAGTCGCCTCGCTGTCGTCCCGGCGAACGCCGGGACCCGTACCCCAGGGAGCGGTTTGAGGCAGGCTGGCGATTGGCTTTGTGCCCATCATGACTGCCGCGGGGTATGGGTCCCGGGTCGGCGCCGTGACGCGCTTCGCGCCTCACGGCTTGCCCGGGACGACGGTTGGGATAGATCGGATTCACGTCTCAAACAGCGCAGGCAGGACGTGGCAACGCGGTCTCGCGGCACATGATGCCCGAGGTCTGCGATCAACTCGCCCCTCCCATAATCGAGAGGGCGCAGGGAATGCCGGGTGACGGCCTCACCCATGGCCCGCCTGCGTAAGAAAGTGCAGGCGGCAGGTACCACAGGTGCAGCCGAACACTCCGGCATTCCCTGCGCGGCAGTCTCACGCTTATACGCAGTCTCCCTGGTGCGCCGGGCTTTCTGGCCACCATGATCCGCGCGGCGCCTCGAGCGCCGTCGCGAACGTAACACCAGCATCGGGGTGTCAGGACGCTGCGACTTCACGTCCGCAAGAGATCGCTCGTCCGCATGCTCTCGCGAGCCTGCTCTCGAACTCTCGCGGCCACCGCATCCCCGCCTCGCGTGTCGTGACGATCGCGCGCAACGCCCCTCTCGTTGAGGCGGGATGGCCGGAGATAAGCACATCTTCCGATAAGGCGAAAGAGAAACTTTCTGAAAAGCAGAAAATTTTCGAAGGAGGCCGGGCAGATCGCGTTCAATGCGCGCAGGAACGTCGGCTGCCCGCGAGCCCCATGAGCAGGATGCAGCATGTTGATCGAACACGCGACCGTCAGCCCCGTCACCGCTCCGCGGGCCGCTTGGAGGATGACGCCGTGTTTCGCTGGTGCAACTTCGCTCAGCTCGAGATCGGCGGACAGATGATCGGGGCGCGCTGTTGGATTAGCGCGCCAACTGCTAAAGTCTGTCGGCCTCCCCGCGCGCCCTGAAAAATGAGTTGCGCACCTCAAAAACCGCGCTATGGTCCTCAACCCAAAGGGGAGGATCATGAACGCGCCGCTGACATTGCGGGATATTGCGCGGCAGGCGGGCGTGAGCCTCGCCACCGTCGACCGCGTGCTGCACAACCGGCCGGGCGTGCGCCCGGACACGGTGCGACGCGTCAAGGATGCGATGGCGCGCAGTGCGTTCCAGCCGCATGCGGCGGCCTCCGAACTCGCCCGTGCCCGCTCGCGGCGTTTTGCCTTCGTGATGCCGTCCGGTGCCAATCCCTTCATGCAGCAGATTCAGGCGCATCTCGGCGAGCTGGCGAGCTGGATGGCCGCGCGCCGGCTCTCGGTCGATGTCGTCACGACGGACGTGTTCGATCCGGCTGTGCTGGCCGGCAAGCTCGAAGATCTGGTCGGTCGCGTAGACGGTGCGGCGGTGGTGGCGCTCGACCATCCGAGCGTGCGCGCCGCGATCAATGATCTCGTCGAGTCCGGCGCCAAGGTCGTGACTCTGGTCTCCGACGTGCCGTCGTCGCGGCGGCATCATTATGTCGGCATCGACAACATCGCCGCTGGCCGCACCGCGGGTGCGCTGGTCGGACGCTTCGCCGGCGGCAGGGCGGGGCGGGTCGCGATCATGGCCGGCTCGCAAGGCCTGCGCGATCATGCCGAGCGCATCTTCGGCTTCGGCCAGGTTCTGGCGGCGGAGTTTCGGCAACTTGAGGTTTTGCCGGTTGCTGAGGGGCATGATGTGGACGATCGCTCGGAGCACCTCATGCGCGAGCTGCTGACCGAGTATCGCGACATCGTCGGGCTCTACAATGTCGGCGCTGGCACGGCCGGCGTCGCCAAGGCGCTGACCGAGTCGGGGAGGGTCGATGACATCGTGTTCGTCGGCCATGATGTGACGGCGCTGACGCGCA
The DNA here is from genome assembly GCF_032489375.1 of Bradyrhizobium sp. SZCCHNR1098. Classification (NCBI taxonomy): domain Bacteria; kingdom Pseudomonadati; phylum Pseudomonadota; class Alphaproteobacteria; order Hyphomicrobiales; family Nitrobacteraceae; genus Bradyrhizobium; species Bradyrhizobium sp. SZCCHNR1098. The sequence continues at coordinate 726,767 of NZ_JAUEXY010000002.1, forward strand.
AGCTGCTGTTGAACGGCGTGATGGATGCGGCGATTTCGCAGAACCCGGGACACGAGGCGCGCTCTGCCGTGCGCGTGCTCCTGGCGCTGGCGCGCGGCGAGCCGATCCTGAGCGAACAGGAGACGATCCGCATCGACATCGTGATGCGGGACAATCTGCCGTGAGCGGATGGCCGCGGTGATGCGGTCGGCCCGAACACGGAATGAGAAACGACCGAGGCGCTGGTTTCGAGGCGACGCAGATCGCCGAGGCGCCTGGCGGTCCGTGTGGGAGGAGTGGAGTCGTGTTTCTCGGACTGGATGTCGGCACATCCGGCGTGAAGGCCGTGCTGGAGGACGAGACGGGCGCGCTGATCGCGAACGCCTCGCGTCCGCTGTCGCTGTCGCATCCGCAGCCGCTGTGGTCCGAGCAGAATCCGGATCATTGGGTCGAGGCCGTCATCGGCGCGGTGGATGATCTCGCGCGTGAGCGTCCGCGTGAGACGTCAGCGGTGCGCGGCATCGGCTTGTCCGGCCAGATGCACGGCGCGACCTTGCTTGGTCGCGACGGCCGGTCGCTGCGTCCCGCGATCCTGTGGAATGACGGCCGCTCGCAAGCCGAATGCGCCGAGCTCGAACGCCGCTGCCCCGAATTGCACACGATCGCCGGCAATCTCGCGATGCCCGGCTTCACCGCGCCGAAGCTCGTCTGGGTGGCGAAGCACGAGCCGAAGATCTTTGCAGAGGTCGCGACGGTGCTGCTGCCGAAGGCCTATGTGCGCTATCGGCTGTCCGGCGAGATGGTCGAGGACATGTCGGATGCGGCCGGCACCCTGTGGCTCGACGTCGGAGCGCGGCGCTGGTCGGAGAAACTGCTGGCGGCGACCGGGCTCAGTCTCGATCACATGCCGCGCCTGGTCGAGGGCAATGAGCGCAGTGCCGTGTTGTCGCCCGAGCTGGCGCGGCGCTGGGGCATGGGCGCCGATGTCGTGATCGCAGGGGGCGCCGGCGACAACGCGGCGAGCGCAATCGGACTCGGCGCCATCCGGCCTCGCGATGCCTTCCTGTCGCTCGGCACATCAGGCGTGCTGTTCCGGGTGACCGACCGCTTCGCGCCGGCGCCGGAAGCGGCCGTGCATGCGTTCTGCCATGCGCTCGGCGGGCTGTGGCATCAGATGGGCGTGATGCTGTCGGCCGCGGCCTCGCTGGCGTGGCTGGCGCGCATTCTCGAGACGCCGGAAGCCGCGCTGCTGGCGCCGCTCGGTATCAGCGTCGAACGTCCGAGCCCGGTGCAGTTCCTGCCTTACCTCGACGGCGAGCGCACCCCGCACAACGATGCCCATGCCGCCGGCGCCTTCGTCGGCCTGCGCAGCGCCGCCGGCCGCGACGATCTCGTGCAGGCAGTGCTTGAGGGCGTGGCCTTTGCCTCACGCGACATGTTCGCCGCGCTCGCGCGTAGCGCGCAGCCGATCAGAGAGCTCGATCTGGTCGGCGGCGGCTCGCGCTCCTTGTTGTGGGCGCAGATCATGGCCGACGTGCTCGGCGTCACCGTACACCGGGTCGAGGAGGGCGAGGTCGGCGCCGCCATCGGCGCCGCGCGGCTCGGCCGTCTCGCCGCGACCGGCGAAGCACCGGCCGATGTCTGCCGCAGGCCACAGCGGCTGCAGAGTTTCGAACCCCGCGCCACGCAGCGCGCGGCATACGACGCCGCCTACGCGCAATGGCGCAAGCTCTATCCCGCTCTCAAGGAGTAAACCCTCGTGAACGTCCAGGCTCCCTTCTTCCAGACCGGCGCAACCGTCAGCTATGGCGGGCCCGAGTCGCGCAGCCCGCTGTCGTTCCGCTGGTACGACAAGGACCGCCTGATCAGGGGCAAGCGGATGGAGGATCATCTGCGCTTTGCGGTCTGCTACTGGCATTCGTTCTGCTGGCCGGGCAGCGATCCGTTCGGCGGCGAGACCTTCCTGCGGCCTTGGCAGCATGGCGATGATGCGCTGGCAATGGCGCGCGCCAAGGCCGACGTCGCGTTCGAATTGTTCCGGCTGCTCGACGTGCCGTTCTTCACCTTCCACGACGTCGACGCCGCGCCGGAAGGCGCGACGCTGAAGGAGTCGGTCGCCAATCTCAACGCCATCGCCGACCTGTTCGAGCAGAAGATGGCGTCTGCCAAGGTGCGGCTGCTGTGGGGCACCGCCAACCTGTTCTCACATCGCCGCTACATGGCGGGCGCCGCGACCAATCCGGACCCGGACGTGTTCACCTACGCGGCGGGACAGGTGCGTGCCGCACTCGAGGTGACGCATCGTCTCGGCGGCGCCAACTACGTGCTGTGGGGCGGCCGCGAGGGCTACGAGACGCTGCTCAACACCGACATGAAGCGCGAGCTCGACCAGTTCGGCCGGTTCGTCTCGCTGGTGGTCGAGCACAAGCACAAGATCGGCTTCAAGGGGCCGCTGCTGATCGAGCCGAAGCCGAAGGAGCCGACCAAGCATCAGTACGACTTTGACGTCGCCACCTGCTACGGCTTCCTGCGGCGCTACGATCTGCTCGACGACGTCAAGCTCAACATCGAGCAGAACCACGCCATCCTCGCCGGCCACTCGTTCCAGCACGAGATCGCGCTGGCGCAGGCGCTCGGCGTGTTCGGCTCGCTTGACATCAACCGCGGCGACGATCTGCTCGGCTGGGACACCGACCAGTTCGCGATGAACGTGCCGGAGCTGGCGCTGGTGTTCCACGACATGCTCAAGGGCGGCGGCTTCACCACGGGCGGGCTGAACTTCGATGCCAAGATCCGCCGGCAGTCGATTGATCCGGATGATCTGCTGCACGCCCATGTCGGCTCGATGGACGCTTGCGCGCGTGCACTGATCGCCGCCGATCAGATGCTCGAGGACGGTGCCCTGACGGCGCCGCTCGCGCAGCGCTACGCCGGCTGGGACGGCGAGGAGGGACAGGCGATCCTCGCTGGCCGCCGCTCGCTCGCCGAACTCGCCGACCGCGCCGTCAACACCGGCCTCGATCCGCAGCCGCGCTCCGGCCGGCAGGAATATCTCGAAAGCGTGGTAAATCGCTATGTCTGATGACAGCAGCCTGCGCACGATGACGAATGAGGCTGAGCGAGCCGTGATGAGCACCGCCGCGCAGCCAGTCTTGGAGCCAGTCTTGGAGCTGAAGGGCCTCGGCAAGCAGTTCGGCGCGATCCGCGCGCTGCACGGCGTCGATCTTTCGATCGACGCCGGCGAGGTCGTCGGCCTGATGGGCGACAACGGCGCCGGCAAGTCCACCCTGGTGCGCATCATCGCCGGCAATTTTCCGCCGAGCCAGGGCACCATCCGTTTCGGCGGCCGCGAGGTGCATTTCCATCGTCCGATGGATTCGCGCAGCGTCGGCATCGAGGTCGTCTACCAGGACCTGGCGCTCGCCAACAATCTCACCGCCGCCGCCAACGTGTTTCTCGGTCGCGAGCTGAAGCGCAATTTCGGCCCGCTGGTGCTGCTCGACCACAAGGGCATGGAGGCGCGCGCGCTCGAGCTGTTCCGCGAGCTGCGCTCGGAGACACGCCCGCATGATCTGGTCAAGGACATGTCGGGCGGCCAGCGCCAGGCGGTGGCGATCGCGCGCACGCGGCTGTCCAATGCCAAGCTCGTGATGATGGACGAGCCGACCGCGGCGATCTCGGTGCGCCAGGTCGAGCAGGTGCTGAGCCTGATCCATCGGCTGAAGGAGCAGGGCATCGCCGTCATCCTGATCTCGCACCGTATGCCCGACATCTTCGCGGTGTGCGATCGCGTCGTGGTGATGCGTCGCGGCGAGAAGAAGGCCGACAAGCCGGTCGGCGAGACCAGCCCCGAGGAAGTGACTGCGCTGATCACCGGCGCCAAGGAGGCGGCGTGATGTCCGTTCCATCCGAGACCCGCTCCGCCGGCACCGAAGTCACCTTCACCAATGTCGGCGCCATCAGATGGTGGCACCGTGGCGTGTTCGCCTCGCAGACCGCTTATGTCACGCTGGCGCTCATCGCCCTCATCATCGTGATGAGCTTCGCCAGTCCCTATTTCCTGACCGAGGGCAATCTGCAGAACGTCGCCAAGAACTTCTCCTTCATCGCCATTGCGACGCTCGGCATCACCTTCGTGATCATCACCGGCGGCATCGACCTGTCGGTCGGCTCGATGATGTGCTTCGCGGCGATGATCACCTCGATGGTGATGACGACGCTGTCGACACCGGGGATGCCGCTGTCATCGCTGTTCGTGCATGTCGCCGCGGACGGCAAGACCGTGGTCGCCAACGTGCCCGGCCTGATCCTGATCGTCTCGGTGCTGGCAGGCCTTGCGGTCTCGCTCGTCGTCGGCCTGATCAACGGCGTCTGCATCGCCTTGCTCGGGCTGTCGCCGTTCGTGACCACGCTCGGCATGCTGTCGATCGTGCGCGGTCTCAGCTACGTGATCTCGAACGGCAAGGGCAGCTTCCCCGGCGGCCCCGACGCCGATTATTTCTATGCGTTGACGCAGGGCGATGTCTACGGCGTGCCGGCGCCCTTCATCTATCTGATTGCGTTGGCGCTGGTGATGGCGCTGGTGCTGCACCACACCGCGTTCGGCCGCCACGTGTTCGCGATCGGTGGCAACGAGAAGGCGGCGGAGCTGACCGGCGTCTCGGTGCCCCGCGTGAAGATCGAGGTCTATGTGATCGGCGCGCTCGCCGCCGGCCTGCAGGGCATCATCATCTCCGGCTGGCTCGGCTCCGCGCCCGCCAACATGGCGACGTCCTACGAGCTCAACGTGATCGCGGCGGCCGTGATCGGCGGCGCCAACCTCGCCGGCGGTCTCGGCGGCCCGCTCGGTGCCATCGTCGGCTGCGTGCTGCTCGAGGTGATCAGGAACGGGCTGGTGCTGGCGCAGGTCAACTCCTACTGGCAGCAGACTCTGGTCGGCGTGATCATCATCGCCGCCGTGCTGGTGGATCGTATCCGCGCACGCCTGCTGTGACGAATACTGGCCGGGATGACAAGCGCGTCTATCCTCACCCGGAGCAGACAATCATCAGGGATAGACATGGAGGAGGGAAACCCATGAAGAAGCTGCTCTATGCGGTCGCATCGCTCGCGATCATGCTGGCCCCGGCGCAGGCCGAGACCAAATACCGCTTCGCCATCGTGCCGAAGGCGATGAACAATCCGTTCTTCGACGTCGCGCGCGACGGCTGCCTGAAGCGCGCCAAGGAGCTCGGCAACGTCGAGTGCATCTACAAGGGTCCGGTCGAGCACGAGCCGGCCACCCAGGCGCAGATCATCCAGGACTTCGTCACGCAGAAGGTCGACGGCCTGGCGATCTCGGTGGCCGACGTCGCCGCGATGACGAAGTCGATCGAGGCGGCGACCGCCGCCGGCATTCCGGTGATCACCTTCGATGCCGATGCGCCGGGCTCCAAGCGCATCGCTTATATCGGCACCAACAACAAGGATTTCGGGCTGGCGCTCGGCAAGCAGTTGCTGCAGCTCCGACCCGACGGCGGCAAATATGCCGTCGTCTCCGGCGGCCCCGGCGCCAAGAACCTCGCCGAGCGCGTCGATGGCGTGCGTGAGGCGCTGAAGGGCTCGAAGTGGACGGAGGTGGCGGGCTCGCCGACCTTCTGCAACGACGATCCCGCGCTCGCCGTGCAGCAGATGGCCGATCTGCGCACCGCGACGCCGGATCTCGGCGCCATCGTGCCGATCGGCGGCTGGCCGATGTTCGCGCCCGAGGGCTACAAGGCCTTCGTCAACAAGAACCGCAAGGACATCGACGCCGGCAAGCTGACGCTGGTTGTCGCCGACACGCTCAAGATGCAGCTCGAATTGCTGCGTGACGGCTATTCCAACGCGCTGACCGGCCAGCGCCCGTTCGAGATGGGCGAGAAGGCGATGGACACGCTGCTCGCGATCAAGAAGGGCGAGAAGGTGCCGGACGTGATCTACACCGGCCTCGACCTCGTCACCAAGGACAACGTCGCCAAGCTTCTGAACTGAGTTCCTCCCGGGGAAAACCTGGCGGTCCGGCAACCGGCTTCGGCCGGCGGCTGGGCCGCCCTTTTTGTTTGGGATGCTTTTGTCGTGTGGAGCGGGCACCAAAGACGGCCTGCGTTTGCGTTGTCTCGCTCCACGAAGACGCTGCTGATCGTCTCCACAACACTGTCATCGTCCGCGACGGCGGACGATCCAGTATTCCAGAGACGGTCGTGGGCAATCGAGACGCCGCTGCGTGCTGGATCATCCGCCGGAGCCTGTCATTGGGCTCGCCGAAGGCGAGACCCGGTGGCGGACGATGACAGTGCGGGCAACACGGGCCCGGACGATTGACAGGGGGATATATCTGACTAAAGTCAGACATCATGCTCGACCCCATCTCTCGCGTCCGCCGCTTCAACCGCGCCGTCACCTCGGAGGTTGGCGCGCTCGACACCTCGTTTCTCGGGCGCCGGCGGCCGCTCGGGGCGGCCCGCGTGCTCAATGCGATCGGCCATGGCCGCAGCGACGTCGCCGATCTGCGCGACTATCTCGCGCTCGATTCCGGGCTGATGAGCCGGCTGCTGCGCAGCCTGGAGGAGGAGGGGCTGGTGACGACCAGGCCGCATCCCGACGACGCACGCCGCCGCATCGCCAGGCTCACGGCCGCCGGCCGGCGCGAATTCGAGGCCTATGAGACGCTCTCCAACGCCCAGGCCGAATCGATGCTGGCGCGTCACGCCCAGCCCGAGGCGCTCTTGGCGGCGATGGACCTGGTCGCGGCCGCGCTCGGACGCAGCCGCATCGCCATCGACGAGGCTGATCCGCGCGGCGAGCAATCGCGCTATTGCCTCGGCGAGTACTACGCCGAGCTGTCGAGACGGTTCGAACGCGGATTCGACGTTTCGCTGTCGCGCGATCCCGATGCCTCCGACATGGCGGCCCCGCGCGGGGCCTTCTTCGTCGCGCTGTCCGACGGCCTGCCGCTCGGCTGCGTCGGGCTGAAGGGCAGCGGCGGCGATGTCGCCGAGATCAAGCGGCTGTGGGTCGCGCCCGCGGCGCGCGGGCTTGGCCTCGGCCGGCGGCTGATGGATGCGGCCGAGGACGCCGCGCGAAAGCTCTCGATCACGACGCTCCGCCTCGACAGCAACAGCGCGCTGACCGAGGCCGTCCAGCTCTATCGCCGCACCGGCTGGACCGAGATCGACCGCTTCAACGACGATCCGTATCCGGATCTGTTCTTCGAGAAGCAGGTTTGAGGTCGATCTCCCGTGACGCTCGGCGCTCGTGCATCGGGCTTCAGGAACGCGAGCGCCTTGTGGTCGGCGAATTGCTAGGGGACCTCTGCGACGGACCCCGTCGGCCTGCTCGGTGTTAAGCGATGGGCAACCGGCGGGTGATTGGATGAGGGTCGTTGGGTTCCAGCGATGAGAGGCAGACCGGCGTGCTTTGAGTCTAATTTGTTGCCTGAGCCTGACGCAATTGCGGCGAGGGCCTCGTGACTCGGGGACGCTTCTTCGCCTCACTTCACCCCAAGACTTGATCGAGCGTATAGATCGTCCTGCGCCGATCGCGCCGGCGCGGGCGGAACAGCAATGACGAATCGGGACAAGGCATGGTGACACGATCCACGGCGGCTCAGAACCTTGCAGCGATGCGGCGTCGCGGACCGGTCTTGATGACCCTTGCGGCCTTGGCGGCACTGGCGATGCCCAGCTCCGCGGCCAGCGCGCGGCAGGCGCGCCCCGCGCCGGCGACCGAAGCGACGGCGCCGCGCGCGCATGGCGATCCGATCATGGCGATCGTATCGATCAAGGCCCAGAAGGTGACGTTCTACGACGCCGACGGCTGGATCTGGCGGGCGCCGGTGTCGACCGGCGTCTCGGGCCGCGAGACGCCGGCCGGCGTGTTCGCCGTGCTGGAAAAGGACAAGGACCACCGCTCGACGCTCTATGACGACGCCTGGATGCCGAACATGCAGCGCATCACCTGGAACGGGGTGGCGCTGCATGGCGGGCCGCTGCCCGGCTATGCCGCCTCGCATGGCTGCGTCCGCATGCCCTATGGCTTTGCCGAGAAGCTGTTCGACCGGACCTGGATCGGCATGCGGGTGATCATCGCGCCCGGTGACCCGGCGCCGGTCGAGTTCTCCCATCCCGCCTTGTTCGTGCCGACCGCAGAGGCGCTCGCCGCGGTGCCCTCGCGCGCCGCGACGCTCGGCCGCGAAGCCGAGGACGCCGCCAGGCTCGCCGACGAGGCCAAGGCGGCGGCTACCGCGGCCGAGCGCGAGGCCAAGGCTCTGAAGGCGTCCTTGCGCAAGCTGGAGCAGGCCAAGGCGCGCGCCGAGGCCGAGCTCAAATTCGCCGGCAGGAAGCTGGCCGCCGCCAAGACCGATCAGGCGAGGACGCTGGCCGAGGATGCGAATCAGAAGGTCGCCGCCAAGGCGACCGACGCGGCGGCGCAGCTCGAGGCCGCCAAGTCGGACGCGACCGCGAAGCTCGCTGCGGCGACCTCGACCAAGGATGCCGCCAAGGCGGCTGCGGCCAGGAAGGCCGATACGAGCAAGGCTGCGACGGACGCCAGGCTCGCGACCGAGCCGGTCTCGGTCTATATCAGCCGTTCCACGCAGATGCTCTATGTCAGGCGCAACACGCACAAGCCGGCCCCCGATGGCGGCGGCGAGGTGTTCGACACCTCGATCGAGGCGCCGGTGACCATCCGTGATCCCGACCGGCCGATTGGGACGCATGTGTTCACCGCAGTGGCACAGAACGGCGCGGGGCTGCGCTGGACGGCGGTGACCATCGACGACGGCGACACCGCCAAGGACGCGCTCGACCGCATCACCATTCCGAAGGACGTGCTCGCCCGGATCGCGCCGACGGCCGTGCCGCGCTCCTCGATCATCGTCTCGGACGAGCCGCTGTCGAGCGAGACCAATTATCGGACCGAGTTCGTCGCAGTGCTGAGCAACCAGCCGCAGGGCGGCTTCATCACGCGCCGGCCGACGACCAATGTCGACGTTGCCAGCGGCGACGAATATGACGATGGCTTCGGCAGCTTCTTCCAGCGCGGCTGGGATGGCCAGCCCGTCGCGGCGCCGCGCCGTCGTGGGCCGCCTCCGACCTATTACCGGCCGGTGCAGCCGGGCTGGTGGTGACCAGCCGGCCTGATGCCTGACCGCGATTCGCGGGTCAGGCCGGATGGCACTTCAACTCAGTTGCGGCCCGCGGGGATGACGCCGGGCCACTGCATCAGGAAAGGCTGCGGCTCGTGCTGTGCCTCGGTCGCGCGCGCCACGCGCCTGACACGGTGAGGCCTGCGAGAGATCGAGCTGGTCGCCTCGCGAGCGGTCTCGATGCGCGCCAACTGCTGACGCATCTCGCCGGTGGAGGTCCGGAGCTGCTCGATGGTGACGTCGCTGTTCGCGGCCGCGGTGCGCAGCCCGCTCAGCTCGGTCGCCGCATCTTCCTGGGCGCCGCGGAGGCGGATCGTCTGGCGCTTCAGCAGCGCGAGATCGGACTCGATCTTGTCGGCCGTATCGCGGCGGCGCGCCTCGTTCTCGTCGGCGGTGGTGCGCAAGGCGGCCAGGCCCGTTTCGGCCGTGGTGAGGCTGGCGCGCAATTGCAGAAGCTCGCCGGAGGTGTCGCTCTGGCGGTCGCGCAACTGGGCGGTCTCGGCCTTGAGCTGCGTCAGCTCCGATGTCAGGGCGGCGACGCGGGTCTCGAGCGAAGGCGCTCCGGTCCCGAAGGAGAAGCTGTTGGCGCCGCCGCTGCTCCACCACATCGCACCGGCGCTGGCTGCGAGCGCCAGGCTCAGGACAATTCGTAGAGAGGCCGTGCCGCTGCTCGGCGGGGCGTCCGGCGTCTTGGTGGGTCTGCGCATCGACAGGTCTCCGGGATTTGATGGCGGCAATTATGATCATATTAAGGTTGCCAATGTTCTAAGCGCGCCGCGCCGGCGGAACATTTCATCCACGTAGTTTTGCGGGAATGCAGGCTCGCAGCCTTGAGTCGTGAGCACGATCGGCTGCGCTCAATCGTGCGGATGCAGGGACGGCGATGATCCGGCCTGGATCGCCGGCACACAATTCGGATCCGTCGGAAAAGGCTTCGTGCGTCCTCGGGATCGTGATCTAAATCGCGCATGTCCAACATTCCGCCCATCGCCACACCGCCGGCATTCGACGAGCTCGCCGAGGCCATCAGGCAGCGCCGCTCGGTCTATGGCCATATCAGCGGGCTCAGGATGGACCGGTTCGCGCCCGGCGAGGCCTGGTCGACCTTGCCCTATCGTCCGGTGTTCGTCGGCGACAGCGAGACCGGCGTCATCCATGGCGGCGTCGTCACCGCGATGCTCGACGAGAGCTGTGGCATGGCGGTGCAACTCGCGCTCGACGGCAGCCGGGCGATCGCCACGCTCGATCTGCGCATCGACTATCAGAAGCCGGCGACCCCCGGTCTCGACATCAAGGCCCATGCGGTATGCTTCCGCGTCACCCGCTCGATCGCGTTCGTGCGCGCCACCGCCTATCAGGAGGAGGAGACCGCACCGGTCGCCACCGCGACCGCCTGCTTCATGATTGGCGCCAACCGCACCAACATGCTGACCGACCGGGCGGCCTTCGACGGCGCGCCACCGCCGCTCGACGCCCCGGACGATCCGATGGGGCCGTTTCCCACCAGTCCGTTCGCGCGCTGCCTCGGCATCCGCTTCGCCGAGAACGACACGCTGGTGATGCCGTTCTCGCACCGGATCATCGGCAATCCCGTGCTGCCTGCGATCCATGGCGGCATGACCGGTGCGTTTCTCGAAACCGCGGCGATCGTCACCGTGATGCGCGAGCTCGGCGCCACGGCGCCGCCGAAGCCGGTCGGCCTCACCATCAACTATCTGAGGTCGGGCCGTGCGCTCGACACCATCGCATCAGCGTCGATCGTCAAGCAGGGCCGCCGCGTCGTCGCCTTCGAGGCCCGCGCCTGGCAGGACGATGCGACGAAGCCGATCGCCACCGCCTTCGGCCATTTCATGCTGCGGCAGGCGCCAGGGCAGGAGCAGGACTGAGGAAGATCGCGTCGCGGGTTGCGATCATGCCTTGCGCAGGATCTTGTCCATTGCCTTTCCCCGCGCCAGCTCATCGACCAGCTTGTCCAGGTAGCGGATCTCCCGCATCGTCGGTTCCTCGACATCCTCCACGCGGACGCCGCAGATCACGCCCTTGATCAAGGTCCGCGCGGGATTCATCGCAGGCGCCTGCGCGAAGAAGGTCTCGAAGTCCGTCTGACGTTCCAACCGGGACTCAAGCTCGTTTTGGCCATAGCCCGTCAGCCAGCAGATCACCTGATCGACCTCTGCCTTGGTGCGTCCCTTCTTCTCGGCCTTCGCGACGTACAATCGGTACACGCTCGCGAAGCTCGTCGTGTAGATGCGGTGTTTTGCCATGCTGGCTCCATCGGATCGTAGGCGACGCATGTCGGGTCGGAAAGGGGCGACGGCGCGCCCGAAGCGCGTGCTTCATGTCCGCGTTCATGATCGTAGTACAGCACGTTCGTTCGCACACGTCGGAAACGCGCGCTAGCCCGGCGGGAACATCGGAAATGACACCCCGAGCGACCACGCCAGGATCAGGCCGAGACCCAAGCCTTCGGCCAGCGGCGAGCACGTCCTGCGAACGACACAGCCGCCGATCACGCCGAACACGATGAGGAACAGCACGATCACGGGGATGATGATGAGCAGGAAGAACAGCCGCTTGAGGTCGAGCGCGACTGCCCCGCTCAGCGAGGCCAGGAAGGCGGCGCGAATCCACACGGTGCGCCACGGCGCGGCGTGGCCGCCCTGGTTGGCGATGCTGTCGGCCAGCCTGCAGGGCACCGCGCCGTGCCCTGCGCAAACCGATGGCGTCTCGTCTGCGCGGCGCAGCGTCCATGATCGGCTCCGTTTCAATCCCAAAACTGGCGCAGGAACTCGTGCGGTTACAGCGACGGCGCAGGCGAGCGTTGCGGCCGCGATCGAACGAAACGCACGCCGTTTCGTTGACAACGCCGCCGAGGCGATATTCGGTGACCCCGTTCAGCGGCGACAAGGAGGATACATGAAACCGGAAGTCATCTGCCTGATGGCGTCGAGCGTCGACGGCCGGACATTGCCGAGCCGCTGGCGTCCGAAGGGATCAGGCGATCTGTTCGAGCAGGTGCATGACCAGCTCGGGGGCGATGCCTGGCTGATCGGCCGCGTCACCGGCCAAGAATTCGCCAAGGGCTCGGCCTATCCGGCCGAGACCACCGAGCGAATCCCGCGCACCCATTGGATCGCACGACGCGGCGCCAAGGCCTACGGCATCGTGCTCGATCCCCATGGCAAGATCTGCTGGGGCCGCGCCGACATCGGCGGCGATCCGATCGTCGTCGTGCTGACCGAGGCGGTGTCGGATGCGCATCTCGCGGGACTGCGCGGCGAGGGTGTCTCCTACGTCTTCGCCGGCCAGTCGAAACTCGATCTCTCACGCGTGCTGGAGATCGTCGCGCAGGAGCTCGGCGTGAAGCGCCTGCTGCTCGAGGGCGGCGGCGGCGCCAACGGCGCGTTTCTGCGCGCGGGTCTGGTCGACGAGTTCAACCTCGTTCTATGTCCGGCCGTGGACGGCGCCAAGGGGGCACCCAGCGTGTTCGATTCGACCGAAGCCGAGTCCGGCGAGCGCGCGCCGATCACGGCGATGACGCTCGAAAGCAGCACGGCGCTGGAGGGCGGTGCGCTGTGGCTGCGCTACAAGATCACCAACGGCTCGCCCTTGCCGGCCCAGGCAAGTCATGGCTGAGCGGCGAATGCACGTCATCGTCGTCGGGGGCGGTGCCGCGGGCCTGATGGCGGCGCGTGAGCTGGCCCGCGCCGGCAAGCAAGTGACGCTGCTGGAAGCGCGCGACCGCTGCGGGGGGCGCATCCATCCGCTGCCCGCGAGCAGGTTTGGATATCGCGCGGATGCCGGCGCGGAATTCATCCATGGCGAGGCGCCGGTCACCCACGCGCTGATGGCCGAGGCGGGGCTCACCTCGACGCCGGTCGATGGCGCGCGCTGGTACGTGATGGACGGCGCGTTCTCGCGCGAGGATCCTGCCGATCGGCAGATGCGCCAACTGCACCGCGTGGCGCGGCAGCTCGATCAGGATATGACCGTCACGGCGCTGCTCGAGCGTCATTTCGGCGGCGCGGAGTTTGCCGCCCTGCGCAAGTCGGTGCTCGGGATGGTGCAGGGCTATGATGCCGCCGATCCTGGTCGTGCCAGCGTGTTCGCGCTGCGCGACGAGTGGATGGGCGGCGACCGCGGTGCTCAGGCACGCATCGTCGGCGGCTACGCGGCGCTGCTCGATCATCTCTTGGCGGAGTGCCGGGCGCATGGCGTGGCGATGCAGTTCGAGGCGGTGGTCCGCGCGGTGGAGAGCTCCGATGATGGTGTCGTCGTGCGCTTGGCTGACGGCCGTGCGCAGCGCGGCGATCTCGTCATCCTGACCGTGCCGCTGCCGCTGCTGCGGACCATCGCGCTGCCGCCGGCGATGCGCTCGCAACTGGCCGCAGCCGAAGCCATCGGCTTCGGCAACGTCATCAAGCTGCTGCTGCGCTTCGAGCGCCGCTGGTGGCGAGAGGCTCGGACCGAGAATCTTTCCGACATGCTGTTCGTGCTGTCCGATGCCGACGTGCCGGTGTGGTGGACGCAGCATCCGAACGATGATGCGGTGCTGACCGGCTGGCTCGCCGGGCCGCCGGCCGGCGCTTTCGTCGCGCTCGACGATGTCGCCTTGATTGAGTCGGGTCTCTCGGCGCTTGCGAGTATTTTCTCGCAGCCGGTGGACTCGCTGAGGCAGCAGCTCCTCGCGTCGCATGTCACGGATTGGGCGAAGGATCCGTTCGCGCGCGGGGCCTATTCCTATGCGACGCTAGGATCCCGCGAGGCGCAGGATACGCTTTCGCGCTGGGATGACGGTCGTGTCCTGATCTCCGGCGAAGCACTGTATCGCGGACGCGACATGGGAACGGTCGAGGCGGCGCTGGCCAGCGGGCAACAGACGGCGCGGCGCATCCTCGCGATGTGATCGCGCGCCGCGTGCATGATGTTGCGCCCGTAGGCCCACGGCGCTAGCATTCGCCGATCACCATGGAAAGGATCGTCATGCTCGATCACGTCGGTTTCCCTGTCTCCGACTTTGTCCGCGCCAGGGCTTTCTATGCGGCGGCCCTGGCGCCGTTGGGCTACGTCCTGATGATGGAGATCACCAACGAGCAGACTGGCGGCCACGGTGATCACGCCGGCTTCGGCGACGGTCGTCCGGATTTCTGGATCGGCACCGGCGGGACGGCCGCGACCTCGACGCATGTCGCATTCCACGCCAAGGATCGCGCCACAGTCGATGCGTTCTATCAGGCGGCCATCGCGGCAGGCGGACGGGACAACGGCGCGCCTGGACTGCGGCCGCATTATCACGAGAACTATTACGGCGCGTTCGTGCGCGACGCCGACGGCAACAACATCGAGGCGGTGTGCCACGCGCCGGCGTGAGGGCCGCTCACCCCTCGGGATGAGTCACGCCATCACCGGCATGTGCTCGGCGGCCGCGGCCAAGCTCGGCGCGACCACGATCTCGAGCTGCTGGCGCAGCCAGCGGTGCATCGGATCCTCGTGGTGTCGCAGGTGCCAGACCATGTACATCGGCATCGCCGGGCAGGGGACCGGCACCGGCGCCACCGCCAGGCCGCGCAGCATGTAGGCGCGCAGGAGGCTCGGCAGCGTCGCGATCATGCGGCTGCCGCGCAGGAACGGGCCGATGCCGCCGAAGCCCGGCACCTGCGCCGCGAACCGCCGGACGATGCCGCGCTCGGCCATGACCTCGTCGATGTCGAGCCGGCGCCGCGGCTCGTACAGCACCGTGACGTGGTCGCTGGCGAGATAGTCCTCGAGGCTCTGCGGCGGCTCGCGTTGGCCCGCATCGTAGAACACGCGATAGCTGTCCTCGAACAGCCGCTTCTGCAGGATGTCGCTGCCCTCGGGCGGGCGCGGCGTGATGATGAGCTGACAGTGCTCTTCGCGCAGCATCTCCGGCGTCGGTGCGCCGGAGGGGATGACGCGCAGGCTGAGGCCCGGCGCCTGCGCGCGGGCGTAGCGGAGCAGGGACGGCAGCAGCAGGTCGCGCTGCAGATCATTGGCCGCGATCGTCACTTGCGCGGAGATTTTCGCCGGCTCGAACGCAGCGGTGTGCGAGAAGCTCCGGAGATCGTCGAGCAGCGCGCGGGCGCGCAGCGCCAGGAGCTGCGCATGCGCGGTCGGCACGATGCCGCGGCCGGACTTCACGAACAGCGGATCTCCGGTGATCGCGCGCAGCTTGTCGAGCAAATGGCTGACGGCCGACTGCGTGACGCCGAGCCGCTGCGCAGCGCGGGTGACCGAGCCCTCCTCGATGACGGCGAGCAGGAGCTGCAGCAGATGGCCGTCGAGGTCCAAATGATCGAATTGGCTCATGGATCGGATCGGTCGCGCGGCCTTTATTGACGGTGTCTGTCGGCGATACTGGCGGGCACGAACGGCGCCGCGTTTGATCCAGATCAAGCGCGGCCGTTCGAAACACGACCAGGGGAGGCTCAGATGTCCACCACGTCAGCCCGGCAGCCCGTGCCCGGCACCACCATCTTCGACGGCGAGCAGGCCCGCAAAGGCTACGCGCTCAACAAGATGTGCTACTCGTTCAACGATGCCGCCAACCGCAAGGCGTTCGTCGCCGACGAGGACGGCTATTGTGCCAAATATGGCCTCAACGCGCAGCAGCGCGCGGCGATCAGGAATCGCAATGTGCTCGAGCTGATCGAGGCCGGCGGCAATGCCTATTACCTCGCCAAGTTCGCCGGCATCTTCGGTCTGGACATGCAGGACATCGGCGCGCAGCAGACCGGGCTGACGAAAGAGCAGTTCAAGGCCAAGCTTCTGGCGGCAAGGGGGTGATCATGGCGAAGATCGTAGGTTGCATCACCACGTCCCACGTTCCGGCCATCGGCGGCGCGATTGCCAAGGGGTTGCAGCAGGACCCGTATTGGAAGCCGTTCTTCGACGGTTTCCCGCATGTGCGCGAATGGCTCGCCAAGGCCAAACCCGATGTGGTCGTGCTCGTCTATAACGACCACGGCCTCAACTTCTTTCTCGACAAGATGCCGACCTTCGCCGTCGGCGCGGCCGACAGCTATAGCAATGCCGACGAAGGCTGGGGCATTCCGCAGACCGCGCCGTTCAAGGGTGACAGCGAATTGTCCTGGCATTTGATCGAGCATCTGGTGAAGGAGGATTTCGACCTCACCACCTGCCAGGAGATGGTGGTCGATCACGCCTTCACGCTGCCGATGGCGCTGTGCTGGCCCGATCAGAAATGGCCGGTGCGGGTGGTGCCCGTGGTCGTCAACACGGTGCAGGCGCCGCTGCCGTCGGCCGCGCGCTGCTACAGGCTCGGCCAGGCGCTGGCGCGGGCGATTCAATCCTGGCCGAAGGACGAACGCGTCGTCGTCATGGGCACCGGCGGCCTGTCGCATCAGCTCGACGGCGAGCGCGCCGGCTTCATCAACAAGGATTTCGACGAGAAGTTCATGGCCAGCATGGTCGACGATCCCGCCTGGGCGACGAAGTATTCGACCACCGAGCTGGTCGAGCTGTCGGGCACCCAGGGTGTCGAATTGCTGAACTGGATGGTCGCGCGCGGCACCCTGCCGGAGAAGGTCCGCAAGGAGCATTCCAACTATCACATCCCGATCTCCAACACGGCGACCGGGCTGATGGTGCTGGAGCCGGTGTAGCGGCTCCAGCGGGATTTTTGGTGCGGAAGGTGATGACCGAGAGCTATTCCGCCAACGACCATCACGCGGTATGGGTCCCGGCTCAAGGCCGGGACGACAGCAGTGTGTTTGGTACGACCGCGCCACATCACCGGTGTCGTCCCGGCGAACGCCGGGACCCATACCGCGGATGCTATCGAGGAACGTGACTGTCAGCTTCTGTGCGGCGGCGAGCACGGTCTCAATGCCGGCCGCTACGCCTCCGCCCGTGGCGGATGTTGATGTCAGCTCGCCGCGTTGTCGTCGTCGCCCTGGATCTCGGCGATGGCGCGGGTCAGGATGCCGCTGACGCGCTTGGCCTCCTCGTCGCTCCAGCCGGGGCGGTGCATCTTGAGCGCCATCTTCAGGGTCTGCACCGTCTGCAGCACCTGCTCCGGCGGGCGCATGCCGCCCATGGTGCGGGCCATGATGCGCAACCGGCTCAGCAGGCCCTCGATCGCCGCCTCGTCGTCCTTCAGCGCCTGGCGTCCGGCGTCGGTGATCGCGAACAGCTTCTTGCCGCCCTCGGCCGATGTGGCTTCGATCTGGCCCATGTCCTCGAGCAGGTTGAGGATGGGATAGACCGAGCCGGGGCTCGGCGAGTAGGAGCCGCCGACCAGCTGCTCGACCGCCTTGATCAGCTCGTAGCCATGGCGCGGCTTCTCGCCGATCAGCCACAGCAGCAGGCTGCGCAGGTCGCCGGGGCCGAAGAAGCGACCGCCGCCGCCCCGTCCGAACTCCTCGCGGCCGCCGCGGCGGCCGCGCTCGAACAGGCCGGGTCCTCGCGGGCCGAAGCCGGGACCGCGGCCGCCGAGGCGGACGTCCTCGCAGGCCTCGCCGAAGCCATGCCCGCCGCGATGGCCCCAGCCGCGCTCCTCGCGATCATCGTCCCAGCCACGACGCCCGAATTTCCAATGATGATGTCTCATACGATATGATCTCCGTTTCGTATAAACGATATATCGTTATCATCTTACGTTTGTCAACATCGATCGCTTCGGTTGCCTCGACCTTTGATTTAAGTGCATGAGTTAAAAAGTATTTTTACCGCGCGTCTTACGTTGTCGCTTCCGCCGTGTGAGCCGTTGCCGCCGGTTCGGTCGTCGTGCCGCGATGAGCGATCAGCGCATAGGCGACGGGGACCACGAACAGCGTGAACAGGGTGCCGATGGCGAGCCCGGTGGCGATCACCAGCCCCATGTTGAAGCGCGACACCGCGCCGGCGCCGCTCGCGGTGATCAGCGGGATCACGCCGAGCACCATCGCCGCCGTGGTCATCAGGATCGGACGCAGGCGGACGGTGGCCGCCGCGATGATCGCCTCGGTGCGATCCTTACCTTGTTCGCGCAGCTCGTTCGCGACCTCCACCATCAGGATGCCGTGCTTGCTGACGAGGCCCATCAGGGTGACTAAGCCGACCTGGGTGTAGATGTTGATGCTGGCGCCGCCGATGCCGAGGCTGATGAAGATCAGCGCGCCCGCCAGCGACATCGGCACCGACACCAGGATGATGATCGGATCGACGAAGCTGTTGAACAAGGCGGCGAGCGCCAGGAAGATGATGATCAGCGCGAACACGAAGGTGGTGACGAAGCCGCCGGATTCCTGCTCGAGCTGTCGCGACGCGCCGCCATAGTCGATCGAGTAACCCGATGGCAGCGACTTCGCGATCTCCTTCAAGGTGGCGAGCGCGTCGCCCATCGCGATACCCGGCATCGCCACGCCGGAGATGGTTGCCGCATTGATCTGCTGGAAGTGATTGAGCGACTCAGGGATCGTCTTGCGCTCGAGCCGGGCCACGGTCGACAGCGGCACCATGGCATTGCCGCTGGTGCGGATCGAATAGTCGAGCAACTGACTGTCGGTGAGGCGGTCGTTCTGCCGGACCTGCGGGATCACCTTGTAGGAGCGGCCCTCCAGGCTGAAATAGTCGAGATAATTGCCACCCAGCATGGTCGCGAGCGCGCCGCCGAGATCGCTCATCTTGAGGCCGAGATCGGCGGCCTTGTCGCGATCGAACACCACGGTGGTCTGCGGCTTGTCGATCTTCAGATCGCTGTCGAGGAAGATGAATCGGCCGCTCGCCAGCGCCTTGGCCATGAAATCGCGCGACACGTCGTTGAGCTCGCCGAACGCGCCGGTGGTGCCGATCACGAACTGGACCGGCAGGCCGTTGCTGCCCGGCAGCGGCGAGGGCTGGAACGCCACCGAGCGGGCGCCGGCGATGCCGTTCAGGAGCTGCTGGAATTCCGGCTGCAGGGTCTTGGTCGTCGCCTTGCGCTGATCCCAGGGCTTGAGAACCCAGCCGCCGATCACCTGTGTCGAGGTGTCGATCTGGAACACGGTGCGCGTCTCCGGGCGCTGGGCGATCAAGCCATACAGCTGCTGGCCGTAGAACTGGCGCTGCTCGAGCGTGGCCGAGGGCGCCGAATTCGTCAGCGACAGCACGATGCCCTGGTCCTCGTCCGGCGCAAGCTCGCTGGTGGAACTGACATAGAGCCAGGGAATCATCGCGAGCAGCAGCAGCGCGAACACCACCACCACCGGCTTGGTCGCGAACACGCTTTCGAGCCAGCGGCGATAGAAGTGGGCGAGCCGTTCCAGCACATGGTCGATCGTCCTCACCAAACGCGCCTCGAACGTGGTGGCGTCGCGCTCGGTCCGGCGCAGCAGCCAGGCGCAGTTCATCGGCGACAGCGTCAGCGCGATCACCGCCGAGACGGTGACGGCGCCGGCGAGCGTGACGGCGAACTCTGTGAACAGGGCCCCGGTCAGGCCGCCCTGGAAGCCGACGGGCACGTAGACCGCGATCAGGACCACGGTCATCGCGATGATCGGGCTCGCCAGCGCCCGCGCCGACTGGATCGCGGCTTCGACCGGCGGTACGCCCTCGTCGATCAGGCGGTGCACGCTCTCCACCACGATGATGGCGTCGTCGACGACGAGGCCGATCGCCAGCACCAGGGCCAGCAAGGTCAGCAGGTTGATGGAGAAGCCCATCAGCAGCATCAGGCCGAAGGTGCCGATCAGTGACAGCGGGATGGCGATCACCGGGATCAGCACCGAGCGCCACGATCCCAGGAACATGAAGACGACGACAATCACGATCCCGATCGCCTCCACCAGCGTATGGATCACCTCGTCGATGGACGAGTTCACGAAATCGGTGGAGTCGTACAGGATCTCGCTGGTGATGCCGTTCGGCAGCTGTCGCTGCAGCTCCGGATAAACGGCCTTCACGCCGTTGATGACGTCGAGCAGGTTCGCCGTTGGCGCCACCTGGATGCCGATGTAGACCGCGGTCTTGCCGTTGAAGCGCGTCGCGCTGTCGTAGTCGTCATTGCCGAGCGTGACATTGGCGACATCGCGCAGGCGGATGATGGCGCCATTGACCTGCTTGACGACGAGATTGCGGTATTGCTCCAGCGAATGCAGATTTGTCGCGGCGGCGAGGTCGACCTGCACGAGGCGGCCCTTGGTGGTGCCGAGCCCGGAGATGTAGTCGTTGCCCGACAGTGCCGTCGACACGTCGGTCGCGGTCAGGCCATAAGCCGCGAGCTTGTCGGGGTCGAGCCAGGCGCGCAGGGCGAATTTCTTGGCGCCGAGCAATTCGGCGGTCTGCACGCCGGAGACCGCCTGCAGCTTCGGCTGCACCACGCGGGTGAGGTAGTCGGTGATCTGGTTCGGCGCCAGCACGTCGCTGGCGAAGCCGATATACATCGAATCGATGGTCTGGCCGACCTTCAAGGTCAGGGTCGGCTGCTGCGTGCCGGTCGGTAGCTGGTTGAGCACCGAGTTCACCTTGGCGTTGATCTCGGTCATCGCCTTGCCGGAATCGTAGTTGAGCCGCAGGTTCACGGTGATGGTGCTGCTGCCGGTGACGCTGGTCGACGTCATGTAGTCGATGCCGTTGGCCTGGGCGATCGCGTTCTCCAGCGGCGTCGTGATGAAGCCGGCGATGATGTCGCTATCGGCGCCGGCATAGGCCGTGCTCACCGTGACGATGGCGTTCTGCGTGCGCGGATATTGCAGGATGGCAAGCGTCGTCATCGAGCGCAGGCCGAGCACCAGGATGAGGGCGCTGACCACGAGCGCCAGCACCGGCCGGCGGATGAAGATGTCTGTGAAACGCATGGTGATGACTCTGATGAGCGCGGGCTGGCCGGACTATTGGTCGACGACATCCGGCGCGGCTTCCGCGACCGGTACGTGTGAGTTGTCGACTCTCACCGGGCTGCCGTTGCGCAGCTTGATCTGTCCCGCGATCACGACCGCCTCGCCCGGCTTGACGCCGTCGGTGATCGCGATCCGGTCGCCCTTGGCCGGCTTGCTCTTGACGAACATCTGCCGCGCCTTGCCCTGGCCGTCCTTGAGATCGTCGACGACGTAGACGAGATCGCCGTAGGGGTTGCTGACGATTGCCGTCAGCGGCAGCGTGACGAGCTGCTCCGGGCTGCCGGTCGCGATCTCGACCTTGGCGAACATGCCAGGCAACAGCCGGGCGGCCTCGTTGTGCAGGGTGGCGCGGACCTGGACGTTGCGGCTGGTGGAATCGACCTTGGCGTTGATCGCCGAGATCTGGCCGGTGAAGCGCTCGGATGGGAAGGCATCCACCGTGATGGCGACGTCCTGGCCGATCCGGATGTCGGCGAGCGACTGCTGCGGCAGATAGAAGTCGACGAAGATGGGATCGAGGCTCTGCAGGGTGACAATGGTGGTGCCGGCGCCGAGATACTGCCCGAGATCGACGGCGCGGATGCCGAGCCGGCCGGCGAAGGGCGCCTTCAGGGTCTTCTGCTCGACGATCGCCTTCTGCTGCGTCACGAGAGCCTGCGCGTTCTTCAGATTGGCGCGGTCGCTGTCGAGCGTGGCCTGGCTGACCGCGTTGAACTTGATCTGCTCCTCGTCGCGCTTGACGACGATGGCATAGTTCTCGGCAGTCGCCTGCAGCGACTGCAGCTTGGCGACGTCGTCGGTCGCGACCAGCTGCAGCAATTGCTGGCCGGCTTCGACGGTGTCGCCCGAATTGAACTGGATGCCCTGCACGATGCCTGCGGCCTGCAGCGCCAGATCGGCGCCGTTGACGGCGCGCAGCGAGCCGACCGCGGTGAGGTTGGAGCGCCATGGTGCGGTCGCCGCAACGACCGTCGAGATCGTCTGCGGCGGGTTGGCCATGGCGCCGATCGCCTTGGCGATCATGATGCCCTTGAATGTCTGAAAGCCGTAGAGGCCGCCGAACAGCACCGCCATGGCGGCCAGCATGATCGTCATGCGTTTCTTCATTACATTGCTTCCTGGGTCGTACGATTGGGACCGGCGAAGTAGCCGGGATTGGCGCGGGGCAGCGCCGCCGGGGTCTCGTCCTGGCGATTCCACCAGCCGCCGCCGAGCGCCTGGAACAGCGCCGCGGTGTCGCTGAAGCGCGTGGCCTGCGACTTGATGCGGGAGACGCGGGCGTTCAGATAGGATTGCTGCGCGTTGATGACGTTGGCGTAGGGCACCGCGCCGCTCTTGAACTGCTCGACCGCCATGGCGAGACTGTCGGCCGTGGCTTTCTCGGCGGCGGCCTGGGCCTTCAGCGCCTCGGCGTCGTACTGGATGGCGCGCAGCGAATCCGCAACGTTCTGGAACGCGGTGATGACCGTGCTCTTGTAGAGCGACAAGTCCTGCTCGAAGGTGGCGACGTCAGCCTCCTTGGTGTGATACAGCGTGCCGCCGTCGATCAGCTTCTGGCTGACGCTCGAGGCCGCATCCCACACGATGGTCGTCGGCGAGAACAGCCGGCCCGGTCCGCTTGCGCCGTAGCTGCCCGACAGCGTCACCTGCGGCAGCAGATTGGCGACGCCAACGCCGACCGTCGCTGTGGCCTGGTGCAACGTAGCCTCGGCCTGCCGGACGTCCGGACGCTGCCGGACGAGCGAGGAGGGCAGTGACACCGGCAGCTTGCGCGGCAGCCGCAGCTCCGCGAGGGTCACATGCTCGCCGCGGTCCTGGCTCGGCAGCCGGCCGAGATAGGCCATCAGTTGATTGCGTTGCTGCGCGAGTTGC
Organism: Bradyrhizobium sp. SZCCHNR1098; assembly: GCF_032489375.1. Classification (NCBI taxonomy): domain Bacteria; kingdom Pseudomonadati; phylum Pseudomonadota; class Alphaproteobacteria; order Hyphomicrobiales; family Nitrobacteraceae; genus Bradyrhizobium; species Bradyrhizobium sp. SZCCHNR1098. The sequence goes on from NZ_JAUEXY010000002.1 coordinate 749,621, forward strand.
TTCTGCAGCGGCGCCAAGGTCGCCTTGGCCTGCGCCAGCGTCGCCTCCTGCGCCAGCACGTCGGATTTGGAGATGGCGCCGACATCAAACTGGTGTTGGATCCGGCCAAGCTGGTCGGTCTCGGCCTTGATGATCTCCTCGGTCGCTGCGATCTGATCGCGCAGTGAGGCGTCGCTGATCGCGGCGGTGACGACATTGGCGGTCAGCGCGAGATGCGTCGCCTCCAGCTTGAACGCCTGGTAGTCGGCCTGCGCCTGCAGCGCCTCGACCTGGCGTCGCGTGCCGCCCCACAGATCGAGCGCGTAGCTGACGCTTACCGACGTGCCATAGAGCGTGTAGAGCGAGGTCTGGCCGGGCCATTGCCCGTTCTGTGTGGTGGAGCCCTGGGTGCGTTCGGCGGATCCGCTCGCGCTCAGCTGCGGAAACAGCGCGCCCTGTTGCGACAGCGCGTTCTCGCGCGCAGCACGCAGCGCCAATTGCGCGGCTTCGATGTCCGGGTGGTTGCGAATCGCTTCCTCGACGAAGGCGTTGATCTGCCGGGAATGAAACAGCGCCCACCAGGTGCCGGGCAGATCGCCTCCGGGTGCGAAGCTCTGCACATTGCCGCCCGGCGTCGAGGCGCTGGCGGTCGCGGCGAGGCGTCGCTCGGCGACGTAACCGGTCGCGACCGGCGCCTCGGGGGACATGAAGTCCGGGCCGACGGCGCAGGATGCGAGCAGCACGCTGCAGCCAAAAAGGCCGAGCGGGACGGACATCGCGCGGCCTGTCGGGACCCCCCTCAAACGCGCGGGAAACATTCGGACATGATCGGACATAAAACTAAACCGTTTCGTTTTCTATCCGGACCATGCGGGGCAGCACAGACGTAGTCAAGTCACGTTGATGACAGGGCGGTGATGCGCACAGCTTCGTCCTGCGCGGCGCCGGTGCTCGCTTGCACCGGACGGGCGCATCAAATTTTTGAGGTGAGAGTAGACAACGCGCCGCTTCCATTTCCGCAGCGGTCGGGCAGCGACGTCGTTCTTGTCACAATGATCGAAAAGGTCTGCCGCCGAGCTCGCGCGGCGCGGGTCGGCCTTTGGCGAAGCAGCGCGCGAGACGGAGTTGGAGGCCGGCTCGCGGCGTCGAGCCGGCTCCGTGGGACGGTCGCCGCTCGTCAGGACGGCCATCGAGGATGCGACCACCGGCTTTGCCGGCACGGTGCGCGCGCGATTCGGGCGCCGCAGCCGGCGCTGCGCCCAGATCAGCACGCCTGTGATCAGCAGTGCGAACAGCGCGATCGAGATCAGCACGTTGGCCGCGCTGCCGATCAGCGACCAGTTGCCTTCGTGCAGCAGGCGCGGCCAGTTGCGCGGCAACGCGGAGAGCCCGTCGGACGTCACGGCATAGGCCCTGAGCTCATCGTCCTCGATGATCCTCGCCATCATCCGCCCGCCGCGATTGCCGATCGAGTTGACCGCCGAAAGGTCGTGGTCCCTGGAGACGATGCTGACGGCCTCGGTCAGCGAGATGCGCTTGGCTGCGGTGGGCGGAGCGCTGCCTGCGAAGGTCAGGCCGAGCTCGAGACAGAGTCCGGTGAGCGGGCTGAGCAGAATCAGAGGCAGCGTGAACCAGGCCGCGCCCTTGTGCCAGCCGGACAGCGTGTTGCGCAGTCGCGGCAGTCCCATCAGGATGCCGATGATCATGATGGTGACCATTGCGATGGTCGAGATCAGGGTGAGGCCAGGGATGCCGATCAGATGCTCGTGGGTCCTGCGCGCCCACAGGAAGACGCTCGCCATCGCGGGCTTCTCGACCGCGGCGCCGGTCGTGATGTCGACCTCGGCGCCCGGCGTACCCTGCAAGGTGAGGTGCTGTGTGGACGCATCGATCGACAGGCCGCGTGCCTTGCCGTCGGGATCATGCTGCTTGATCAGCGCGATCACGCGCGCCGGATCGACGCTCTGCGGCTTGACGGCAGCGACCTGCGCCATCGGCTCGAAGGAGAGGATCAGTCCGGTCACGATGATGACAAGCAGCGGCAGCGCGAAGACGAGGCTGATCCAGCGGTGAAGTTTGAGCAGAAGCTGCTTGTTCATGATCGTCTCCAAGTATTCGCCAAGTGATCGTCGAGTGATCGTCACACACACGAACGACGCGGCGTGACTGTTGTCCGCAGGCGCTCACTCCGTAGTTTCAGATCGTTTCTTGCTGGACGACGCTGCGAGATCAGTCCGCCGCCGTTGCGCTTTCATTAGCCGAGCGCACCACTCATACGAAAGGAGATAACTATTAATTTTAGGTCATGCGCCGTTTGATCGGCGTCAATGCGGCGAAAGCAAATCGGTGTCTATGCAAATGATGTCAATTCACGACTGACGTTTCTCGGTGACCGGCTGAAACGAGATAGCGGCGGTATCTCAGGATGACGCGCTCATCTCGGACTTCAGCGCGTCATTGTGAGAGGCCCTTGGCGATGCGCTTCGCTTCTCACGTCGGTGTCGCACTGATCCGCAGTCTGTCGCTGTCCGATGCGGAGAACACCGCGATCCCCGGCGGCACTGCGCGCCGACGCGTCAGGGCGATTTCCCTGGCGACACAATGCCCTTCAGTCCGGCGCGCTCAGCAGCGGCGCTGACGAGGCCAGACGACTGGATCTCGGCCGTGAAGCTGCGCAGGAAGTCGAGCCCGGCGTCGCGGCCCCTGGGGATCGCGATGGCGTGGCGCTCCTCGCCCCAGCGCCCGTCGAGCACGCGCGATCCTGGCACCTGCTCGGCGATCTCGAACAGCGTCGCCTTGTTGGTGGCGAAGGCATCGATCTGGCGGCTCGTCAGCATGGCGACCGCATCCTTCAAGGTCGGCGCCCGGACCAGCGTCGCGTTCTTCAGCTCGCGCCCGAGCGTCGCATCCGACGTGCTGCCGGTCGTGACGCCGATCTTGCGGCCGCTCGCGTCGACATCGCCGGCGTCGGAAAGCGGGGAGCCGTCGGGCACGAGATACCCAAGCTCGATCTCGAGATAGACAGGACCGAAATCCATCTCCTTTGCGCGCGCCGGCGAAGCATTGGTGAAGGCGACGTCGACCGCGCCGGTCTTGACGGCCTCGAGCACCTCGGCGTTCTTGGCGAACACGACCGGCTCGTAGTCGACATGGAGCTGGCGCGCCATTTCCTTGCCGATGGTGTAGCCGACGCCGCGGGGATTCTCGGTCCCGTCGGGCAGGATCGATGTCGGCGTGCCCGGATAGAGTCCCGCGCGCAGATGTCCGGTCGGCGCGAGAGTGCGTGCCACGTCGACATCAGCGGAATAGCTTCGAACCGGAGCGAGCGTCGCGCACGCGACGAAAGCGACAATGACGGCCTGCCTCAGGATGGTAGCTGCGCAGTCCATCGGTCGCCTCGCTGATATCAGACTGATTCGGTCAGTTCGCTGCCGGCTTCGCCATCGAGCACCTGCTGGAGACGCGTCTTGTCGAGCGCATTTTCCCAGCGGGCAATGACGATGGTGGCCACGGCGTTGCCGATCAAATTCGTCGGCGTCAGCCCCTGCGACATCAAGCGATGAACGCCGAGCACGAGCGCGACACTGGCGACCGGAATCGTCCCAGTTGCGGCGAGCGTTGCGGCCAGCACGACGAAGGCGGCGCCGGCGATACCGGCTGCGCCCTTCGATGTCACCAGCAAAATCAGCAGCAGCCCGATCTGGTGGCTGATGTCGAGATGAGTGTTGGTCGCCTGCGCCAGGAACACCGCTGCGGTCGCAAGATAGAGGCAGGTGCCGTCGAGATTGAACGAATAGCCGGTGGGGATGACGAGGCCGACGATGCTGCGCTCGCAACCGGCCGCTTCGAGCTTCACCAGCATGCGCGGCAGCACGGTCTCCGACGACGTGGTCGCGATGCAGACCAGCACCTCGTCTCTGATGTAGCGGATCAGCTTCCACAGGCTGAAGCCGGTGAGGGCGGCAATGGGGCCGAGCACGGCGGCGATGAAGATCAGACAGGTGAGATAGAAGCTGCCGAGCAGCAGGCCGAGCTTGGCCAGCGAGCCCAGGCCGAACTTGCCGACGGTGAAGGCGATGGCGCCGAATGCGCCGAGCGGGGCCGCCCACATCACGATCCGAACGACACCGAAGATCATCTGGCCGGCGACATCGATCACGTCGGTCACAGGCTTGGCGCGGTCGCCGAGCCAGATCAGCGCAAAGCCGCACATGACCGAGATGAACAGCACCTGCAGGATATTGCCCTCGGCAAAGGCGCCAACGAAGGTCTGCGGGATGATGTTGAGCAGGAACGGCACGAAGCCGACCGCAGCGGTCTGCTTGACATAGGGCTCGATGGTCGCGGAGTTGATGGTCGCCGGGTCGATGTTCATGCCGACGCCGGGCTGAAACAGGTTCACCGCGGTCAAGCCGATGATCAGCGCCAGCGTCGTGATCGCCTCGAAATAGATCAGCGCCTTGATCGCGACGCGGCCGACCTTGGCCATGTCGGCCATGTGGGCGATGCCGTTGACCACCGTGCAGAAGATGATCGGCGCGATCAGCATCCGGATCGCCTTGATGAAGGCATCGCCGAGCGGCTGCATCTGGGCGCCGAGATCCGGCTTGACGGCACCGAGCAGGATGCCCGCTGCCATCGCGATCATGACCTGGACCCAAAGCTCCTTCCACCAGCCGCGGCGGGCGCCTGCCTTGCTGTCGGCGGTGAGGGTCGTGGCAGTCATGATCGGTCCTGTCGCTGAAGGGCTCGAAGTTGCAGCTGGCGGTGACTCAGCTCTTGGGCTCGAACTTGAACAGCCGTTCGGGATTGCTGACAAGCAGCTTTCGCTGCATGGCCGGATCCGGGGCGTAGAGCGGGATCAGATCGACCAGATCACCATCATTGGGCATGATCTTGACGTTCGGATGCGGCCAGTCCGTGCCCCAGATGACGCGATCGGGCGCATTCTCGATCAGTTTCCGGGCGAACGGCACGGCGTCGTGGAACGGTGGTCCGGAGGCCGAGGCGCGCTCGGGACCGGTGATCTTGATCCAGCACTTGCCGTCGCTGGCCTGCAGGTCGAGCAGCGCCTTGAACTCGGCGTCATCGATGCCCTTGGCGGCGCTGATCGTGCCCATGTGGTCGATCACATAGGTGACCGGCAGCGCCTTCAGGATCGGCACGAATTCCTGGATCGTCCCGGCCTCGAGATAAATGTCGACGTGCCAGCCGATCGCCGCGACGCGGTCCACCAGGGTGCGGAAGACGTTCATGTCGCCGACGCCGCCGAGGCGGCGGAGGAAGGCGAACCGGCAGGCGCAGATGCCGGCCTTGCCGAGCGCCGTGAGGTCGGCGTCGGACATCGCCGCGTTGATGTTGGCGACGCCTTTGTAGTTGCCGTTGCTCTGCGCGATGGCGTCCGTGACGACGCGATTGTCCGTGCCATGGACGGTGGCGTTGACGATGACGGCGCGTTCGACACCGATCTTGGCATGGAGCGCCCGGAACATCTCCAGCGATGCGTCGGGCGGCGTGTAGGGGCGGGTGGGCGAGAACGGATAGGTCGAGGCCGGCCCGAAGATGTGCGTGTGGGTATCGACGCTGCCTGGCGGCGCCTTGAAGCTCGGCGTCCGGGTGGCCGGATCGGGACCGGGAATGCTGGGGATCTTGCCCTCTTGGGCAGCAACTTGCGCAGGGACGGCGCCGAGCACCGTCGCCGCTCCCAGTCCGGCCATGGTGGCCAGCAGATCTCGTCTCATCATCAGAGCGTCCTCCTCGGAATGGCCGTGGTCGCGGGCAGGCGTTGCCTGCCAGGCTCCGGCATCGTTCGTGTTTGCTATCGTCACGCCACGATGGAGAGATCAGGCGACCTCACAACGTGGCGTCGTGATCATGGCGTGCTCCCGATCCGGAGCCGTGTGGCGTCCGCATTGCAGCGGGGCAGCCGACCGCCGTGATCCCAGTCAGTTCCTGGGTTCGAGGATGTTGCAGCCTCTGGAGCATGACAAGAAGCATTGGGTGAACGGTCAGTTCGCTTGTTTGGACAATGCTCTGCAGTCCAACTGCCAACGTTGCTGAGACCCTCCGTTCGAGCTGCGTTGCAGCGCGACTGGGCGAGATGGGCTGCTCTTCAACCAGTCTGCGAGAAGGCAGCCCGAGCGCGCCGATCTGCGGAATTGTTCGTGCGACGGAAAGGTGAGTTGCGTCAACGCCGTGGCGTGCGTTTTGGTCATGCGCCGGCAGCTTCAAGCGCCGTTGTGAAGACCGCATGCGCAATGCTATGCGACAGCAAAGAGAGGCGTGCGGGCGCCGAGACGCTGCGCGGCTGTCAGCTCACAACAATATCGGGCAAAGGAAACACCATGGTCGACGCGCTCATCATCGATGCCTGCAGAACGCCGCGCGGTATTGGCAAGGCCGGCAAGGGCGCGCTCGCCGGGCTGCACCCGCAGCATCTCGGCGCCACGGTGCTGCGTGCGCTGGCCGACCGTACCGGCATCAATACCTGCGACGTCGAGGACGTCATCTGGGGCTGCTCGTCGCAGCGCGGTCCGCAGAGTGGCGATCTCGGCCGCATGTCGGCGCTCGACGCCGGCTACGACATCCGCGCCTCGGGCGTCACGCTCGATCGCTTCTGCGGCTCCGGCATCACCAGCGTCAACATCGCAGCAAGCTCGATCATGGCCGGGCAGGAGGACCTCGTCGTCGCCGGCGGCTGCGAGATGATGTCGATGGACGGCCGGCGCGGCGAGGGGCCGCTGATGATGGACGCCGGCAATCTGCATCTGCGCGCGCTGCATCCGCAGTCGCACCAGGGCGTCTGTGCCGACGCCATTGCCACCATGGAAGGCATCACCCGCGCCGACGTCGACGCGCTCGGGCTGGAGAGCCAGAAGCGCGCGGCGGCTGCGATCGCGGCCGGACATTTCAGGAAGAGCCTGGTGCCGGTGCATCGCGAGGACGGCAGCCTCGCGCTCGACCACGAGGAATACCCCCGGCCGCAGACCACCGCCGAGGCGCTGGCCGGGCTGAAGCCGGCGTTTCCGGCGATCGCCGACTACGCGCTGGACGAGAAGGGCACGACGTATCGCAACCTGATCCTGCAGCGCTATCCCGGCCTCGAGATCGAATTCGTGCATCACGCCGGCAATTCCTCCGGCGTGGTCGACGGTGCGGCGGCGATCCTGCTGGCGTCGCCGTCCTATGCCAAGGCCCATGGCCTGAAGCCGCGGGCACGCGTCGTGGCGATGGCCAATATGGGCGATGACCCGACCCTGATGCTGAACGCCCCGGTGCCGGCGACGCGCAAGGTGCTGGCCAAGGCCGGGCTCAAGCTTGATGACATCGACCTGTTCGAGATCAACGAGGCGTTCGCCGTCGTCGCCGAGAAGTACATCCGCGACCTCGAGCTCGACCGCGCCAAGGTCAATGTGAACGGCGGCTCGATCGCGCTGGGACATCCGATCGGCGCCACCGGTTCCATCCTGATCGGGACGCTGCTCGACGAGCTCGAGCGGCGCGATCTCAAGCGCGGCCTGGTCACCATGTGCGCGGCCGGTGGCATGGCACCCGCGATCATCATCGAGCGGGTCTGAACGGTACATCTCCTCGATTTGAGGTGCGCGCCCGTTGCGGAGATTCCCGCGGCGGGCGCCGTCGTCTTTACTCCGGCAATTTGTGATTTTGGCGGTGGCGCAGTTGAGGCGCAGGATCGCGCGAGCCGCGGCGGTTCCACTTTCCGGACCAGTCAACCACGTTTCGACCGGAAAGGAATTCGCGCTTGTTCCGCTAGTTGCGACGGGTTATTGCCACGGCGAGGCCTCATCTTAGAAGAAACGGCTCTCCGTGCTGTCGACGCTGTCGCATATCATCGATCGCAAGGCTTCGAACCGGGTGGTCACGCGGCTGCGGGCACTGCTGCGCAGCAATGAGTTCTACCTGATACCGCTGGCCCTGGTGATCGGCGTTGCGACGGGTGCGATCGTGACGGTGATGAGCCTGATCGCGCAAGTCGCGCATGTGGTCATTTACGGCATCCCGATCGATGTCCGGCTCAGCGCTCATACCTGGGTCAACCCGGTGGTCGCCCTGATCGCGCCCGCCTGCGGCGGCCTTGCGCTTGGCATCATGGAATGGCTGCGGCGGCGCTGGAAGATCGCGGCCGCGGTCGACCCCGTCGAGGCCAATGCGCTGCGCGGCGGACGGCTGTCGATGCGTGACAGCATCGTGGTGAGCGGCCAGACCCTGGTCTCCAACGGCTCCGGCGCATCGGTCGGGCTCGAGGCCGGCTACACCCAGATCGGGGCCGGCGTCGCCTCGCTGCTCGGGCAGTATCTCACGCTCCGCCGCAACGATATGCGCCTCATTCTCGGCTGCGGTGCGGCCGCCGCCATTGCGGCCGCCTTCGGCGCGCCGATCACGGGGGCGTTCTATGCCTGTGAGCTGATCGTCGGCGTCTACTCCGTCGGCAGCGCGGCGCCGATCCTGGCGGCCTCGCTGGCGGGTGCGCTGACCTCGCAATATCTCGCCGGCGCGCCGTATTCGCTGGAGGTCGCCAAGGTCGGCGCGGTCGGCTTCGAGCAATACATCGCGCTGTTCGTGCTGGCGCTCCTCGTCGCCGGCATCGGCATCGTGGTGATGCGTGCCTCGCCGACGGTCGAGCGGCTGTTCGTCCGCATTCCGGTGTGGCTGCGCCCGGTGATCGGCGGGGTCTGTGTCGGCGCCATGGCGATCGTGACGCCGCAGGTGCTGGCGGCAGGCCACGGCGCAATGCTGCTCGACCTGCATCGCGAGATGGCGGTCGGCATGATCGCCACCATCATCGTGCTCAAGCTCGCCGCCTGCCTGATCTCGCTGGCCTCGGGCTTCCGCGGCGGTCTGTTCTTCGCCTCGCTGTTCGTCGGCAGTCTGCTCGGCAAGCTGTTTGCGGGCCTGCTCGCGCTGGCCGGCCTCGGGCTCGCGATCGACCCGCTGGTGGCGATGCTTACCGGCATGGCGACGCTCGGTGTCGCCATCGTCGGCGGACCGCTGACGATGTCGTTCCTGGTGCTGGAAATGACCCGCAGCGTCGACGTCACCGCCGTTGTGCTGGCCGCCTGCATCGTGACCTCGGTGTGCGTCCGCGTCCTGTTCGGCCACTCGTTCTCGACCTGGCGCCTGCATCTGCGCGGCGAGACCATCCGCAGCGCCAACGATGTCGGCTGGCTGCGCAACCTCACGGTCGAGCGGCTGATGCGCTCCGACGTCGGGAAGGTGCCGACCACGACGAGCATCGCGGCCTGCCGGCGCGAGTTCGCGCTGGGCACGCGCCAGGCCGTGGTGGTGGTGAACAACAGCGACGATTATTGCGGGCTGGTCTCCTTGCCCGATTTGTTCTCGGGCGAATTGGATTCCATTGCCGACGAGATCCAGGTGGTCGAGCTCGCGAAATATTTCGATGTCGCGCTGTTGCCCGAAATGAACGTCAAGACGGCGATGAAGATCTTCGACGATTCCGGCGCCGAGGTGCTGGCCGTGCTGGAGTCGGAGAACAGCCGCAAGGTGATCGGCTTCCTGACCGAGTCCTTCGCGCGCCGCCGCTATGTCGAGGAGATCGACCAGGCGACGCGCGGCGTGCTCGGGGCGCTGTCGTGAACGCGTCCCATCGCCGCGACGCGTGATCCCTGGGCCGGCACCAGGGCAGGCTGACGGCCGATCGAGACGCGTGAGGACTGCATGACGAGACGGATGAGCACGGCTATCGTGGCCGCCTTGAGCGCGCTGGTGACGGCTGCGGCGACAGCACAGCCCGCGGTGCTCAAAGGCAAGGACGCGTTCGGCAGCTGGCAGGGCGATGCACCGGGCACGATCAGGCTGATCCGTCCCGAAGACCTGCCCAAACCGGGTGCGACAGCGTCCGCAGCCAACGTCTCCCGAGTGGTGCAACGACCGGCCTCCGCCGTGCCGAAGGTCATCGACGGTTTCAAGATCGCGCTGTTCGCCGAGGGGCTGAGCGGGCCGCGCATCATCCGCACCGCGCCGAATGGTGACATCTTCGTCGCCGAGACCCGGGCAGGACGCGTCCGCGTGCTGCGCCCGAGCGAGGACGGCAGCAAGGTCGCGTCGAGCGAGATCTTCGCCGGCCGGCTCGGCCATCCCTTCGGCATTGCGTTCTATCCGAGTGCCGATCCGCAATGGGTCTATGTCGCGAGCACCGAGCGCGTCATGCGCTTTCCCTATCGTGCCGGCGACATGAAGGCGCATGGGCCGCTGCAGGTCGTCGTGCCCGATCTGCCGGCCGGCTACGGCCATTCGACCCGCGATGTTGTCTTCACCAGGGACGACAAGCGCATGCTGGTGTCGGTCGGCTCCGTCGGCAATGTCGGCGAAGCGCTGGGAGAGCCTGCCGGCGGAATCAGTGCCTGGATCAAGGCGCATCCGCTCGGCGCGGCCTGGGGCGGGGAGGCCGACCGTGCCGGCGTGCTGGCGTTCGATCCCGACGGCAACAACCGCAGCCTGTTCGCCACCGGCATCCGCAACTGCGTCGGCCTCGCCATCCAGCCCACGACCGGAACGCCGTGGTGCTCGACCAACGAACGCGACGGGCTCGGCGACGATCTGGTGCCGGACTACGTCACGCGGGTGAAGGAGGGCGGCTTCTATGGCTGGCCCTGGTACTACATCGGCGACAACCCTGACCCGCGCCATGCCGGCGAGCGCCCGGACCTCAAGGGCAAGATCACCATGCCCGACGTGCTGCTGCAGCCGCATTCGGCCTCGCTCGGTCTGACGTTCTACGACGGAAATCTGTTCCCGCCGGAGTATCGCGGCGACGCCTTCGCGGCCGAGCACGGCTCGTGGAACCGGTCCAAGCGCACCGGCTACAAGGTGATCCGGGTCAGGCTCAAGGACGGCGTGCCCACCGGCGAATACGAGGATTTCGTCACCGGCTTCGTCCTCAATGACCGCGAGGTCTGGGGCCGGCCGGTCGGCGTCACCGTGGCGCGCGACGGCAGCCTTCTCATTTCCGAGGACGGCAATGGCACGATCTGGCGCGTGAGCCGCTGAGCGCCGCACCACCACCTGTGACTCACTTCTTCGGCGCGCGGCAGTTGAAGGCGCGGCGGAAGCCGGCGGCGCGGGCGTCGTCCTCGGAGCAGAACCAGCGATCGGGCTCAGTGGTCGCCGGATAGCTCGGGCAGCCCTGCAGGTGATAGATGCCGATGTTGCCGGTGACGCGGGCGCGCACCGCGAACTTGCCCTTGATGCTGCAGCCCGGCGGCGCGCTCGGCGCGTCCGGGAACAGCACGGCACGGATCTCGCGGTCACGGTCGGTGCGGCAGGCGGCGCCGAGCAGGGCGCCGTCCTTCTTGTCGGTGCGGAACTCGGCCGGCGCGACGAAGCAGCCCTTCCAGAGTCCGCGCAGCGCCTCCTTGGCCGCGGCGACATCGTCCTTGACCCGCGCCTTCGCGGCCGGGTCGGCGCCGACGGCGAAACCTGCGCGCGCCATTTGCTGGTTGAGGCTGACCCTGTCGCCGTCGACGGTGCAGAGGCCGATCCTGCGGGTCTTGAGCGGCTTGTCCGGACCGAGATCGTCGCAGCGCACCGCGCGGCCGCCGATCAGCTTGCCGAGCTGCTCGCGTGCCTCGACGCCACAGCTCCAGGAATCGGCGTGATCGTCGATGCAGAGCTGGTCGACCTCCGGCGCATCGATGCCGTCGAGCCGGAACACCGTGTCGCCGAGCTGGATCGTGTCGCCGCTGCGCACCGTGGCGCTTGCGGCCAGCGACGCGCCGGTCATGCCGGCTCCCAGCACCATGGCCCCACACAACGACAACAGCCGGTCTCGCAGCCGCATGCTTCCTCCCGCAATCACATTCATCAAATACTCGGCCGTAGTCCTATCACAGCGCGCGTGAGTCTCGCCAAGGGCGGCGCGGAACGGCGCCGCCGGACCGCCACCTTGCGCGGGGGGCGGCTGCTACCCATCTGACCGGGCGAAGGAAATCTTGCCATGTTGGACTTTACCTCCGATCTCGCCGGCGATGCGCTGTCGCCGTCGCGCGCGTCTGCTGCTGCGCCGGCCGACGACCGCGCGCTGCTCGACGCCTATTCCAATGCCGTCATCGATGTCACCGAGCGTGTCGGTCCTGCGGTCGTGCGTGTCGAAACCGGCCCCAAGGCTGGGGCGACCGCCGGCTCCCGCGGCGGGCTCGGCTCGGGCATCGTGATCTCGCCCGACGGCCTCGTGCTGACCAACAGCCATGTGGTCGGCTCCTCCAAGAGCATCCGGCTGCGCGACGTCGAGGGCGTCGTCACCGACGCGCAGGTGCTCGGCGTCGATCCCGACACCGATCTGGCGCTGCTGCGCGCCAACCACGCGCGCGACCTGCGCTACGCCGCGCTCGGCAATTCCAAGAGCCTGCGCCGCGGCCAGCTCGTGGTCGCGATCGGCAACCCGCTCGGGTTCGAATCGACGGTCACCGCCGGCGTCGTCTCGGCGCTGGGGCGCTCGATCCGCTCGGTGTCGGGCCGCATGATCGAGGATGTCATCCAGACCGATGCGGCGCTCAACCCCGGCAATTCCGGCGGCGCACTGGTGTCGTCGGCCGCCGAGGTGATCGGCATCAACACCGCCATCATCCAGGGTGCGCAGGGCATCTGCTTTGCGGTCGCGAGCAACACCGCGCAGTTCGTGCTGTCGGAGATCATCCGCCACGGCTATGTCCGCCGCGCCTATATCGGCGTGTCCGGGCAGACCGCGCCGGTGCCGCGGCGACATGCGTTGCTCGCCGGTGTCGAGAACAAGATGGGCGCGCTGTTGATGCAGATCGAGCCGGACGGGCCCGCGGCTCGCGCCGGCCTGCTGCCTGGCGACGTCGTGATCAGGCTCGACGGGGTCGAGATCAACGGCGTCGACGACCTGATCCGCGTGCTCGACCGCGACCGCATCGGCCGTACCATCGCGATGGACGTGCTGCGGCTGGGACGGCTGCGCGGCATCGACATCCACCCGGTGGAGCGCAAGCCGGCGGCAAGGCAGGCGTCTTAGCATTGCATTCGTGAGATGCTGAGCTGCAGCCACGACCACAGCTGTCGCCCCGGCGAACGCCGGGACACATAACCCCAGGGAGCAGTTTGAGGCAGGTGCGTCGTGAGCACCTCGCGCCACACGTCCGCCGCGGCGTATGGGTCCCGGGTCTGGCGCCGCGCCGCGCTGTCGCGCGTCACGGCTTGCCCGGGACGACAGCGGTGGGTGGTCGGATATACGCTTCAAACAGCGATTGGTATAAGGTCTCGTTCCCGCGGCGCGTCGCGCCCGAGTTCTGCGATCAGTTCGGTCCCTCCTGATAATGCAGAGGGCGCAGGGAATGCCGGGTGAAGGCCTCACCCATGGCCCGCCTGCTGAAAAAATGCAGGCGGCAGGTACCACAGGTGCTGCCGTAGCCGGCATTCCCTGCGCGATGGTCTTCACGCTTATACGCAGTCTCCCTGGTGCGCCGGGCTTGTTGGCCACCATTCGCGACAACGCTTGCGCATTGCGCGGGACACCAGCATCGGGGTGTCAGGACGCTGCGACTTCACGTCCGCAAGCGATCGTTCGTCCGCGCATCCGAAGACACACTGCGATCTCTCGCGGCCATCGCTCCCCGCCTCGCGTGTCGTGACGATCGCGCGCAACGCTCCTCCGCAGTGAGGCGGGATGCGCGCAGACAACCGCGATTTCTGGAAATACGCAGCATGTTTCTACCCGAAGTTCAAGGTGGCCATGGACCTTGCGGGACGCTGTCCGGAACGTCGGCTGGAGCCCAAATTCCGGACCGATGCACCGCTGGGCCCAAGACGGCTTGCTACACAGGATGGCCAGAGGGCGGCTGGTCAACGGTTAGCATCCACGATGATCTTAGCAAGCAACCACACTCCGAGACCAATGATCAGGATCGGAGCCAGTGGCCAAGGCAAGTTGAGAAGCGCCCAAAGCCCCCCTGCGAAGCACACGACCCCGCAAGCGACCCAGAAGCCTTCGATCCTGATGTCCATCTGCCAGCGGGCATACTCCGCCGCGAGGATGAGGATGCCAACACCCATGAGAAACCATTCCCAGGGCACCGGCACCAGCATGGCGATGCCGACCCATATGAAGAACACGGCCCAGGCAACGGCGTCGATCTGCCCGGCGATTTCGGTGGACGATCCGCGATTGAACGCTGGCTGGCTGTTCATGCCTTTCTCCATTTCGTCGTTCGAAGGAACGAGCAACCGAAGACCTAGAGCTTGGGTTGCATGGACCGGATCATGGCCTGCGCTGGAACAAGGGCGGCAACTCTCCCCGACCCGGGGGGCGCAAGCGACCGATAGGCGGAGCTACTCCGACCACAGGATGTCGAAGCGGTTGAAGCCAATTGACTTCGTTACGAACTTGGGGGTCTTGCCGGACAGGACTGCCAACGCGCCCGACGTGAACTTGATGAGGGCCTTGCCGGACCCGGCTAAGCCAACTGCCCTTCCGTCCTTCATCTCGATCGTTGCGGTTCCTTCCTGCATTTGGGTTAGGGCGAGACCCCCGGGCGTCCTGTGGACGCCGCCGACGAGGACCAGCTTTCCAGTTGGACCATCTCCGATCAAACTGAGCACAGAACACGTCACCATTGTAACTAATCGCTTGATCATGGAGTGTCCTACTGCGAAGTTGCGCGACCTTGATCTCAATACGAGCCCGCCCATTGACCGAGATCAACAGGGCAATCATGTGCGTCGGATGCGCACTCTCTAAGCTGGAAGGCGATGGGCCGCCCCCGGACCGCGCCGCCCGGGTCAATCCATCAACAATGAGGCCCGGTCAGGTCAGGCAAGCAGACGCATTTGGACCTCGGTCGACAAGTCGGGAAAGGGCACGTGCCGACATCGGCGGGGTGACCTTAATCTCTCATGCCATCAGAAACCTTGCACGACTTGAGACCGCGAAACCAGCCTTCGATCTCCTCGGACTTCATAGGATCTTTGTGAGCGCCCACTGAAGGGTGAGACGACACGGCATTCGTACACCCGACACACACCGGCGACTCAAAGGCGCACCAATTCTCTGCGGGGGATTTAGATGAATGCCTGAAGCAGTTAAGCCAAGGTGGCTCGGATGCGCCCATATGTCTGTCACTCCACGTAACAGGCTGCGACCGGAAATCTACAGTTTTTCGTGCGAGCGACCGCTGTTGTGGGCTGCTTGCAAGCCATGGCATGCGCGGCAGTCAGGACAAGATTCCTGCACCTTCTCGATGGCGCGGCGACATAGATCGACCGGCTTCTCTTGGCCGTCAGCCGCCGAGGCCAAGATCTTCTCGGCGAGGCATGCCATCAAGGAAGGTGTCCGCTTTGCTTCGGGTATCGTTCTTGCAGCGTCCGCCAGAACACCCCGCAATGCGGCGCGAGGATACGTTTGCGACCACTCGCTCTGCGTCAGCGCCATCAGTTCCCCCACAGACAGACAACTCACACTACTTACAAACGAAAATCGGCTGTTGAGCTTTGCTCGGCGCCTCGCGTTCGAAAATTGGGCCGTCGAATGTGACATTCGACGGCCCAATTCGTTCGGTGTCACTGGTGAACGATCCAGGGGCGGTCACACCGAGGAGACGAAAGTATAATTAGGTCATTGAAAGCCGGACATCTTGGCTATCTCGACTTAGGTATCTCGATGCGCTTCGCGGAGGCGGGTAGTTTCCCCATTTCATTCTCGATCAGCCGGAGCAATATGCGGCTCTTATGCGGATCCGTCTCCTCTCGCAGGAGCGCTTTGTAGTGAACCAGGTTCTGGTTGACGATGAAGCTTTCCAAGTCAGTCATTCGAGCCTCGCCTTCCCACGCATCATTTATAAGGTATGCGGTGCGCGAGGCAGAACCATTTTCAGTGCCCAAATCCTGCAGACATTGCTCAATGAGCGCCGGGGGGCGTCCCCAACCGCCCTTGGCGTGCTCAATCTCGGTAGTCCGCATTGGGGCGCAAGCCGCTGCTTGGCGTTGGACCGCGGTAGATCGGCTCTGGCCTGAAGAACGGACATCGCGTTCGGGGCCGGGCGGCGCCTTGGGCCAGACGGAACCCGACAAGCGCTGCTCCATCGCCCTCCAGGGCCCCTCGCATTGTCCGATGTCAATGCTGCCGGGACCAGAGGATTAAGCTCCCGACCCGAAAGTCGTGCCGAGAGGAGGCCGCCATGTTGTTTGGTCCGTGTGGTTGATGACTCGATCGCCGTCGTTGTCGAGACGCCACCTGCTTTGCGCCGGCGGCGCGGGCTTTGTGTCCGCGATGGTGGGCACGCTGGTCGGGAGCGGGCGGAGCGCAAGGGCTCAGGCACTCGGCGGAGCCGTGCCGCAGGTCGATCGCTTGAAGGTTCGCATGGTCAGCGACATCATTGTCCGTCGCTTCGGGATATCGCAAAAGCTCGGTGACCTCTCGATCGCGCGCATGCAGGGCAATGAAACACCGGATGCGCCGCCCCGCGCCACCCTGGTCGGGGAATGGGGCCTCTCGATGCACGCTGAATCCCAGCGTGACAATGAGGTCCGCAATATCCTCGTCGATTTCGGATACAATCCGGTCACGCTGCTGACCAACATGGAGATCCTGAAGATCCAGCCCGAGGAGTTCGACGCGCTCGTCCTCAGCCATGGCCATTACGATCACTTCGGCGGCATGGTGGGGTTTCTCTCCGCGACAAAGGGCAAGCTCAAGAAGGATCTGCCCTTCTTTGTCGGCGGTGAGGACTGTTTCTGCACGCGGACCGTCGGGAATGGTGGTCAGTTCGGGGCGCTCGATCGCCAGGCCATCAAGGAGTCGAACCTCATCCTGATGATGGCGGACGGGCCGGCCGTCGTTGCCGATCATGCGTTCACGACGGGCAAGATCGCGCAAAGCAGCTTTGAAAAGCCGCTCAGTCCCAGTCGCGAGAAGGTCGGCATCGCCAATGGATTCGGCTGCTTCCCGGACAAGGTCTCGCCGGCGAAAAACGCGGGCGAGTTCGTCGTGGACGACTTCGAGCACGAGATCGGGACCAATTTCCTGCTGAAGGGAAAAGGTCTGGTGATTCTGACCTCGTGCAGCCATCGTGGCGTCATCAACACCATCAGGCAGGCCCAGCGCGCATCGGGAGTTGACAAGGTTCACGCGGTGATTGGTGGCTTCCACCTCGTGCCGCCGCTCGACGATGCCTACTTCAAGCAGGTCATCGCGGAGTTGAAGGACATCAACCCTGATTACCTCATGCCGGCCCATTGTACGGGCGAGCCGTTCTACGACATGGTCCGGCGCGAAATGCCGGGGAAAGTGTTCCAGTCGAACGTTGGAACGCTCTATACGTTTACGACCTAGGTGGTTGCCCCACCTTCGCGACGGGCTGACCATCGGGACCATGCGCCGCGTGCAGCGGCCGCCCAAGAAATAAGCTGAGGCGTCGGCGAGGGCGGCTGCCCGGCAATCGAGCAGCTTCAGGTCCTTTTCTCAAGCCATTGAAACGGTTGTCTCTTCCAAATCCGCGGCAAGCGCGAGCCGATTGTACACAATGGCACAGCGCTTGCTTCGTTACTTGCGAGCCATTCTCGCGGGGAGGCAATGGTCGCCATGGCGGACTCAATTGCATCGGGTGGAGTGAGCATCGCCGCCGAGCCCGAGCCGATCGCGCTCGACTGGGACCAGACGGCGCTGCTCATCATCGACATGCAGCGCGACTTCATGGAGCCGGGCGGTTTTGGCGAGACGCTGGGCAACGACGTCTCGCAGCTCGCGCGCGCCGTGACGCCGATCGCGAACGTCCTGGGGGCGGCGCGCAAGATGGGCATGCTCGTCATTCACACCCGCGAGGGCCACAAGCCGGATCTGTCCGATGCGCCGCCGGCCAAGGTCGAGCGCGGCGCGCCATCCCTTCGCATCGGTGATCCCGGCCCGATGGGGCGCATCCTGATCCGCGGCGAGCCGGGGCACGACATCATTCCCGCGCTCTATCCTGTTGATGGTGAGGTGGTGATCGACAAGCCGGGCAAGGGCGCGTTCTACGCCACCGAACTCGGCGATGTGCTGAAGCAGCACGGCATCGCCAACCTCCTGGTGTGCGGCGTCACCACCGAGGTCTGCGTCAACACCACCGTGCGCGAGGCCAATGACCGCGGCTATCGCTGCGTCGTCGTCTCCGACGGCTGTGCGTCCTACTTCCCGGAATTCCATGAGATGGGCCTGAGGATGATCAAGGCCCAGGGTGGCATCTTCGGCTGGGTCGCGGACTCGGCCGCGGTCCTGAAGGCGATGAACTGAGAGATGAGCCGAGAGACGAGTTGAGACGGATGAGTTCGACGATGTAGGCGCTAACAGCAACAGGGGAGCAAGGCGATGAGCGGAAGCGGGACGGCAAGCGCGGTCAAAGCGGATTTCAAGCCGGTGCTGTGGACACCCGGAGACTGGAACGCGTTCTTCGGTTTCGGCACCAACATCCTTGTCAACATGCTCGTCCTCACCGGGCTGTTGCGCTTCGTGCTGAAGATGCCCGACAGCCTGGTGTTCGGCCGCATCCTGCCGGCGCTCGGCCTGATGATGTGCCTGTCGACCTTGTACTACGCCTTCCTCGCTTATCGCCTCGCGCAGAAGACCGGACGCAGCGACGTCTGCGCGCTGCCCTCGGGGGTCAGCGTGCCGCACATGTTCATCGTCACCTTCGTGATCATGCTGCCGATCACCTTGAAGACCGGCGATCCGCTGAAGGGCTGGTCGGCCGGCCTGGTCTGGGTGTTCTTTCAGAGCTTCATCCTGATGATCGGCGGCTTCGTCGCGCCCTACATCCGCAAGATCACGCCGCGCGCCGCGCTGCTCGGCACGCTCGCCGGCGTCTCCGTCACCTTCATCTCGATGCGCCCGGCGCTCGAGATGTACATGACGCCGCAGATCGGCCTGGTGTGCTTCGCCATCATTCTGGTGAGCTGGTTCGGCGGCGTGAAATATCCGAAGGGATTGCCGGCCGGGCTCGTCGCCATCGCGGTCGGCATGATCATCGCCTGGGGCTCGAACCTGTTCGGCCTCGGTCTCGGCGGCCTCAGCGTCAAGGGCCTCAGTGACGCCTTTGCGAGCTTCGGCTTCTCGGTGCCGCTGCCGGCGTTCGGCACGGTGTTCTCAGGCTTCGAATATCTCGGCGTTATCCTGGTCACCGCGATCCCGTTCGGTATCTACGACCTCGTCGAGGCCATGGACAACGTCGAGAGCGCGGAAGCCGCGGGCGACGAATATCCGACCACGCGGGTGCTGACCGCCGACGGCATCGTCAGCCTGATCGGCTGCATGATGGGCAATCCTTTCATCAACGCGGTCTATATCGGCCATCCCGGCTGGAAGGCGATGGGCGGCCGCATCGGCTACTCCGCGGCGACCGGGCTGATGGTGATCGTGCTGTCCTGGCTCGGCATCATCTCGGTGCTGCTGGCACTCGTGCCGGTGGTCGCGATCTCGCCGATCCTGCTCTACATCGGCATGCTGATCGGTGCGCAGGCGTTCCAGACCACGCCGGTCAAGCATGCGCCCGCGATCGTGCTCGCCTTCACGCCGCATCTCGCCGCCTGGGCCAAGCTGCAGATCGACACCATGCTGGCCTCGACGGTGACGGCGGCGCAGACCGTGGGCGGCCTCGCCGCCGACAAGGTCGATGCGGTCAAGACCGCTGCGATCGCCGCGCTGCCGCAGCAGGGCGTGCTGTATCATGGGCTGGAGGTGATGGGCGGCGGCTCGATTCTCGCCGGGCTCGTGCTCGGCGCGATCGGCGTGTTCGTGATCGAGCGCGACTTCACCAAGGCGGCGGCGTTCGCGCTCGCCGGTGCCGTCATGACCTATTTCGGCTTCATGCACGGTGAAGCGGTCGGCATCGGCGGCGGCCTCGGCGTGACGCCCGCGGTGGCGCTGGCCTATGTCGTGGTCGCCGGCGGATTGTTCGCGCTGGGCCGGCTCGGCATGTCCGAGAGCTACGTTCCGCATGCGGAGATGCAGGCGGCGCCCGCGGAGTAGTCCGATGACGTCACGACCACCGTCATTCCGGGATCGATCGTCAACGCGCAGCCGCTTTGCGCCTTCGCGTTGCCGATCGCCCCGGAATGACGGTGGAACGCCGGCAGGGCGAACAGCGACGCATCCGGATCGGTCCGATGCGTCCCTGCGCATGCGGATCGGTGAAGGAGAGGCGGGGGCATCGCGGCTCCGTTGCCCCATCAATCCGATCTTGGTTGGTCGCGTCGTGGTTTGGTTCGACGCACTCATGGCCGCACCGCCGGCGCGTCCATCGGCATGCCACGCGCGCGCGACATCAGGTAGAGCTCGAGCGCGATCATGTCGGGCGCGTCGAAGTCGAAGGCTTGCGCGCGGATGCCGGTCATGCAGCCGCGGAGGCGGCGCTGCAGCGAGCCCATGCCTTGCCATTCCAGCCGGTAGATCGGATAGCCCGTCGGCTGTCCCTGCGTGATCGCGGAGCCGGCAAGATGCTTGCTCCAATTGTCATCGTGACAATTGGAGCAGGCGAGGTTGAGCTGGCCCTGCCGCTGCATGAACAGCTCGCGCCCGCGCGCAACTGACGGCTCCAGCCGCGGATCGTCGCCGGCGGTGATCGGCATGCCGCGCGATTGCCGGGCGATCAGCGCAGTCAGAGCCAGCAGCTCGCGGCTCTCAGGGGCGAACGGCTCAGCTTCCTGATGCTGCCTGCGGCAGAGATTGACGCGCTGGCCGAGATCGACCGGAGCGGCGCTGGCGGCATTGAAGGCCGGATAGCGCGCGGCGACGCCCTTCATGCTGACGTCGACCTCGCCATGGCAATCGTTGCAGGATTTGTTCGCCGTGCCCGCTTTCGTCGTCCACAGCGTCTCACCATCGAGCACCGACAGCATCGCGGGATTGGCGGTGTCGTCGTCCTGCATCGCCCTGGTGTCGGACGACATGAAGTCATAGCCGGAGCGGCGCGCGGATTCCGCAATCTCACCCGCGACGACGGGCAACGCTGCGCCCAGCAAAGCTGTGACCGCGAGAAGCGCGCTCCGCATCATTCGACCGTGATCGCCGCCGAGGCGCTGGCAACGAAGCCGTTGTCGCCGATCCATTCGAACTCGAAGCGGCCGCTCTCGCGCGCGGTGGTGAAGAACGACAGGAACGGATTGGCGGCGATGGCGGGAAACAGATCGGCCCGAAAGATCTCGGTGCCGTTGAAGCGGCAGGTGAAGCTGGTGATGATGTCGCGCGGGATGGCTTCGCCTGCGGCCGTATGGCGATAGCCCGGCTCCATGACGTGGCTCATCAGCGTCTTGATCTCGATGACGGCGCCGCGCTTGGCCTTGGCGGGAACGTTGACGAGGGCGGCAGGCATCACGGCATCTCCTCGGTGCAGGCGGCGAGCGTCACGATGACATCGACGCTCGCCGACCAGAACGAGCCGTCGGACAGTCTTGCGATCGCCACGACCTTCTGGGTATCGGCGAGCCGGATGCGGGTCGTCACCTGGGCGCGGCCGGCGCTCGCTGTCAGGTGAAAGTTGGCGACGTTGGGCTGCGGATTCTTCTCGTTGAAGACGTGGATGCTCTTGACGTAGCTGTTAGGCGTCATCGGATGATCGACGCTGACGGTCATCGGCACGGTGTTGCCGTTCTCGACCAGCGGCGGGATGTCGAGCCGGACCTTGCCGACCGTCACATTGGCCTCGCCGACGAGATTGCGGATCGCCGACGCGAGCATCGCCGGCGTCGCCTGCGCAGGCCGGACCGTGATCAGCGGCAGCGCGCCGGCGGCGGTCAGCGTTCCCGCCAGTTGCAGCAGGTGGCGGCGCGAGATGTGGGACGATTCGAACATGCCAATCATATGGGCTCACTCGCGCAAGGTCGCGAGATAGGCGACGATGTCTTCGATCTGCTCCGCCGACAGGATCGGTTTGTCGCGCCAGGCGGAACCGACGCGCGTCAGCCCATCCACGCGGTAGTAGGACGGCATGATCGTTTCCGGATTGAGCCTGGAGGCATCGACCAGCCGCAGGCGGAGCTGCGCGGGCGTGGAACGGCTGCCGGCGCCGGCAAGGCTGGGCGCGAGATCGCCCTGGAAGCGTACCTCCGCAAACGGGCCGGAGTGACAGAGGAGGCAGGTCGAGCTGCGCGCGACCACCAGCGCGCGGCCGCGGGCGGCGTCGCCGGGCCGTCCGGTGAGGGAAGAGGCGATGCCGTCGCCGGTGATCGTAGTGGGCGCGAGTGTCTGCGCCGCGACAGCGGCGGGCAGGGCGGCGACGATCGCGGCGATGACAAAGCTAGCCGAAGGCATCATGGGTCAGCGCCTTGAACCAGGCCGTCGCCGCGTCGGCCTCACGCGCGCGCGTCTCGCGCGGGGCGTCGACCGGGCTAGTCCGCCCGCCCTCGACCTCGGCGAAGATGTCTCCCTTGGGTTGGTAGACGCCTGCGAGCGAGAACGCGTAGTCCGGCGCGACGATGCTGTAACAGATGCCGGTCAGCGGCGGCGGCTCCGACGGCCGTCCCGTCAGATCGCGCACGATCACGGCCGCACACGCCTTGCCCTGCGCCTGCGCGGCGCCGGCCGATTTCGGGATGCCGCCGCCGAGACAGGCGTCGCCGATGACGTGGACATCCGGGACGAGCTTTGAGGCGAAGGTCGCGGCATCGATCGGACACCAGCCGGTGCGGTCGGCCGCGCCGGCGAGCGAGGCAATGCGGCCGGCCTTCTGCGGCGGGATGATGTTGGTCACATCGGGATTGTAGTTGCCGAACTCGGTGACGACGGTGCGCGTGGCAACGTCGACGCCGGTGACGCGGCCGCCCTGCGATAGCGGGATACGCTCGATCATTCCGGCATAGAGCTGCTGCCACGCCTGCTCGAACAGCTTCTGCTGCGAGAAGCTGTCCTTGGCATCGAGGATCAGCACCTTCGACTTCGGTTTGTGCGTTTTCAGGTAATGCGCGATCAGGCTGGCGCGCTCGTAAGGCGCCGGCGGGCAGCGCGACGGATTGGCCGGCACCGCGATGGCGACGGTGCCGCCATCCGGCATCGCCTCGATCTGCTTCCGCAGCAGCAGCGTCTGCTCGCCGGCCTTGTAGGCGTGCGGCATCGCTTCTGATGCAGCTTCGTCGTAGCCCTGCAGGGCCGTGAAATCGAGATCGATGCCGGGCGCCAGCACGAGGCGGTCATAGGCCAACGTGGTGCCGTCGGCGAGCGTGACCTTGTGCCCGGGCGCATCAATCGCGGTGGCCGCCTGCAGCACGACGCGCACGCCTTCGGCTGCGATCTTGTCATAGCCGAACTGCTGGGCACTGATATCGCGCAGGCCGGCGATGACCTCGTTGCTGAGCGGACACGCCGTGAAGGTCTTGTTGGCTTCAACCAGGGTGACGTCGAGCTTTGCATCCGCCTGGCGCAGCGCGCGGGCGCAACTGGCGCCGCCGAAGCCGCCGCCGATCACGATGACGCGCGCCATCGCTTGTGCGCGCAGCACGGCAGGGGCGGCGATCACGGCAACGCTTGCCGCGATCAGGCCGCCGACCTCTCTGCGCGTGCGCTGCCGGGACATCGTCATCATCTTGCAATAGCACGGCGGCGGCCATTGTTCCCAACGGCTGCCGCCACGCGGGTCATGCGAAGGTGATGTTCTGGGCGCGCAGCGGCACCGAGCGGATGCGCTTGCCGGTGGCAGCGAAATACGCATTCAGCACCGCGGGCGCGGCGACGCCGATGGTCGGCTCGCCGACGCCGCCCCAGAAGCCGCCGCTCGGGATCATGATCGCTTCCACCTTCGGCATCTCGCTGATCCGCATCGAGTTGTAGCTGTCGAAGTTGGTCTGCTCGATGCGCCCGTCCTTGACCGTGCAGCCGCCGTAGAACAGCGCCGAGAGGCCGTAGACGAACGAGCCCGCGATCTGCCGCTCCACCTGCGCCGGATTGACCACGTAGCCGGGATCGGTCGAGGCGACGATGCGGTGGATCTTGATCTTGGTGCCGTCGATCACGGAGATCTCGGCGGCGCCCGCGACATAGCTGCCATAGCCATGGAGCTGCGCCAGCCCGCGATGAACGCCGTCCGGCGCCGGCGTGTCCCAGCCGATCTTCTCGGCCACGGCGTTCAGCACCGCGAGGTGCTTGGGATGATCGGCCATCAGCTTGCGGCGGAATTCCAGCGGATCCTGGCCGGCCGCATTGGCGAGCTCATCCATGAAGCATTCGAGATAGATCGCGTTCTGGTTCACGTTGACGCCGCGCCAGAAGCCCGGATTGATGTGCGGGTTGCGCATCGCGTGTTCGATCAGGAGGTTCGGCACGGAGTAGCCGATCGTGGCTTCGCCCGATGGCGCGAGCCCCTGGAAGGTCGCGGGGTCCTTGCCGTTGACGAGTGCGTCGGGCCGCAGGCTGAACAGGATCGACTGGCCGGAGATGCGCATGTGCAGCGCCGTCAGATTGTTGTCGGCGTCGAAGCCGCCGGTCAGCTTGCACTGCGTGATCGGGTGATAGCGGCCATGCGTCATGTCCTCCTCGCGCGACCACAGTAGCTTGACCGGCGTGCCCGGCATCTCCTTGGCGATCTTCACGGCTTGGCGGACATAGTCGGTCTGGCCGCGCCGGCCGAAGCCGCCGCCGAGAATCAACTTGTGCACCTCGCACTTGTCCGCCGGAAGCCCTGAGGCTTCGAGCACCGCGGCGAACGCCGCCTCGCCGTTCTGCGTGCCGCACCACACCTCGCAGCGATCGGCCGTGTAGAGCGCGGTCGCGTTCATCGGCTCCATCGTGGCGTGGTTCTGGTAGGGATAGTCGTAGACCGCCTCGACCTTCTTCACCGCGCTCGCCAGCGCGGCCTTGGCATCGCCGTTCTCGTTGCCGACGAAGGCCGGCCCGGAGTCCAATCCTTCCGCGAGCCATTTGGCGATCGACGCCGAAGAGACCTTGGCGTTCTCGCCTTCGTCCCAGACAATCGGCAGCGCATCGAGCGCCGTCTTCGCGTGCCACCAGGTGTCGGCGACCACGGCCACCGCGGTGCCGTCGATCGCCACCACCTTCTTGACGCCCTTCATGCCGGCGATCTTGGCCTCGTCATAGCTCTTCAGCTTGCCGCCGGTGACCGGACAGTCCTTGATCGCGGCGTTGAGCATGTTCGGCAGCTTCATATCGGCGCCGTAGATCATCGCGCCGGTGACCTTGTCGGCGGTGTCGAGCCGTCTCACGCCCTTGCCGATCAGGGTCCAGTCCTTCGGATCCTTCAGCTTGACGTCGGTGGGCGGCGTCAGCTTCGCGGCGGCTTCCGCCACCTTGCCGTAGGTCGTCGTGCGGCCCGACGCTTTGTGGGTGATGACGCTGTTGGCGGCGGTGCATTCGGCCACCGGCACCTTCCATTCGTCGGCGGCCGCCTGGATCAGCATCATGCGCGCGGCGGCGCCGCCCTTGCGGACGTAGTCCTGCGAAGAGCGGATGCCGCGGCTGCCGCCGGTGGAGAAATCGCCCCACACGCGCTTGCGGGCGACGTTCTGGCCGGGCGTCGGATATTCGGTCGTCACCTTGCTCCAGTCGCAGGCAAGTTCTTCCGCGACGAGCTGGGCGAGACCGGTGAGCGAGCCCTGGCCCATCTCCGAGCGGGCGATGCGGATCACCACGGTGTCGTCGGGCCGGATCACGACCCAGGCATTGACCTCGGGCGAGCCATCCGCGGCGCGCACGATTTGCGGGCCGCCGAACGGGAGGTCGAGGCCGAGCGCGAGGCCACCGCCGAGCGCGGCGGTGCCGATGACGAAGGACCGGCGGCTGAGGCGCGGCGTCACATGCTGGTTCATGCCGTCCTCCTCAGGCGTTGGCAGCGGCGTGGATCGCCTCGCGCACCTGCGCGAAGGTTCCACAGCGGCAGATGTTGGTGATGGCGTCGTTGATGTCCTGGTCGCTCGGCTTCGGATTGTCCTTCAACAGCGCGGCGACGGCCATGATCATGCCGCTCTGGCAGTAGCCGCATTGGGGAACGTCGTTCTCCAGCCACGCCTGTTGCACCTTGTGCAGGCCGCCGTCGCTGGCGAGCCCCTCGATGGTCGTGATCTGCTTGCCCTGGGCCTCGGAGACGGTGACGCCGCAGGAACGCACGGCGGTGCCGTCGAGATGCACGGTGCAGGCGCCGCATTGTGCGATGCCGCAGCCATATTTGGTGCCGGTCAGTCCGGCGTTCTCGCGGATCGCCCACAGCAGCGGCGTGTCGGGCTCGACGTCCAGAGCATAGGATTGTCCGTTGATCGTGAGGTTTGCCATCGCAGATCCCTTTCGTTCAACTCGCCAGTTGAACAGAGGGCGGCAATGTGGCGCGAACGTTTGCATCCTTCAAATCAAGAATATGCGTTTGCCGCGCGGGAAGATTTGTGATGAGCCGGGGTTGTAGTTGCTTCGGCTCATGGGCCGCGCGGCGGAGCTACGGCAAGCCGCAGGAAGCTCATCAAGCTACCCAGCGCGGCGAAACCTGCGCCGAGGGCCAAGGCAAGGGTGGCACCTTCGCGCCCCGCAAGGCTGAAGCACAGGGCGGCCAGCGCCGCGCCGGTGGTCTGGCCGGTCAACCGGGCCGTGGCGACGATGCCGCTGGCGCCGCCGCTGCGATGGGGCGGGGCGCTCGACATGATGGCCTTCATGTTCGGCGCCTGGAAGAAGCCGAACCCGATGCCGCAGATCAGCATGCGCCAGACGATGTTCGCGATGCTCGGGTTCTCCGGCAGCATGGCCAGCAGCGCCATGCCGGATCCGAGCATCACCAGGCCGATGCCGCCGAGCAGGCCGGCGGGAAAGCGGTCCGACAGCCGGCCGGCGATCGGCGCCATGATCGTCACGGCGAGCGGCCAGGGCGTCATGAAGAACCCGGTCTCGACCTGCGAGCGTTGGAGAATGTCCTCGAAGTAGAACGGCAGCGACACGAAGCCGAGGCCCTGGACCGAGAAGGAGCAGACGGCTGTCGCCGCCGACAGCGCGAACACCCCGCGGCGGAACAGGTCGATCGGCAGCATCGGCGCGGGATGATCGGCCTGGCGGCGGGCCAGGATGACGCCGAGCACGAGCGCTGCGACCAGCTCGGCCACCACCATGGCCGGCGTCGCGCCATGCGCGGCGCTGCCGATGCCGATGATGAACAGGCCGAGGCAGAGCGCAGCCAGCGCCGCGCCGAGAAAATCGAAGCCGTGGTCAGCGCGCGGCGTGCGCGGCAGCATCTTCATGCCGATCGCGATCGCAATCAGACCGAACGGCAGGTTGATCGCGAACAGCCACGGCCACGAGCCGAGCGAGAGAATGGCGGAGGCGATGGTCGGGCCGAAGGTGAAGGAGATCCCGACCACGAGCGCATTGTGGCCGAGGCCGCGGCCGAGCATTTTTCCAGGATAGACGTAGCGCACCAGCGCGGTGTTGACGCTCATGATGCCGCTGGCGCCAAGGCCCTGCAGCGCGCGGGCAACCACCAGCGTCGGCAGCGACCACGCCAGCGCGCAGCCGACCGAGGCGAGCGTGAACAGCAGGAGGCCGCCGAGATAGATGCGCTGATGGCCGACGATCTCGCCGAGCGCGCCAAGCGGCAATAGCGTCGCCACCAGCGCGATCTGATAGATGTTGACGACCCAGACCACCTCCGCCGGCGAGACGTGGAGATCGGCGGAGATCGACGGCAGCGCGATGTTGGCGATGGCGACGTCGAGCGAGGCCATCGACAGTGCCGTGAAGATCGCGGCGATCGCCCAGGGCCGCTTGCCGGGCGGCAGGCCGTCGGCAGTGCCGTCGCCGGCGAGCTTCGAAGCGTGGTGGCGGTTGGACATGGAGACCTTTGGGGACCTTCGGCTCGCGGGGCGCATCCGGATCAGCATGTACACTTGAACAGGCGGGCGCCCCAGCCGTCGCGGGCGCATGGCGGTATGCGCCCGGTCGCAAGGAACGGGTTGAAGCCGGCTACACGCCCGGCCGTGCCAACCGCTCGATCGTCTGGTTGTGCCGCGTCAACAGCTCGCAGGCGTGGCCGATCTGGCGGGCGCGCAGGGCCTGCAGGATCAGGCGGTGATCCTGGTTGGTGCGCGGACGCCAGCCGGCATTGCGCGCCATCGCCAGCACCAGCCGCGAATTCGCGAGGCGTAGTCCGTCGAGGCTCGCCAGCAGCCGCGGCATCGCGCAGGGCGCGACCAGCGCACGGTGGAAGGCGCGGTTCGCTGTCTCGAACTCCTGAATGGTCTCGGCATTGTCGGCTTCGATCAGCGCGAGCTCGATCGCGGCGAGATGCGTCGGCGTATAGCGCGGCGCGGCATTGCGCAGCGCGATCACCTCGAGCGCTGTGCGCATCTCGACGATCTCCCTGGTCGACTTCGCATCCAGCGGCGCCACCCGCACGCCGCGTCGCGGTGCCGCGACCACCAGATAGAGCGCCTCGAGCTGCCGGAATGCCTCGCGCACCGGCACGTGGCTGGAGTTGAACTCGCGCGCGACGTGGTCTTGCCGCAACGGCGCGTCGGGCGGCAGCGCACCGCTGACGATGCGATCGGTGATGGCTTCGGCGATCCGCTGAGCGGTGGTGAGATTTTCGTCCGGCATAGTCATAGATTATCTATCGAAAAAACCAATGCAGCGGAAGCTCTCGTCCGATACGGTGCTCAAATACAGAGAAATCATAGATAATATCTATGATAATCTATAATTTGGCGTGGAGCGAGCATGGTGGATCGAAGCAGCGCGGGCCCTGATCGAATGGCGGTTGGCAATGCCATCCGTCATGACTGGACCAGAGACGAGGCCGAGGCGCTCTACCGCCTGCCATTTCCGGACCTGATGTTCCTGGCGCAGTCGGCGCATCGCCGGCAGTTCGATCCCACCCGCGTCGAGACGGCGAGCCTGCTCAGCATCAAGACCGGCGGCTGCCCGGAGGATTGCGGCTACTGCTCGCAGAGCGCGCACTACGACACCGGGCTCAAGGCGACGAAGCTGCTGGATCGCGACGAGGTGGTCGCCACCGCGCGGCGCGCGAAGGTCGCCGGGGCCGAGCGCTTCTGCATGGCCGCCGCCTGGCGCAGTCCGAAGGACCGTGACCTCGATCAGGTCTGCGACATGGTCAGCGCAGTGAAGGGTCTCGGCATGGAGACCTGCGTCACGCTGGGCATGCTGACCCCGCCGCAGGCGGAGCGGCTCAAAGCGGCCGGGCTCGACTTCTACAATCACAATGTCGACACCTCGCCCGAGTTCTACGACCGCATCATCACCACGCGCACGCTGCAGGACCGCATCGACACGCTCGCGCATGTGCGCCAGGCCGGCATCAAGGTGTGCTGCGGCGGCATCATCGGCATGGGCGAGGAGGTCGATGATCGGCTCGGCATGCTGGTGCTGCTGGCCAATCTCGCTGAGCATCCCGACAGCGTGCCGATCAACATGTGGAACGAGGTCAAGGGCGTGCCGGTCAACGATACGGCCGCGCGCCCCGATCCGATTGCGCTCGTGCGATTGATCGCGGTCGCGCGGATCCTGATGCCGGCCAGCGTGGTGCGGCTGTCCGCGGGCCGCCAATATATGAGCGACGAGCTGCAGAGCCTGTGCCTGCTCGCCGGCGCCAATTCCATCTTCATCGGCGACGTGCTGCTGACCACGGCCAATCCGCAAGCCCAGCGCGACGCCGATCTGCTCGCGCGGCTCGGCATGACCTCGTCACTGTCGGCGCGCCCGGCCGTGCCGGCCGCCGCCAGAGAGAGCGCGGACGCGCCGTCCCCGGCCTGATTCGAGCCTGATCGCGATCTCGGGGCGACCGCGCCCACGGAACTGCCTTGTCGTGCCGGTCCACGCCTGCGGCTGACCGAAACAGAGCGGAGCCATGTCTATGCCGTCCGACAGATTGGCGATCTATTCCGACGGTCTGCAGAGACTCGCGGCCGATGACCGGTTGCGGCGCCTCAGTCCACGGGCCGGTCTCGATTTCTCCTCCAACGACTATCTCGGTCTCGCACAGGCTCCGCGGATGAAGCGCGCGGTCGCCGCGGCCATGGAGGCCGGCACGCCGGTCGGTGCCGGCGGCTCGCGCCTGCTGCGAGGCAATTGCGAGGAGCACGAATGGCTCGAGGCGGAAGCGGCGCGCTTCTTCGGTGCCGAGAGTGCGCTGTTCTTCGGCTCCGGCTACATGGCGAACTTCGCCGTGCTCACCACGCTGCCGCAGCGCGACGACCTGCTGGTGCTCGATGCGCTGGTTCATGCCAGCACCCATGAAGGCGCGCGCGCCGGCCGTGCCGAGACGTGCCAGTTCAGCCACAACAACGCCCAGTCGGCCGAGGACGCGATCCTGATCTGGCGCAGGGGCGGCGGGGTGGGCCGGCCCTGGATCGTCGTCGAAAGCCTCTACAGCATGGATGGCGATCTCGCGCCGCTGGCGGATTTGATCGCGATCGCCGAGCGCCACGATGCCTTTCTGCTGATCGACGAGGCCCATGCGACCGGGGTCCTTGGCGCGCAGGGCCGCGGTCTTGCCGCAGCCTACGAGGGACGCGAGAGCATCGTGACCGTTCACACCTGCGGCAAGGCGTTGGGCGCCGCCGGCGCGCTGGTCACCGCAAGCCGCGTGCTGTGCGACACGCTGATCAATCGCTGCCGCCCCTTCGTCTTCAGCACGGCGCCGTCGCCGCTGATGGCGGTGGCGGTGGCGGAAGCGCTTGCGATCCTGCGCGAAGAGCCGGAGCGGCAGCGGAGGCTGGCGCAGCTCGTCGCCTTCGCCCATGGCGCGATCGCCGCGCGCTTCGGTGAAAGCTGGTCGCCGTCGCAGATCATTCCCTGCATCGTCGGCGACAATGCGCGCGCGATGAACCTGGCTGCCGCGCTGCAGGCGCGGGGCTTCGACGTCCGCGGCATCCGCCCGCCGACGGTGCCGCCGGGCACGGCGCGGCTCAGGCTGTCGCTGACCTTGAATATCGACGAGGCGGCCATCGCGGCGCTGCTCGATGCGCTCGCCGACGAGATCGGAGGGCTGCGGCCATGACGCTGCGCATCGTGGTCACCGGGACCGACACCGGGATCGGCAAGACGGTGTTCGCCGCCGGCCTCACGGCGCTGCTCGGTGCCTGCTATTGGAAGCCGGTCCAGGCCGGCCTTGCCGAGGAGACGGATGCCCGCCGTGTCCAGCGGCTCGCCGAACTCGCCGACGACCGCGTGTTGCCTGAAGCCTATCGGCTGGCCGAGCCGGCCTCGCCGCATCGCGCGGCGCGCCTCGCAGGCATCAGTATCGATCCGCTCCGCCTCCGTCCTCCGCAGGCCGTCGGCCGGCCTGTCGTGATCGAGGGGGCCGGCGGGGTCATGGTGCCGCTCGATTCCGGAACGCTCTATCTCGATGTCTTCGCGCGCTGGCAGCTCCCGGTCGTGCTCTGCGCGCGCACCAGTCTCGGCACGATCAATCACTCGCTGCTGTCGCTGGCGGCGCTGCGCAGTCGCGGCATCGACGTGCTCGGCATCGCCTTCATCGGCGACGGCCACGACGACAACGAAGATACGATCTGCCGGTTCGGCGAGGTGAGGCGCCTCGGCCGTTTGCCCTGGGTCACGCCGCTGACGGCGCGATCACTGCAGCACGTGTTCGGTACTCAATTCCAGCGCACGGATTTCGAAGGATGACGCGCAACGCAGCCTCGCCGATCTGGCATCCCTTCACGCAGCACGCCCTCCAGCCCGAGATGACACCGGTCGCGCGCGGCGAGGGCGCCTATCTCTTCACCGCCGACGGCAGGCGGATCATCGATGCGATCGCGTCCTGGTGGGTGGTCACGCACGGCCATTGCCATCCGCATATCGTGCGCGCGATCCAGGATCAGGCCGAGCGGCTGGATCAGGTCATCTTCGCCGGTCATACCCATGAGCCGGCCGAGCAGGTTGCCGCCGGGCTGCTCGCGCTGGTGCCGCCGAGCCTCACGCACGTGTTCTTCTCCGACAGCGGCGCCACCAGCGTCGAGGTCGCGCTGAAGATGGCGCTCGGCTATTTCAGGAACATCGGCGAGTCGCGCACGCGCATCGTGGTAATGCAGCATTCCTATCACGGCGACACCATCGGCGCGATGTCGGTCGGCGCGCGCGGCGTGTTCAATGCGGCCTATGAGCCGCTGCTGTTCGACGTCGCCGTCGTCCCGTTTCCAGCGCAAGGCAGGGAACAGGCGACTCTGGATGCGCTCGCTACATTTTGCGAGAAGGACCGGCCGGCCGCCTTCATCGTCGAGCCCTTGGTGCTCGGCGCCGGCGGCATGCTGATGTATCCGGCCGCGGTGCTGCGCGAGATGCACCGGATCTGCAAGGCGTTCGGCGTGCTGTTCATCGCCGACGAGGTGATGACCGGCTGGGGCCGCACCGGCACGTTGTTCGCCTGCGAGCAGGCGGACATTGCCCCCGATATCGCCTGCTACGCTAAAGGACTGACTGGAGGCGCGATGCCGCTTGCGGTTACGCTGTGCAGTCCCGCCATCTTCGAGGCGCACTATTCGACCGACCGCGCCTGCACGTTCTTTCACTCCAGCTCCTACACCGCCAATCCGATCGCCTGCGCGGCGGCGAGCGCCAATCTCGAGCTGTTGCGGCAGCCGCAGACGCGCGCCCGGATCGCCGCCGTCGCGGCCGCGCAGGAGCGTTGCCTCGACCGCTTGCGTTACGACGAGCGATTTGCCGACCTGCGGCGCTGCGGCACCATCACCGCGCTCGATCTCCACGCCGACGAGCCTGGCTACCTCGCCGAGGTCGGCCCCAAGCTGCAAGCCTTCTTTCGCGACCGCGACGTCCTGCTGCGTCCGCTTGGCCACACGATCTACGTCATGCCGCCTTACTGCGTCACCGCCGGGGACGTCGAGACGGTCTATGCCGCCATCGACGAGGCCGTCGATCACGTGCTCTGAGGGGCTGTTCTGCGGACCGAGATTTGCGCTCCGCGATCCCGCGCACTAGCATCGTGCCAACGTCGTTGCGGAGGAAGCGGTCATGAACGCGCCGGTCAGCGGAGATGGCACCAAGGAGTGCAAGGAGGCCAGCGCAGCCGTGAGCGCGGCGCAGCAGGCTCTGCTGGAGGCGCTGCCGTTCGGCGACACCGCCGATTTCGATGATGCCGCCCGCGGCTTTCTCGGCACGATCGATCAGGCCAAGGTGGCGACGGCGCAGGGGCGCACCGTCTGGAGCCTCGCGCCCTACGGCTTCCTTGATGCGGAGCAGGCGCCGCCGACCGTCAATCCCAGTCTGTGGCGGCAGGCGAAGCTCAACATGCATCACGGCCTGTTCGAGGTCGTGCCCGGCGTGTACCAGGTGCGTGGGCTCGACATCGCCAACATGACGCTGATCGAGGGGGACAGCGGCGTGATCGTGGTCGACACGCTGACCTCGATCGAGGGCGCGCAGGCTGCATTGGAGCTGTACTACCAGCACCGCGGCGTCAGGCCGGTCACGGCGGTGATGTTCACGCATACCCACACCGATCATTGGGGCGGCGCGCGCGGCGTGGTCGACGATGATGCCCTGGCCAGCGGCCGCGTGCCGCTGATCGCGCCGAACCTGTTCATCGAGCATGCGGTCTCCGAGAACATCATCGCCGGTCCCGCGATGCTGCGGCGGGCGCAATATCAGTTCGGGCCGCTGCTCGCGAAGGGTCCGAAGGGCCATGTCGATTGTGGGCTCGGCAAGACCATGGCGGCGGGGGCCGTTGCGCTGTTGCGGCCGACCGACCTGATCATGGCGACCGGTGACACCAGGACCATCGACGGTCTCACCTTCGAATTCCAGATGGCGCCGAACAGCGAGGCGCCGGCGGAGATGCATTTCTTCGTGCCGCGCTACGGGCTCCTGAACCTCGCGGAGAACTGCACGCACAACTTCCACAACCTGCTGCCGTTTCGCGGCGCCGACGTGCGCGACGCGCTGGCGTGGTCGAAATATCTCGGCGAGGCGCTGCAACTGTGGGGCGGCAAGGCGGAGGTGATGTGCGGCCAGCATCATTGGCCGATATGGGGCGCGAGCCGTGTCGACGGCATGATCCGCGAGCAGCGCGACCTCTACAAGTTTGCCCACGACCAGACGGTGCGGCTGATGAATCATGGCCTGACCGCAAGCGAGATCGCCGAGCAGATCAGGCTGCCCCGGAGCCTCGAAGGGGCATGGCATGCGCGCGGCTATTACGGCCACATCCGCCACAACGTGAAGGCGATCTACCAGAAATATCTCGGCTGGTATGATGCCAATCCGGTCAATCTCGATCCGCTGCCGCCGGTCGAGGCCGGCCGGAAATACGTCTCCTATATGGGCGGGGCCGAGGCGCTGCTGGCGCGGGCGAGCGCGGACTTTGCCAACGGCGAATTCCGCTTCGTCGCGCAGGCCGTGGGTCATCTCGTCTTCGCCGAGCCGGACAATGCCGAGGCGCGCGCGCTGCTGGCCGACACGCTGGAGCAGCTCGGCTATGCCGCCGAGAGTGCGACCTGGCGCAATGCCTATCTGTTCGGCGCGCAGGAGCTGCGCCAGGGTATGCCGGAGGTTCCGGCCCGGCCCGGCCTGCCGCGCGAGACGCTGGCGGCGCTGCGCACCGAGCAGCTATGGGACGTGCTCGGGGTCAGGCTGAACGGGCCCAAGGCGGAGGGCAAGCACATCGTGCTGAACTGGACGTTCACCGACACCGGCGAGCGCTTCGTGCTCACCTTGCAGAATTGTGCGCTGACCTATGCGGTCGGCGTGCAGGCGTCGACCGCCGATGCGGGGTTCACGCTGGCGCGTTCGACGCTTGATGCGGTCATTGCCAAGGCCACGAGCTTTCCGGAAGCGGTCGCCGCCGGAAAGATCAGCTTCGCGGGCAATCCGATGCGGCTGGCCGAGCTGATGTCGCTGATGGATGAGTTCCCGCGCATGTTCGAGATCGTCGAGCCGAAGCGAGGCGCCGTGACCTGAGTTGAGGCGGAGGCCGGGCTGCCGACTTGCCCGGCCTCCTCGTGCTATTCGGCGCTGCTGACCAGCCGGATGCGCGGCTTCGCGATGTCGATCAGGCTGCGATACGCGGCGAGATAATCGAGCGCCATGCGGCGCGCGGTGAAGCGGCGCTCGAACTGCTCGCGCACGCGGGCGCGGCTCAGGTCGGGCAGGCGATTGACGGCCGCGACCGCGCTGAGCTCGTCCTCGACGATGAAGCCGGTCACGCCGTCGTCGATCACTTCTGGAACCGAGCCGCGGTTGTAGGCGATCACGGGCGTGCCGCAGGCCATCGATTCGATCATCACGAGGCCGAACGGCTCCGGCCAATCGATCGGCAACAGCAGTCCGAGCGCGCCAGACAGGAACTCCGGCTTCTCACGATCGCCGATCTCGCCAATGAACTCGACGAGCGGATTGTCGTGGATCAAGGGACGGATCGTCTGTTCGTAATAATCTTGGTCAGCGCGATCGACCTTGGCCGCGATCTTCAGCGGAATCCCGCAGCGTATGGCGATCTTGATGGCACGGTCGACACCCTTTTCCGGGGCGATGCGTCCGAGCACGGCGAGATAGCTCGGCGTCACCGGCTTGGGCATCAGGAGCGTTGCGGGCAGTCCATGCAGCACGGTGCGCACCCAGTTCGCATTCGGCACCGGCCGGCGCTGTGAGTCCGAGATCGAGACGACGGGAACATCCTTGAAGACCGAAAACACCGGCTGGTGCTCCGGAAGATCGAGCCTGCCGTGCAAGGTGGTCAGGAAAGGTGTGGGTTGCCGGTGGAACAGGGAGAACGGGTAGTAGTCGAGGTGGAAGTGCAGAATGTCGAACTGTTCGTCGTCGCATTGCTGCCGGACGTTTTCGAGCATCACCATGTGCAGCGCGTTCGGATCCCTCACCGATCCGTCGAGGCGCAGAGCTCTCGGCCATGTCGGAGAGAGCTTCGCCGAGGTCTGAGAATCGCCGCTGGCGAACAGGGTGACGTCGTGTCCGAGGGCAACGAGCTCTTCGGTCAACCAATGAACGACCCGCTCAGTGCCGCCGTAGAGCTTCGGAGGCACGGCCTCCGTCAATGGAGCTATTTGCGCAATGCGCATCTCGTCGTCTCCTGTTCGTGACCGATCATGGATGAATCCCCAATGGCGCCGGCACTGCCACAGCGGGAACGTTGTCGCATGTGCGAAGTTCCATTCACGCGATCACTCTTTCTTCGACACAACGTGTTCCGCGCCGTCTCATTGATGCCATCCCCGCTCTCCAACGCTGCCCGCCGCGGCATCACCGGAGGGCAGGGTTGCGCTGCGAAGGCGCACGGAACCGGAGAAATGGTTCATCGTTCATCTGGCCCCATCAGGTGTCGCCACGACCTCGCTCATCAAGGGGAAGACCATGGATCAGCTTTCAGGCTACGCGCACCGACCCTTTCCCTTCGTGATGCGCTATCTGCGCAAGCGTCCCACCGCCCATCTCGTGATCCTGATGGCCGTCATCGGTGCGGTTGCCTGTTCGGTAGGCACGCAATATGGCGTGAAATCCCTCGTCGACAGCCTCTCCGCCGGGCCTGCGGGGGGCGGCAACGTCTGGGCCGCGTTCGTGCTGCTGATGGCGCTGATCGCGACCGACAACATTCTGTGGCGCGTCGCCAGCTGGATCGCGAGCTTCACCTTCGTCCGTGTCACCGGAGATCTCCGGCGCGACATCTTCCGTCATCTCACCGGGCATTCGCCGAGCTATTTCGGCGACCGTTTGCCCGGCATGTTGTCGAGCCGCATCACGGCGACGTCGAACGCCGTGTTCACCGTCGAGAACATGTTCGTCTGGAACGTCTTGCCGCCATGCCTCGCCACCGTCGCGGCGATCTGTCTGATCGGAACCGTGAGCGGCCCGATGGCCATCGGCCTGCTGCTGATCGCGGCGATGATGGTGGCGGCGATGTTCCGTCTGGCGGCCGCCGGCAAGCCGCTGCATGACGATTTCGCCGACAAGGCGGCCATGGTCGACGGCGAGATGGTCGACGTGATCTCGAACATGCCGCTGGTGCGCGCGTTCTGCGGCCTGCGCCACGAGCACGACCGATTCGATGCGACCGTCGACCGGGAGCTCGAGGCGCGCGGGCGCAGTCTTCGCTACCTCGAGAAGCTGCGCATTCTGCACGCGACGGTCACGATCGTGCTGACGGTCGCGCTGATGGCGTGGGCGATCTCGCTGTGGCAGCGGGGCGGGGCGACGACGGGCGACGTCGTGCTGGTCTGCACGCTCGGCCTCTGCATTCTCAACGCGACGCGCGATCTGGCGGTGGCGCTGGTCGACGTCACCCAGCACGTCGCGCGCATGAGCGAGGCGATCGCGACCCTGCTGCAGCCGCACGAGCTGCGCGATCACCCCGAGGCCGAGCCGCTGGTCAAGAGCGGTGCGGCCATCGCCTTCGACAACATCACCTTCCACTATCCAGGCGGCGACAAGCTGTTCGACAATTTCACGCTGCGCCTGCAGCCGGGCCAGCGCGTGGGCCTGGTCGGACAGTCCGGCGGCGGCAAGTCGAGCCTGTTCACGCTGCTGCAACGGTTCTATGATCCGCAAGCCGGGCACATCAGGATCGATGGTCAGGACATCGCCAAGGTCACCCAGCAGAGCCTGCGTGAGGCGATCTCGGTGGTTCCGCAGGACATCTCGCTGTTCCATCGCTCCATTCTGGAGAACATTCGCTACGGACGTCCGAGTGCGACCGACGACGAGGTGTTACGGGCGGCGATCGCGGCGCGCTGCGACTTCGTCGAGACACTGCCGGAAGGACTGCAGACGATGGTCGGGGATCGCGGCGTCAAGCTGTCGGGCGGGCAGCGCCAGCGCATCGCGATCGCGCGGGCGTTCCTCAAGGACGCGCCGATCCTGCTGCTCGACGAGGCCACGGCTGCGCTCGACAGCGAGTCCGAGGAGGCCATCCGCGAGGCGTTGAGTCGGCTGATGCGCGGCCGCACCGTCATCGCGATCGCGCATCGGCTCGCGACCTTGCGGAATTTTGACCGCGTGGTGGTGCTGAAATCGGGCAGGATCATCGAGGACGGCGCGCCCGACCGGCTGATGCAGGACGAGGGCCCGTATCGGGATCTCGTGACCCAGGAGATGAACCGGCTCGCCAAGTTCGCCGCTTGATCGTAGCGTCGGGTCGCGTCGAGAACGTGCACTCTCGGTTGTCTGGGCACTTCAACATCGCATGAGGCCAACATGTCCGCCGAAGTCGCAAGCACACTGTCGTCGATCACCCAGACGGACGAGCCCGCGGAGCAGCCGTTCTATATTCCCATGACGGGGCCGGCGTCCCGGCCGCGGCGCTCGCTCAAGCACGACGATACGTTTATCGTCCTCGACGGCCACGGCGACATCGGCGCCTCGGCCGGCGGACCGGACGGTCTCTTCAACGCTGATACGCGCTATCTCGCGCGGCTCGAATTGACGCTGGACGACGTTCAGCCCCTGCTGCTCGGCTCGAGCCTGCGCGACGACAACTCCGCGCTGACCGTCGATCTCACCAATCCCGACATCTACAGCCAGGGCCGCCTGGTGCTGCCGAAGGATATGCTGCACATCGTGCGCACGATCTTTCTGTGGCATGGCACGGCCTATCAGCGCATCGGGCTGCAGAACCATGGCGATCGCCAGGCCAGCTTCGATCTCAAGCTGACATTCGACAATGATTTTGCCGACCTTTTCGAGGTGCGAGGCACCGTGCGGCCGCGGCGCGGCATCAGCGCGAGCCGCCTGGTGGACCCGTCCGAGGTCGTCCTGCGCTATCGCGGCCTGGACAACGTCCTGCGCACCACCGACGTGAGCTTCGATCCGCGTCCGACGCATCTCACCGTCAATGCCGCAACCTATCATTTCGATCTTGCCCCGCAGGAATCGGCCTCGCTGTTCGTGGCCGTGATGTGCAACGCCAAGGCCGGCGAGCGGCCCCGGCGCTTCTTCCGCAGCCTGCTCGCCCATCGCCGAGAGATGCGCCGATGCACCGTTGGCGCCGCCAGCATCGAGACCTCCAACGACATCCTCAACGAGGTGCTGTGCCAGGCAGCGGCCGATCTGAACATCCTGATGACGGATACGCCGGAGGGGCGTTATCCCTATGCCGGCATTCCCTGGTATTCGACGACATTCGGTCGCGACGGGCTGATCACCGCGCTGCAGATGCTGTGGGTCGATCCGCGCATTGCCCGCGGCGTCCTGCGCCGGCTCGCCGTGCATCAGGCGCGCACGACCGATCCGCTGTCCGATGCCGAGCCCGGCAAGATCCTGCACGAGATGCGCGGCGGCGAGATGGCGGCGCTGCGTGAGGTGCCGTTCGGCTGCTATTATGGCAGCGTCGATTCCACGCCGCTGTTCGTGCTGCTCGCCGGCCTCTATATCGAGCGCACCGGCGACATCGACACCCTGAGGGAGCTATGGCCGGCGATCGAGCTGGCGTTGCGCTGGATCGACGGCCCCGGCGATCCCGATCGCGATGGCTTCGTGGAATATCAACGCGCCTCCGAGCAGGGTCTCGCCAACCAGGGCTGGAAGGACTCCTACGACGCGGTGTTCCATGCCGATGGACGTCTCGCGGAAGGTTACATCGCGCTTGCGGAGGTGCAGGGCTATGTCTTTGCCGGCAAGCAGCTGGCGGCGCGTTGCGCCCGTCGGCTCGGCAAGGCCGAGATGGCGGACCGGCTCCAGGCCGAGGCCGCTGATCTCGCGGAACGGTTCGAGGACGCCTTCTGGTGCGAGGATCTGAACACCTATGCGCTCGCGCTCGACGGCCACAAGCAGCCCTGCCGCGTCCGGACGTCCAACGCCGGGCAGCTGCTGTTCAGCGGCATGGTGCGCGAGGATCGCGCCCGCAAGCTTGCCGCCGAACTGCTGCGGCCGCATTTCTTCTCGGGCTGGGGCATCCGCACCGTCGCCTGCGGCGAGCCGCGCTACAATCCGATGTCCTATCACGACGGATCGATCTGGCCGCACGACAATGCGCTGATTGCGCTCGGCCTGTCGCGTTATGGCCTGAAGCATGCCGTCGAGCAGGTGTTCGGCGGCCTGTTCGAAGCAGCGTCCTACATGGATCTGCGCCGGCTGCCGGAGCTGTTCTGCGGCTTCCGGCGCGAGAAGCATCGCGGCCCGACGCTCTATCCGGTGGCCTGCGCGCCGCAGGCCTGGGCCAGCGCAACCCCATTCACCTTGCTTGAAGCGGCGCTCGGGCTCGAGTTCGACGCCGCGCGCGGCGAGATCCGCCTGCGCAATCCGCGGCTGCCGGCGTTCCTGGACTGGGTGGTGCTGCGCGATCTCAGGCTCGGCAACTCGACGATCGACCTGCGGATTCGCCGCCATGGCGAGGACATCTCCATGGAGGTGCTGCGGCGGCGCGGTCAGATCCAGGTCTCGCTGGTGCTGGCGCAATGATGACGCTGAAACACGCCCTCCGCCGAGCTGCTCGCAGCTGCCTCCTCATGCTGCCGCTGCTGATCGGTCTGCATGCGACTCATGGGCATGCGCAGCAGCCGTCGCCGACACCGCCCGCCAAGGATGCGGCGGCGCCCGCGAAAGAGCCGGCACCACCCCCTTCGGTCACGATCCTCGGCGCGCGCGATGCGCATGGCGTGCTCGGTCGCGACGTGCGCAGCTCGACCGGCGAGGACATGGGCCACATCGTCGACGTCATCGTCGATCTCACCGGCACGGTGCGCGCCGCGGTGATCGATTTCGGCGGCTTCCTCGGCGTCGGCAGCCGCAAGATCGTGGTCGACTGGACCGCGCTCGATTTCAAGCACATCGCCGAGAAGAGCGACCAGGTCACGCTCGACCTCACCAAGGAGCAGGTGAAGGCCGCGCCCGAATACAAGGAGGACAAGCCCGTCGTCGTGCTCGGCGCGTCCGGCAAGCTGTCACCCTGGGATTTCGATCATTGAGTTGAAGCGTGAGATTGCCGGTCCGGCCTGCGCGTGCAGCGGAACACGGTGGGGATGTTCTGTCCCGTCAGCCTCATGAGTTGAGATGAGTTGAGATGTGAGAGCCATGCCGATTGCACGGCCGTCGAGATCGCCTGACCGGGAGCCCGAGCCTGACGGCGCGGCAGAGGCGGGCGTGCGTCCGGATGCCGGGGAGGATCATGGCCAGACTTCAAGACCAGCGCCGTCGCGGCAGAGCCTGCGCGGGCTGGACTGGTTCATCTTCTTCCTGGCCGACGTGCAGACCGGCTTCGGTCCCTTCATCGCGGTCTATCTGACGACGCAGAAATGGACGCAGGCGCAGATCGGTCTGGTGCTGTCGATCGGCGGCATCGTCGGGCTGATCGGGCAGATGCCGGGCGGCGCGATCATCGATGCGGCCAGATCCGAGCGCCGCATCGCCGGCCTTGCCATCGCGGCCATCGGCGGCTGCGCGCTGGCCTATGCGGCTTGGCCGATCTTTCCCGTGGTCGCGGCTGCCGCAACGTTGCATGCGGCGGCGAGCTGCGTGCTGGGACCTGCGATCGCGGCGATCAGCCTCGGCCTGGTCGGTCCGCGCGGCATGGCGGAGCGGCTCGGCCGCAATGCGCGGTTCGCGTCGCTCGGCAATGGCGTGGCCGCGGCCGTGATGGGCACCTGCGGCTATCTGCTGTCCAGCCGCGCCGTGTTCTTGGTCACCTTCATTCTCGCCTTTCCGACGCTGATCGCGTTGTCGCGAATCCGCGAGCGCGAGATCGATGTCGCGCGGGCGCACGGCCGGGCCGATCACGAGGACAAGGAGGTCGCGCGGCTGTCGAATCTGCTCGGCCTGCTGCGTCAGCGCGCGCTGCTCGTCTTTGCGCTCGGCGTGTTCCTGCTGCAACTCGCCAATGCGGCGATGCTGCCGCTGATGGCCGGCGTGGTGACGACGAAATCGAGCGAATGGGCGCCGATGCTGATCGCGTTCTGCATCGTGGTGCCGCAGGCGATCGTGGCGCTGACCTCGCCCTCGGTCGGCGCGGTGGCGCAGCAATGGGGCCGTAGGCCGCTGCTGATGTTGGGGTTTGCCGCGCTCGCGATGCGCGGCGCGCTGTTCGCGGTCGTGCACGATCCCTACATGCTGGTGGCGGTGCAGATCTTCGACGGCGTCACCGCGGCCGTCTTCGCCGTCATGATTCCACTGACGGTGGCCGACGTCGCCTTCGGCAGCGGGCATTTCAATCTGGCGCAGGGAATTGTCGGGACAGCGTCGGGGATCGGCGGATCGCTGTCCACCGTCGTCGCCGGCTTCGCCAGCGACCGCTACGGCAGCGCCACCGCCTTCATGGGTCTGTCGGGCGCGGCGCTGACAGGTCTTCTTCTGATCGCGCTGCTGATGCCCGAGACCGGGCACCGCCGGCGCAGGGCGTGAACGGGCAGAACGCCTCAGGCGTCCATGCTGCGCAGGCGCTGGCGGTTGCGCAGCACGATCTGGCGGGCACCGGAGAAGCCGAGAACGCCCTGGCTGTGCAACTGCGACAGCGCGCGCGATACGGTCTCCAGGGTCAGGCCGAGATAGTCGCCGATATCGCGGCGGCACATCGGCAGCGCCATCATGCCAGCGACGGCGAGGCGGCGGTCCATCTCGAGCAGGAAGGTGGCGACGCGCTCCATCGCGGTCTTGCGGCCCAGCAGCAGCATGTGGTCCTCGGCATGGCGAAGATCGCCGGCCGTCATGGTCCAGAGCTTGCGGGCGACCGTGACGTCGACGCCTGCGGCCTGTTCGAGGCTGCGGCGTTTCACCAGGCGCACGGTGGTGTCGATGATGGCTTCGGCGGCGAGACGGTGCATGGAGCCGAATTCGAGGCCGAAAACGTCCCCTGGAAGATGGAAGGCGCCGATCTGGCGGCGGCCGTCGGAGAGCAGCTTGTAGCTGCGAACCGCGCCGGAGATCACCTGGTAGACGTACTCGGCCGGCTCATCCTCGCCATAGATCTCCTCGTCCTTCTTGTACGAGAACTCGCTGGCGATCAGCCCGGTGTGGCCGGTGATCTCGGCAAAGGGATTGGCCGCAGGAGAGGGGACGGTGTGGGGAACGTTGGTGCTGACGACCGAATTGATAATCGACTGATTGAGCATGACCATCTCCTTGCGGCGGATGGCGATGTGGTACACGGCGGCTCCCGTTAAGGACATTTCGCGCGATATCTTAAGGGGGGCCCCTTACGTAGATATACGTAGGCCGGCCGGGTCAGGAGACGCGCTGTGCGGTACCCGAATGGTCGTTGGCGATCGCTTTGCGGATCCGCTTCACCAGATTGTCGTCGAGCAGCGGCTTGAGCAGGAAATCCTGGATCCCGACGGCCGCCGCGCGCGCCGCAAGCCTGTCATCGTAATGGCCGGTGATCAGCACCACCGGAGCGGTGGCGCCCTGCTTACGCAACCGTTCGGCGAGCTCGACCCCGTTGATCTCCGGCATCTTGTAGTCGACCACGAAGCAGTCGACGGGCGCGTGGTCGGAGGCCTTGAGCAGCGCGGTGCCGCTGCGAAACGTGCGCACGTCGAAGCCGTCAGCCTCCAGCAGGAAGCGCAACGAGCCGAGGACGTCAGCATCGTCGTCGGCTACGTAGACCGTAAGTTTTGTGTGAGCCGACATCGCACGTGCCGCGAGAATGTGATGTTGAACCGAGGCACAACATAACACTCGATTCTGTCAAGGTATCTTGATCTAGCTCAATCCTTCAGCGCGCCTGCGCGCATCGCCAGGCGCACCAGCTCGGAGAGGCTGTTCGCTCCCATCTTGGTCATCACGTTGGCCCTGTAGACCTCGATGGTGCGCGGACTGATGTCGTACTCGCGCGCGATCAGCTTGTTGGAGAGCCCGGCCATCAGTCCATCCATCACCTGTCGCTCCCGGGGGCTCAGGCTGGCGACGCGTGCCAGGACATCCTGCGTGACCGATTCGTTCTTCGCGGCCGGCTCTGCCTGCTGGATGGCCGTTTCGATCATGGCAACCAATCGCTCGTCCTCGAACGGCTTCTCCAGAAAATCGACCGCGCCGAGCTTCATCGCCTCGACCGCGAGCGGCACGTCGCCATGGCCGGTCATCACCAGGATCGGAAAGCTGCTGCCGGCGGCCTTCATTTGCTTGAGCAGCTCGATGCCGTCGATGCCGGGCATCCGCACGTCCGAGACGACGCAGCCGAAAGGGAGCGTCGGCAGTCGGCCGAGGAAGACCTCCGCGTTCTCGAACAGCGTGACGTCGAAGCCTGATGAATCGAGCAGGAAGTTGAGCGAATCCCGCATCGCCTCGTCGTCGTCGATCACATAGACCTTGGCCCGTTCAGCCATCGTGCTCAACCCTGGTCGAGGCCGCCGGCAGGGTGAAGCGGAACGTCGCTCCGCCCGCCTCGTTGTTCTCGGCCCACATGCGCCCCCCGTGGGCCTCGATGATGGACCGGCTGATCGAGAGGCCGACTCCCATTCCAGTGTCCTTGGTGGTGAAGAAGGTCTTGAAGAGGTTGGGCATGACGTCGTCGTGGAATCCCGTTC
Source organism: Bradyrhizobium sp. SZCCHNR1098 (assembly GCF_032489375.1). Lineage (NCBI taxonomy): Bacteria > Pseudomonadati > Pseudomonadota > Alphaproteobacteria > Hyphomicrobiales > Nitrobacteraceae > Bradyrhizobium > Bradyrhizobium sp. SZCCHNR1098. The sequence continues at coordinate 793,970 of NZ_JAUEXY010000002.1, forward strand.
CGGTATCGGAGACCGAGACCTCGATCAAGTCGTCGCCGAGTCTGCGATTTGTCGCACTGAGCTCGCGGCGGGCGGAATGAGACATTGCCTCGAGCGCATTGCGGAACAGATTGACCAGGACCTGCTGGATCTGGACCCGGTCGGCCAGCACGAGGTCGGCCTCCGGATTGAGCTGGAAGCGCAACTGGACGTTCTGCTCGCGGGCTCCGGAAAGGCCGAGCGCGCCGGCTTCCTCGATCAGCTTCGACAGGCTCTCGACCCGCTTCTCCGATTCGCCGCGCGAGACGAAGTCGCGCAGACGGCGGATGATCTGGCCGGCGCGAATCGCCTGCTCGGCGGCGCGGTCCATCGCGCTCTCGATCTTGGGCGTGTTCGGATCGCCGCTGCCGGCCAGCAGCCGGCGCGAGCCTTTCATGTAATTGCTGATCGCGGCGAGCGGCTGGTTCAGCTCATGCGCCAGCGCCGAGGCCATCTCGCCCATGGCGCTGAGGCGCGACACGTGGACCAGCTCCGACTGCAATTCGCGCAGCCGCGCCTGGGTCTGCTGATGCTCGGTGAGATCATGGGCGAAGCCGGTGAAATAGGGCTTGCCGCCGGACTGCATCTCGCCGATCGACAGATGCATCGGGAATGTCGTGCCGTCGCGGCGGCGGCCGGTCACGATACGGCCGATGCCGATGATACGGCGCTCGCGGCTGGCGTGGTAGCGGGTGAGGTAGCCGGCATGGCGGGAGCGGTCCGGCTCGGGCATCAATTCACTGACGTCGAGGCCGACTGCCTCCACCTCGGTGAGGCCGAACATGCGCTCCGCCGCGGAGCTGAAGAACTGGATCGTACCGCTGCCGTCGATCACGATCATCGCGTCCGGCACGGTGTCCAGGATCGAGCGGAAATGCTGCTCGCGCAGCCGCAGCGTCTCCTCCAGCCGCTTCTCCTGGTCGATGTCGAGGGCGATGCCGCGCAGACGGTGCGGTGTGCCGGCCTCGTCGGGGACCACGCCGGCAAGCACGCGAATCCAGTGGCCGCTGCCGGACATCTTGAACGACATGTCGAACCCGGTGCTCTGACGGCGCGAATCCTCGATCGCCGCCTCAACCGGCGCGCGATCCTCGGGCGCCAGCAGCGCCAGGAAGGAGCCGTAGGTCACCGGCTCGTCGGCCGCCACGCCGAACAGCTTCCGCGTCGTCACCGACCAGTAGAACTCGCCCGAGGCCAGATCGAGATCCCACGCGCCGAAGCCCAGCGTCCGAGCGTCGTCGGGTCTGGCGGATGCATCCGGGAAGGGTTGGGTGAAGCCGCGCAATTCGAAGCCTTTGATCGATTCGCCGTTGTTCGATTCGCCGTTATCGCCGCAGCCGGGAGGCCGACCACCGCGGTATCCTATACCAGATTGCGCCCCTGCAACCCGGCCCGACTTAAACTTTGGTTCGACAATTCAAGGCTTTCTCCGATCCTGGGCCGGGTTCCAACGGTGTCCTGCCGCCCGTGCTTCACCGCCGCACCTTGATCTATCTCATCACGGCAGGTGATTTCACCTCTAAGAGCTGCATGGAAGCAATGTTTGGAGAGACGGGATGACGTTCGCGACTGTGATGGTGAGCCTTGCGCTCAGTCAGCCGAATGAGGCCCGCCTTCAGGTCGCGGCCGACCTTGCGGCGCGCTTTGACGCAGGTGTCATCGGCGTGGCGGCTGCGGAATTCGCGCCGCCGCTCTACTTCACGACCGGCGAGCAGGCGCAGGATCTGATCGAGCAGGGCGAGGCCGCGCTGCGGAATCGACTGGCCGAGCTCGAACAGCAGTTCCGCACCGCCGTTGGTGACCGGGCTGCGTCGTTGAGCTGGCGCGGCGCTGTAGATTTTCCCGCGCGCCATGTGCTGGCGCAGGCCCGTGCCGCCGACATTCTCGTCACCGGCAGCGTGCCGCCCGGGATGTCCGATGCGTTCGCGGTCGCCAATCCCAAGGATCTCGTCATGCAGGCCGGGCGCCCGCTGCTCGTGGTGCCGGACAACGCCAGTTCGCTCGATCTTGGGACCGTGCTGGTGGCCTGGAAGGAGACATCGGAGGCGCGCCGGGCCCTGACCGATGCCCTGCCGCTGCTCGCCAAGGCGAGCGGCGTCGTGGTCGTCGAGATCCTGGAGAACACCTCGGAATATGACGCCTGCGCAGCGCGTCTTGCGGACGTGGTCGCATGGCTCGGCCGTCACAAGATCGTCGCATCGGCGCGCGTCGCGGAGCCGGGGCAGGGACGGAACGTTGTGGCCACGCTCGACGCCGTCGCCGCCGATCTTTCGGCAGGCCTCGTGGTGGCCGGCGCCTATGGCCATTCCCGGTTCCGCGAGCTCGTGCTCGGCGGGGTTACCGAGCATCTGATGACGCGCAGTGAGCGTTGCGTTCTGCTGTCGCACTGAAATTCGACCCGCTCCATCCGAGAACAGGATTGCCGCCTTGTACAGATTTCTCGAGGAAACCGCCGGCAACTACATGACGCGCAACGTCACGACCGTGAGCCGGGAGACGACGATCCGCGAGCTCGGCGAGATGTTCGACCGCGACGATTTCAACACCTACCCCGTCGTCGAGAACGACGAGGTGATCGGCATCGTCACCAAGTTCGACGTGCTGAAATGCTTTGCCTTCACGCCGAATCAGATGCTGCCGCGCTACAGCGACCTGATGAACCGGACGGTCGCCGACGTGATGACGTCCGAGTTCATCTACGTCAGGCCGGATACGAAGCTGACGCGCGTGCTGCAGCTGATGGTCGAGCATCGCATCCGCAGCCTTCCCGTGACCGATGCCGACAACCGCGTGGTCGGGATCGTCGCCCGCGAGGACATCGTGCGAGCGCTGGCGGCTGCCGCCAAGGATTGAGCGCGGCGCGCTGAGTCCGAAGCCTGCTACGAACGTCTAATGACGGCCGGCATGCATCGCTGCATGCCGGCCGTCGCCGTGTCTGCGACCGAAACCGCGTCGTCGTGCAACACTCCGCCTGTTTACCGGCGAACCGGTCGCAAAGTTGATTTCGATCAATTCCACGTGTGAACGATTGTGGTTGCTGGGCTCGTGTTCTTTCAGCGAGATTCCGCATGAGCGCGTCCTCATCCACAAAATCCATGACCATCGGCGAAAGTGGCTTGTCGCTCACTTTTGCCGTCACCGCCTTCCTGTGCGTCTTCGCTGCGGCGAAGGCACTGGATACGGCCTTCGCGTTCCACGCCTCGCTCGCGGCTGCCGCCAGCGCGGCGTCCGTCTTCTTCATCCTCAACCGCTACTTCGAGCGCGGCGAGCTGCCTCCACAGGAGATCAATGGTCGGCCGAACTACAATCTCGGTCCGATCAAGTTCGCCTCGTTCATGTCGATGTTCTGGGGCATCGCCGGCTTCACGGTCGGCCTCATCATCGCCTCGCAACTGGCCTGGCCCGCGCTGAACTTCGACCTGCCGTGGACCAGCTTCGGCCGCCTGCGGCCGCTGCATACCTCGGCGGTGATCTTCGCCTTCGGCGGCAACGTGCTGCTGGCGACGTCATTCTACGTCGTGCAGCGGACCTGCCGCGTGCGCCTCGCCGGCGATCTTGCGCCCTGGTTCGTGGTGATCGGCTACAACTTCTTCATCCTGATCGCGGGCACAGGCTATCTGCTCGGTGTCACCGAGGGCAAGGAGTACGCCGAGCCCGAATGGTACTCGGATCTTTGGCTGACGATCGTCTGGGTGGTCTACCTGCTGGTCTTCCTGACGACGATCATCAAGCGCAAGGAGCCGCACATCTTCGTGGCGAACTGGTTCTATCTTGCCTTCATCGTCACGATCGCGGTTCTGCACCTCGGCAACAACCCGGCGCTTCCGGTGTCGCTGTTCGGCTCCAAGTCCTACATCGCCTGGGGTGGCGTGCAGGATGCGATGTTCCAGTGGTGGTATGGCCACAACGCGGTCGGCTTCTTCCTGACCGCCGGCTTCCTCGCCATCATGTACTACTTCATCCCGAAGCGGGCGGAACGGCCGGTCTATTCCTACCGGCTGTCGATCATCCACTTCTGGGCGCTGATCTTCCTCTACATCTGGGCCGGCCCGCACCATCTGCATTATACGGCGCTGCCGGACTGGACGCAGACCCTGGGCATGACCTTCTCGATCATGCTGTGGATGCCCTCCTGGGGCGGCATGATCAACGGCCTGATGACCCTGTCGGGAGCGTGGGACAAGCTGCGGACGGACCCCGTGCTGCGCATGCTGGTCGTCTCGGTCGCCTTCTACGGCATGTCGACCTTCGAAGGTCCGATGATGTCGATCAAGGTGGTCAACTCGCTCAGCCATTACACCGACTGGACCATCGGTCACGTGCACTCCGGTGCGCTCGGCTGGGTCGGCTTCGTCTCCTTCGGCGCGCTGTACTGCCTGGTGCCGTGGATCTGGAACCGCAAGGGTCTCTATAGCCTCAAGCTCGTGAACTGGCACTTCTGGACGGCCACGCTGGGCATCGTGCTCTACATCTCCGCGATGTGGGTCTCGGGCATCCTGCAGGGTCTGATGTGGCGGTCCTACACGGCGCTCGGCTTCCTCGAATACTCGTTCATCGAGACCGTCGAGGCGATGCACCCCTTCTACATCATCCGTGCCGCCGGTGGCGCGCTGTTCCTGATCGGCTCACTCATCATGGCCTACAATCTCTGGATGACGGTCCGTGTCGGTGAGGAAGAAGTTCAGTCGCCCGTCGCCCTTCAGCCGGCGGAGTGAGGTATCAACCATGTCTTTCTGGCAACGACACCAAGTCTTCGAGAAAAACTCGATCATCCTGGTCATCGGCATCCTGCTGGTGATCGCGATCGGCGGCCTCGTCGAGATCACTCCGCTCTTCTACCTGAAGAGCACGATCGAGGCGGTCGACGGCGTGCGTCCCTATACGCCGCTCGAGCTGGCCGGCCGCAACATCTACGTCCGCGAGGGCTGCTATCTCTGCCATTCGCAGATGGTTCGTCCGCTGCGCGACGAAGTGGAACGCTACGGCCACTTCTCGCTCGCCGCGGAGAGCATGTACGACCATCCGTTCCAGTGGGGCTCCAAGCGTACGGGTCCTGACCTCGCCCGCGTTGGCAACAAGTACTCCGACGACTGGCATGTCACCCACCTGACCAACCCGCGCGCCATCGTCCCGCAATCGATCATGCCCGGCTATCCCTTCCTGAAGGAGACCGAGCTGAACGCCGACAACGTCGCCGATCACCTGAAGACGCTGCGGGCGGTGGGTGTGCCCTACACCGACGACCAGATCGCCAACGCCGCCACCGACCTCAAGGCGCAGGTCGATCCGGACGGTGCCGGTGCCGAGGCGCTCACCAAACGCTATCCGAAGGCGGTGGTGCGCAACTTCGACGGCAAGGCGGGTGCTCCGACCGAGATGGATGCGCTGGTTGCGTACCTGCAAATGCTCGGCACCTTGGTCGACTTCAAGATCTACAACGAAAAAGCCAATCTGCGCTGAGATCAGAGGCGAACATCATGAAGCCCATCATTGCAGTCGAAAACATCGCGTCGTCACTCGTGACGACGCTGTGGACCCCGATCTTCGTCGCGATCTTCATCGCGATCGTGACCTATGCCCTCTGGCCTCGCAACAAGGCCGCTTTCGACGAGGCGGCGAGCATGCCGTTGCGGGAGGATTAATTCATCATGGCTGACCATACCGAAGTCGACAGTGTCTCCGGCACCCCCACCACCGGCCACGCCTGGGACGGCATCAAGGAGCTCAACACCCCGCTGCCGCGGTGGTGGGTGATCACCTTCTACATCACCATCGTCTGGGCGATCGGCTACTGGATCGTGTATCCGGCCTGGCCGACCATCTCCAGCAACACTCAGGGCCTGTTCGGCTACTCGTCCCGTGCGGACGTGGCGGTCGAGCTTGCCAATCTCGAGAAGATCCGCGGCGCCAAGATGGCGGCGCTCGCGACCGCCTCGCTCGCCGACATCGAGAAGGATCCGGCGATGCTGGCCCTGGCGCGTGCCAAGGGCAAGACCGTGTTCGGCGACAATTGCGCCGCCTGCCACGGGACCGGCGCGGCCGGCGCCAAGGGCTTCCCGAACCTGAACGACGACGACTGGCTGTGGGGCGGCTCGCTGGAGCAGATCCAGCAGACCCTGCTGTACGGCGTGCGCTCGGGTCACCCGAAGACGCGTGAGGGCCAGATGCTCGCCTTCGGCAAGGACGGTGTCCTGAAGCCGGCGGAGATCGTCACGGTCGCCAACTACGTTCGGGAGCTGGCGGGCCTGCCGACCCGGCCGGGTTATGACGCCAAGGCCGGCGCCAAGGTCTTCGCCGAAAACTGCGCGGCCTGCCATGGCGACAACGCCAAGGGCAATCCGGACCTCGGGGCGCCGAACCTGACCGACAAGATCTGGCTCTACGGTTCCGACGAGGTGACCCTAATCGAGACCATCACCAACGGTCGCGCCGGTGTCATGCCGGCCTGGGAGGGCCGTCTCGACCCGACCACGATCAAGGCGATGGCCGTCTACGTCCACTCGCTGGGCGGAGGAAAGTAACGGAAATCCAACGGAACCTTTCCTTCAATTGAGCTGGATCAACTGCGCGGCCGGAGGTGGGAATACCTTCGGCCGCAACTGCGAGAAGATCCCCCAGCCATGACCCGCCAGCCATGAACCAGACGGTAAGACCGGACGACCTGAAGCCTCAGGACCTGCAGCCGGTGGACGATTACGGTCCGCTCTATGCCGCGCACAAGAAGGTCTATCCACAGAGCGTCTCAGGAACCTTCCGCCGGATCAAATGGGGCCTGATGGGCTTCTGTCTCGGTGTCTATTATTTCCTGCCGTTCGTGCGCTGGAATCGCGGCTTCGGCGCGCCCGACCAGGCGGTGCTGATCGACTTCCCGAACCACCGCTTCTATTTCTTCTTCATCGAGCTATGGCCGCAGGAGGTGTACTACTTCACCGGCCTCCTGATCATCGCCGCCATCGGCCTGTTCCTGATGAACGCGATCGGCGGCCGCATCTGGTGCGGCTATCTGTGCCCACAGACAGTGTGGACCGACCTGTTCTACGCGGTGGAGCGCCTGATCGAGGGCGACCGCCGGGAGCGCATGAAGAAGGATGCCTCCAACGACCCGATGAAACTGGAGCGGATCTCGGAGCTCGTGCTCAAGCATTCGATCTGGCTGATGATCGCGTGGTGGACCGGCGGCGCCTGGGTGCTGTATTTCAGCGATGCGCCGACGCTCGTGAAGGATCTCATCACCTTCCAGGGGCCGATGCTCGCCTATGTCTGGATCGCGATCCTGACCGCGACGACCTATACGCTCGCCGGCTTCATGCGCGAGCAGGTCTGCGTGTATATGTGCCCGTGGCCGCGCATCCAGGCGGCACTGACCGATGAATGGGCGCTCAACGTCACCTACCGCTACGACCGAGGCGAGAGCCGCATGTCGGTCAAGAAGGCCGCCGAATTGCGCGCGCTCGGCCAGCCGGCCGGCGACTGCATCGATTGCAAGCAATGCGTGGCGGTGTGCCCGACCGGCATCGACATCCGCGACGGCGCCCAGATGGACTGCATCCAGTGCGGCCTCTGTATCGACGCCTGCGATACCGTCATGACCAAGATCGGCCGCCCGACGCGGCTGATCGGCTATGACAACGACATCAACATCCATCGCCGGCAGGAAGGCAAGCCGCCGATCTACAAGCTCGTGCGCCCGCGGACCATCGTCTATGCCGCGATCATCGCCGCGGTCGGCGGTGCCATGGCCTACAAGCTCGCGACCCGGTCGCTGCTCGAGGTCAACGTGCTGCACGATCGCAATCCGATTGCGATCAAGCTATCCGACGGCTCGATCCGCAATGCCTATACGGTGCGCGTCCTCAATAAGCACGGCTTCGATCGCGTCATCGCCATCGACATCGAGGGTCCCGTCAATTCGACCGTTCACGTCGTCGGAGCCGACTCCGTCACGCCGGACCGACCGATGATCGTGGTCGGCCGCGACCAGACCGAGGAGCTGCGCCTCCTGGTGACCGCGCCCGAGGAGAGCAATCCTGCGAAGTCCATCCCGGTGAAGTTCCACGTGACGGATATCGGTCTTGGCATCGTCGCCTCCGCCACCGACAATTTCGTCAGCCCGTAAGCTAGGAGCCTGTCAATGGCCAGCCGTTCCAATCCTTCTTTCCAGCTGACCGGAGGCATGGTGCTCGCGATGCTCCTTGCCTTCTTCGGGACCGTGATCGGCGTCAACGTCTACATGATGAAGATGGCGATCTCGACCTTGCCGGGCACCGAGGTCGACAGCGCCTACAGCGCGAGCCTCGGCTACGAAAAGGAGATCGCGGCGGCGCGCGCCCAGGAGGCGCGGCGCTGGCAGGTCGAGGCGCATATCGAGCGTGGCGCCGGAGGCGCCGCCATTCTGCAGGTCAACGCGCGCGACGCGAGCGGCAATCCCGTCTCGGGCCTGACCTTCCAGGGCCGGCTCGAGCGTCCCGCCGACAAGCGCGCGGATCAGGAGGTCGCGCTCGCCGAGGTCGGCATCGGCATCTATCGCGGCACGGCGGAGGCGATCGCGCCGGGCCAGTGGGACCTCGTGCTCGAAGGCGATTCCAGCGGCCGACGCCTGTTCATGTCGAAGAACCGCGTGCTGCTGAACTGAAGGGATTTCGATCATGCATGCGACGCGTGACTTCTCTCACTACGTCAAGGATCTCGGGGCAGGGCTGAAGCATATCGACCTCGCGGTCGAAGGCGTCAGCTGCGCCGGCTGCATGGCCAAGATCGAGCGCGGCCTCTCCGCGCTGCCCGACGTGACGCTGGCGCGCGTCAATCTCACCGACCGCCGCGTCGCGCTGGAATGGAAGCAGGGCACGCTCGATCCGGCCAAGTTCATCGATCGGCTCGCCGAGCTCGGCTACAAGGCCTATCCGTTCGAGAAGGCGAGTGCGGAAGCCACCGAGGCCGAGGAGTCGCGCTTCCTGCTGCGCTGCCTCGGCGTCGCGGCGTTCGCGACCATGAACGTGATGATGCTGTCGATCCCGGTCTGGTCCGGCAATGTCAGCGACATGCTGCCCGAGCAGCGCGACTTCTTCCACTGGTTGTCGGCCGTGATCGCGCTGCCGGCTGCGGCCTATGCCGGCCAGCCGTTCTTCCGCTCCGCCTGGCGTGCCTTGAAGACCGGTAACGTCAACATGGACGTGCCGATCTGCATCGGCGTGATCCTGGCCTTGGGCATGTCGATCGTCGAGACGTTTCATCACGCCGAGCACGCCTATTTCGACGCCGCGATCATGCTGCTGACCTTCCTGCTGGTCGGCCGCTATCTCGACCAGAACATGCGGCGGAAGACCCGCGCCGTCGCCGGCAATCTGGCCGCGCTGAAGGCGGAGACCGCGACCAAGTTCATCGGCCCCGACGAGATTTCGGAGGTGCCGGTCGCCGCCGTTCGCGCCGGCGATCTGGTGCTGCTGCGTCCCGGCGAGCGCTGCGCGGTCGACGGCGTGGTCGTCGAGGGCCGCTCCGAGATCGACCAGAGCCTGATCACCGGCGAGACGCTCTACGTGCCGGCCGAGCAGGGCACCGCGGTCTATGCGGGTTCGCTCAACATTTCCGGCACGCTGCGCGTCCGGGTCTCGGCCGCCGCCGAGGGCACCTTGCTCGCCGAGATCACGCGCCTGCTCGACAACGCGCTGCAGGCCCGCTCGCGCTATATGCGGCTGGCCGACCGCGCCTCGCGGCTGTATGCGCCGGTGGTGCATGCGACCGCAGCGCTCACCGTGCTCGGCTGGGTGCTGATGGGGGCGAGCTGGCACGACGCCATCGTCACCGGCATCGCCGTGCTGATCATCACCTGTCCCTGCGCCCTTGGGCTCGCGATTCCGACGGTGCAGACCGTGGCGTCGGGCGCGATGTTCAAGTCCGGCGTGCTGCTCAATGCGGGCGATGCGATCGAGCGCCTCGCCGAGGCCGATCACGTCATCTTCGACAAGACCGGCACCTTGACGCTGCCGGAGCTCGAGGTCGTCAACGCCGCCGACATTCCTGCACACGTGTTCGCACTGGCCGGCCAGCTCGCGCTGTCGAGCCATCATCCGGTGGCGGCGGCGGTGGCCCAGGCTGCCAATGCGCGTTCGCCGCTGATGGGCGCGGTCGAGGAGCCGGGGCAGGGTGTCCGCGCCGTCGTCGACGGCGTCGAAATCAGGCTGGGGCGTCCGGCTTTCTGCGGCGCGGAGGCGCTGGTTGCGCAGACCAGCAGCGTCGATCCCGAGGCTTCGGTGGTTGCCTTCAGCCGCGGCGATAGCAAGTACCTGTTCTCGGTGCGCCAGGGCCTGCGCCCTGACGCCGCCAAGATCGTCGCCGGCCTGCAGCGGCGCGGCATCAAGGTCGAGATCCTCTCGGGCGATCGCGAGGCGGCGGTGGCCGCCGCCGCCATGGCGCTCGGCATCAACGAGTGGCGCGCCGGCGTGACGCCGGCCGACAAGATCGCGCGCATCGAGGAGCTGAAGCGGGCCGGGGTCAAGGTCATGATGGTCGGCGACGGCATGAACGATGCGCCGTCGCTCGCCGCCGCGCACGTTTCGATGTCGCCGATTTCGGCCGCGCATCTCAGCCAGGCCACCGCCGATCTCGTCTTTCTCGGTCGTCCCCTGGCGCCGGTGCTGGCCGCGATCGACTACGCACGCAAGGCGCTGCATCTGATGCGGCAGAATCTGTGGCTCGCGGTCGGCTATAACGTCCTGGCGGTGCCGCTTGCGATCAGCGGCGTCGTCACCCCGCTGATCGCGGCAGCCGCGATGTCCGGCTCATCGATCATCGTCATGCTGAATGCGCTGCGTGCCCGCAAGGTGGCTGGGGAGGCCGTGTCATGGAAGTGATGATCATTCTCGTTCCGCTCGCTTTGGCGCTCGGCCTTGCCGGTCTGGTCGGCTTTCTCTGGTCGCTGAAGAGCGGCCAGTACGACGATCTCGAAGGGGCGGCTTGGCGCGCGATCGCCGACGACGATGAGCAGGCCCCGCCGGCTCAATCCGAGCCCGCGCCGAGCCGGTCCTGAACGCCCGGTAGCGTCAACCAACGCGCCAGACATCCCGCGACCGCGAGCGCGGCGGCGATGCCTGCTCGGCGCAGTTGCTGGCGATGGTCTCGCCCTGCTGAACGAAGATCAGCGTCGCTATCGATAGGCAGGCGCTATCATCGCGATTGGACAACGGCATTTCTCAAGCAGCGCAGGCCACGCGTGCAATGCGAACGCCCGATGACGGGCGACGGCATTCATGAGGACGAGAGCCACGATCCGCCCGTGCAACATCCTGCAGCGCATGCCCTGGTCGGGCGAGCACGATCCGCTCTCCGGCGAGGTGTTGCACGATTCGTCGGTGACGCTCGCAGCGGCTGCGGAGTAGAGGGGCGATGCGCTGAGTCGATCCGATTAGTGCGGCATCTCGGCATTCCGATACCGCTCGGATCAACTCAGTTTAAGGGATTAGTCGCCATTCGTTCTTAATCATTATGGCGCGGCGGCGTCGCCGCGATCCTTGTTTGCCGACCGTGCGAAGACGTCGCCGGAGGGCCGCTGCGCAAGCGCGTATCGGCCGATGCGAGCGTGACCGGCCGGGCAGCGGTATTTGATTGGGATTGGCCAATGTCCGAACGCGCGGTGCTGCAGAATGAGACGGTTGAGCCGGAGACCGGTGCGGTCAGCCTCAAATGGAAAATTCTCGCCGGCAATCTGCTGACCGGCTTCTTCGCGATGGCCTTCGCCTTTGCGCTCGCATGGAGCGGGTGGGGCGACTTGCGCAAGCGCGAGCAGGCGGCACGGGTTCTGGACGCCTTCGAGCTGGCACTGAAGGTCAATGCGCAGATCCCGCTCGAGCGCGGCCAGTGGAATCTGCTCGCGGCGGCCGGGTCCGCCTCGGCGGATGATGTCGCCAAGCTCGACAAGGCCATCGCCACGACGGACGAGTCGCTGGTCCAGGCCAAGACCGCCGCGCAAGTAGCGGGACTGCCGACCACCAATCTCGATGCCGCAGCGACGACATTGCGCGGCGTCCGTTCCGCGGCGCGCAGCGCGGCACCGCTTCCGGCCGCGCAGCGTCCGGCGAACATCCAGGCGACGACCACGGATGGCCTCGGTCGCGCGGCCGAGTCTCTGAATGCCGCCATCGACGAGTCCGCGATCGAGCTGTCGCGGGCCGGCGGCGAGATCGAGAACCTGTTGCCGTCGGCCCAGCTTGCGCAATTGGCGCAATCGATGCGCACGATCAACGGCGCGCGCTCCGCCGTGTTGCGCTTCTTCATCCAGAACACCAGCTGGACCCCGGCGCGTCTTGCCGAGGTGACCGAGCAGAGCGGCCAGGTGACGTTGCTGTGGCAGCAGATCGAGCTTGCGGCGCGCAGCGTTCGCAATACGCCGGAAGTGTCCGCAGCGCTCGAGCACGTTCGCACGACCCTGATGGGCGCGGGCGAACAGCGCTACCGTCAGGTCGTCACGGCGGGGCGCGACGGACAGCCGTCGCCGGTCACGGCGGAGGAGTGGGGCCGCTGGACGACGCCGATGCTGAACAACGTCATCGTGCTGCGCGATGCTGCGCTCAAGTCCGCGCATCAGGCCATCGATCAGGCCATCGGCGCGGCGCGGCTGCGGCTGTTCATCGCGCTCGGCGTTCTGCTGCTGGTGGCAATCGTGTCGGTCGCCGTGGTCATCGGCATCGTCCGTGGCGTCGTCGGCCCGCTGGTCGGACTGACCGGCGTGACCCTGCGGCTCGCCAATGGCGAGCTGAGCGCCGACATTCCGAACGAGTCCCGCAAGGACGAGATCGGTGCGATGGCGCGCGCCCTGAAGATCTTCAAGGACGCGCTGATCGCCAAAAAGGCCTCGGACGAGGCCGCGCAGCGCGACGCGCAGGCGCAGATCGATCGGGCCCGGCGGCTGGATGCGCTGACGCGCAACTTCGAGTCGACGATCGCCGACATCGTCAACACCGTGTCGTCGGCGGCCTCGGGCCTCGAAACGTCGGCGGATATGCTGACAAACACCGCCAACCGCTCGCAGGAGCTCAGCACTGTGGTGGCGGCTGCGTCGGAGGAAGCTTCCGCCAACGTTCAGTCGGTCGCCTCCGCCACCGAGGAGCTCTCCTCGTCGGTGACCGAGATCAGCCGTCAGGTCCAGGCGTCGGCGCGCATGGCCGGCGACGCCGTGCAGCAGGTGCGCCAGACCAATGGGCGCGTCGCAGAATTGTCGCAGGCCGCAGCCCGCATCGGCGACGTCGTCGAGCTCATCAACAGCATTGCCGGACAGACCAATCTGCTCGCACTCAACGCCACCATCGAGGCGGCGCGCGCCGGCGACGCCGGGCGCGGTTTCGCGGTGGTCGCGACCGAGGTCAAGGCGCTGGCCGAGCAGACCGCGAAGGCGACCGAGGAGATCTCGCAGCAGATCTCAGGCGTGCAGGCCGCGACGCAGGAATCGGTGAATTCGATCCAGGCGATCAGCTCGACGATCGAGCGGCTTGCCGAGATCGGCGCGGCCATTGCGGCGGCGGTCGAAGAGCAGGGGGCTGCGACGCAGGAAATCTCCCGCAACGTGCAGCAGGCCGCCCACGGCACCCAGCAGGTCTCGTCCAACATCACGGACGTGCAGCGCGGCGCCTCGCAGACCGGCTCGGCCTCCGCCGAGGTGCTGTCATCGGCCAAGTCGCTCGCCGGAGATTCCAACCGGCTCAAGCGCGAGGTCGGCAGCTTCCTGGAAGCGGTCCGCGCAGCGTAAGAAGCCCGCCTTTCAAGCGCACAACAAAAGCCCGGACGACGTCCGGGCTTTTGTTGTTTGACCGTAGCCCGGATGAGCGAAGCGATATCCGGGGCCTGTTCGACAGGATGAGATGAACCCGGATGTCGCTTCGCTCATCCGGGCTACGGGAGCGGGCTACGACGCCAGCATCTTCCGGTACAGCGCGTTGTAGCAGGCGGCCGACAGGTTCCAGCTGAACGAGCGTGCCATCGCCGACAGCCGCATCTCGTTCAGCCGTTCGGTGCTGGTGAACGCCGAAAACGCGCGCTTCACCCCGCCGAGGAAGGATTCCGCCGACGGCTTCTCGAACAGGAATCCGGTCTCGCCATCGGTGATGGTCTCGGCGAGGCCGCCGGTCTGGTGGCCGATCGGCAGCGAGCCGAAGCGCTGGGCATACATCTGGCTCAGGCCGCAGGGCTCGAAGCGCGACGGCATCAGGGTGAAGTCGCTGCCGGCGAAGATGCGCCGCGCCTGCGCATCGTTGAAGCCAATGGCGACCCCGATCGCGTCCGGCCGGCGGCGGTGAGCCTCCATCAGCGCGCGCTCGATGGCGGGCTCGCCGGTGCCGGTGACCACGATCTGGCCGCCGGCGCCGACGATCTCGTCGGCGGCTTCCAGCACCAGGTCGATGCCCTTCTGATGGACGAGGCGCGCGACGATGCCGAACATCGGACCGCGCGACACGGCGAGGCCGAACTGCTTGCGGACGTAGTCGGCGTTGGCCTTCTTGCCCTTCCAGTCGCCGGCGGCGAAGGGCTGCGCCAGCTGCTGGCAGTATCGGGGATCCCAGCTCTCGTCGATGCCGTTGAGAATGCCGGTCAGCTCATGGGCATTGGAGCGCTGCCGGAGCAGGCCCTCCAGCCCGCAGCCGAGCTCGGGCGTCGTGATCTCCTGCGCATAGGTCGAGCTGACCGTGGTGAGATGCGACGCATAGACCAGGCCGCCCTTGAGAAAGGACAGCTTGTCGTAGAACTCCAGACCGTCGATGTGGAACGAGGATTCGGGGGCGCCGATCCGGCGCAGCGACTCGCGCGGGAACAGGCCCTGATAGGCGAGGTTGTGGATGGTCAGGATCGAGGGAACCTCGACCCCGCGCCATGCCAGATAGGCCGGCACCAATGCGGCCTGCCAATCGTTGGCGTGCACCAGATCGGCTGCCCAGTTCTCATCCAGCGTGCCCGCCGCCAGCTCGGCGGCGGCGGCGGCGAGACGGCCGAAGCGGATGTCGTTGTCCGCCCAGTCCTGCCCGTTCTCGTCGCCGTAAGGATTGCCCGGACGGTCATAGAGCTCGTCGCAGAGCAGGACGTAGACCGGCAGGCCGTCGCGGGTCGAAGACCGTCCCAGCGCGCAGGCTGGCATCTCTGCCAGAGGAGCGCATTGGCCGACGATCTCGATGTGAGTGAGTTGCTCGATCACGTCCCGGTAGCCGGGCAGCATGATCCTGACGTCGGTGTGTGAGCGTAGTGCCCGGGGAAGTGCCGCCGAAACGGCAGCCAGTCCGCCCACCCGGACGAAATCGTCCATTTCGGTCGTAACGAACAGAACCCGCAAGAGATGTCCTCGATCAAGCCCCATGTTCGTCCTATGCAAGAAAAGGTCCAAATTCAGTCGTGAAGAAAAGCGTCGCCCCACCGCGGCGGAAGGCCAAACGCTTTCGACATCGAATGGTTCGAACTAGACTCCCCGCGCACCGCATCCGATGGCTTACGCTTCGTGAATCGGCGAAGAGGAAGTGGATCATGCCGGCTTCGGCGTGCGGAAAAGAGAACTCCACCAGGGAGCTGCGCTCGTGAGTCTAGTTGGAAACGATGAGAGCCGTTTGACAGGATGCTTCGCGGGGCTGCGTGTCCTGGATTTTTCGACCACGATCGCCGGCCCGCATTGTGCACGCATGCTTGCAGACATGGGTGCGGAGGTGATCAAGATCGAGTCAGCCGAAGGTGAAACGATGCGCATCCGGCCTCCGATGCGCGGCGGCTGCTCCACCGCCTTCGGCCAGCTCAACGTCGGCAAGAAGAGTGTCGTGTTCGATTTGAAATCGCGCGACGGCGGCGACGCGGTGCGTCGGCTCGTCACAGGTGCCGACATCCTGGTCGAGAATTTCCGCCCCGGCGTGATGCAGCGGCTCGGGCTCGACGATGCGACCTTGCGCAAATTGAACCCGCGGCTGATCTACTGCTCGATCTCCGGCTACGGCCAGACCGGCCCCTCGGCGGAGCTCCCGGCCTATGCGCCGGTGATCCACGCGGCCTCGGGCTACGACATGGCGCATCTTGCCTACCAGCCGGGGCGCAGCCGACCCGATTATTGCGGCATCTATCACGCCGACGTGGTGACGGGGACCTATGCCTTCGGCGCCATCGCCTCCGCCCTGTATCAGCGCGAGCGCACCGGCCGCGGCCAGCACATCGACTGCTCGATGCTGGAATCGATGCTGAGCCTGACCTTGAACGAGATCCAATGGTCGCAATTTCCCGTCGCGCAGCCGTCGCGGCCGACCTTCGGCCCGGCGGAGTGTCGCGACGGCTTCGTGATGATTGCCATCGCCAGCGAGAAGACGTTCCAGAACCTGATGACGGTGATCGGACATCCGGACTGGATCGATGATCCCAGATTCGCAAAATATTCCGACCGGCGGGCAAACTGGGGCGCGCTGATGGATGGCGTCGAGGCCTGGTCGCGCCGGCTCAACGTCGCCCAATGCCTGGAGGCATTGAACGCGGGCGGCGTACCCAGCTCGGCCTACCGCAGCGTGGCCGATGCGCTGGCTGATCCGCAGATCGCGCATCGCGGCGCGCTGGCCGATGTGGAGGATGCCGCCGGGACCTTCAAGGTCGTCAACCTGCCGTTCCGGATGTCGGAGGCAAAGGTTGCGGCGGGCCCGCGGGCTGCAAGCCTCGGAGAGCACACCGTGGAAATCCTGCGGGGGGCTGGCGTAAGCGACGCTGCAAAACCTTGAGCTCGTGAGCCAGAACGCTGCAGGGCTGCCATGACCGCACATGCTGCGCGCAGCCTTGCCGCTCCTCGCGTTTCCAGCCAATGTCGCGATATCGCAAGAACAGTCCGGACCAGCCGGACGCGCTCATGCCGGGAGGAGGTCCAAGGCGACGTTGCCGCGCGCAGCCTCGCCGCTCGTCCTGTCGATGCGCCGTCCGGTCCCGCCCGCATCGGACTACGGGAGTGAAAGCATGAAGAGCTTCAAGGTCACCGATTTCAATGCACCGCTGACCGAGGTCGACGAGCCGACACCGCAGCCCTTCGGCAAACAGGTGCTGATCAAGGTGAAGGCGGCCGGCGTCTGCCATAGCGATCTGCACATCTGGGAAGGCGGCTATGATCTCGGCCACGGCCGTAAGCCGCTGTCCCTCAAGGATCGCGGCGTGTCGCTGCCGCGGACCATGGGCCATGAGAGCGCCGGTGAGATCGTGGCGTTCGGGCCCGAGGTCACCGAAGCCGAGAAGGGCGGGCTGAAGGTCGGCGACGTCGTGCTGGTCTATCCCTGGATCGGCTGCGGCAAATGCGCCACGTGCCTGGCGGGCGACGAGAACATGTGCCTGAAGCCGGCCTCGCTCGGCGTCTATTGCGACGGCGGCTATGCCGACCACATGACCGTGCCGCATCCGCGCCACCTGATCGATCTCAAGGGGCTCGATCCGGTGACGACCGCGCCCTACGCCTGCTCGGGCGTGACGACCTACAGCGCGCTCAAGAAGGTCGAGAAGGATTTCGACACGCCGATCGTGATCTTCGGCGCCGGCGGGCTCGGGCTGATGGCGCTGTCGCTGTTGAAGGCCATGGGCGGCAAGGGCGCGATCGTGGTCGATATCGACGCGCGCAAGCGCGAGGCCGCGTTGGCGGCCGGCGCGCTGGCGGCGGTCGACGGCAAGGCGCCAGACGCGCTCGAGCAATTGAACAAGGCTGCAGGCGAGCCGATCCGGGCCGTCATCGACCTGGTCGGCAATGCCGCCACCGCGCAGCTCGGCTTCGACTGCCTGACAAAGGGCGGCAAGCTGGTCATCGTCGGCCTGTTTGGCGGCGGTGCGCCGTGGGCGCTGCCGCTCATTCCGATCAAGGCGGTCACCATCCAGGGCAGCTATGTCGGCAATCTCCGCGAGACGAAGGAGCTGCTCGAGCTGGTCCGGACCAAGAACATCGCGCCGATCCCGGTGACGCCGATGCCGCTCGCCAAGGCCAACGATGCCCTGCGCGAGCTGCAGAAGGGCCAACTCGTCGGCCGCGCCGTGCTGACGCCGTAACTCCCAGCCACTTCCGTCATTGCGAGGAGCGAAGCGACGAAGCAATCCAGAGTCTCAACCTGAGCCCTGGATTGCGTCGCTTCGCTCGCAATGACCGAGCTAACTCACTCGTATTGTGAAGAAAACATGCCCTCCACCAACGCACTCCACATCGCAGTCCTTCCCGGCGACGGCATCGGGCCGGAGGTCATGGCGCCAGCGCTCGAGGTGCTGCGCAAGGTCGAGGCGAGGGCCGGCCTGTCGTTCCGTTTCACCGAGGCCCAGGCCGGCGCCACCAATTATCTTGCGACCGGGGTCTCGATCGCCGAATCCACGGTCCGGCTGTGCGAGCAGGCCGACGCGATCCTGCTTGGCGCCTGCGGTCTGCCGTCGGTGCGCTATCCCGACAACACCGAGATCGCGCCGCAGATCGAGCTGCGCTTCCATTTCGATCTCTATGCCGGCGTGCGGCCGGCGCGGCTGATTCCGGGCGTGCCGAGCCCGATCGTCGGCGCCGCCGAGCACGGCATCGACTTCGTCGTCATCCGCGAGTCGACCGAGGGCCTGTTCGCCTCGATGGGCAAAGGTGTGGTGACACATGAGGAGGCGCGCGAGACGCTCGTCATCACCCGCAGGACGTCCGAGCGGCTCTTCAACTTCTCCTTCAAGCTCGCCGCCCGCCGCAAGGATCGCGGCCGCTCGGGGACATTAGCCTGCGTCGACAAGGCCAACGTCTTCAAGGCCTTCGCCTACTTCCGCAAGATTTTCGACGAGGTCGCTCAGCTTCATCCGGATGTGAAGGCAGATCATCTCTACGTCGATGCGTGCGCGTTGATGCTGGTGAAGCGCCCCTGGGATTTCGACGTCCTGGTCACCGAGAACATGTTCGGCGACATCCTCTCCGATCTCGCCGCCGGCCTCGTCGGCGGCATGGGCATGGCGCCCTCGGCCGACATCGGCGACCGCCATGCGGTGTTCCAGCCCTGCCACGGCACCGCGCCCGACATCATGGGGCAGGGCAAGGCCAACCCGACCGCGATGATCCTGTCGGCCGCGATGATGCTGGACTGGCTGGCGGACACCCATGGCATCGAGGGCGCAGCCGAGGCGGCCCAGCGGATCGAGCAGGCCGTCGACCAGGTCTATGCATCCGGCCTCAAGCCGTTCGAATTCGGTGGCGATGCCGGCACGATCGACGTCACGAAGGCGGTGCTGGAGGCGCTTTAGAGCATGATCCGGAAAAGTGGGAACCGGTTTTCCGAAACGATCATGCTCAAACAATGAGAGACAGGATCATGATGCGTTTTCTTGGAAACGCATCATGATTTAATTAGCGTCCCTTGAAGGCCGGCTTGCGCTTCTCCATGAAGGCGCGGCGGCCCTCGCGGAAATCCTCCGAATCCATGCAGGCATCGCCAATCCGCTTGATCGCGGCTGTGTCGCGGCGGCTTTCGTCCTTCAGCACTTCGGCGATGGTGATCTTGGCGGCCTTAACCGCCAGCGGCGCATTGCCGGCAATGGTGCGGGCGATCTCCAGCGTGGCCGGCAGCAGCTCGTCGATGCTCATCATCCGATCGACGAGGCCGATCCGCAGCGCCTCCGCGGCATCGATCCGCTGGCCCGTATAGAGCAGCAGCCGCGCCTGCGACGGGCCGACCAGGGACACCAGATTGCGGAGACCGTCGTAACCGTAGGCGATGCCGAGCCTGGCGGCGGGGATGCCGAACTGGCTGTCCGCGGCGGCGAAGCGCATGTCGGTCAGCATCGCGATCTGCAGGCCGCCGCCGAGGCAGAAGCCGCGGATGCAGGCGATCGTCGGCTTCGGGTAGCCGGCGAGCAGCGCCCGCTGGGCGGCGCTTCGCTCGGCATAGGCCTCGGAGGCTGCGGCATTGTGGCGGCTCTGCTCGAACTGGCTGATGTCGGCGCCGGACACGAAGGCCTTGTCGCCGGCGCCGGTCAGCACCACGATCCGGATCGCCTCGTCGTCGCGCAGCGCCACCAGCGCCTGGCCGAGCCCCTCCCACATCTCCAGCGACATCGCATTGCGTTTGTCCGGGTTGTTGAAGGTGATGATGCCGACGCCATCGCCCGCTCTGGTCATGAGGATCTTGTCCCCAGCGAAGGTGGTGGGGAGCTCGGAGATGGTCGGCATGAAGGGTCCGTCGGCAGGAGGGCAGGCGGCCGGCATCGTTCACCGCGCCGGTGACGGCGTCAATGTGAGTTCAGGACATGATGGGCAGGCAAGGGACGTCCGGGCCGATGCTCTCGACCTGTGCACGGATCGTCCAGGAGAGAACGCGAGCCCTTCACGATCAGCGTCGGCCGGACGGGACCGAAACGCCGGCATGCCGCCACTTCCTATGACGGCAGGGGAGCACGAAAAAATAAAGGCGACGAAGCCTCAGACCGCGCAGCGATCGCTGGGCGGACGAGAAGGGCCGGTGTGTCGGCCACGCCGATCGCTCGGCCTTGAGCCGAGGCAGTGAACTCGCCCGAGCTGGCAGATCGCCTGGCGCCCCCAAGTTGCGCCCTCGAGCGAAGATGGCCCATAACCATCACGGGCAGACCTGTCTGACGGATCAGACAGCCTTGCCTATTCTTCGTTCGCTGCGATCGATTCCATCAAGGATACCAGCTGACGTTGTACCGTCTGGTCCTTGATCTTGCTGTAGGCGCGCAGCAACCGCAGGCTGAAGGCGCTGTCCAGGAACAGGAGGCTCTCGACCTCACGGGCCTTGCTGTCGCCGTCGTAGAAGAACGTCACGGGCACGTCGAGCGCGGTGGCGATCTGCTGCAGACGCGCAGCGCCGACCCGGTTGACGCCCTTCTCGTACTTCTGGACCTGCTGGAAGCTCACGCCGAGCTTCTCGCCGAGCTCAGCCTGCGAGATCTTCTGCTCTACACGCCGCAGGCGAATCCGCTTGCCGAGCTCGATGTCGGGCTTGCCCGCACTGCGCTGCTTCATTTTCTTTGCCGCTGATTTGTTCATACTGATTTTACCGTCCTTCCATCGGAAAGCCCCCGAAAAGATGGGTCAGGGGTTCACCCATATATACTGTTTTAAGTTGCTGTGGATGGATGAATTCGTCCTTAAACCACGGGTATTTGCCAGGGTTAAAGGCCTCCACCAGCCAGTCGATCATGTGACGCACCCTAGGGATGCGTCCAGTGGTGGCATGGTAAGACAGCCAGATGTCGTAGGACCACTTGAGATCAACCTCAAGCGGTATGATCTTCCCGCCCAGGGCACTCGCGTAGGTTGGGAAGACTCCAATACCGGCGCCGTGCGCCACCGCCCAGTAATTGGCGCTCGAGACATTGGTGGTCATCGCGATCAGGTCCCGCTGCTCAAAACCGGGAAAGATGGTGGCGAAGGCGGCGTTGGCGGCGGCTTCGTCCGCCACCTGCAGAACCAAGCGATGTTTGACGAGATCGTCAATCGTCTTTGGGATGCCAAATATCTCCAGATATTTCTCGCTCGCAAAGCACATCAGGTGCATGCGGCCGAGCCGGACCAGCTTGACGTCGAGCGCCGCCGGCCGGGTGAGGTGGATGGCGACATCGGCCTCGTGACGCGACACATCGGCCGAGCGCATCGCGCAATAGAGGTCGACCATGACGTTGGGGAAGCTCTGCTGAAATTCGACCAGCCGGGGCGCCAGCCAGAACGTGCCGAGCCCCTCGGTCACCGCGACCCGGACCTCGCCCGACGCAGCGCCGGCGAGA
The DNA here is from genome assembly GCF_032489375.1 of Bradyrhizobium sp. SZCCHNR1098. NCBI lineage: Bacteria > Pseudomonadati > Pseudomonadota > Alphaproteobacteria > Hyphomicrobiales > Nitrobacteraceae > Bradyrhizobium > Bradyrhizobium sp. SZCCHNR1098. The sequence continues at coordinate 815,705 of NZ_JAUEXY010000002.1, forward strand.
CCATCGCCCGCGCGCAGCAGCTCGAATGACGCGGCCTCCATGTGCTCGACGGCGGAGACCACCAGCGCGCCTTCGTCGGTCAGCCGAGCGCCGTGGACATCGCGCGTGAACAGCGTCGCGCCGATCTGCCGCTCGAAATCATCGATGCGCCGCCGTACGGCATTGATCGAGAGCGTCAGCCGCTCAGCCGCGGAGCGAAAGCTGCCGGCCCTGACAACCTCAAGGAAGATCCGCGCTGCATCCCAGTCGGTGAGACTTGCCAGCGCCGATTTGCTCACGGTTGACTTGGCCGGGGCGGCCCGGCCCGTCACAGTTCTTGTCGGCTTGCTCGCCGCTGCGCCCCTGGCGCCGCCACTCTCTCGGCTCAGTTCGATGCTCGATCCTGCCGCAGCAGACGAGTCGCCGTGCTCCCCTGGCGCCAGCGTCGCAGGGGTCTCGGCTAGGTCCTGGCGTTCCTTCTGAGGAACGCCCCGTTCCGCCGCAACGCGCATACAAGCTCTCTCCGCCTGCTAGAGTGATTCCGATAAATTACGGGCAAGACACATTCGTGCCATGATTTGGTTGAGCGATCGAGGGTCGATGAGTCTGCTACCTTCAGTTCTCTGCAGCATGGTCTTACCGCCAGCAGACGCGCGGTCTGACACATCATGTAGGACAAGGACACGCTTAGCGCGAGTCGAATCTAAGATCGACGGTTTTTGCCTGGACCGCAATGAAATGGTATTCGAAGATGGTCCGTTGTCATGCTATCTTGATGAACGGATCGTGGCGCTGACTCATCGAATGCCGGGAAGCGGTGGCGTGTCTTCACCCTGCGTCATGCCAGGACTGAGCCGCATGGGCAAAGCGCAGGGGAGCAACGACATGACGTATTTGGAAGCCATCCGCGAGTCGGGAGTTGCTCGGCTCGATCTCGTCGCACGCTAGAACGGAAACGACGCCTGTGGCCAATTCAGACGAACAAATGCTTGCAGTGCTTGCATCCCTGGAGCAGTGCCGCGCCATGCTCGCGGCAACGGGCAATCGCGAATCGGCACATTTGGTCTCGGTTGCCATCCTCGACCTGCGTATGAAGCTGAACCGTCTGAGCGAAGACGATCTGAAATCGCTTTGCGATGAGATGGTTCAAGCTGACAATCCCGACAAGCTGCGCGATGCGAAGCTGCAGCCGGGTCAGCGCCGGCCACCGTTGCTTCGAGTGGTGAAATAGCACAGTTCGATGTGTGCACAAAGGTGCATTTAGCGCATTTGTGATATGTCGTGATCCCACAGTGAGCGCGCACCGGCTCGCAGACGAGCCGGTTGGAACGAGGCGGACGCTCCCATCGGGGCGGGGGACTTCGCCAATGAGGCCCCCGATCCGGGGATGTCGGGCTCTGTCCTCGCGAAAGCCCGCAGGCGGTGATCACCGGTGACCGCCGTAACTTCGGCACGTCTGTTGCGTATTCCCGGCATCGGCGGCAAGAAGCGTCGTGCCCCGGCTTGCGCCTGGAGGGGCGTATCGCGGGACTCGCATGATCCAGAACGTATCGATTCCGGCCGCGTTCATTGCTGGCCTGGTCAGTTTTCTTTCGCCCTGCGTGCTACCGCTGGTTCCGCCTTATCTGGTCTATCTCACCGGCGCCACGATCGAGCACATCGAGAGCGAGGAGCCTCCGGCCGCGTCGCGCCGCGCCGTGATGATCTCGGCTGCACTGTTCGTGCTGGGCTTCTCGACCGTGTTCGTGATGCTGGGGGCGAGCGCTTCGCTGATCGGCGGCCTTATCCGGGCCTGGTCGGAGCAGTTGTCCATTCTCGCCGGCATCGTCATCATCGTGATGGGCCTGCACTTCCTCGGCCTGACCCGGATAGCGTTCCTGATGCGCGAAGGGCGGCTGCCGATCCCCAAGCCGGTCGGCCTGTGGGGCGCCTACGTCATGGGGCTCGCCTTCGCCTTCGGCTGGACGCCGTGCATCGGGCCGATCCTGGCGGCGATCCTCTCGATCGCAGCCGCGGAGACGACAGTCGCCAAGGGGGCCGGGCTTCTTGCCGTCTATTCCGCCGGCCTCGGCATTCCGTTCCTGGTCGCGGCGTTCATGATCGAACAGTTCTCGGCGCTGTTCATCCGCATGCGTGGCCATCTCGTGAACATCGAGCGCGCGATGGGCGTGCTGATGATCGCCACCGGCATCGGCTTTCTCACCGGCGCGGTCTCGACCTTCAGCATCTGGCTGCTCGAGACGTTCCCGGCGCTGCAGAGGTTCGGCTGACGCGGTTTAATCGTCGAGCTTGCAGGTGATGGTGTAGACCACGCCCGGCGGCAGGAAGTCGACCGTGGCCTCGCCGCCGAGCTGATCGCGCGCGCTGCGCACGATCAGGCGGGAGCCGAAGCCGCGCTGGATCGGCGCCGAGACCACCGGGCCGCCGGTTTCCTGCCACACCAGCCGCAGCCGTGCCGGCAGCTTCTTCGCCGCGTCGGCCGCGCTCGCCAGCTCCCAGGACAGATCGACCGTGCCGGTGTCGTTGGAGAGCGCACCATACTTGGCGGCGTTGGTTGCGATCTCGTGCACGATCATCGACAGCACCACGGCGAGCCGCGGCGACAGCGCCACCTTCGGGCCGGAGATCCTGATGCGCTCGGGCGTGTTGAGGCGGTAGGGCTTGAGCACGCGCTCGATCACGTCCTGTAGCTCAGAACCCTGCCATTTCTCCTTGCTGAGCAGATTATGCGCCTCGGCGAGCGCGCCGAGCCGGCCCTCGAACTTCTCACGCTCATGGCGGCTGGCGCTGCGGAAGGTCTGCACCGCGATCGCCTGCAGGATCGCCAGCGTGTTCTTGACCCGGTGATTGAGCTCCTCGATCAGCAGGTCGTGCAGCATCTCGGCGCGCGCGATCGTCGTCGCCATCCGCACCGCGAAGGCCAGACCGATTGCCAGCATGATGCCGCCGAGCAGGCTGGTGACGGCGAGGTTGCGCCACAGCGGCGCCACAAGCGAATCCTCGGCGATACCGGCTCCGATGGTCCATCCGGTGAGGGTGGAATGGGTGAAGCTCGACAGCAGCGGCACGCCCTCGAGCGATACGCTCGACAGCGTCGCCTCCTGCTCGCTGCGCATGCGATCAAACACCGAGGGCGAGGCCTGCTTGCCTATCGTGTCCGCCGGATTTGGCACGCGTGCGAATACGGTCGCCTTGCGGTCGAGCAGCGACAAGGTCCAGTCCGGGTTCGGCCGCTGCTTTTCCAGGATGGTCTGGAACATCTCGATCGGCGGGCTGAACGAGATGTCATAGACGACTTCGCCGTCGCGAAAGACGGGCACCTCGACGGTGACGATCAGGCTCTTCTTCACGACACCGTAGAAAAGGTCGGAATATTGCGGCTGCCGGGTCTCGAACACGCGGCGGGTGATCTCGCGGTTGTTGCGCGTCGGCAGGTGAGCCGTATCCGTCGTCGCCGACGAGAACAGCTGGCGTCCGTTGCGGTCGGCGACCACGATCGTGCCGTTCTTGCCGTACTGCTCGAGGAAGCCCATCGCGATCGGGCGGAAGCGTTCGAAATCGCCGGTGGTCAGGGCATCGGTCAGCGCCAGCACCTGGACGCCGCCAGTCATGCGCTGCATTTCCGCATCGAGCGTCAGCCGGATGCTGCGCACCGTCTCCAGCACGCGCTGACGGGCGTCGCTGCGGTCCTGCATGTAGTTGTGCAAGACGATCCCGCCTGCGAACAGGATGAGCGGCAGCGTGGTCCCTGCGACCAGAAGAGCAAGCCGGATCGGCAGGGAGAGTTTTGGCACGGATGCCCCGTTTGAGCTGGCGCTGCTGATCGCCGTTGGGACTGACGCAGGCGGAGGTGCGTCGGGCGGAGGCGAATTTGTGCAGCGAGCGCATTTCAGGCTGGAGCGGCGGCCTCCGCAAGGGCTCGGCGGTTGCAACCGTTCACATGACTGTCAGCATAGGAGAGCGCGGCGGCATGCACGCCAAGCGCAACGCGCGGCGATCGCCGGTTCCCTGAGCGGCTTTACCGCCACAGCGCTCTTCTAGACGTTGCTCTCTGTGATTGCCGCGTACACCATCGTGCGCAGCTCGCGGCGGATCGGGTAGGCGTTCGACGGCAGCACCTGGGTCATGAAGATCGTGATCAGCTCCTCGGCCGGATCGATCCAGAACGCGGTGGAGGCCGCACCACCCCAGGCATATTCGCCGGCGCTGCCGGGGATCAGCGTCTTGGCCGGGTCGATCGTCACCGAGAAGCCGAGACCGAAGCCGACGCCGTTATAGGCTGCTTCCGAGAACATCGAGCGCGACAGCGCCGGCAGGTCGACGCCGCCCGGCAGATGGTTCGACGTCATCAGCTTCAGCGTCTTCGGGCCGAGCAGCCTGACCCCGCCGAGCTCGCCGCCATTGACCAGCGCGCGGCAGAACGTCAGATAGTCCGCCGTGGTCGAGCACAGACCGCCGCCGCCTGAGATGAAGTCGGGCGGGCTCAAGAAAGAGCTGGTGGCGGGATCGTCCTGCAAGGTCAGGCCGCCCTTGCGATCGGCCGCGTGGAACGACAAGGCGCCGCCGGCATCGGCCGAGTAGCACGCCGCCAGCCGGTGCGCCTTCGCGGCGGGGACGTGGAAGTCGGTGTCGCTCATGCCGAGCGGATCGAAGATGCGCTCTTTCAGCACTTGCTCGAACGGCTTGTCGGCTATCTTGCCGACGAGATAGCCGACCACGTCGGTGGAGACCGAGTAGTTCCAGGCTTCCCCCGGCGAGAACTCCAGCGGAATGAGCGACAGGTCGTCGATCATCGACTGCAACGTTCCTGCCTTTTCGACCGCGCCGATCTTGGCGTCGCGATACGCGGCATCGACGTTCGAGCGCTGCTGGAAGCCGTAGGTGAGGCCGGAGGTGTGGCGCAAGAGGTCGACGATCAGCATCGGCCGCGCCGGCGGCCGGCTGACAAAGGCCGGCGCGGTGCCGGCGACGAACACGCCCAGATTTTTCCACTCCGGAATGTATTTCGCGACCGGCTCGTCGAGCGCGACCTTGCCTTCCTCGACCAGCATCATGAAGGCGACCGAGGTGATCGGCTTGGTCATCGAATAGATGCGGTAGATCGTGTCGTCCCTGACCGGGACCTTGCGCTCGACGTCGGCATAGCCGAGCGAGCTCGCATGCACGATCTTGCCGCGGCGATAGACCATCAACTGCGTCCCGGGAAAGCGGCCGGCCTCGATATAGCGCTGCCGCAGATGGGCATCGATGCGATCGAGCGCGGCTTTCGACATGCCGACGGTTTCGGGCGAGGCGGGTGTCGGGGCGAGCATCGGGCGTCTCCGCTATGATCGGTTTCTGGCGGCCTGGGCGAGGATCGGCCGCACATGCCGTTTGTTCCGGGTGATAGCCGAAAAACGCGCCGCGTCCAATGGCAGGCCAGGGATGCGTCGTGTACCCTTTGCGCCGGGAGGAATTGGCAATGACACAATTCAACGAGGCCGAGCTCACGGAGGCCGTCGTCGCGAGCTTCGAAGGGACACCCGATCCGCGCGCGAAATTCCTGCTGCAGGAATTGGTGAAATCGCTGCACGATTACGTGCGCCGGACGGAGCTCACTTTCGACGAGTGGGCCGCCGCCATCGACTTTCTCACCCGCACCGGACAGACCTGCACCGCGAGCCGGCAGGAGTTCATCCTGCTGTCCGACGTGCTCGGCGTGTCGATGCTGGTCGACGCCATCAATCATCGCGACCGGGCAGGGGCGACGGAGACGACCGTGCTCGGCCCGTTCTACGTCGGCGAGCACAAGGTGACGCCCCACGGCACCGACATCTCGGCGGATCTCAAGGGCGAGAAGATGTTCGTCCAGGGACGGGTCACCGATCTGTCGGGTGCCCCGCTGGCAGGCGCCGCGGTCGATGTCTGGCATGCCGACGACGAGGGCTTCTACGATTCGCAGCGGCCGTCCTACGCGAGCGATGGTCCGTCGTCGCGGGCGCGCTTCATCACCGACGCGGACGGTCGCTTTTTCTTCCGCACCATCCTGCCCTGCAGCTATCCGATCCCGACCGACGGTCCGGTCGGACAGATGATCCTGAGCACCAAACGCCACCCGATGCGGCCGGCTCATGTCCATTTCCTAGTGGACGCCAAGGGCTACGAGCCGCTGATCACCCACGTCTTCGTCGGCGGTGACGAATATCTCGACAGCGATGTCGTCTTTGGCGTCAAGGACGATCTCGTCGCCCAGGTGGAGCGGCGCAGCGACGCGGTGATGCCGGACGGCAAGCTGGCCGTCGGGCCATGGCACTTCATGACCTACGATTTCCGCATGAAGCCGGGAGCCGGCGCGGCGCCGAGGCCGCTCGGCGCGATCGCGCCTGAACCCGCCTGAGCTGTGGCGGCCGGCAGGCCCGCCTACCAGCCGCCGTGGCGAGCCGCGAGCAGGATGATCACTGCCATCGCGAGCAGCGCAGTCGCTGCCTTCCAGAACAGCAGCGGATTGCGCTCGATCAGGGGCGTCCGGTTGCCGCCGATATAGGCGGGATTGGGGTGCCGAAGGTCGAAGACGAATTCGGAGAGGCTCTCGTAACGTTTGGCGGCGACGGGATGGACGGCGCGTCGAAGTGCGCCGTCGATCCAGAGGGGGACGGCCTGGTCATCGCCGGAGGCCGGCAGATAGCGGACCTTGCGAAACTGTGCCCGGGTTCTTGCGCGCGCCATCTGCGCGCCGTAGGGCAATCGCCCCGTCAGCATCTGGTAAGCGATGACTCCGAGTGAGAACTGATCGGACCATTCGGAGCCGCCCTCGCCGAGAAAATATTCCGGCGCCGTATACTGTTGGGTGCCGAGGATGCTGTCGTGGTCGGCAGCCGGGTCGGCCTCGACCACGCCGCTGACGCGCACCGATCCGAAATCGATGATCTTCACCGTTCGGGTCCGGTCGATCATGATGTTCTGCGGCCGCAGATCCTGGTGCAGCATTTCCTTTCGATGCAGCGCCTGCAGCCCCTTGGCGATCTGCTCGATGATGTCTCTGACGGCATCGAGATCGGCTTTGGGATGGTCGATCATCCATTGCGCCAAGGTCTGGCCTTCGACGAATTCGGTGACGACGTAGAGATGATCGCGGCGCCGCGTCGATGGGAAGGCCTTCAGCACATGCGGGTTATCGATCCGCCGCGCGATCCAGTCTTCCATCAGGAACCGTTTGAGATAGGCGCCGTCGCCGCGCAGGTCGATCGAAGGCACCTTGAGGGCGACGGCGAGCTCCGTCTCGACGTCGATGGCCAGATAGATGTGGCTGCGGCTGCTGGCATGGATCTCGCGCACGATCCGGTAGCCCTCGAAGATCGTCCGCGCGTCCAGCAGCGGCGCCGGCGGCAGCTGCTCGGCCTGGACCGGGATCTCGGCGGCATCGCCGGCGCCGAGTTCGTCGATCCGCACGATCTGGATCGTGAGATTGTCCGCACTGCCCTGCGCCAGTGCCTCAGCGACGATGATGCGGGCCGCCTGATCGAGGTCGTGGGAATTCTCCTTCAACACGTTGGCGACAAAACGCTTGCCCACGTGCTCGTGAACGCCGTCCGTCGCGAGCACGAAGATGTCGCCGCGCTCGATCCGAATGGCCTGATAGTCGATTTCGACCTCGGGATTGACCCCGAGCGCACGCCCCAGATAGCTCTGCTGCGACGAGATGATGACGCGATGATCGTCGGTGAGTTGCTCGAGCGAATGGCCTGCGGGGCGATAGATGCGACAATCGCCGATATGGAAGAGATGCGCCGTGGCCGCCTTGATCACGATCGCGCTGAGCGTGCAGACATAACCTTTGTCGCGATCATAGGCGTATTGGCTGGCTCTGGTCTGGGCGTAGAGCCAGGAGTTGGCCGCGGCGATCACGCGTCGCACCGAGGTCTTCACCGACCAGGCATCCGGCGTGCAGTAATAGTCGGTCAGGAAGCTCTTGACCGCCGACTCGCTCGCAATGTGGCTGACCTCGCTGCTGCTGATCCCGTCCGCGATCGCGATCGCGATGCCCTTCAGGCTGAGCGCCGGCTCATCGGGAATCAGAGCGCCGTGGAAGTCCTGGTTGCCCGGCTTCTGCCCTTTGTCGGAATGCGCTCCGATTGTGATCCGCAATGGCATTTGGGCTGTCGGGCGAAATGAAGGGAGCCCGACCTTACCGGGGCCGGGCTCTCCGAGGGAAACGGAATCAGGCCGCGGCGCGAGCTGCGATCTTGGCATCACGCTTCGGCTGCGTCCTGATGTGGGTGGCATAGAGCGTCAGGCCGGTGAACGAGAGGCCGCCGACGAGATTGCCGAGCACGGTCGGGATCTCGTTCCAGATCAGATAGTCCATGATCGAGAACTTCGCATGGAGCATCAGCCCCGACGGGAACAGGAACATGTTCACCACCGAATGCTCGAACACCATGTAGAAGAAGACCAGGATCGGCATCCACATCGCCAGCACCTTGCCCGGGACCGTCGTCGATATCATCGCGCCGACCACGCCGGTGGAGACCATCCAGTTGCACAGCATGCCGCGGATGAACAGCGTCGCCATTCCAGCCGCGCCATGCGCCGCGTAGCCGAGCGTCCGGCCTTCACCGATATTGCCGATCACAGCGCCGACCTTGTCCGGCTCCTGCGTGAAGCCGAACGTGGTCACGAATGCCATCATGAAGGCTACGGTCAGTGCTCCGGCGAAATTGCCGATGAAGACAAGTCCCCAGTTGCGCAGCACGCCTGCGATCGTCACACCCGGACGTTTGTCGATCAATGCCAGCGGCGACAGCACGAACACGCCGGTCAGCAGATCGAAGCCCAGCAAATAGAGCATGCAGAAGCCGACCGGAAACAACAGGGCGCCGATGAGCGGCTGGCCGGTGTTCACGTTGATGGTGACGGCAAACCAGGCCGCGAGCGCCAGGATCGCGCCCGCCATGTAGGCGCGGATGACGGTGTCGCGGGTCGACATGAAGATCTTGGACTCGCCTGCGTCCACCATCTTGGTGACGAATTCTGAAGGCGCGAGATACGACATTCAAACGTCCTTTGCTTGCTCTCGGGAGTCGATTGCGCGCTGCCTTGCGAGAGGTTCTGGCTCTCGAGGGACATCGCCACGGGCAGGCGGATCGGATGTCGAATGCGGGAAGGGCGTCACGACGACCGCGCCGAGGAGACCTCGGTCGCGTGCGCGCATCCGTCCCGGAGATCAGCGCCATAGGCGTCGACAGTCCGGCGAACCGCAGTCATCGTTGACTTGCAGAACCAGAAGCAATGCGTGTGCCAAATTTGACGCCACCGAGAAAGTCAGTGATTTCAAGCGACTGCGCTGGAGTTTCTCTGCTGCGGCTGCCCAAAAGGGCTCTTTTGGTGCCCTGATGCTCACGGAACAATCTCTCCATGCTTATTTTGTGTGCGCCGCACACAAAGTGTGCGAATCGCAAATTTTGGATGCGGCCCGCTGCCTCTGATGGATTGTTGTGCAACACTAAAGGGTTGAATTTGCCTGACAAATCCAAATCGGCGTGTTGGCACGAAGCTTGAAAGAGCGTGTCCGACGCCATCGATGCCGTCCGCGCAACCCTCATCCGAATCGTGACGCTGCCCCTTCCGAGGCCTCCTCGGAACACGCCTTTGTGCGTGGTGCAGCGACCCGCAACGGACGGCCATTCACCATCGAGCGCTCTTCAGCCAAAGGACGACAGCACTCATGACGAAGACTGCCAATCCTGCTCGCCGCAACGGCCTCAGCCGTCGTCAGCTTCTCAAGGCCGGCGCAGGGACGGCTGCGCTGCTTGCAGCCGCGAAGCTGAACTTGCCGGGCGGAGCTTTCGCCCAAGGGGCGGGGCCGGAAGTCACCAGCGCCAAGCTCGGCTTCATCGCGCTCAGCGATGCCGGCCCGCTGTTCGTCGCCAAGGACAAGGGCCTCTTTGCGAAATACGGCATGCCTGACGTCGATGTGCAGAAGCAGGCCTCATGGGGCACGACGCGCGACAATCTCGTGCTCGGCTCCGAGGGCAACGGCATCGACGGCGCGCACATCCTGACCCCGATGCCCTACCTCATCTCCTCGGGCAAGGTGACGCAGAACAACCAGCCGACGCCGATGTACATCCTGGCGCGCCTCAATCTCGATGCGCAGTGCATCTCGGTCGGCAAGGAGTACGCCGACCTGAAGCTCGGTCTCGATACCGCGCCGTTCAAGGCCGCGCTGGAGAAGAAGAAGGCCTCCGGCAAGTCCGTGAAGGCAGCGATGACCTTCCCGGGCGGCACCCACGATCTCTGGATCCGCTATTGGCTCGCCGCCGGCGGCATCGATCCCGACAAGGACATCGAGACCATCGTGGTGCCGCCGCCGCAGATGGTGGCCAACATGAAGGTCGGCACCATGGACTGCTTCTGCGTCGGCGAGCCGTGGAATGCGCAGCTCGTCAACCAGGGCATCGGCTACACCGCCGTCACGACGGGCGAGATCTGGAACAAGCATCCCGAAAAATCCTTCGCGATGCGCGCCGCCTTTGTCGACAAATATCCGAAGGCCGCGAAGGCGTTGACGATGGCGGTGATGGAAGCCCAGCAGTGGGCCGACAAGATGGAGAACAAGCAGGAGCTCGCGACCATCATGGCCAAGCGGCAGTGGATCAACTGCCCGGTCGAGGACGTCGCCGGGCGCTCGGCCGGCAAGTTCGACTACGGCACCGGCAAGGTGGTCGAGAACTCGCCGCACATCATGAAGTACTGGAGCGACTTCGCATCCTATCCATTCCAGAGCCACGATCTCTGGTTCATCACCGAGGACATCCGGTGGGGCAAGTATGAGGCCGGCTTCGACGCCAAGTCGCTGATCGCCAAGGTCAACCGCGAGGACATCTGGCGCGAGGCCGCCAAGGAGATGAACGTCGCCGCCGCCGAAATTCCGACCTCCAAGTCGCGCGGCAAGGAGACCTTCTTCGACGGCAAGGTGTTCGATCCGGAAGATCCCGCCGCCTACCTGAAGTCGCTGTCGATCAAGCGCGTCGACGCCTGATCAGGACTCTCGCCGCGCGCGGAAAGCGCGCGGCCCCTCTCATTGCACGGAGAAAGGTTTCCGATGTCCATGCCAGCGTTGAGCAACGATAGTGCTCCCCAGGTCGTGCCGACCGCGGCGGCGTCCACCTCGGCGTCCATCGTAACGATGACGCCCAAACAGCCGCCGAAGGCCGAGCGCTATGTAAAGATGGCACGTGAGGCCGCGGTGCGCGTGGTGCCGCCGCTGATCGTGCTGGCACTGTTCCTGCTGATTTGGGAGCTGGTCTGCCGCCGGGCCGGCTCGGCGCTGCCGCCGCCCTCCCGGGTCTTCAGCGACACCCGGGAGCTGATCTTCGATCCGTTCTTCGATCATGGCGGCATCGACAAGGGCTTGTTCTGGCATCTCGAAGCCAGCCTCCGGCGCGTCGCCTTCGGCTACGCGATTGCCGTCGTCGTCGGCGTCGGTGTCGGCACGCTGATCGGCCAGTCGGTGTGGGCCATGCGCGGCCTCGATCCGATCTTCCAGGTGCTGCGCACGATCCCGCCGCTGGCCTGGCTGCCGCTGTCGCTGGCGGCGTTTCGCGACGGCCAGCCGTCGGCGATCTTCGTGATCTTCATCACCTCGGTGTGGCCGATCATCATCAACACCGCGGTCGGCATCCGCAACATTCCGCAGGACTACCGCAACGTCGCCGCGGTGGTGCAGCTCAATCCGCTGGAGTTCTTCGCCAAGATCATGATCCCGGCGGCCGCGCCCTACATCTTCACCGGCCTGCGCATCGGCATCGGCCTGTCGTGGCTCGCGATCGTCGCGGCCGAGATGCTGATCGGCGGCGTCGGCATCGGCTTCTTCATCTGGGATGCGTGGAATTCCTCGCATATCAGCGAGATCATCCTGGCGCTGTTCTATGTCGGCATCATCGGCTTCGTGCTCGACCGGCTGATCGCCGTCGTCGGCAAGATCGTCACCCGCGGCACCGCGACGAACTGAGAGGTAACGGATCATGGCCTATCTGAAGCTCGACCATGTCGACAAGACCTTCACCCGCGGCGCCGCGACCACCGAGGTGCTGAAGGACATCAACCTCGCGATCGAGAAGGGCGAGTACGTCTCGATCATCGGCCACTCCGGCTGCGGCAAGTCGACGATGCTCAACATCGTGGCGGGTCTCACCACCGCCACCACCGGCGGCGTGCTGCTGGAGGAGCGCGAGGTCAATTCGCCGGGACCCGACCGCGCGGTGGTGTTCCAGAACCACAGCCTGCTGCCCTGGCTCACGGTCTATGAGAACGTGCGGCTCGGCGTCGACAAGGTGTTCGCCAAGACCAAGACCCGGGCCGAGCGCGATGCCTGGACCATGCACAATCTGAATCTCGTGCAGATGGCCCATGCCAAGGACAAGCGTCCGAACGAGATCTCCGGCGGCATGAAGCAGCGCGTCGGCATTGCCCGCGCGCTCGCCATGGAGCCGAAGGTCCTGCTGCTCGACGAGCCGTTCGGCGCGCTCGACGCGCTGACGCGGGCGCATCTGCAGGATTCCGTGATGGCGCTGCACCAGAAGCTCGGCAACACCATCCTGATGATCACGCACGATGTCGACGAGGCCGTGTTGCTGTCCGACCGTATCGTGATGATGACCAACGGTCCGAGCGCACGGATCGGCGAGGTGCTCGAGGTCGCGCTGCCGCGTCCGCGCAAGCGGCTCGAGCTCGCGACCAACGCCACCTACGTGAAGTGCCGCCAGCGCGTGCTGGAATTCCTCTATGAGCGCCATCGCTACGTCGAGGCGGCGTGACGATTCGAACGCGGAGGACGGATCGAACCGCCCTCCGCCTCGGGCGACTAACGGGTTCTCGTCTCCATCATCGAAGGATTTCCCATGACGCCGTCTCAGATCGAATTGGTTCAGGACAGCTTTGCCAAGGTCGCGCCGATCTCCGATCAGGCCGCGGGCATCTTCTACGATCGCTTGTTCGAGGTCGCGCCGCAGGTGCGGCCGATGTTTCCAGACGATCTCACCGAGCAGCGCAAGAAGCTGATGGCGACGCTGGCGGTCGTCGTGAATGGATTGGCGAACTTGCCTGCGATCCTGCCGGCAGCAAGCGCGCTGGCCAAGCGCCACGTCGATTATGGTGCCAAGCCCGAGCACTATCCGGTGGTCGGCTCGGCGCTGCTGTGGACCCTGGAGAAGGGACTGGGCGAGGCCTGGACGCCCGAGGTCGCCGAGGCCTGGACCGCGGCCTATGGCACGCTGTCCGGCTTCATGATCGCGGCAGCCTACGGCAAGGCGCAGGCGGCGGAGTAGACGTCTTGAGTGAACCGCTCGTCATCGTCGGCAATGGCATGGCCGCTGCAAAGCTGGCCGAGGAGCTGTCGCAGACCGCGCTCGGCCGCTACGCGATCGCCGTCATCGGCGAGGAGCCGCGTCTGGCCTACAACCGCGTGCTGCTGTCGTCGGTGCTGGCCGGCGAGGCTGCGTCCCACGAGATCGAGCTCAAGCCAGCCACCTGGTGGCGCGAGCGCGGCGTGACGCTGAAATACGGTGCGCGCGTGACCGCCATCGATGTCGGCCGCCGCGAGCTCCAGATCGAGAACGATGAGAACGTGGCGTTCTCGCGCCTGGTCCTGGCCACAGGCTCGCTGCCGCTGCGGCTTCCCGTGCCCGGCGCCGATCTGCCGGGCGTGCACACGTTCCGTGACAGCCGCGATACCGACGTGCTGTTGGCGCTCGCGGCGAAGAAGGGGCGCGTGGTGGTCGTCGGCGGCGGCCTGCTCGGGCTGGAAGCGGCCTATGGCCTGGCGCGTGCCGGCGCCAGGGTGACGCTGTTGCATCTGATGGACCGGCTGATGGAGCGGCAGCTCGATGCGCCGGCGGCCGCGTTGCTGAAGGCGCTGGTGGCGCGCAAGGGGATCGAGGTTCTGCTCAATGCCAGCACCGCGGCCATCCATGGGGACGGGCGGGTCGAAGGAGTCGAGCTGGCCGATGGACGGCGCCTCGCCACCGACGCCGTGATCTTCGCGGCCGGAATCCGGCCGAACGTTGCGCTGGCGAAAGAGGCGGGGCTCGCCGTCAACCGCGGCATCGTCGTCGATGACGCCATGCAGACGTCGGCCCCCGGCATCTTCGCGCTCGGCGAATGCGCCGAGCATCGCGGCACCTGTTATGGCCTGGTCGAGCCTGCCTACGAGCAGGCCCGGGTGCTGGCGCGGCATCTGGCCGGCCGCCAGGCGGCCTATGGCGGCAGCGTCGTGTCGACCAACTTGAAAGTGTCCGGCGTATCCGTGTTCTCGGCGGGCGACTTCATCGGCGCCGAGGGCAGCGAGGCGATCGTGCTCAACGATGCCAAACGCGGCATCTACAAGAAGCTCGTCATCACGGAGGGGCGCCTCACCGGCGCCGTGCTGATCGGTGAGACTCAGGACGCGTTGTGGTATCGCGAGCTGATCCGGAGCCGCGAGCCGGTCGCAGCGATCCGGACGGCGATGATGTTCGGGCGCGCGGGCGCGCGGCCGCAGGCAGCGTGAGAAGGGGCCACGCACGACGATGACGACGGTCGATCCGAAGCTGCTGACGGTGCGCACTGCGTGTCCTTACTGTGGTGTCGGTTGTGGCGTGCTCGCCACGCCCGACGGCCGCGGCGGCGCTGCCATCTCCGGCGATCCGATGCATCCCGCCAATCTCGGCCGGCTTTGCTCCAAGGGTTCGGCGCTCGGCGAGACGCTCGGGCTCGAGAGCCGGCTGCTGTACCCGATGATCCGCTGCAAGGGCGGCATGCAGCGGGTGGCGTGGAGCGATGCACTCGATCACGTCGCGACCCGCCTGAAGCACATCGTCGCCCGCGACGGCGAGGATGCGGTGGCGTTCTATCTCTCCGGCCAGATGCTGACCGAGGACTATTACGTCGCCAACAAGCTGATGAAAGGCTTTCTCGGCTCGGCCAATGTCGACACCAACTCGCGGCTGTGCATGGCCTCGTCGGTCGCCGGCCACCGCCGCGCCTTCGGCGCCGACACCGTGCCCGGCACCTATGAGGATCTCGATCAGGCCGATCTGCTGGTCTTCGTGGGCAGCAATGCCGCCTGGTGCCATCCGGTGCTGTATCAGCGCATGCTGGCCAACAAGCAGACGCGCGGCGCCAGGTTCGTGGTCATCGATCCACGTCGCACCGACACGTCGAGCGAAGCCGATCTTTTCCTGGGATTGAAGCCTGGCACTGATGCGGCGCTGTTCTCCGGCCTGCTGGTGCATCTCGCCGACAGCGGTGCGCTCGATCACGACTACATCAACGCTCACACCAGCGGCTTCGACGAGACCCTGGCTCGCGCCCGCAGCCTCGCCGGCAGCGCCGCGGCGACCGCGCTCGCCACCGGCCTGTCCGAGGTCGACGTCGCCGCCTTCTTCAAGCTGTTCCGCGAGACTCCCGAGGTCGTCACCCTGTATTCGCAGGGCGTCAACCAGTCGGCGCAGGGCACCGACAAGGTCAACGCGATCCTCAACTGCCATCTTGCGACGGCGCGCATCGGCAAGCCAGGCATGGGGCCGTTCTCGCTGACCGGCCAGCCCAATGCGATGGGCGGCCGCGAGGTCGGCGGGCTCGCCAACCAGCTCGCCGCCCACATGGGCTTCACGCCGCCCGACATCGACCGCGTCCGCCGCTTCTGGAAGGCCAAGGACATCGCCACCCATGAGGGTCTCAAAGCGGTGCAGATGTTCGAGGCGATCGCGCGCGGCGAGATCAAGGCGTTGTGGGTGATCGGCACCAACCCCGCGGTGTCGCTGCCGGACGCCGATCTGGTCCGCGCCGCGCTCAAGAAGCTCGAGCTGTTCGTCGTGTCCGAGAACGTCCGCTCCAACGACACCGTCGATGCCGGCGTCCACGTGCTGCTGCCGGCGCAGGCCTGGGGCGAGAAGTCGGGCACCGTCACCAACTCTGAGCGGCGCATCTCACGCCAGCGCGCCTTCCTGGCGCCGGCCGGCGAGGCCATGCCGGACTGGTGGATCCTGAGCGAGGTCGGCAAACGGCTTGGTTTCGCCTCCGCCTTCAACTACAACTCTGCCGCGGATATATTCCGCGAGCACGCCGCGCTGTCGGGGTTCGAGAACGACGGCACGCGCGATTTCGACATCGGCGCGCTGGCCTCGCTCACCGACGACGAATACGACACGATGGCGCCGGTGCAATGGCCGGCGCGCGCGGGCAAGCCGCCCGAGCCGCGCTTTTTCGCCGACGGTGCCTTCTTCACCAACGACAGCAAAGCGCGCTTCGTCGCGCCGGAAGTGCCGGCGCTGCGCGGTGAGACCACCGCCGCCCGCCCGCTGCGCCTGAACACCGGGCGCATCCGCGACCAGTGGCACACGATGACGCGCACCGGCTTGAGCCCGCGGCTATCAGCGCATCTGCCGGAGCCGTTCGTCGAGGTGCATCCGGACGACGCGCTGAAATACGGCCTGATGCATGACGGCTTCGCCAAGGTGACGACCGAGCACGGCCAGTGCATCCTCAAGGTCGTGGTCAGCGAGCGCCAGCAGCGCGGCATGCTGTTCGCGCCGATCCATTGGAACGCCACCAACGCCTCGCATGGCCGCGTCGGCGCGCTGGTCGCCTCCCACACCGATCCGTTCTCCGGCCAGCCCGAGGCCAAGGCGACCCCGGCTGCGATCAGTTCTTATGAGTACGTATTCCGCGGCTTCATCCTGTCGCGCAACGAGCTCACGCTGCCGTCCAACCTGTGGTGGGCACGCGCGACGGTGCAGGGCGGCTTGGGCTATCTGTTCGCCGATAACGGCGATCTGTCGCGCTGGCCGGCCTGGTTCAAGGCGCGCGCCACCGACGACGTCACGGACTACATGGATGTCGGCGGCGGCGTCTATCGCGCCGCGTCGTTCGCCGGCGATCGCATCGAAACCTGTCTCTTCGTCGGCCCCGGCCATGATGCCGGCGACTGGAACGTCGTGAAGACGATGTTCGCCGCCGATCGCCTCGACGACGACCAGCGCCGCGTGCTGCTGTCCGGCCGCGCGCCCGACGGCGTCGGCGGCGGCCCGATCGTCTGCGCCTGCTTCGGCGTCGGCCGCGACACCATCTGCGATGCGATCACGGCAGGTGCGCGCACGCCCGCCGCCATCGGTGCGCAGCTCAAGGCCGGCACCAATTGCGGCTCGTGCATTCCGGAGATGAAGCGGCTGATCGCGCAGACGGCCACGGACGCCCCGCCCATCGCGGCGGCGAGCTAGCCGAGAACACTGTCATTCCGGGGCGAGGCCAACGGCCTCGAACCCGGAATCTCGACATGGTGGAAATGAAACAGCGCAAGACGAGCTCGGGATTCCGGGTTCGACGCTGACGCGTCGAACCGGAATGACGTGGGTGTGGAGGCGCGTCAGATGCCTTGAGCAGGGAGGCACCCAATCGACGTCGTGCGCCTCATCCACTATGCTCCCGCGCATGAAGCACAAGACATTCGGAACCGGCGGAGCCAGCGTCTCCGTCATCGGGCAGGGCACCTGGTATCTCGACCACGCCGATCGCAGCCGCGCCATCGCCACGTTGCGGCGCGGCCTCGATCTCGGCATGAGCCACATCGATACCGCGGAGATGTATGGCGATGCCGAGCTGGTCATCGCCGAGGCCATCGCCGGCCGGCGTGACGACGTGTTCCTGGTCTCGAAGGTGCTGCCGAACAACGCCTCGCGCAAGGGCACCATCACCGCCTGCGAGCGCTCGCTGAAGCGGCTGAAGACCGACCGGCTCGACTGCTATCTCTTGCACTGGCCGGGCTCCTATCCGCTCGCGGAAACGGTGGCGGCGTTCGAGGAGCTCAAGGCCGCCGGCAAGATCGCGTCCTGGGGCGTCAGCAATTTCGACGTCGACGATCTCGACGAGTTGCTCGATGTCGCCGACGAAGGCCAAATCGCCTGCAACCAGGTGCTCTATTATCTGCAGGAGCGCGCCATCGAGCACGCGGTGATCCCGTGGTGCGGCCAGCATGGCGTCGCCGTCGTCGCCTATTCGCCGTTCGGCCATGACGACTTTCCGGACCGCCGCAGCGCCAGTGGCGAGGTGCTGCAGCGTATCTCGGAGCAGCATGGCGCAACGCCGCGCCAGATCGCGCTCGCCTTCCTGACACGGGCGTCTTCGCTGCTCGCGATCCCCAAGGCGTCGCGGCCCGAGCATGCCGAGCAGAATGCCGCGGCCGGCGACATCGAGCTCACCGCAGCCGAGATCGCTGCGATCGATCGCGCCTTTCCGCGCGGGCCGAAGCCGCGCGGGCTGCCCATGCTGTAATGCAGCATCACGGAAAATTACGGATGTTTGCTACTCCGGCGCGTGGCAACGCATAAGTGCTGCCCGCTTCGATGGGTTGTCGCGGCGTCGCGATTGGCGTTTTGTCGCCACTCACCGAATCGTCCCCGTTCCAAAACTCCCGAGTTCGACCGTGACCCCGCCACCGAGTGCGGCCGCAGCCGCGCGCCTCGACGACGTGCCGACCTCCGCGCAGGAGAAGCCGCAGGCCACGCGCAAGCGTGCGCCCGCGCGGGCCGACCGGCCGTTCCGCGGCATCGCGCTGATCCTGCTGTCGACCGTGTTCCTCGGCACCTCGGACGTCACAGCGAAATATCTCTCGAAGACGCTGCCCTCGATCGAGATCACCTGGATCCGCTTCGTGGTGTTCGCGGCGATCATGGTGCCGGCGATGATCCCGGGCTCGCCGCTGTTCGCGATGCGCACCGAGCGGCTCAAGTTCCAGCTGCTGCGCGGCGTTGCGCTGCTCGGCTCGTCGCTGATGTTCATCACCGGTTTACGCTATCTGCCGATTGCCGAGGCTTCCGCGACCGGCTTCGTCGCGCCGCTGTTCGTCACCGCGTTGTCGATCGTGTTCCTCAGCGAGAAGGTCGGCCTGCGCCGCTGGATCGCGACCGCGGTCGGGTTGTTTGGCGTGCTGATCATCCTCCGCCCCGGGACCGGCGCGTTCCATCTTGCCGCGCTGTTCCCGATCGTCTCGGCCTTCGCCTGGGCCTGCACGCTGATCATGACGCGGATGATGAGCGGGCGTGAGCACGCCATCACGATCATGACCTATTCCTCGATCGCCGGCCTCTGCGTGCTCACGGCAATCGTGCCGTTCGTCTGGACCACGCCGTCCTGGCAGGACATCGGCTTCGGCGTGCTGGTCGGCGTCGCCTCGACCATGGGGCAGTGGATCGTCGTGCTGGCGTTCCGCTATGCCGACGCCTCGGTGCTGGCGCCGTTCTCCTACACCCAGCTCTTGTGGGTCAGCATCCTCGGCTTCCTGGTGTTCGGCGAGGTGCCGGACGTCTGGACCATCGTCGGCGCCGCCTTCATCGTCTCCAGCGGCCTCTACACCGCCCATCGCGAGCGCGTCCGCCGCTCGCAACTGCTGCAGGTCGCCGGCGAGAGCTCGCCGAATCCGTGAGCCCTCGCTCGCGCATCCCTGGCGAATACGGGGGTGTGAATTTTTGGGCGGATGCGTTGCGCGATCGCCACAACCGGTGCGAAACGCGTAATGATCTGAAATTATTGGAAAAACGCATTCGCATCGCGTCCCGACCACCAAGTCTGAGCTGCTAGGTCTTGGACTGCACGAGAACGTGCAGAGCAGGGCTTGGGAGCGTCGGAGTGGGGATGTCGGGCGACAACACGGCTGACCGGGCTGTCCGCTGGCGGGTTGGCGGATTGGTGCTCGTGGTCGGGCTCGGGCTGGCGACGGCCGCGCAGGCGCAAACCGACTACACCTGGGGCGGTCCCGGCGCCACGACGACGACCTCCGACTACAATCTCTCGACCAACTGGGAGACCCCGCCGGCCGGCGCGCCGCCCGCATCGGGCGGCCAGGAGGCGTTGTTCGGGGCCACCGGCGCATCGACCATCACGGTCACGGCGCCGATCAATCCGGATTCCTGGATCTTCCTCAGCAACGCCCAGTCCTATTCGATCGGCGGCGCCGACGTGAATTTCGGCGTCGCCGGCTCCGGCTGGGGCTTCATCAACAACGCCAATTCCGGCCAGACCATCACCATCGGCAACAACCTCGGCGAGACCGTTGCCGGCGTGCGCGCCGAATTGCTCGGCAACAGCACCACCATCCTGCTCGGCACCAATTCCTACTCCGGCGGCACCTTCATCGGCAGCGTCGCGACCCTGCAGCTCGGCGATGCCACCCACACCGCCCGGATCGTCGGCGACGTGTCGAATTTCGGCATCTTCAACATCGTCAGGGCCGACACGTCCGGCATCGTCTCGCTCACCAATGATGGCGGCATCACCAACTTCCTCGGTGCGAGCTCCGCCGGCACGATGACGATCGTGAACCAGTCGATCGCCACGACCGCGTTCGGTGTCGCCGGCGGCACGGACACGGCCACGGCCGGCAACGCCGTGATCACCAACCATCAGGGCCGCACGCTGTTCAACGCCAATACCAGCGCCGGCAACGCGACGATCACGAACGACACGTTCAGCATGCTGGCGTTTGTCAATGCCGCCACGGCCGCCAATGCGGTCATCACCAATGGCGGCAATTCCTACGTGATGTTCGGGATCGGCTTCGGCAGCGACACCCCGTCGGCCGGCAATGCCACCATCACCAACAACATGAACGGCCAGGTCCAGTTCAACGCCCATTCCACCGCGGCGAACGCGACCGTCACCACCAATGACGGCGGCTCGACGCTGTTCTTCGATCACGCCAGCGCCGGCTCCGCCACGATCATCACCAATGATGGTGGCCGCACGCGCTTCCTCGACAATACGACCGGCGGCACCGCCCAGTTCGTCACCAATGGCACCGGCGTGGTCGATTTCTCCGGTAGCACGGGTGTCAATGGCGACGGCCGCATCACCGCCGGCTCGCTGGCGGGCTCCGGCAACTACTACATCGGCGCCTTCAACACGCTGGTGGTCGGCGGCAACAATCTCTCCACCGAGGTCTCCGGCGTGATCGGCGACACCGATCCTTGCGGGTGCGGCACCATCGGCCCAGGCTCGCTGACCAAGGTCGGCAGCGGCAAGCTGACATTGTCCGGCGTCAATACCTACACCGGCACGACCACGATCGACGGCGGCATCCTCGCCGTGAACGGCTCGATCGCCAGCAGCAATGTCGTGGTGAATTCCGGCGGCGCGCTCGGCGGCAACGGCATCGTCGGCAGCACGCTCATCAACGGCGGCGCACTCGCGCCGGGCAATTCGATCGGGCTGCTCACCGTGCAGGGCAACCTCGTGTTCACGACGGCTGCGAGCTACATGGTCGAGGTATCCCCGGCCAATGCCGACCGGGTCAACGTGACGGGAACGGCGACGCTCGGCGGCGCCACCGTGCAGGCGAGTTTCGCGCCCGGCAGCTACGTCAACAAGCAGTACACGATCGTCAATGCGACCGGCGGCGTCAGTGGCACCTTCAATGCGCTGGTCAACACCAACCTGCCGGCCAATTTCACTTCTCGTCTGAGCTACGACGCCAACAACGTCTATCTGAACCTGACGCTTGGCTCGACCGGCACCAACAACACGAACCAGCAGAACGTCACGGACACCACGACCGGCTATTTCAACCGCACCGGCGGCATTCCGCTCGCCTTCGGCGCGCTGACCCCGGCCGGCCTGACGCAGGTCTCCGGCGAGATCGCCACCGTTCCGCAGCAGGCGATGTTCGACTCGATGAAGATCTTTCTTGGCCTGATGACCGATCCTTTCGTCGCCGGTCGCAGCGCGAACGCATCTAGTCCGGCTGCGGCGTTCGCCGACGCAGGGCGGGGCGCCGCGCCGCGCGATGCCTTCGCGCGCATGCCGGTGAAGGCCACACCGGCCCAGCGCTTCGATGAGCGCTGGAGCACCTGGGCCGCGCCGTTCGGCGGCGGCTCGTTCACCGATGGCAACGCCGCGCTCGGATCGAACAACGCCACGATCCGCGAGGTCGGCTTGGCCACTGGCGCCGATTACATCGTGTCGCCGAGCTGGCTCGCCGGCTTCGCGCTGTCTGGCGGTGGCACCAGCTTCGGCGTCAATGGCGGCGGCAGCGGCCGCTCCGACCTGTTCCAGGCCGGCGCCTTCACCCGCTATCGCCATGGTCCGGACTATCTCTCCGCCGCGCTCGCCTATGGCTGGCACGACGTGACCACCGACCGCACCGTGACCGTCGCCGGCGTCGACCAGCTCCGCGCCCGCTTCAATGCGTCGGCCTATTCGGCCCGCCTCGAGGCCGGCCGCCGCTATGCCACGCCGTGGGGCGGGATCACGCCCTATCTCGGCGGCCAGGCGACGGCTTACGTGCTACCGTCCTATGCCGAGCAGGTGCTCTCCGGCGCCGGCACCTTCGCGCTGACCTATGCCGGCAAGACTGTCACCGATGCGCGCACCGAGCTCGGCGCGCGCGTCAATCGGTCGTTTGCGCTCGCCGACGGCGTGCTGTCGCTGCGCAGCCGCGCCGCCTGGGCGCACAATTTCAACCCGGATCGCACCATGACCGCCGGCTTCCAGCTGCTCCCGGGCACGAGTTTCGTCATCAACGGCGCTGCGCAGTCGCGCGACCTTGCGCTGACCACGGCCTCGGCCGAAATGGCCTGGCGCAACGGCTGGTCGGCGGCTGCGACCTTCGAGGGCGAGTTCTCGACCATCAGCCGCTCCTATGCCGGCAAGGGCGTGGTGCGCTACAGCTGGTGATCGCGCGACGTCGTGTGGCTTGGAGCCGGCGTGCACCGATGCTAGGGGTGCGCTGAGCAACAAGAACAACAGGGAGCACGACGCCATGATCAACCTGATGCCCGAGACCGTCCTGCCAGACGACGGCACCAGCGGGACGCTGGTCGGCCGGGTCTGGCGCCCCGATGCGGATGGACCGGCGGTGGTCGCCGTGCGCGACGACGGCGTGTTCGACGTCACCTCGGCTTTCCCCACCGTCAGCGCCCTCTGCGAGCACGACGATCCGGCGGCGGCCCTGCGCGCGATGAAAGGCGAGCGCGTCGGTGCTCTCGCCGACATCCTCGCCAACACCCCGCCGGACCGCCGCGATCCCGCCAAGCCGTGGCTGCTGGCGCCGGTCGATTTGCAGGTGCTGAAGGCCGCCGGCGTCACTTTCGCGATCTCGATGCTGGAGCGCGTCATCGAGGAGCGCGCGCGCGGCAATCCGGCCTCCGCCGAGGCGATCCGCACAGAAGTGGTGCGTCTGGTCGGCGACGACTTCTCCAAGCTGAAGCCTGGGTCCGACCAGGCGATGCACCTGAAGCAGGTGCTGATCGAGCAGAATGCCTGGAGCCAGTATCTCGAGGTCGGCATCGGCCCCGATGCCGAGGTCTTCACCAAGGCGCCGACCTTGTCATCTGTCGGCACCGGCATGGATGCCGGGCTGCATCCGAAATCGACCTGGAACAACCCGGAGCCGGAGGTCGTGCTGGCGGTGTCGAGCCGCGGCCGCATCGTCGGCGCGATGCTCGGCAATGACGTCAACCTGCGCGACTTCGAGGGCCGCTCGGCGCTGCTGTTGTCGAAGGCCAAGGACAACAACGCCTCCTGTGCCATCGGCCCGTTGCTGCGGCTGTTCGACAAGACCTTCACGCTGGATCACGTGAGGCAGATGGACGTGGCGCTCAACGTCACCGGCAGCGACGGCTTCGTGCTCGACGGTCATTCCTCCATCAGCAAGATCAGCCGCGATCCGACCGATCTCGTCGCCCAGACCATCGGCGCCGTGCATCAATATCCCGACGGCTTCGCGCTGTTCCTCGGCACGATGTTCGCGCCCGTCAAGGACCGCGACGCGCCGGGCCAGGGTTTTACGCACAAGCGCGACGACATCGTCACCATTTCAGCGCCGCAGCTCGGCCGCCTCGTCAACCGCATGCGCAACAGCGACGAATGCGAGCCTTGGACTTTCGGCGTCGGCGCCTTGATGCGGAGTTTGGCACGGCGCAAGCTGATTTGAGGTTTCACCTCTCTCCCCGCTTGCGGCGTGACGGTTGCATTTGGCGAAATGTAGTAATCGCGGCGCGAATGCCTGCTATTTAGTTACTCCGTCATGCCCGGGACAAGCCCGGCCATGACGACGTGGTGAGAGGCGCGCACTACACTCCTATCTTCATAATCGGTCGCGGTATTGCGGAGACGCTGATGTGGCCCCTCACACGTGCCCCGACGCCATCTGCCCGGCGGCGCGCCGGGCGCGCTCCTGCAACTGCGTGGGATCGCCCAGCGCGGCACGCTCTCGCACCACCGACAATGCATGGTCGCGCTCGGCCGCCGCGCTGCGGCGCGGCTCGGGGCGGCGCAGGCCGAGATCATCCTCGATCGGATCCTTCGGCACCAGCGACAGCGCCCGCTCGAACGGATCGAGCGAAGCCTCGCGGCCCTTGCCGCTGTCGCGGCTCGGCTCGGGCTCCGGCGGCCGCCGCGCCACCAGCGTCTTGATGCGTCCGATCAGGCCGGACGGCGCTTCCGGCGGAGCCGGGTCGAACGGATCGGCATAGAAGGTCGCGCCGGCCTTCTCGACCATGCCGGCGAGCGCGCTGACCATGCGCGGCGAGCCGCAGGCATAGACGACGTCGGAGGCCGTGAGCGTTGGCATGTGCGGCTCGATGCGCCCGGTGCGGATCGAGGGATGATTGACCGGACCTTCCTCGACCGTCGGGATGATCGTGACGTTCGGCAGCCTCGCCAATTGCGCCAGGATCGGCGTCATGTAGAGCTGCGGCAGCTTCTTGGCGCCGGCGATGATCACCATCGGCCGGTTGCGGGACTCGCGCAGCGCCATCGCGGCGATCGCCCAGATCGGCGCGAAGCCGGTGCCGCTGCCGGCGAGGACGAGACGGCCGGTGCCGCCCGGGCGCAGGAACGCATGCCCATACGGCCCCTGGATGCGCAGCCGATGGCCGGGACGGATGCCGCTGCCGAGCGCGGTCGTGACGCGGCCGCCACGCACGCGCTTGATGTTGAGATGGATGACGCGGCCGCCGATGCGGCCGTCGAACGAGGCGGTGGGGCTGTAG
Source organism: Bradyrhizobium sp. SZCCHNR1098 (assembly GCF_032489375.1). Classification (NCBI taxonomy): domain Bacteria; kingdom Pseudomonadati; phylum Pseudomonadota; class Alphaproteobacteria; order Hyphomicrobiales; family Nitrobacteraceae; genus Bradyrhizobium; species Bradyrhizobium sp. SZCCHNR1098. Next base: position 840,685 of record NZ_JAUEXY010000002.1, read on the forward strand.
GCGCGCGCCGGATAGCCGTTGAAGGTGAACTTGAAGTACTGCCCCGGCAGATAGCTGATGCTCTTCTCCGGGGCGATCATCAGCTCCATGATGTCGGGCGCGACCTCGCGCAGGCCGACCAGGCGCGCCTTGGAGGTGTCGATCTCGGGCACGTCCTCCATCTCGACGTCGAGGTCGGAGACGACGCGCGCCTGGCACGCATAGATCATGCCCTGCGTATGCGTCTCGCCGCACACCGTCTGCCCCTTGGAGACATGAACCATGCAGGTGCCGCAGGTGCCGGCGCGGCAGTCGAACGGAATCTCGACGCCGTTGGCCAGCGCGCCATCGAGCAGCACGTCACCCGCGCGGACGCGGAACTGGCGGCCCTTGACGGTGACGGTCCTGAAGTTCGACATGGTTCACTCCTCGATCGAATACGCTGTGACAATGTGGGCTGAAGGACGCCGCGGGATCACGCCCTGTCGGGTGAGACGCGGATGAGGTTCTTGTTGGCCGTGCTCTCGAACCGGCTCGACCAGTAGTTCGACGCCATCACCGGCCGCTTCAGCCAGCTCACCTTCGGCGAGCGCAGCACCAGGAACCAGAAGAAGAACGGCGTCGTGACGAGGTGCGAGACCAGCGGAAACCAGTCCGGCAGCAGCGACGCCGGACCGGGCAGGCGATACCAATAGTAGGTGCTGACCGCCGTCGCGGCGAAGATGCGGTGCATCCGGGTGCGGGTGGCCGGCTTGTAGCGCAGCATGTGCTCGCCGATCCTGAACACGATGTAGCTGATGACGGCCGCGCCGAACGGCCAGACATAGGCAGTGATGATCTCGGCACTCCCGACCTGCTGCGGCGGATAATCCGGCACCTGGAACCAGCCCCAGACGAAGCCGGGAAAGCTGCCGATCAGGAAGTTGCCGAGGAACTGCTGCACCTTCGTCGGCACGCCCGCGGTCGGCGTCAGCTCCGGCGTCGAGTCCGGGCACGGATTGCTGCAGGCCTCGCAGATATTGCAGCGGGCGTTCTTGAAGGTGAGAGCGGGGTTGGTGCCGTACAGACGCTCGACGGGGTGGATCGGGCACAGCGAGGTGCACCAGCCCGAGCGCATCTCGAACACCGAGCCCATCGCGAACGCCATGACCGCAGCCGACAGCAGCATGAGCGCCGTCAACGGCCCGTCAACATTGAGTCCGATGCGCCGCATCGGCACGACGATGAACAGCGAGGTTACGCTGATCACCGCTAAGGTCGCCGCGCCCCATTCCGGCATCCGGATGTTCTGCGAGATGCCCATCTTGTTCGGCAAGAGATGAAAGGTCGCCATCGGACAGATGTTGCGCCACAGGCCGGGCGAGATCGTCACCAGCGCCGGCGCGACCGGAATCAGCAGATTCCACATCAGGGCGATGCCGAGCGCAGGGAAGAACAGCAGCAGGTTCACCAGCAGCACGCCAACGACCAGCATGACGGTCTGCATGGTCAGCCAGAATCGCCGCTCGGCCCGGCCGGTGCTGCGGCTGCCGGGCTGCGCGGCCGGCTGATACCTGGCGGGAGCCACCTGCACGGCTACGTGGGTGAGTGGCCGGGCCTCTCGACGGTGCGAAGCGTAGTCGTATTGGGACGAACGTTGAGCGCTGTTGTTTCGCATTGCTTTCCAGGACGCTGGTTACTTGGCACGGCGCGCTGGTGTGACGAGGCCGGGCCAGACGTGCTCGTCCGCCAGGCCTGTTAGTTCGCGTCATCAGCGCATGCTGTGCCGCGGAATCTGCCGACGAGATGTGGCGCTTTTTGACGGCCAATATGGACGTGTCTGGGCCATGCTGCGGTGGGCCTGCGGCCGTTTGATCTGGATCAAATCGAGGAGCATCAAGCATTTGATCTGGATCGAGGTTTGTTTTCGAGTGCGTTTGATCTGGATCAATGACGGCCTTCACCGTGACAGATCGCAGGCGCAATGAAGGCGCGTGTGCGTGGGATGCGGCATGCGAAAGCTGCCCGTCGGGCAAATCGGGGCGTGCGCGAGAAATCCTGTCCAGCCCTGTGCGGAAAAATAAATCGCTTGTCTATTTCGTAAAATCAGCATTAGAGTCCCGCCCGTTCCGTTGCGTCGGAGGGGACGTATCGCGGTCGTCATGGACGTCGGCAGCGGAATGCGATGGGCGTGTGTCGTTGCAGCGTGATCATTCGCGCGGACGAACAGCGATGCACGCACGGTCAAGTCGCGCGGTCCTGGCACCCCGATGCTGGTGTCCCGCGGCGGAGCGCGCAAAGCGCATCGTCGCGCACGGTGGCCAAAAGCCGGCGCACCGGGGAGAACGCGAAGCAGCCGTCAAAACCATCGCGCAGGGAGGGCCGGGCGTGTTCGGCCAGACCTGTGGTACCTGCCGCCTGCATTTTTTTTTCGCAGGCGGGCCACGGGCGCGGCCAGCGCCCGGCCTTCCCTGCGCCCTCTGTTGTCGAGGAGGGTGAAGCGATCAGCATAGCTCGGGCGCAACCCGCCGCGGGACTGCGAACGCATGTGGCGATAGATCGCCGGCGTTGGGGGACGAGCGCTCTCGCCCAGGATTCCAGTGTCGTCCCGGCGAACGCCGGGACCCATAACCCCAGGGAGATGTTGTTGCGCACGATGTCGACCCAGTCTTTCTTCACAATAACTGCCGCGGAGTATGGGTCCCGGCGTTCGCCGGGACGACAGCTGAGATTGCTGAGGCAGCTGGCCTCACACCGGCAGCGCGATCGAATACTTCACCTGGCTCAGCGCAAAGCTACTTTCGATCGAGGCGATGCCGTCGAGACGAGTCAGCTTGGTTTTCAGGAACGCTTCATAGGAGGAGAGATCAGCCGCGACCACGCGCAGCAGGTAGTCGCGATTCCCCGTCATCAGATAGCACTCCAGCACCTCGGGCCAGGCCGAGATCGCCTTCTCGAACCGCTTCAGATCCTCCTCCTTCTGCCGCGCCAGCTTGATGGAGATGAAAACGGAGACGTGCAGCCCCAGCGCCTTCTGGTCGACGGTGGCGATGTAGCGGGTGATGACGCCGCGCTCCTCCAGCAGCTTGACGCGGCGGTGGCAGGGCGACACCGACAGTCCGACCTTGTCGGCGAGCTCCTGCATGGTGATGCGGCCGTCGGCCTGGAGATGGGCGAGGATCTTGCGGTCGATGGCGTCGAGGTCGGGCATTGGGATGGCATCCCTAGAAGTGGTGATCGGATGGAAAAATATCCCAATAATGGCCCATGATGCGCGAAAATTTGAGAATTATGGTCTCGTCGACAGGATTAGGCTTGCAGAATCCAAACAATCCCCCGGGAGCCGCGCCATGGCCACGCCATCCGCACCGTCAGACCGTCTCGACATGCTGAACGCGCTGGCCCGCAAGGCGCTGTGGCTGTCGTCCTGGACCATTCATCACGCCAACCACATCCGGCCGAATATTGACGGCCTCAAGGTCGGCGGCCACCAGGCCTCCTCGGCCTCGCTCGCGACCATCATGTCGGCGCTGTACTTCTCGGTGCTGCGCCCGGAGGACCGCGTCGCGGTGAAGCCGCATGCCAGCCCGGTGTTTCACGCCATCCAGTATCTGTTCGGCCGGCAGACCCGCGAGAAGCTGGAGAATTTCCGCGGCTTCAAGGGCGCGCAGTCCTATCCCTCGCGCACCAAGGACATCGACGACGTCGATTTCTCGACCGGCTCGGTCGGCCTCGGCGTCGCTCAGACGCTGTTCTCGTCGCTGGTGCAGGACTACGTCAAGGCGCATGGCTGGATGAAGGACCGCCGCGAAGGCCGCATGATCGCGCTGGTCGGCGATGCCGAGATGGACGAGGGCAACATCTTCGAGGCGCTGGCGGAGGGCTGGAAGCACGGCCTGCGCAACACCTGGTGGATCGTGGACTACAACCGCCAGAGCCTGGACGCCGTCGTGCGCGAAGGCCTGTGGGAGAAGTTCGAGACCATGTTCCGCAATTTCGGCTGGGACGTGGTGATCGTGAAATACGGCAAGCTGATGCGCGAGGCGTTCGCCGAGCCCGGCGGCGAGGCCTTGCGGCGCTGGATCGACAACTGCCCGAACGCGCTCTATGCGGCGCTGTGCTTCCAGGGCGGCGCCGCCTTCCGCAAGCACATCCAGGACGACATCGGCGATCAGGGCGACGTCACGCGGCTGCTCGACAAGCGCAGCGACGACGAGCTGCTGGCGCTGATGTCCAATCTCGGCGGCCACGACATGGCGAGCATGCTGGAGGCGTTCGAGTCCATCGATCACGACCGCCCGGTCTGCTTCATCGCCTACACGATCAAGGGTGTTGGCCTGCCGTTCCAGGGCCACAAGGACAATCACGCCGGCCTGATGACCGTCGCGCAGATGGAGAAATGGCGCGCCCAGCAGAACATCCGCCCCGGCCATGAGTGGGACAAGTTCGAAGGCCTGAAGCAGGACCCGGCAAAGCTGGAGGCGTTTCTCGCCGCCGTGCCGTTCAATCGCGACGGCCGCCGGCTTGACGATGCCGTGTTCGACGTGCCGGAGCGGCTGACCTTTACCGCCGCGGCGCAGATGTCGACGCAGCAGGGCTTTGGCCTGATCCTCAACGATCTCGCGCGCAGCGACACCGCGATGGCCTCGCGCATCGTGACGTCGTCGCCCGACGTCACCGTGTCGACCAATCTCGGCGCCTGGGTCAACCGCCGCGGCCTGTTCGCGCGCGCCGAGAAGGCCGACCTGTTCCGTAGCGAGAAGATCCCGTCGACCTTCAACTGGGCGGCATCGCCGAAGGGCCAGCACATCGAGCTCGGCATCGCCGAGATGAACCTGTTCATCATGGCCTCCGCGCTCGGCCTGTCGCACGCCATCAATGGCGCCCGGCTGCTGCCCGTGGTGACCTTGTACGATCCCTTCATCGAGCGCGGCCTCGATGCGCTGAACTACGCCTGCTATCAGGATGCCCGCTTCATGGTGGCGGCAACGCCGTCGGGCGTGACGCTGGCACCGGAAGGCGGCGCGCATCAGTCGATCGCAACGCCGCTGATCGGCATGGCGCAGGACGGGCTGTCGTCGTTCGAGCCGGCCTTCGTCGATGAGCTCGCCGCGATCATGAAATGGGGCTTTGCCCACATGCAGCGCGAGGCAGGCGAGGGCGGCTCGCTCTATCTGCGGCTATCGACGCGCACCATCGATCAGCCGCAGCGGATCATGACGCCGGAGCTGGAATCCGACATCGCCGCCGGCGCCTATTGGCTGCGCAAGCCGGGGCCGAATGCGGAGGTGATCGTCGCCTATACCGGCGCCCTTGCTCCAGAGGCGATCGAGGCGACCGGCCTGATCGGCGAATCCCGGCGCGACGTCGGCCTGCTCGCGATCACCTCGGCGGACCGGCTGCATGCGGGATGGACGGCGGCGCGCAGCCTGCGCCGGCATCGCCGCGGCGTGCAGCATCTCAGCCATATCGAGCAGTTGCTGGCGCCGCTGCCGCGCGACTGCGGCATCGTCACCGTGATCGACGGCCACCCGGCGACGCTCGGCTGGCTCGGCTCGGTGCGCGGCCATCGTGTCGAGGCGCTCGGCGTCGAAAAGTTCGGCCAGACCGGCACGATCGACGATCTCTATCGCCACAACGGCATGGATGCCAACGCGATCATCGATGCGGCCGAGAGCCTCACCGGCGCTCCGGTGCGGCATCGCAAGATGGCGGTGTGAGGGCGGGGGGAAGAGGGAGCTGTAAACAGCTGCGCCGTCTCCCCCACCTGGATGAAGGAGACGGCGTCGCAACTTGGAGCAAAAGGGCTAGGTGCTGAAAAGCTACGCAATAAAAACTGGCGAAGTCATTCGTTGTGAAATGTTTTCCAGCGTCCTTTCGAGATGCTGGGCTGTCTATGAAGGAGAGAGTAATCGGCACGACCGGGCCACGATGTGAAGCAGTTCACATGTTGAAAATGAATCTGCAGGACTGGGAATTCTGCCATCCGGAATGATCGCCGCAATCGCATTTGCTGCGATGCAAAATGGAGCGGCGACGAAACGCAGGTCCGTCGGCTTGCGCCGGTCGCGGCCTTGCTCCTATATCCGCGGGACGCAACCCCGGTCCCCGCATGTGGCGGGTTCATCCCGCGGATCGCGCGTGCCAGGATGCCGGCCGCGTGCTGCCGCCCCCTCCAGATGCTTCCACGTGAAGAGGTTTTCCGATGGTCAATCGCCTGCAATTCTACATCGACGGCGCCTGGGTCGATCCGGTCGTCAAGAAGTCCACGCCGGTCGTGAATCCGGCGACTGAAGAGGCGATGTACGAGGTTGCGCTGGGCTCGAAAGCCGATGTCGACAAGGCCGTCGCCGCCGCCAAGCGCGCCTTCGAGACGTTCTCGCAGACCTCGCGCGAGGAGCGCGTCGCGCTGTTCGAGAAGATCATCGCCGTCTACAAGGGCCGCATGAAGGAAATCGGTGCTGCCATCTCCGACGAGATGGGCGCGCCGCTGCCGATGGCGGAGAAGCTGCAGGCGGGCGCCGGTCTCGGCCATCTGATGTCGACGCTCGATGTGCTGAAGAAATATGAGTTCGAGGAGACGCTGCCGGCGTCCGTGGTGGTGCGCGAGCCGGTCGGCGTTGTCGGCATGATCACGCCCTGGAACTGGCCGCTCAACCAGATCGCCTGCAAGGTCGCCCCGGCGCTGGCCGCGGGTTGCACCATGATCCTGAAGCCGTCGGAGTTCACCCCGACCTCGGCGCTGATCTTCGCCGAGATCCTGCACGAGGCCGGCGTGCCGAAGGGCGTGTTCAACCTGATCAACGGCCTCGGGCCGGAGGTCGGTGCCGCCATGAGCGAGCATCCGGACATCGACATGATCTCGTTCACCGGCTCGACCCGCGCCGGCATCGACGTCGCCAAGCGCGCCGCGCCGACCGTGAAGCGCGTCAGCCAGGAGCTTGGCGGCAAGTCGCCGAACGTGATCCTGGAGGGGGCCGATCTGGTCAAGGCGGTGACGGGCGGCGTCATGCACATGTTCAACAATTCCGGCCAGTCCTGCAACGCGCCGTCGCGCATGATCGTGCCCGCCGCGCGGATGAAGGAAGTGGCTGCGATCGCGAAGGGCGTTGCCGACAAGACCAAGGCCGGCGATCCGCGTGGCGAAGGCACCACGATCGGCCCGGTCGTCAATCGCGGCCAGTGGGACAAGATCCAGGCCCTCATCAACAAGGGCATCGAGGAGGGCGCCACGCTCGTCGCCGGCGGTCCCGGCCTGCCGGAGGGCGTCAACAAGGGCTTCTACGTGCGGCCGACGATCTTCGCCGACGTCAAGCCCGAGATGACGATCTCGCGCGAGGAGATCTTCGGGCCGGTGCTGGTGATCATCGGGGCCAAGGACGAGAACGAGGCGGTGCGTATCGCCAACGACACGCCCTATGGTCTTGCCGGATACGTCACGGCCCCGACGATCGAGAAGGCCCGCGAGGTCGGCCGCAAGATTCGCGCCGGCAACGTCAACCTTCAAGGTGTCCCGAACGACCGCACCGCGCCGTTTGGCGGCTTCAAGCAGTCCGGCAATGGCCGCGAATGGGGCCGGTTCGGTCTCGAGGAGTATCTCGAGGTCAAGGCGGTCGCGGGCTACAACGCAGCCTGATCGCGTGAGGATGTGTAGGGTGGGCAAAGCGCAGCGTGCCCACCATTCACGCCAACAACAGAGCTGGTGGGGATCATCCCCCCAGCGCGCCTTGCGTATTCACGTAGAGCGCGTAGATCGACTGGCTGGCGGCCATGAACAGCCGGTTGCGCTTCAGCCCGCCGAAGCAGAGATTGGCGCAGCGCTCGGGCAGAGCGATGCGGCCAATCGGCGCGCCGTCGGGCGCGAACACCATGACGCCGTCGAGCTCGGGCGTGCCCATGCCCCAGCCGCACCAGAGATTGCCGTCGACGTCGCAGCGCATGCCGTCCGGCGTGCCCGCGCCGGCATCGATGTGGATGCGCTTGTTGGTAAGCTTGGTACCGTCGCCGGAGACGTCGTAGGCGAGGATCTTGCGGGTCGGCGCGCCGCGGGATTCGACGACGTAGAGGATGCTCTCGTCGGGCGAGAAGCACAGCCCGTTCGGCCCCAGCACGCCCTCGGCGACGATGGTCGCCCGGCCGGTGGTGCCGTCGATCCGGTACACGTTGGCGTCGATCTCGGGCTCGGCCTTGTAGCCCTCGTAATTGCCGAGCAGTCCGAAGGTCGGATCGGTGAACCAGATCGAGCCGTCGGATTTGACCACGACGTCGTTCGGCGAATTCAACCGCTTGCCGTCGAAGCTGTCGATCAGCACCGTGATCGAGCCGTCATATTCGGTGCGGGTGACGCGGCGGCCGCCATGCTCGCAGGTGACCAGCCGGCCCTGCCGGTCGCGGGTGTTGCCGTTGGCGAAGTTGGAGGGCTTGCGGAACACCGAGACAGCCCCGGTCTCCTCCTCCCATTTGAGGATGCGCTGGTTGGGAATGTCGCTGCACAAGAGATAGCGGCCGTCGCCGAACCACACCGGCCCTTCGGCCCAGCGCAGGCCCGTCGCCAGCCGCTCGACGGCCGACAATTTGAGCCAGTATTTCTCGAAGCGCGGATCGAGCGCCTGGATCGCCGGATCGGGATAGAAGGTGGCAGGGCGAAAGCCCTGGGCGTGAGCGTTTCCGTCGGACATCTGGCCGGTCCTGTTATTGCACCGTTACGATCTCTGCTATCATCCGCAAGCAATGACCGCAAACCTGCGGGCCGAACACGAGGGATGAAATGCCACGTATCTTGATGACCGGAGCGAGCGGTGGAATCGGCACTTCCTTGCGGAAGCTGCTGCCGCCGATCTATCCGGACCTTCTGCTCAGCGATCTCCGACCGCCTGCCGATCTCTCCAGCCAGGAGACGTTCAAGGCGGCCGATCTTGCCGACCTCTCCCAGGTCGAAGCACTGTGCGATGGCATCGACGGCATCATCCATTTCGGCGGCTATTCGGTCGAAGGTCCATGGAATGACATCCTGCAGGCCAACATCATCGGCGGCTACAACCTGTTCGAGGCGGCTCGCCGCAAGGGCGTCAAGCGCGTGGTGTTCGCGTCGTCAAACCACGCGGTTGGTTTCTATCCGCGCCATCGCAAGATCGACAACGACGTGCAACCGCGTCCCGACGGCCGCTACGGCGTCAGCAAGGTGTTCGGCGAAGCGCTCGGCTCGCTCTATGCCGACAAGCACGGGCTGAAGGTGACGTGCATCCGCATCGGCAATTTCGGCGACAAGCCGCTCGACCGGCGCCGGCTGTCGATCTGGCTGAAGCCGGAGGATCTGGTCCAGCTCTGCCGCATCGGCCTCGAGCATCCGGACATTCATTTCGATGTGCTCTATGGCGCCTCGTTGAACGAGCGCGCCTGGTGGGACAATCAGCGCGCCTACGATCTCGGCTATCGCCCGACCGGCCGCGCCGAGGATTTCCGCGAGCATGCTTTTGCGGAGCAAGCCAAGCTGCCCGCCGATCCGATCGGCGACTACTTCCAGGGCGGCGCTTTCTGCACCACCGAGTTCGATGGCGACACCAGCCGGATCATCGACTGGGGGTAATTGGCGTCGTCATTCCGGGGCGCGTCCGCAGGACGCGAACCCGGAATCTCGATGTGAGAGCGCAAGACAACTTCTGGATTCCTGGTTCGCGCTTCGCGCGCCCCGGAATGACGTTGAGAATGAAAGAAGAGAAGACCATGACCGATGGCCTGCGCAAGGGACTGACTGCCTACGGCGATGCCGGCTTCTCGCTGTTCCTGCGCAAGGCCTTCATCAAGGCCGCCGGCTATTCGGACGACGCGCTCGACCGGCCCATCGTCGGCATCACCAACACCTACAGCGACTACAACCCCTGCCATGGCAACGTGCCGCAGATCCTAGAAGCGGTGAAGCGCGGGGTCATGCTGTCCGGCGCGATGCCGTTCGTGTTTCCGACGATCTCGATCGCCGAGAGCTTCGCGCATCCGACCTCGATGTATCTGCGCAACCTGATGGCGATGGAAACCGAGGAGATGATCCGTGCCCAGCCGATGGATGCGGTTGTCGTCATCGGCGGCTGCGACAAGACCTTGCCGGCGCAGATCATGGCGGCGGTATCGGCCGACCTGCCGACGGTGGTCATCCCCGTTGGTCCGATGGTGGTCGGTCATCACAAGGGCGAGGTGCTCGGCGCCTGCACCGATTGCCGCAGGCTGTGGGCGAAGTATCGCGCCGGCGAGATGGACGGCAGCGAGATCGAGGCGGTCAACGGCCGGCTGGCGCCGTCGGTCGGCACCTGCATGGTGATGGGAACGGCCTCGACGATGGCCTGCATCACCGAGGCCCTCGGATTGTCGCTGCCGATGAGCGCAACGATTCCCGCGCCGCATGCCGAGCGCTTCCGTTCGGCCGAAGCCAGCGGACGCGTCGCGGCCGAGATGGCCAAGGCCAAGGGGCCGAAACCGAGCGAGCTGCTGACGCCGTCCGCTTTCAAGAATGCGCAGGTGGTGCTGCAGGCAATCGGCGGCTCGACCAATGGCCTGGTGCATCTCACCGCGATCGCTGGCCGGACCCCGCACACAATCGATCTCGATGCATTCGACCGCATCGGCCGCGAGGTGCCGGTGCTGGTCGATCTCAAGCCATCCGGCGATCACTACATGGAGCATTTCCACCACGCCGGCGGCGTGCCGAAGCTGATGAAGCAGCTCGGTGATCTCATCGATCTCGATTGCCGCTCGATCACCGGCCAACCGCTGCGCGACATCGTGGCTGCCGCCGAGGACGTGCCGGGGCAGGACGTGATCCGCTCGCGCGACGACGCGATCAAGCCGGAGGGCGGGCTCGCGGTGCTGCGCGGCAACCTGGCGCCGCGCGGAGCCGTCATCAAGCATTCGGCCGCGAGCCCCAAGCTGCTGCAGCACACCGGGCGCGCCGTCGTGTTCGAGTCGATCGAGGATATGACCTTGCGGGTCGATGATCCCGCTCTCGACGTCTCGGCGGACGACGTCCTGGTGCTGCGCAACGCCGGGCCCAAAGGCGCCCCGGGCATGCCCGAGGCCGGCTATCTGCCGATCCCGAAGAAGCTCGCGCGCGGCGGCACCAAGGACATGGTGCGGATCTCCGATGCGCGCATGAGCGGCACCGCCTTTGGCACCATCGTCCTTCACATCACGCCGGAGTCCGCCGTCGGCGGGCCGCTGGCGCTGGTGCGGACCGACGACATGATCCGGCTCGACGTCGCCAAGCGCAGCATTGACCTGCTGGTCGACGACGCCGAGCTGGACCGGCGCCGAGCTGCGCTGAAGCAAGCCCCGACGCCGGAATGGGCGGAGCGCGGCTATGCGCACCTCTTTCATGAGACGATCCTGCAGGCCGACGACGGCTGCGATTTCGACTTCATGCGCCGGAAAGGGAAGGGGTGAGCGCAGTCCTACTTTCCTTTGCTGGTGAACCGCTTCACGGCGGCGCGGAATTCATCCGTGTGCATGCAGTTGATGATTGCGTCGCGCTCGGCGGCGAGCTGATCCTCGACCGCGCTGGTCGGTGCGCGATGGATCAGCGCCTTGGTCGCCGCGAGCCCAGCTGGCATGTTCTGCGCCAGCCGCGCAGCCAGCGCGTCGGTAGCTGCGACGAGCTCGGAGGCCGGGACGATTTTCGCGACCAGTCCCCATTCGTATGCCTGCGCCGCCGTGAAGCTGTCCTCGGCCAGGAATATCTGCAGCGCGCGCCGCACACCGACGGTCGTAATGACACCGACCGTGCCGCCGCCGTCGGGCGAGACGCCGAGCTTGGCATAGGCCGGCGTGAAGCGCGCATCCTCGGCCGCAATGCAGAGATCGGCCGCGAAGGCCAGCGACATCCCAGCACCGGCGGCGGAGCCGTGAACGCTGGCGAGCACGATCTTGTGCATGCGCCGCAGGCTCGCGATGAAGGCGTGGTAGTGGTGCAGCAGCTCGCTCACGACAGGCGTGATGGTGTCGGCCTCGGCGGCAGCGCCGATCGTCTGCAGGTCGCCGCCGGCGCAGAAGGCGCGGCCTTCGCCCTTGAGGACGAGCACCCGGATGGTCGGGTCCGCCTCGACCTGCGCCGCGAGCTGTTCCAGGCGCTGCGCGATGGCGAGGTTGATGGCGTTGAACGCTGCCGGTCGGTCCAGCGTGATGGTCGCGATCGGGCCGTCAATGCTCAGGCGAGCGGGGTCCGCGGCTGCGTCCGACATTCAATCCTCCCTTGCATGGTTGTTGCCGCATTTAAAGCGCACAGCAGGCCGGTGACAATGCCGGGGAAGTCTGCGACAACCCGGCTCGGCTGGCATGACGGGAGGTAAACCCGCAGCAGACATGGCGTGCAAACACGGGATATGGACAGAATGGGGCAGGACGCAGTGACGAAGGGACCGGTTGTGATCGTGGGTGCGGGGCATGCGGGTTTCCAGCTCGCGACCTCGCTGCGTCAGGCAGGCTTTGCCGATCCCATTCACCTGATCAACGACGAGCCGCATCTGCCGTATCAGCGCCCGCCGCTGTCGAAGGCGTATCTGAAGGGCACCGGCGGTCCCGAAACCTTGATGTTTCGGCCGCAGAAGTTCTACGCGGACCAGACCATCGATCTCGTCTATGATCGTGCCGTCTCTGTTCAGCGCGATCAGCGCAAGGTGTTGCTCGCCTCCGGCAGGACGCTCGACTATGGGCACCTCGTGTTCGCGACCGGTGCGCGCAACCGCCTGCTCGACATTCCCAATGCCAGCCTCCCGGCGGTCCGTTACTTGCGCATCCTCGACGACAGCGAAGCGCTCAGGACCTTGCTGGGCGATGCCAAGCGGGTCGTCGTGATCGGCGCCGGCTTCATCGGCCTCGAATTCGCGGCCACCGCACGCATCAAAGGGCTCGAGGTCGACGTGCTCGAGCTCGGCGCGCGGGTGATGGCGCGGGCGGTGACGGCGGAAATCTCCGACTACTTCCAGAAACAGCATGCCGATGCCGGCGTGCGCATCCATCTCGGCGTGCAGGCCACCAGCATCGAGGCCGACGGCAACAACGTCACCGGCGTCAGCCTCAGCGATGGTCGGCACATCCCCGCTGACCTCGTCGGGGTCGGCGTCGGCGTGCTGCCGAATGTCGAGCTCGCCGCTGAGGCAGGATTGCAGGTCGCCTCCGGCATCGTCGTCGACGAATATCTGCTCACCAGCGATCCGCACATCTCGGCCATCGGCGACTGCGCCCTGTTCGTCAGCCAGCGCTTCGGCGGGACGCTGCGGCTGGAGTCGGTGCAGAACGCCACCGATCACGCCCGCTGCGTCGCGGCGCGGCTGACGGGCGACGTCAAGCCCTATGACGGACAGCCGTGGTTCTGGAGCGACCAGGGCAATGACAAGCTCCAGATCGCGGGGCTCACCACCGGCTATGATCAGGTCGTGCTGCGCGGGGATCCGGCGCAAAAGGCGTTCTCCGCGTTCTGTTACAAAGAGGGCCGGCTGGTCGGCATCGAGTCCGTCAACCGTGCCGGCGACCATATGTTCGGCCGCAAGTTGCTGGCTGCGGGCGGCACCTTGGATGCAGCCAAAGCCGCCGATCCCAGCTTCGACCTGAAGAGCGCTCTCGCTTAGAGCAGCGCGCGCACCTCCTCTGCGGTCGGCATCGAAGGGCCGGCACCCATCCGCTGCACCGAGATCGATGCGGCGATGTTGGCATAGCCGATCGCATCCGCGATCGCCGCGCCCTGCGACAGCCGCGCGGCGAGCGCGCCGACGAAGCAGTCGCCGGCGCCGGTGGTGTCGACGGCCTTGACCGCGCGGCCTTCGACCAGCCGGGCCTCGGCGCCAGAAACCGCGACCGCACCGCGCGCGCCGAGCGTGACGCAGACCGTCTGATCGTCGCGAGGCTCGAGCGCGCGAACCGCCTCATTCACCTGCTGCGGCGTCGGCGCGTCGCCGAGTTCGATCCCGGCCAGGAAACTGAGCTCGGTTTCGTTCAGCACGAGCACATCGACCAGTGCGAACAGCGTGCTGTCGAATGCGCTCGCCGGGGCGGGGTTGAGGATCGTGGTGGCGCCGGCCGTTTTGGCACGCTGGAAGAACGCGGTAATGGTCGCCTGCGGAATTTCGAATTGGCTGATGGCCACATCGTCCGGTGCCAGACTTACCTGGGCCACATCGTCGGCGCTGACCTCGGCATTGGCGCCCGGGATCACCACGATCGTGTTGTCGGCTTGTGCGAGCGTGATGATCGCCGTTCCGGTCGACGCGCCCGCGCTGTCCTTCACGGCGGTGAGATCGATGCCCTGAGCCGTGAGAAATGCGCGCAACTGCTCGCCGAAGGCGTCGCGGCCGAGCCGGCCGATCAGCGCCGTCGGCACGCCGAGCTTGGCCGCGGCGACGGTCTGGTTCGCTCCCTTGCCGCCCGGAAAGTACATCACCGACCGGCCGGCGACGGTCTCGCCGATGCGCGGATGGCGCTCGGCCGTCGCCACCACATCCATGTTGATGCTGCCGGCGACGACGACCCGCCCCATCCGCTTGCTCCCCACAGCCGCTAGACGCGCGCCTCGAATTCCTGCCTGACCAGCTCGATGTCGGCGAGGGTCGGCAGGCCGGCCTCGTTGCCGAGCTTCTGGATCTTGAACGTCGAGGCCGCGCGCGCGAACTCGAAATGCTCCTTCCAGCCCTTCGCCGGATTGGCGAGGTACGAATACACATAGGCGCCGTGGAAGACGTCGCCGGCGCCGTTGGTGTCGATCACGCGCTCGCGCGGGATCGGATAGGCCGGCAGCGTATGCACGGCGCCGACCTCGTCATACCAGAGCAGGCCCTTCTCGCCCTGGGTGACGCCGCCAATGCGGCAGCCGCGGCTCTTCAGGTAGTCGAGCATCTTCTCCGGCGTGAGATCCATCTGCTCGCACAGCCGCTCGGCCACGATCGCGACGTCGATATATTCCAGGAGCTCATGGGTGTTGGCGCGCAGGCCGCCGCCGTCGAGCGAGGTCAGGACGCCGGCCTCGCGGCACAGCTTGGCATAATGCAACGCGGCGTCGGGCTGGTGGCCGTCGACATGCAGCGCCCGGCAATTGCCGAGATTGAGCAGCGGGAACGGGTGGATATGCGCATCGTCGCGGCAACGCACGATCGCGCGCTTGCCGTCCTTCGGCATGATGAAGGACAGCGAGGAGGCATTGACCTTCCGGGGATGGACGGAGATGCCGTATTTCGCGGTCATGTCCTGGAACATCCGCCCGAGCCAGTCATTCGCGACGGTGGCGATCAGGTCGGGCACGATGCCGAGCTTGGCGCAGCAAAATGCCGCAGTCACCGCATTGCCGCCGAACGAGACGGCATAGTCGGATGCCACGTGCTTCTCGTCCCCCGTCGGCATGTGGTCGGTGATGAACGTCACGTCGATGTAGGTCTGTCCGATGAAGAGGGCCTGCATTGCCATTTCTGTCTCACTAAGGGGTGATCGCGGCCCCGGCGCCGCAGATTAGCAAGCGGTCAAAGCGGATCAACGCTGAAATTCTTCGTCAAATCGTCACCATGGTGGTTGAGATCGGCCGTCTGCTACCGGTGGCCCCCTGCCGCCGGCGCTCGGGTCGCGCTATGGTTGCCGGCCTGCAGAAACGCAGATTCGGGAGTGGAATATGACTGTCTATGCGGGTCCGGTCTTCGAGATGGCCACCAATCAGTTCAACGTGATCGCCGACCATCTTGGCATCCCAGCCGACGAGCGGGACCGGCTTCTCTTGCCGAAGCGGGCGATCACCGTCTCGTGTCCGATCCACAAGGATGACGGCACGATCGCGGTCTATGAAGGCTACCGGGTCCAGCACCTCCTGACCATGGGACCGACCAAGGGCGGCACGCGCTTTGCTCCCACCGTCGACATCGGCGAGGTGGCGGCGCTGGCGATCTGGATGAGCTGGAAGTGCGCCCTCGTCGGGTTGCCTTATGGCGGCGCCAAGGGTGGCGTCAACGTCGATCTGTCCAAGCTGTCCCGGCGCGAGCTCGAATCGCTGTCCCGCCGCTACATGCAGGAGATGATCCCGTTCGTCGGCCCGCATACCGACGTGATGGCGCCCGACATGGGCACCAACGAGCAGGTGATGGCGTGGTTCATGGACACGTATTCCATGTACCAGGGGCAGACGGTGATGGAGATCGTGACCGGCAAGCCGGTGTTCTCCGGCGGCACCTTGGGTCGCCGCGAGGCGACCGGCCGCGGCGTCGCCCATGTGTCGAGGCGGGTGATGGATGAGCTGGGCATCGACCCGACCAAGTCCACCGCGGTCGTGCAGGGCTTTGGCAATGTCGGCTCCTATGCCGCGCTCGGTTTCCACCAGATGGGCATGAAGGTGATTGCGGTCAGCGATCACACCGGCGCCCTCCATGATCCCCGTGGTCTCGACATCCCGGCCTTGATGGCGCACGCCGCCAGGCACGGCAGCATTGCCGGCTTCTCCACCGAGCTCGCCTTCGATCCGCGGGAGATCCTGACCCTGGCCTGCGACATCCTCGTGCCGGCGGCTGTCGAGCGCGTGATCGACGCCAAGGTGGCGGCGAACCTGAAATGCCGCGTCATTGCGGAAGCCGCCAATGGCCCGACCACGCCGGATGCCGATCTGGTGCTCGACCAGCGCCGCAACGAGATCTTCCTCATTCCCGACATTCTCTGCAATTCCGGCGGCGTCATCGTCAGCTATTTCGAATGGGTGCAGGATCTGCAGCAGCTGTTCTGGGAGGAAGAGGAGGTGATGCGCAGGGAGTACCAGATCCTCGACCGTGCCTTCGAGCGCATGTTGACGCGCGGCAAGGCCGACGGCATCTCCCACCGGACCGCGGCGATGGCGATCGGAGTGGAGAAGGTGCGCGCCGCCAAGAACTCGCGAGGGCTGTTTCCGTGATCACCGGGCTCGACCACGTCGTCGTCCTGCTGCAGGACATCCAGGCCGGCAGCGCCGCCTTCGAGACGCTGCTGGCACGCAAGCCGTCCTGGCAGAATTCGGGCGAGGGCGCCGATCGCGTCCTGTTCACGCTCGACAATATGAGCCTGGAGCTGATGGCCCCGATGGGCCAGAGCGTGGCGGCCGACCGCATCCGCAACGTCATCAAGATCTGGGGCGAGGGGCTCGCCAGCATCTGCTTTGCCACCAACGACATCGCCAAGATGCATCGCAGATTGGAGCGCGTGGCGCTGAAGCCGGACCCGATCACCGAGGTCGAGAACACCGATCGCGTCTCGGGCCGGAGGCTGCATTGGAAGCGCACCCGCGCCATGACCGATCTCACGCGTGGCGTGCGCATGTTCTTCCTCGAGCTTGCAGAGCCGCGCCCGCCGTCCGCCAAGACCGCCGATACGGCCGTGCTCGGCCTCGACCATATCGTGATCTCGACCGAGGATCCCGAACGCGCCGCCGCGCTCTACGGCGCGCGGCTCGGGCTCGACATGGCGCTCGACCGCAGCCATCAGGAATGGGGGCAGTTGATGTTCTTCCGCTGCGGCGACCTGATCGTCGAGGTGGTGAAGCGGCCGGTCGCCGGCAACGACAAGGCCCATGACAAGCTGTGGGGCCTGAGCTGGCGTGTCGCCGACATCGAGGCGACGCGCGCGCGGCTGCTCGCCGCCGGCCTGCAGGTCTCCGAGCCGCGCGCCGGCCGCAAGCCGGGCACGCGGGTGATGAGCCTCTACAGCGGCACCTGCGGCATCCACACGCTGATTTTGGAGAAGACGCCGCGCGCGGCGGCGTGAGGTCGAAGCGGAGCCGACGGATGCCCAGGCGATCGACTATCAAGCCCATGTGAACGCGCTGGATGCTGCGCGGAGTGCTGGTGTGAGTCACTTCGTCCTGCTGTCCGCCATCTGCGTGCAGAAGCCGCTGCTGGCGTTCCAGAAGGCCAAGCTGGCGTTCGAAGCGCATCTGCTGGAGCAGGGGCTGACCTACTCGATCGTCCGCCCGACCGTTGAGTCCCGTCTGTCTCCCCGTCATTGCGAGGAGCGAAGCGACGAAGCAATCCAGAGTCGCGTGCGCGGCCCTGGATTGCTTCGCTTCGCTCGCAATGACGATGGTGAGAGTTGTGTCGGGGCGGTGAGACTTAAGCTGACGGAAGTGAGACATGAAGGTCCCATCTCGCGGCGCGTTTTCGCGTCCGAGCTTTGCTGATCGTCCTGCCCTCCTTGGGAAGAGGGCACGGGGAATGCCGGGCGCTGGCCGCACCCATGGCCCGCCTGCGAAAAAAATGCAGGCGGCAGGAACCACAGGTTCAGCCGAGTACACCCGGCATTCCCCGCGCGATGGTTTGACGGCTGCTTCGCGTTCTCCCCGGTGCGCCGGGCTTTCTGGCCACCGTTGCCCGCGCGACGCGTGAGCGCCAACGCAGGCGTAATACCAGCATCGGGGTATCAGGACCACGCGACTTGACCGTGCGCATCGCTGCCGTTCGTCGGCGCAGGAATCACCCACGCTGCAGCACCAACACGCCCACCGCATCCCGCACTCGACGTTCGTGACGACCGCGAAGCGCCCCTCTTGTGAGGCGGGACGGGAGAACGTATACATCAATTCTGAAAAAAAGAAAGAGATTTTTTCGAGGAGTGGGTGTCGGCCGGAGCGGGCGAGTATCGCCTTCTTTATGTAGCCGGTCAGACTTTCCGACAGCAGCGCGTAGGGCGGATGAGCGAAGCGTAATCCGCCGCGCCGGCAGCAGTGAACATGCATGTCACAAGGCGTCGCTTGAGCGCTGGTTGTGACCGGCGAGGAGATATCGCTGATGAAATGCGGGTCTTTCGACAGCATCCGGCCGTGTCAGCGGCGGATTACGCTTCGCTCATCCGCCCTACAAATCACAGA
Organism: Bradyrhizobium sp. SZCCHNR1098; assembly: GCF_032489375.1. Taxonomy (NCBI): domain Bacteria; kingdom Pseudomonadati; phylum Pseudomonadota; class Alphaproteobacteria; order Hyphomicrobiales; family Nitrobacteraceae; genus Bradyrhizobium; species Bradyrhizobium sp. SZCCHNR1098. The sequence continues at coordinate 859,481 of NZ_JAUEXY010000002.1, forward strand.
CTGAGGTGCTCCGGTCACTCCGCACAACGTGATCCTCGCCTCAGCCGACCACGCAAGGCACGTTCATGAATCCCCGAAACCGCACCCGGCCGCCGCGCACCGGGGCGCCGTCGAGCTGATAGTTCGGAAACCGCCTCACGAAGCGCGCAATCGCGACCGCGCCCTCCAGCCGCGCCAGCGCCATTCCGGCGCATTGATGCGCGCCGGTGCCGAAGGCGAGGTGGCGGTTGGCGAGGCGGGTGATGTCGAAGCGTTCGGGATCGTCGAACTGGGCGGGATCGCGGTTGGCAGCGCCGATGCACAGCGTAATGGAGGTGCCGGGCTCGAGCGTGATGTCGCCGAGCGTGACCGGCTCGGTGGTCATGCGGTTGCCGAGCTGGTTCGAGCTCTCGTAGCGCAGGATCTCCTCGACGGCGGTGCGGATCAGGTTGGGGGCCTCGATCAGCCTCTCGCGCTCGGCCGGATGCTGGCATAGCAAGACGAGACCGTTGCCGATCAAATTGGTCGTGGTCTCGTGTCCGGCATTGAGCAGGAAGATGCAATTGTGCAGGAGCTCCTTTTCGCTCAGACGCTCGCCGTCGGCCTCGCCCTGGATCAGGCGCGTCAGCACGTCGCGCTCCGGATTGCCGGGTGCCGCGCGGCGGCGTGCGACCAGCGTTTCCAGATAGGCGAGGAAATCGCCGACCGCCTGGTTGCCGCGGGCAAGTTGCTCGCGCGTCAGCACGGGCTCCAGCGCGCCGAGGATGGCAAGCGACCAGTCGCGTAAGGGGCCGCGCTCCTCGTGCGGCACGCCGAGCAGGTTGCCGATGACCTCGATCGGGATCGCCGCGGCGAAATCCTCGATCAGCTCGAATCTGTCCTTCGCTGCAATCCGGTCCAGGAGCCCATCGACGAGCGCAATCAGAGCGGGCTCCATCTCGGCGATCGCCCGCGGCGACAGCGCGCCCATGATCAGGCGGCGCACCCGCGTGTGCGCCGGGGGATCGTTGAACACGAGGCTCGTCGTGTGATGCTCGTAGAGCAGCGTGTCGCCATATTTCGGCGCGAACTCGCGCTTCTTGTCGGATGAGAACGTCTTCGTGGCCTTGTAGGCGGTGACGAGATCGTCGTAGCGGGTGAGGAAATAGGAGCCGCTGCGGAGGCGCTTGACCGGCGCATGCTGGCGCAGCGCGCGGTAGGTCGGGTAGGGATCGGCGTAGAACTCAGGCGTCAGGCGCTCGAGATCGAACTGGCTGGCGAGCGCTGCGTCGTCGGTCATCGATGGTCCTCCCGTCCGAGTCTCGTTTGTTGCTGCGACCGTCGCACGGTCGGCAGCAGAAGAAAATGTGCGACCCGGCAGCGCCGGGCACCGAGGGCAGGATCGGACCGCCCGCCCTGCCGCAGATCCGCCGCTTTCAGAGGTATAGAATTGCCTTTGGCAACGGTGAAATCCCGCCAGCGATTTCAGGGACTTGGCCGCCAAACCCTGCTGCGCCGCGGCATCTTTCTTGACATAGATCAAGTGAGTATTTACTCACGGCCGATGTCCACTTTGCGCATGACAAGCGATCTCCGCAGGCAGCTGATCCTCGGTGCAGCCAAGCGCTGCTTCGCGCGTCATGGCTATGCCGGCACCACGACCAAGAGCGTGGCTGCCGCAGCGGCGATCTCGGAAGCGCTGCTGTTCAAGCATTTCCCCTCCAAGGCGGCGCTGTATGCGGAGATCCTCACCGAGGAGTGCGAGACCGACCCGGATTTCGAGGTGCTGCTCAGCCAGGAACCTTCGACCGCGACGCTGGTCATGCTGATGGCCGGGATGGTCCGGCATTTCCTCGGCATTGCCGACGGCCCCAATGAGGAAGAAGAGCAGCGGCTGCGGCTGATGGCGTCGAGCCATCTCGATGATGGCGAATTCGCAAGGCTGCTGTATGCGAAGATCGATGATCTCATCGGCGCCAAGTTCGTTGACTCGCTGGTGACAGCCGTTGCCTCCGGTGACGCCGTGCGCTTAGTGGCCGCGCCCCGCGACCTGTTCTGGTTCGCGCATCACACCGTGTTGATGGCGGCATTGACGCGGCTTCCATCCGTTCCATGTGTGCCGTATGGAACTGCGGCGAGCCTGGAGCGCCAGCTCAGCGAATTCATCCTGCGCGGCATCGGACTGACCGACGCCGCCATTGCGTGCTACCTCGATCACGAATTGTCGCAACCTCCGGTCCGGCCGGCGACGGCAGAAAGTGCATGACATGAACATTGCGACCGAACCCAAGCTCTCCGGAAAGCCGGTCGACGACAAGCCGCGCAAGCGCACCCGCCCGGTGCTGTGGTTCATCGTGATCGGCGGCCTGCTCGCGGCGCTGGTCGGCGGCCTCGTGTGGTTCAACATGTTCCGCGACAAGATGATCGCGCAGTTCTTCGCCAACATGAAGCCGCCGCCGATCAGCGTCACCGTCGCGACCGCGAGCCCGGAGACCGTGCCGAACCTGCTGACGGCCGTCGGCGATCTCGCCGCCGTGCACCAGGTCAACGTGACCTCGGACGTCAGCGGCCGCATCACCGACATCATGTTCACCCCGGGCTCCACGGTGAAGCAGGGCGCGCCGCTGGTGCAGCTCTATGACGCGCCGGATCAGGGCGATCTCGCCAACTACAAGGCCCAGGTGACCGTGGCGCAATTGTCGCTCGATCGCGCCAAGCAGCTGGCATCGCGCCAGTTCGGGCCGCAGGCGACCGTCGACCAGGCCCAGGCCGCCTACGACCAGGCGCAGGCCGGCATCGCCAAGACCGAGGCGCTGATCGCGCAGAAGCTGGTGCGCGCGCCGTTCGACGGCGATCTCGGCGTCCGCAAGGTCGAGGTCGGCCAGTATCTCAGCGCCGGCACGCAGATCGTGTCGCTGACCGATCTGTCGGAGCTGTGGGTGAACTTCACCGTGACGGAGAAGGACAGCGGCCAGCTCAAGGTCGGCCAGACCGTCCGCATCGGCGTCGATGCCTATCCGGGCCGGACCTTCGAAGGCAAGATCACCACGATCGAGCCGCAGATCGCGACCGACACCCGCAACATCCGCGTGCAGGCGACGATCGCCAATCCGGAGCGCATCCTGAAGCCGGGCATGTTCGCCACCGCCACCGTGGTGCTGCCGGAGAAGCCGCCGGTGCTGACGGTGCCGGAGACCGCGGTCGACTACACGCTCTATGGCGACTCGGTGTTCGTGATCAACGAGAAGAAGACCGACGACGGCAAGACCGCGCTGACGGCCGACCGGATCTATGTGCAGACCGGAGATCGCATCAATGGCCGCGCGGTGATCCTGAAGGGCCTGAAGGAGGGCGATCGCGTCGTCGCCGTCGGCCAGCTCAAGATCCAGTCCGGCGCTGCCGTCGCGATCTCGACCGATCCGCCGCCGCCGGTGCCGGCGAAGCCGCCGCGCTACTGAGCGAGCCTCTGAGCCAATGCCGGGCCGCCTCCATGAGGCGGCCCGCCCGGACCTCATCTGACTTCTGCTGACGGGATTGCCGCGATGCGTTTCACCGATATCTTCATCAAGCGCCCGGTGCTGTCGGTCGTCGTCAGCCTGCTCATCCTGCTGCTCGGCCTGCGCGCGGCGTTCGAGCTGCCGATCCGGCAATATCCGAAGCTGTCCAACACGGTCGTCAACGTCACGACCGTCTATCCCGGCGCCTCCGCCGACCTCATCCAGGGCTTCATCACGACGCCGCTGGAGCAGGCGGTCGCGTCCGCCGAGGGCGTCGACTACATCACCTCGTCCTCGGTGCAGGGCACCAGCACGATCCAGGTCTTCATCAAGCTCAACTTCGATCCGAACCAGGCGCTCACCGAGGTGCTCGCCAAGGTCAATTCGGTCCGCTACCTCATCCCGAAGGAATCCAACGACCCGATCGTGACCAAGACCACGGGGCAGACGACGTCGGTGATGTATCTCGGCTTCTCCAGCGAGGAGCTGTCGGGATCGGCGATCTCGGACTATCTGACGCGCGTGGTGCAGCCGGTGCTGTCGACGGTCGACGGCGTCGCTGCGGCCAACATTCTGGGCGGCCAGACCTTCGCGATGCGGATCTGGCTGAACCCCGAGAAGATGGCCGGCCGCAACGTGTCGCCGACGGATGTCGCGGCGGCGATCGCGGCCAACAACTTCCAGTCCGCGGCCGGCCAGGCCAAGGGCTACTTCATCGTCTCCAACATCACGACGAATACCGGCCTGACCGACGTCAACCAGTTCAAGCGGATGATCGTCAAGGCCAAGGACGGCGGCTTCGTCCGCATGGAGGACATCGCCACCGTCGAGCTCGCGGCGCAGAGCACCGATGCCAGTGTCGCCTTCAGCGGCGAGCGCGCGATCTTCATCGGCGTCGACGCGACGCCGCAGGGCAACCCGCTCAACATCGTCAAGGGTGTGCGCGCGCTGTTCCCCGACCTCGAGCGCAACCTGCCGCCATCGATGAAGATGAAGGTGGCCTATGATTCCACCAAGTTCATCCAGTCCTCGATCGACGAGGTCGAGCATACGCTCGGCGAAGCCGTCCTGATCGTCATCGTCGTCATCTTCCTGTTCCTGGCGTCGCTGCGCTCGGTCATCATCCCCGTGGTGACGATCCCGCTGTCGCTGATCGGCGTCTGCACGATGATGCTGGCGTTCGGCTTCAGCATCAATCTGCTGACGCTGCTGGCCATGGTCCTGGCGATCGGCCTCGTCGTCGACGACGCCATCGTCGTGGTGGAGAACATCCACCGCCATCTGGAGGAGGGCAAGGCGCCGGTGCAGGCTGCATTGCAGGGCGCGCGCGAGATCGTCGGTCCGGTCATCTCGATGACGATCACGCTGGCGGCGGTGTATGCGCCGATCGGCTTCCTCGGCGGTCTGACCGGCTCGCTGTTCCGTGAGTTCGCCTTCACGCTCGCCGGCTCCGTCATCGTGTCGGGAGTCATTGCTTTGACGCTGTCGCCGATGATGTGCTCGGTGCTGCTGAAGAGCGCCGATGAGGGCCGCTTCGCGCGCCTCGTCAACCGGGTGTTCGGCGCGATGACGCGCTGGTACGGCCGCCGGCTCGACCGCTCGCTCGACTACCGGCCGGTGACCGCGCTGTTCGCGCTGACGATCCTCGGCCTGGTCGGCTTCCTCTACATGCACACCTCGAAGGAGCTGGCGCCGGAGGAGGATCAGGGCATCGTGTTCTCGATCACCAAGGCGCCGAAATACGCCAACATCGACTACATCAACTTCTACACCGACAAGGTCGACAAGGCATTCGCGAAGTTCCCCGAGACCGACCTTCGCTTCGTTCTGAACGGCATCCTCGGCCCGCAGGGCGGCTTTGCCGGCATGCTGCTCAAGCCCTGGGACGAGCGCACGCGCTCCTCGATCAAGCTGAAGCCGCTGGTGCAGGCGGAGCTGTCGAAGATCGAGGGCATCAACGCCTTCGCCTTCAACCTGCCGGCGCTGCCGGGCGGCCCCGGCGGTCTGCCGGTGCAGATGGTGATCAGCTCGACCAGCGGCTTCCAGGCGGTCTATGAGCAGATGGCCAAGCTGAAGGACGCCGCGCGCAAGAGCGGAATGTTCATCGTCTCCGACAGCGACCTCGAGTTCAACCAGCCGGTGGTCAAGGTCTGGATCAATCGCAGCAAGGCGAGCGATCTCGGCATCACCATGCAGTCGATCGGCAACACGCTCGCGGTGCTGCTCGGCGGCAACTACATCAACCGCTTCAACCTCGAAGGCCGCTCCTATCAGGTGATCCCGCAGGTGCCGCGCGACAAGCGGCTGTCGCCGGAATCGCTGTCGGGCTACTATGTCGCGACCGCCGCCGGCCAGCAGGTGCCGCTGTCGACGGTGGTCAACATCGAGACCGCGACCGACCCGAACTCGCTGACGCATTTCAACCAGCTCAACTCGGCGACCTTCTCCGCCGTGCCGATGCCCGGCGTCACGGTCGGGCAGGCGGTCGACTTCCTGGAGAAGCAGGCCAAGAACCTGCCGTCCGGCTTCAGCCACGATTATCTCGCCGACGCCCGTCAATACGTCCAGGAAGGCAACCAGCTCGCCATCACCTTCGGCTTCGCGCTGATCATCATCTTCCTGGTGCTGGCGGCGCAGTTCGAGAGCCTGCGCGATCCGTTCGTGATCATGATCAGCGTGCCCATGGCGATCGTCGGTGCCTTGATCCCGCTGTTCTTTGGCCTCGCGACCATGAACATCTACACCCAGGTCGGCCTGCTGACGCTGGTCGGCCTGATCACCAAGCACGGCATCCTGATGGTGGAGTTCGCCAACGAGCTGCAGCTCAACGAGGGGATGGACCGCCGCACCGCCATCGAGACGTCCGCGCGCATCCGCCTGCGGCCGATCCTGATGACGACGGCGGCGATGGTCACCGGCTTGATCCCGCTGCTGACCGCGTCCGGTGCCGGCGCCGCCAGCCGCTTCTCGATCGGCCTCGTCGTCGTCGCCGGCATGTCGATCGGCACTTTGTTCACGCTGTTCGTGCTGCCGGCCGTCTACACCGTCATCGCCACCGACCACCAGGCCGCCGCCAAGTCGCAGCGCGCGCGGCAGATCGCCCAGTTCGACGCCGAGACCGACCACGCGCTGAAGGCGACGTGAGCAGTTTCTGAAGATCAACGGCGGCTGCATCGGCAGAATCCGGTTCGTGCGATTGACAGCTACGTCAACGCTCTCGATCTGGCCAAGCTTGGCTTCCGCCACGCCAAGCGGAGGGGATCGGGTGTCGGGCAGCCGCCGTACGATCCGGCGGACCTGCTGAAGCTTTATCTCTATGGTTATCTGAACCAGATCAGATCGTCGCGCCGGCTCGAGCGTGAAGCCGGCCGCAATCTGGAGCTAATCTGGTTGTTGAGGAACCTGAAGCCCGGCTATCGGACGATTGCGAACTTCCGCAAGGAGAACTGGGCTGCCTTGAAGGCGGCGAACCGTAGCTTCGTCCTGTTGCTGCAGGAGATCGGGCTGATCGGCGGGACCCTGGTCGCGGTCGACGGCGCGCTGTTCCACGGCAATGCCAGCAAGGACAGCATCTTCACGCGCGGGAAGCTCGCCAAACAGATCGCCAAGCTCGATGAGGAGATTGAGGCGTACGGCAAGTCTCTCGACACCAACGACGCGGCGGAAGCGAAGCAGCCCGACGACGGCAAGGATGGCAACAAGGATGGCGGCGATGTCGGGGACAAGATCAAGGAGCTGATGGCCAGGCGTGAACGCGCACAGTCCGATCTGGAGAACCTGGACAAGGGCGACAAGGGACAGGTGTCGAAGACCGATTCCGATGCGCGACTGCTGAGCAAGGGCGACCAGACGATCGCAGGCTACAATGTCCAGAGCGTCGTCGACGACAAGCATAAGCTGATCATCGCCAGCGAGGTCGTCAATCGCAGCGATACAGGACACCTTCATATGATGGCGAAGGCGGCCAAGGAGGGCCTCC